>CAVAHD010000024.1:0-40922 GCA_963588475.1 Oscillospiraceae bacterium | reverse complement strand
CAGAGCCCACGAGTCCGTGGTGCCCTGCTATATAAATCTTACTATCTTTACTTAACATAGTCTGACAAATAAATCTGTGTTATCTGTGGGAAACTATTTCACGATACCCTTCTCAAGGTACTCAGCCAAGTTCGTGCGAACTTTCATGCTGGCATCGTCGGCTGCCACCTTGGCCATGTCGCTCTCTACCATGATGCGGACGAGTTCCTCGAAGGTGGTGGTATTTGGATTCCAGTTCAGCTTTGCCTTTGCCTTTGTCGGGTCGCCCCAAAGGTTTACTACGTCTGTTGGACGGTAGAAGTCAGGCGATACTTCTACGAGAGTCTTGCCGACGAGCTCCTCAGGACCTTCTACGCAGATACCCTTCTCGTTTTCGTCCTTGCCTTCCCACTTCAGTTCGATGCCTACGTAGTGGAAAGCCAGCTGGGCGAACTCACGTACTGAGTGCTGCTTGCCGGTAGCAATTACGAAGTCCTCTGGCTTCTCGGCCTGGAGGATGAGCCACATGCACTCTACATAGTCCTTGGCGTAACCCCAGTCGCGGAGTGAGTCGAGGTTACCGAGATAGAGCTTGTCCTGCTTGCCCTGCTTGATGCGTGCGGCAGCGAGGGTAATCTTACGTGTTACGAAAGTCTCGCCACGACGCTCAGACTCGTGGTTGAAGAGGATGCCAGAGCAGCAGAACATGTTGTACGCCTCGCGATACTCCTTTACAATCCAGAAACCGTACTGCTTGGCAACGGCGTATGGAGAGTAAGGATGGAACGGGGTGTTCTCGTTCTGGGGAACTTCCTCTACCTTGCCGTACAGCTCGGAAGTAGAAGCCTGATACATGCGGCAGGTCTTCTCGAGTCCACACAGGCGGATGGCCTCGAGGATGCGGAGCACGCCCGTAGCATCAACGTCGGCCGTGAACTCAGGCGAGTCGAAACTAACCTGCACGTGGCTCTGGGCTGCAAGATTATAAACTTCTGTTGGCTGCACCTTGCTGATTACCTGCATGATGCTCATGGAGTCGCCGAGGTCGGCATAGTGAAGGTGGAAATTCGGCAGGCCTTCCAAATGAGCTATACGCTCGCGGAAGTCGGTAGACGAACGGCGAATAGTGCCGTGCACGTCGTATCCCTTTTCCAACAACAATTCAGCCAAGTACGAACCGTCCTGACCTGTTACACCTGTAATGAGAGCTACTTTTCTAATTTCCATTCTACTTTTCTTTTGGTATATGTAAATGTTTTTAATTAGTACTATTCATTTTTCTTTGTATAGAAATTACTGTCTTTGTGTAGAATAGCACACAAAAACCTATTTGCAAAGTTACAAAAAAATATGCAAGTGACGCTATTATATCAACAAAATATTGCGTCTGCTTTAAAATAGTTGTTCCAAAACAAATAACGCCACGAATATTAAGGACTTTTCCCCTTTCAAGGTGAGTAGTTTCATATATGCAAAAACCCAGGGCGTTGCCCTGGGCTATGTAGTTTTGGGCTTTTAGCCCGCAGTTGCATAATTGCTATTGTTAGTCAAGCTTATGGATGACAAGTCCTGAGCGTAATTTTGGCTCGAACCATGTTGCTTTTGGTGGCATTATCTTACCGGAGTCGGCGATGTCCATAATCTGCTGCATGCTGACGGGGAAGAGGGCAAGGGCTGCACGCATCTCGCCGGAGTCTACCCTACGCTTCAGCTCGGAGAGACCGCGAAGGCCGCCAACGAAGTCGATACGTTGTGACGAACGGAGGTCGCCAAGCTGCAGTATCTCCTCCAGTATGAGACGTGACGAGATATCAACGTCGAGCACGCCGATAGGGTCTGACTCATCGTATGTGCCTTCCTTGGCATCGAGAGAGTACCACTCGGAGTCTAGATAGAGCGAGAACTGATGCGCGTGCTTTGGACGTGCTGCAGTCTCGATATTCTCATCTGTAACGCCGGAAATCTTCTCTACGGTAAAATTCTTCTGGAGAGCTTTAAGGAACTCCTCGAAAGAGAGTCCGTTGAGGTCCTTCACCACGCGGTTGTAGTCGAGAACAGTAAGCTGGCTTGCCTGAAAACAAACCGCCATGAAGTAGTTGTACTCCTCGTCTCCACGATGGTTAGGGTTCTGCTTTGCCCTCTCCTGCCCTACCAAGGCGGCAGCTGCCGAACGATGATGACCGTCAGCAATATAGAGTGCTGGCATGGCGGCAAACTCCTCTGTTATCAGCTCGATGTCTGCATCGTCGGAGATTACCCACAACTGATGGCGGAAACCGTCTATCGGGGCGATGAAGTCGTACTCAGGCTCAGCCGAGGCGTATTTCTTTATGAGGCTGTCCAGCGTGGAGTTGTCGGGATAGGCAAAGAATACCGGTTCGATATTGGCATTGTTCACACGAACGTGCTTCATGCGGTCCTCTTCCTTGTCACGACGTGTCAGCTCGTGCTTCTTGATGACTCCCTTTTCATAGTCGCCCGAATAGGCGCAGACAACGAGACCGTACTGCGTCTTCTCCTTGCCGCCGTTAGCAGGCAGGCTGGATGTCTGGGCGTAGATGTAGTACTGCTCCTTGTCGTCCTGCTTGAGCCAACCGTTGTTCTGGAAAAGCTGAAACTGTCTTGCGGCCTCAGTATATACTTTGGGGTCGTACTCGGACGTACCGGGTTCGAAGTTTATCTCGGGTTTTATGATGTGGTAAAGGCTCTTCTCGTTGCCAGCAGCTTCCTGACGTGCCTCCTCAGAGTCCAACACGTCATACGGACGGGACTCCACCTGCTCCACTAGGTCCTTTGGTGGGCGAATACCACGAAATGGTTTTACTATTGCCATAATTTTTAATTCATAATGCAAAATGCATAATTCATAATTGAAAGTGCAAAATGCTTAATAACAAAAAATTCATAACCCACAATTCAAAATTCATAACTGGACTCCGTACGAAGGACATTTGCACCTCGCCCGAATGGCAATTATGAATTTTGAATTGTGAACTATGAATTAAAGATTTACTTGTTTACCTGGAACTTTGTGATTCCCTCGCGGATGAAGCCGACAATCTGCTTTGCAGCTGCAATACCTGCGTTAGTGTTTGCTTCGGCAGTCTGGGCACCCATCTTCTTTGGGGTAGAGAAATAGCGACCCTCGAACTTCTGGAAGTCAGCATCGGCATCTGGCTTGATGTCTGTAATGTATTTCAAGTCCTGACGCTCAGCGAGGAGCTCCAGCAGACCTGCCTCGTCGATGACCTCCTTGCGGGCAGTATTGATGAGGATGGCGTTCTTCTTCATAGTAGAGCACAAAGCCTTGTTGATGCTCTGCTTTGTCTCAGGGGTAGCCGGAATGTGCAAGGAGACGATGTCTGCCTCCTTGAAGAGGTCTGCCTGTGAGGCTACTGCCTTCACGCCAGCCTGCTCGATAACCTCTGCTGGGCAGAAAGCGTCATAAGCGACGACGTTCATGCCGAAGCCCTTTGCCACGCGTGCCACGTTGCGACCAACGTTGCCGAAAGCAAGGATGCCGAGGGTCTTGCCCATCAGCTCAGAACCAGCCTTACCGTTGTAGAAGTTACGAACGGCAAATACAAGCAGTCCGAGAACGAGCTCTGCTACTGCGTTGGCGTTCTGACCAGGGGTATTCATAACTACTACATTGTGGGCTGTGGCAGCCTCGAGGTCAACGTTGTCGTAACCGGCTCCGGCGCGTACCACAATCTTAAGGTTCTTTGCGGCGTCGAGCACCTCTGCGTCTACCTTGTCTGAGCGGATGATGATTGCATCAACATCAGCAACGGCTTCCAGCAGCTGAGACTTTTCTGTATATTTCTCGAGGAGTGCAAGTTCGAAACCAGCTCCATCAATTACTTCCTTTATGCCCTCAACAGCTGTTGCTGCAAAAGGCTTTTCTGTTGCTATCAGTACTTTTGTCATAACCGAAAAGATAAATCTTTTTTAATTCAGAATTCATAATACAAAATTCATAATTACCATCCGGACGATGTGTCCATTAAAATTTCTAGCGGAGTCTAATTATGCATTTTGCATTATGAATCATGCTTAAACATTAGTGTTTTGCTTCAAATTCCTTCATGCAGTCAACGAGTGCCTGGCACCCTTCCATGGTCTGGGCGTTGTAGCATGAGGCACGGAAACCGCCTACAGAACGGTGGCCCTTGATGCCTACCATGCCGCGCTCCTTCATGGCGAAGTCGAGGAACTCCTGCTCAAGGTCTTTGTACTCCTCGTTCATTACGAAGCAGAGGTTCATAACGGAGCGGTCCTCAACGTTGGCTGTTCCGTGGAAGAGCTTATTGCGATCAATCTCACCGTAAACGAGTTCTGCACGCTCCTGTGCACGCTTATCCATAGCCTCTACGCCGCCGTTGCGCTTGAGCCAGCGAAGGGTCTCGAGGGCGGAGTACAGAGGTACTACAGGTGGGGTATTGAACATAGAACCCTTCTCGATGTGTGTGCGATAGTCGAGCATAGTAGGAATCTGACGTGACACCTTGCCGAGGAGGTCGTCCTTTACGATAACGAAAGTAACGCCCGCCATTGCGAGGTTCTTCTGCGCACCACCATAAATCATGCCGTACTTGCTTACGTCGATGGGGCGTGAGAAGATGTCGGAAGACATGTCGGCAATAACAGGTACTGGAGAGTCCAGGTCCTTGCGGATTTCTGTACCGTAGATGGTGTTGTTGCTGGTGATGTGGAAGTAGTCGGCATCAGCTGGGATGACGAAATCCTTTGGAATGTATGTGTAGGTAGCCTCTGCAGAAGAAGCCACTTCTACTACCTCGCCAAAGAGCTTTGCTTCCTTCATCGCCTTCTTGGCCCACACACCTGTGTTGAGGTAAGCTGCCTTGTGCTCAAGGAAGTTATACGGAATCATACAGAATTCCAACGAGGCACCACCACCGAGGAATACTACCGAGTACCCCTCAGGGATACTTAGGATTTCTTTGAACAAGGCAACTGCCTCGTCAACTACTGGCTGGAAGTCCTTGGCGCGGTGGCTAATCTCCATCAACGAGAGACCGGAGCCATTAAAGTCAAGACACTGAGCGGCTGTGGCCTCAATGACCTCACGTGGCAACATTGATGGGCCCGCATTGAAATTGTACTTCTTCATTGTTGTTTCGTTATTAAATTAAATGTTTATGTTCAAGGTTTGTATTTGTCCATTCTCCTGTAATGTCTGCATTTCTCACGCTTGCATGACTTAAGGTGACGGCAAAGGTAGATATTTTATATGAGAGTTGCAAGAAAACTTGCACAAAATTATAATTTTGTGCCATTTTCCTTTGTAATGAAGGCTTTTTTACGCCAAAATGATAAGTAGACTTGTCATTATGCCGAAAACTAAAATGTTTCTTGCTGTCATCGCCAGCACCTTATTGAGGGCTCTCCCTTCGCCTATCCGACGCATCTTGCTCCAGGCGTTGACGTGTAGGAAATAGACAACGAAGGTGAGGAGCAGATTGAGGTTGTTCGTTCCGAATATGCATAGTATCATCACCAACGCTACGGGTACTACACCTATGTAGAGCCATTCGGATGCTTTCTTTCCAAGGAGCACGACGAGGGTGCGCTTGCCGGAACGGCGGTCGGCTTCGATGTCTCGATAGTTGTTTACTATAAGCAGGGTGTCCACTACTAGTCCGCACGCCAGACCTACTACACCCACGAGACCGCAATTGGAAAGTTCGCGGAGCTCTCCCTCGGGTACCATTACATAATAAGTAAAGAATACCGGGACGAGTCCGAAGAAAATGACAACGAGCAAATCGCCAAGTCCCAAACCGGACAGACACATAGTGTACAGGAAGCAGAAGAGAACGCAGAACACGCCTACTCCTATCAGGGGCAGTCCCCCATACATTATAAGGGGCAGTCCGGCAAGGCAAGCCAAAACGGTTGTGATGCCGATAGCCCAACGCATGGCCTTTAGGGTTACCCATCCTTGTTGGCAGGCTCTTGGCGGGCCGAGTCTTTCTTCCGTATCGCGTCCCTTAACGCAGTCGAAGTAGTCGTTTATGAAGTTGGCGTCTATCTGCATGAGGAATGCGAAAAGGAAGCATAGGAGCATAGGTGTCAAGCTGCTTTCTACGGCAGACTGCAACGTGCCAGGCATCGATTTGCAGGCGTATGCAGCACCTATCATGACGGGCACGGCAGCACCCGTCAACGTTCTGGGGCGGGCGGCAAGAAACCATGCACGCCAAGAGTTAGTCTTTGTGTTGATGTTGATTTGCATTGTCGAATATTTCCTCAAAGTTCTTTCGTAATTCCGTAGGAGACTGTATTATCCTGCGCAGTTCGGCAAGGTTCTTCTCATTTTCCGTACCGTGTAGCCATAATTTTATGTAGCCGGCCTGCGAGTATTTCTGAAGCAGATGCTCCTGAAAGCGTCGCCAATGTTCCTCCTTGGCGTATTCGGGGTAATGGCTCAGTCCGAACTGCACGGTACGTAGCATGACGGAAGAGGGCGCGAGGTCTCTGTCGGCCTCTGCCACAATCTTGCCGTAGATGCTTCTGGGAGCACGCGAAGCGGACGCACGATGGTCCTCCACGGCCTCTGCGATGATGTTTATCTGCTGTGGGGAGAACCACGACAACAGACGTTTGTCCGCCCTTACGATACGTCCGCTCGTAAGGTGATGGATGGCACGCGGTCCCTCTAGGCCGAGGTCGTGGTATGCAGCAATTGCATACACCATGTCCTCGTCAGCTCCAACTACTTTTGCAAGTTTCATGGAGGCGCGGATGACCGTAATGACGTGCCCCATATTATGCGCAGCATCGAACGCAGCATACCTTGGCAGTATGCTACGCTCGATGAAGTTCATAAGGTCTAATGTGACCATATTAAAATGTTTTGTACACCTACGTTTAAAGTTTCAGGTCCTTAAGCACCTGAGCTATTTTCTGGCGTGTGGTAAGGCGTGTCGGAACGAGTGGCAAACGGAGTACATTTTTCAGAAGTCCCATCTCGCACATTAGTGCCTTGACACCTGCCGGGTTACCGTCTACGAAGAGAAGGCTGTAGAGTTCTGTGAACTTATGATGTATCCTCTGGGCTGCACCATATTCGCCGTTGAACTCCAGTCTTATCATACGTGAGAACTCCTTAGGCAGGGCGTTGCCGATAACGGAGATTACGCCTACGGCACCCGTCGCTATCATGTGGAACGTGATGGAGTCGTCACCCGAGAGTACCTCGAAGTCGGCAGGCTTGTTCTTTATTATCTCGTCCACCTGCTCGATGGAACCGCTCGCCTCCTTGATGGCCACGATGTTGTCGCAATCGTTGGCGAGGCGGCATGTTGTCTCTGGCTTGAGATTGATGCCGGTTCGTCCTGGTACGTTGTACAGTACTACTGGCAACTTCGTAGCGGCTGCTATTGCCTTGAAATGCTGATACAATCCCTCCTGCGAAGGTTTGTTGTAGTAAGGACAAACCGAGAGAACGCCATCGATGCCGGAGAAGTCGTATGTCTTCAGCATCTCCACCACAGCAGCTGTATTGTTGCCGCCACAACCCATAAGGAGTGGTACGCGGCCTGCCACCTGCTTTACGATGAACTGCTTCACCTTATAGTGTTCTTCTGCCGACAAACATGGTGTCTCGCCAGTAGTGGCGAGAACACACAAGAAGTCAGCACCGTTGCTCACCTGGTAGTCGATGATGGCACCAAGTGCATCAAAGTCTACGCTGCCGTCCTCTGAGAATGGAGTGACGAGGGCAATGCCCAGTCCACGGAATATATTTTGCATATTGTATCGAGTATTATGTGTTTATGTATACTCCTTCGAAATATTTGTACCTATGTTTATTTGTACTCCTGCCAAGGCTTGATAGCTATTTCGTCAAGTGTCATCGTGCAGAATGCATTGATGAACGCTGAAGCCAAACGCGAGTTGGTAAGCAGAGGTACGTTGAGGTCGATGGCGGCACGACGAATCTTGTAACCGTTGTCCAGCTCACGTACGGTAAGGTTGGCAGGTATGTTTACTACCATGTCAATCTCCTTGTTGTGGAGCATGTCGAGTGCCTGTGGCTGCTTGTCGGCATCTGAAGGCCAGAATACCTCTGTGCTTGGTATTCCGTTTGCATTAAGGAAGGTGTATGTGCCTGGTGTTGAGTACAGTTCGTAACCGTTGTCTACGAGTTGTTTTGCAGCGTCAAGCATTTCTGCCTTCTGCTTTGTAGTACCTGTAGAGAGAAGTACGGTCTTCTTCGGAATGCGGTAGCCTACTGACAGCATCGCCTTGAGCAGAGCGCAAGAAGTGTCCTGACCGATACAACCAACCTCACCAGTAGATGCCATGTCGACACCAAGAACAGGGTCGGCCTTCTGCAGACGGTTGAATGAGAACTGGCTGGCCTTGATGCCTACGTAGTCGAGGTCGAAGAGGTTGCTTGCTGGCTTCTCTACTGGTACGCCGAGCATCACCTTCGTAGCAAGGTCGATAAGGTTTATCTTCAATACCTTTGATACGAATGGGAACGAACGTGAGGCACGCAGGTTGGTCTCGATAACGAGGATATCGTTGTCCTTAGCCATGTACTGGCAGTTGAAAGGACCTGAGATGTGCAGCTCCTTGGCAATCTGGCGTGTGATACGCTTGATGCGACGTACAGTCTCGACGTACAGCTTCTGTGGTGGAAACTGCAGGGTAGCGTCACCTGAGTGTACACCTGCAAACTCAACGTGCTCGGAGATTGCGTATGCGATAATCTCGCCGTCACGTGCTACGCCGTCGAAGTCTATCTCCTTAGCGTGCTCGATGAACTTGCTGACAACAACCGGGTGGTCTTCGCTGACGTTTGCGGCAAGCTGGAGGAACTTCTCCAGTTCCTCGCGGTTGGAGCATACGTTCATGGCAGCACCTGAGAGGACATAAGAAGGACGTACAAGTACTGGGAATCCAACGCGTTCTATGAATTCGTTAATGTCGTCCATAGAGGTGAGTGCCGACCACTCTGGCTGGTCTACGCCGATGCGGTTAAGCATAGAAGAGAACTGGGCACGGTCCTCACAGTTGTCGATATCCGTGGCTGTTGTACCGAGGATAGGCACGTTCTCTGCGTCCAGACGCATAGCGAGGTTGTTAGGTATCTGACCGCCAGTAGAAACGATAACGCCATGCGGGCATTCAAGGTCGAGAATATCCATAACACGCTCGAAGGTCAACTCGTCGAAGTAGAGACGGTCACACATGTCGTAGTCGGTAGAGACGGTCTCCGGATTGTAGTTGATCATTACGGAGCGATAGCCCTGCTTGCGGATAGTGTTAAGAGCCTGCACACCACACCAGTCGAACTCTACAGACGAACCGATACGGTAAGCACCAGAACCGAGTACTACGATAGACTTGTGGTCGTTCTCATAGTGAACGTCATGAGCTGTACCTGCGTAAGTGAGGTAGAGGTAGTTGGTCTGTGCAGGATACTCAGCAGCCAGCGTATCAATCTGCTTTACGTAAGGTACTACGCCCATGCTCTTACGGAAGGCACGAACGGTAAGGATAGCCTTGTGCATATTGCCAAGTTCCTTCTCGAGACCTACGCCACGTGCTATCTGGAAGTCGGTAAAGCCGTATGTCTTTGCCTCAAGGAGGAGGTCACGGTCCAGGACGTTGATAGAGGTACACTTGTCCAGACGGTCATCGATGTCGACGATGTGCTGGAGCTTCTCCAGGAACCACTTGTCAATCTTGGTCATCTCGTGGATCTGCTCCACGTTGTATATCTTACGCTTCAGAGCCTTTGCAATGACAAACACACGCTTGTCCGTAGGAGCCTTCAGAGCACCCTCGATATCGTCTATCTCGAGCACCTTGTTCTCTACGAAACCATGCATGCCCTGGCCTATCATACGCAGACCCTTCTGGATGGCTTCCTCGAAGTTGCGGCCGATAGCCATTACCTCACCTACAGACTTCATTGAAGAACCTAATTCCTTGTCTACGCCACGGAACTTGGAAAGGTCCCAACGTGGTATCTTACATACTACGTAGTCAAGAGCTGGCTCGAAGAATGCAGATGTTGTCTTTGTTACGGAGTTCTTCAGTTCGAACAGGCCGTAACCCATGCCCAACTTAGCAGCTACGAAAGCGAGAGGATAACCTGTTGCCTTTGATGCAAGGGCAGAAGAGCGTGACAGACGGGCGTTAACCTCTATGACGCGGTAGTCCTCTGACTGTGGGTCGAAGGCGTACTGCACGTTACACTCGCCGACGATACCGATGTGACGGATAATCTTGATGGCAAGTGCGCGAAGCTTATGGTACTCAGAGTTGGTCAGGGTCTGTGATGGAGCGATAACGATGGACTCACCCGTATGGATACCAAGTGGGTCGAAGTTCTCCATGTTACAAACCGTAATACAGTTGTCGTAACGGTCACGTACTACCTCATACTCTATCTCCTTCCAACCCTTCAGTGACTTCTCTACGAGCACCTGAGGAGAGAAAGAGAATGCCTTCTCGGCAAGTTTGTTCAGTTCTTCTTCGTTATCGCAGAAGCCGGAACCGAGTCCGCCCAACGCATAAGCAGCACGGATGATGACCGGATAGCCGAGCTCGGCAGCAGCCTTACGTGCCTCCTCTATATTCTCACAAGCCTGCGACTTGATGGTCTTCACGTCAATCTCGTCAAGTTTCTTGACGAAGAGTTCGCGGTCCTCTGTGTCCATGATGGCTTGTACTGGTGTACCCAGCACACGCACGTTGTATTTCTCGAGTACGCCGCTTTGGAACAGCTCCACACCACAGTTGAGGGCGGTCTGGCCACCGAAAGCAAGCAGGATGCCGTCAGGCTTCTCTACCTGGATAACGCGCTCTACGAAGTACGGCTGTACAGGGAGGAAGTATACCTTGTCGGCAACGCCCTCGGAAGTCTGTACCGTAGCGATGTTCGGGTTAATCAATACTGTCTCCACTCCTTCTTCACGCAGAGCCTTGAGAGCCTGCGAACCAGAGTAGTCAAACTCACCGGCTTCACCTATCTTAAGTGCACCGGAACCAAGGAGGAGAACTTTCTTTATATTTTCGTCTTTCATTTTGTATTTTCGATGATGGGGCGTTAATGAGTATTAGAGTTGCTCTACGAACTTGTCGAACATAAACTCGGTATCAACAGGACCTGAGCATGCTTCTGGGTGGAACTGGCTAGAGAACCAAGGCTTCGTCTTGTGGCGTATGCCCTCGTTGGAACCATCGTTCATGTTAACGAAGAGCTCTTTCCAATCAGCGCCAAGAGTCTTGGCGTCAACGGCATAACCGTGGTTTTGTGAAGTAACGAAGCACTTGTCTGTACCTACCATACGAACAGGCTGGTTGTGTGAACGGTGACCGTACTTCAGCTTGTAGATGGAAGCACCGGCAGCCTTCGAGAGCAGCTGGTTGCCCATGCAGATACCGCAGATAGGCTTGTCGCTCTTTGCCATTTGCTTCTGGATAATCTTGACAGCCTCCTCACACATGTCTGGGTCGCCAGGACCGTTGGCAAGGAAGAGTCCGTCGAACTCCATGTCGGTATAGTCGTAGTTCCATGGCACACGGATAACCTCGCAACCTCTGTTGATGAGGCAACGTATGATGTTTGCCTTTACACCACAGTCCACGAGAACCACCTTCTTAGGAGCACCCTCGTTGTAGCGGATTATCTCCTTGCAAGACACCTGTGCCACAAAGTTCACGCCCTCGTAGTTAGCCTCAGGGATGTTATCTGGCTCGTCGTCAAAGATTATCTTGCCTATCATCACACCATGCTCACGGAGCACCTTGGTCAGTTCACGGGTGTCAATACCTGTGATACCTGGCACCTGCTCGCGCTTTAGCCAGTCGGCAAGGCTCTCCTTGGCATTCCAATGGCTGTATTTCGTGCTGTAGTCGGATACTATTATTGCAGAAGCGTAAATCTTGTCGCTCTCCATGAATGTAGGCAGACCGTTTTCCTCAAAAGAGAACGCAGGCACACCGTAGTTGCCTACCAACGGATAGGTGAGCACCATCAGCTGACCGGCATAAGAAGGGTCAGTCAGACTCTCCGGATAGCCCATCATAGCTGTATTGAATACAACCTCACCAGCTACCGGTTTGTCATATCCAAACGACTTACCATGGAATTTTGTTCCATCTTGCAAAACTAACGTAACGTTTTTCATTTCTTTCTATGTAGTGTATATGGATTTACCTTTATTTATATAAGTAGGTATTGAAACGGACATGCCTAATCAAAATACTTACTTTACGTACTTGTCGTAGTAGTTTACGAAGGCCTGGAGACAGAGCTTCGTACCTCCAGGAGTCGGGTATTTACCTGTAAAGTACCAGTCGCCCTTATGGTTCGGAATGGCCTCATGCAGTCCTTCCAGACTTTGGAATACTAGTTCCACAGGTGTTGTCATACCCTCTGGACGCAGCATCTCCACAATCTTGGCGTTTATCTCTTCTATTGTAAATGGCTCGTATATTCCGCGTACAGGATTCTTCATCTCAGTCTTTGGCTTCGTCAATTCTTCCTTACAAGCGTCGTATACCTCCTTTATGATGTGCTCCTTGCCGCTTTCCTTAATCAACTCTATCGTTGCACGGAATACGCAGAACTCCTCCAGACGGGCCATGTCTATGCCATAGTAGTCCGGGTAGCGTATCTGCGGCGCAGAACTTACGATGACAATCTTCTTCGGATGCAGACGGTCCAGTATCTTGAGGATGCTCTCCTTCAGAGTGGTGCCGCGCACAATGGAGTCGTCTATGATTACGAGATTGTCCACGTATGGCTCTATGGCGTTGTACGTGATGTCGTAGACGTGGGAAGCGAGGTCGTTTCTCGTTGCACCTTCCGAGATGAAGGTACGCAACTTGATGTCCTTCCACGCTATCTTCTCCGAACGTACATACTCATCAAGGATTTCCTGCAGTTCTTCCTTAGATGGCGTATGGTCAAGCGACATTATCTTCTCCACCTTCTGGTGGTTGATGTAGTTTTTGAAGCCTGTCAGCATACCGTAGTATGCCACCTCCGCCGTATTCGGGATGTAAGAGAATACCGTATGGTGCGGGTCGTTGTCGATGGCTTTCAGAATCTGCGGTGTCAGCTGTTCGCCCAACTTCTTACGCTCGTTATAGATATCTGCATCAGAACCACGACTGAAGTATATTCTCTCGAATGAGCACTTGCTGTCGCCTCTCTGCTCTATTATCTGTTTGCGATAAACCTCGCCGTTTCTTCTTACGAAGATGGCCTCGCCCGGCTGCAGCTCTATTATTTGTCCCTTGTCGAGATCAAATGTAGTCTGGAGCACAGGACGCTCGCTGGCGAGTGTCATTATTTCGTCGTCTGTATAGAAGAACGCCGGACGGATGCCCCATGGGTCTCTCATGGCAAACATCTCGCCGCTGCCGGTCACGCCGCATACTACGTATCCACCGTCGAAATCCTGCATGGTTGTGCTCAGCACATTGCTGGTATCCACGTGCTCGTCGATATACTTCGTGATGTCCATGCCCTCCAGACCCATAGCCTGAGCTATGATGAAGTTACGCTCCACTTCACGGTCAAGACGATGTCCCATCAGCTCCAGCATGATGTAGGTGTCGCTGTAAATACGCGGATACTGTCCCTGCTTGGTTATCTTACTGAATATCTCGTCAACATTCGTCATGTTGAAGTTACCGCAGAGGCAGAGGTTCTTTGCCTTCCAGTTGTTACGGCGCAGGAAGGGATGAACGTATGAGATACCGCTCTTGCCGGTTGTACTGTAGCGGAGGTGTCCCATGTACAGTTCTCCCGCAAACGGCAGCTTCTCCTTTGCGTACTCCACGTCAGCCAACTGCTCAGGTGTCAAGTCCTTAAACTTCTTCTGCACAGTTTGGAATATCTCCTGTATAGCTCCCGAGCCCTCAGCTCTTTCACGGAACATATACTCGTTACCTGGCTCCACCTGCAGTTTTACGGCCGCCATACCAGCACCTTCCTGTCCGCGGTTATGCTGTTTCTCCATCATCAGATAGAGTTTGTTAAGGCCGTACATCCAAGTGCCATACTTTTCCTGATAGTACTCAAGTGGTTTCAGCAAGCGTATCATTGCAACGCCGCATTCGTGCTTTAGAGGTTCCATTTAATCTTTACTGGCGATATAATGTGTTGTTCTTAAAAACTATATTTGCTTAAAAAGTATCTAGTTTGTTGTATCCTGAGTTAAGGCTCATCCTCCCTACTCCACCGTTACCGACTTTGCAAGGTTTCGTGGTTGGTCTACGTTCAGTCCCTTTGCCACGGCAACGTGGTATGAGAGCAATTGTAGTGGGATTACGGAGAGCAACGGTACGAGGCATGCCAACGTCTGTGGTATCTCTATTACCTCCTGTGCCATCTTGCGTACCTCCTCATCACCTTCGGTAACGACGGCTATCACATTTCCGTGACGTGAGATTACCTCCTGCATGTTGGAGATTATCTTCTGATAGAGCTTATGGTGTGTTGCCACGAAGACAACTGGCATCTCAGCATCCACCAACGCGATTGGCCCGTGCTTCATCTCTGCTGCCGGATAACCCTCTGCATGTATGTAGCTTATCTCTTTTAGCTTCAGCGCTCCTTCAAGTGCTACTGGATAGTTCCAACCGCGACCCAAATAGAGGAAGTTGTGGGCGAACGTGAAGGTCTTGGCGATGCGCTCTATCTTGTCGTTCTGCTCAAGTATCTTCTGTATCTTGTCTGGGATGGCGAGGAGCTCCTTGATAGTCTCTTCGTATTCATCCTGTTCTACGGTACCCTTCGCCATACCGAGGGCGAGGGCTATCATAGTGAGCACCGTCACCTGGCCAGTAAACGCCTTCGTAGAAGCAACGCCAATCTCCGGTCCTACGTGGATGTATGTACCCGTATCTGACTCACGAGCTATGGATGAACCTACACCGTTTACTATACCGAAAATCAATGCGCCGCATTGCTTTGCCATCTTTATGGCAGCAAGGGTGTCTGCCGTCTCGCCTGACTGCGATATTGGCATCACCACGTCACCTGGCTCAATGACAGGGTCCGAATAACGGAACTCACTTGCATAAGCCACCTCTACCGGAACACGACAGAAGTGCTCTATCAGCTGTTTACCTATCAGACCGGCGTGCCACGACGTACCGCAGCTGACTATGATGAAACGCCTTGCCTGCAGCAACTGACGGCGGTTGTTGGTAACGGCAGAAAGGATAACCTGTGGGTCGTGCGAGTATGGTGACTCTACGATACGACCTCTCATGCAGTCCTTCAGCACGTTAGGCTGGTCGAAGATCTCCTTCAGCATGAAATGCGGGAAACCGTCATGGTCAAGCATCGAAAGGTCTACGTTTACCTCCTTAACCTCAGCGGAAGTCAACTCACCGCTAAGGTTGAACACCTGCAGTTCCTTGCCTACCTCCAAAACAGCCATCTCTTCGTCCTTCAGATAGACAATCTGCTTGGTGTATTCTGCTATAGGGGAAGCGTCGGAAGCCAGGAAGAATTCCTTATTGCCTTCTACCACACCAACAGCAAGTGGGGACGACTTACGTGCGGCCACCAGCTTCTCTGGATGGCGTTTGTCTATTACAGCAATGGCATAAGCACCGAACACCTGGTTCAAGGCTCCGCGTACTGCAGTAGCGAGGTCCACGTCGTTGCTTACCATTACATATTCTATCAACTGCACCAGTACCTCCGTGTCCGTCTCGCTATGGAACTCGTAGCCGCGTTCCTTCAGCTGTTCACGCAGCGTGGCGTAGTTCTCTATTATACCGTTATGCACCAAAGCGAGATTGCCCGACTGACTCATATGAGGATGCGCGTTAGCTTCACTTGGCACACCGTGCGTAGCCCAACGGGTGTGTGCTATACCCAAACTGCCCGAAATGTCACCCTTCTGCGCTACAGCCTCCAGGCACGACACCTTTCCTTTTGCACGGTAGATATTCATACTACCATCCGCAGACGAAATCAGCGCACAACCGGCCGAGTCGTAACCACGGTATTCCAATCTGTGCAGCCCCTTTATCAGAATCGGGTACGCCTCACGATTTCCTATATATCCTACTATTCCACACATAAATTTTCAGTTCTTATCCTTTATATTTCAAATTTCTCCAAAAAAGGAGCTAACATGAAGTACAAGCCGTCAAGCCTGTCCTTCATATTGACTCCTTATTCTTTTGTTTATCTTGTTATACTAAGTATCAGCGTTGCTACAGACATTGCTATGCTGGATATTGGTGTCCAGAATGTATTTGCCGAAACGTCAGCAGAACGTCCCTTAGCCCTATGAGGCTCTACATATACGATATCATTCTGTTCCAGATAATAATATTCCGAATTGAATATTCTAGCATCGTTCATATTCAATCGTGCAACCATCTTCTCTCCATCCAGATTCTCACGAACGAGAAGGATATTGGCACGCTTACCATAAACGGTCATGTCGCCAGTTTGGGCAAGAGCCTCAATGATGGTGAGACGTTCGTTAGGTACTGTAATAGTCTTCGGTGCACCTACTTCACCGATGACGGTCACCTTAAAGCTAGACAGCGTAACCTTCACCACCGGTGTCTCAGACTCTGAGAAATACGGCTTAATCTTCTCTGTTATCAACGCTTCAGTCTGGGGACGTGTCAGTCCTTTGACCTTCAGCTTACCGATAACAGGGAAATTAATCTCTCCGTCTGCATCAACCAGATAAGTGTATCTCATGTTATCCGCAGACGTATTGTTGGAATACGAATTAGCACTAATAGTCATGTTGAATGGAGCAGAGGCCGTCGGGTCAATGCACGAAACAATAATCGTCAGCTGATCATTCTGCTTTATACGCACCTCTGGAACCTTTGGACTATTCCGAATATCAATGCTATCCATATTCTGGAAATACGTCATCTGCTTGGTCAAGGTACATCCGCTAAAAGATAATACTGCAATTAAAGCCACCAGAAAAAAGGCGAGTTGCTTTTTCATGTCTGTTGTCGTTGTTCTTAAAATGTTTTTATATTTTCGTGCAAAATTAATGTTTTTTTTTCTTACGAGCAAAAAAAACTTTCCTTTTTAGACTGCAGATAGAAAAAAAGCAGTAACTTTGCATTCAGGACGTACTGGTTCGATTGGGATACTCATCAATTACAGGAAAAACCGAGGGACGCTTCCTTTTGCCAATGGCGGGCCACAATAAGAGTCGTAGACCGGTGGATTACAAAGGCAGGGAGCACCTTAATCATCATTGCTCGGAGTTTTCATCACATCATCAGTACGTCCTTTTATTGTACCCTTTCCTTAACCTATAATATACAAGTCACCGGCATCTCTATACACAATATAGAAATGCCGGTGAAAATTTTATTTAATCAAAGAAGCCGGGCTGGCTGTACTTTATGCCCAATTCCTTGTCTACTGCACAAATGATGCCCTGCACCTGTGCCAGACCGAACATGCGTCCCATGAAAGAGTAGCCGGCGTTGTAGCCCTTGTCTGCATCGTCGAACATGGTCATGCCGTGGTCAACTCGCATTGGCAACTTCTTTGTCGACTCCTTACGGGTCTTCATGCGCTCCTGCTCTTCCTTCTCGAAGATATGTGCCAGGGCCACAAGGTCGGCACGACCACCCAGGTGGCTGGCTTCAGTGAAGTCACCATTGGGGAAGATGTGGCATGAGCGGAGATGCACGAAGTGTGTGCGACTGTGGAACTGCTCAGCCAGCGACGTGATGTCGTTATGGCCGCCGGCAGAAAGGCTTCCTGCACAGAACGTAAGGCCGTTGTGGATGTTTGGTACTGCATCCAAGAACCATTGGATGTCTTCCTTACAGTTTACTATACGCGGCAGACCGAGGATGGGGAACGGAGGATCGTCGGGGTGTACGCACATGTCGATGTCGTACTCTTCGCATATCGGCATGATGGCCTCCAACCATGTCTTCATATTGTCGCGGAGCTGTTCCTTGGTCACTCCCTCGTAAAGCTTCAGGAGCTCACGGAAGAGTTCTACTGGTTTGTCGTCGCCTTCCTTGAAGTTGCCGCTCACAAATCCTTGTGTCTTGATGACTATCGTCTCTACCAAGTCGTGGTCGTACTGTGCGTCGGCCTTGGCGTGTATAGCCTCTACCTCTGCCATGAGGTCACGGCCGTTCAGCGCCTTCGACGCGTTGGAGCCGTTGCCCTTTACGATGCTCTCCCACTCTTCCTTGGCACCCGGACGCTGAAGGATGTAGATGTCAAAGTAAGCGAACTCTGCCCAGTTGAAATACAGGTTAGTAGTTCCGTTAGGATTGTCGTGGTTGAGGTCGGTTCTGGCCCAGTCCAACACAGGCATGAAGTTGTAGCACACGCAATGTATGCCCTCCTTGCCGAGGTTTGCCAATGATTCCTTGTATACCTCTATCTGCTGCTGACGGTCAGGACCGCCGTATTTGATAGTCTCTGTCACCGGCAACGACTCCACTACAGACCATCGCATGCCGTACGACTCGATGTATTCCTTCAAGTCACGAATCTTCTCACGTGTCCACACCTCACCGAGTGGCACGTCGTGCAAGGCCGTAACGATGCCTTCCACTCCTATTTGTTTCAGCATGGCAAGAGTGATCTTATCGTTCTTGCCAAACCATCTCCATGTTCTTTCCATATATATATTCTATTGAATCCTGATTTACATCGCAAATGTATTGAAACCACCGTCTACGACAGCCACGGTACCTGTAACGAAGTTAGCAGCGTCTGACATCAGGTAGTGTATGGTACCGCAGAGTTCTTCTGGCTTACCCATACGTCCGAATGGTGTCTGGCGTATCACATCCTGACCGCGCTGGGTGTATGTTCCGTCAGGGTTGGTCAACAGCGCACGGTTCTGCTCCGTAATGAAGAAGCCTGGTGCAATAGCGTTGACACGGATTCCCTCGCCGAACTTCATGGCGCACTCATGAGCCATGTAGGCGGTAAAGTTGGAAATGCCGGCCTTTGCTGCAGCATATCCACATACACGTGTCATTGGGCGGAAGGCTGCCATAGAAGAGAAGTTGATGATGCTTCCCTTACCCTGCTTTACCATTGGCTTGAGGAATATCTGAGTTGGGATGACGGTACCGGTCAGGTTGAGGTTCAGTACAGTCTGGAATGCGTCGGCGCTCAGGTCGAAGAAGTTCTGGTCTGGGGTGATTGTAGCACCCTTCATGTTACCACCTGCAGCATTGAGCAGGGTGTCCACCTTACCGTACTTCTCAACGATATAGTCGCAGCACTTCTGTACCATATCCTGGTCCATCACGTCCATCTTCACGAACTCGCAAACGCCACCTGCCGCTGTAATGTCAGCCACAATCTGTGCGCCGACGTCTTCCTTACGACCGCTGATGATGACCTTGGCTCCTTCCAGAGCCAAATATTTTGCTATTGAACGTCCCAGCACTCCTGTGCCGCCTGTGATGACTACAACGTAGTCTTTGATGTTGAATAAACTTGCCATTGTTTTCGTTTGTTTAGATTTGTATATGGTTTTCTTCTTTTGTCTGGTATATTGTTTTCAACCTTCTATCTCGGACAGCTCCAACCATCGCATTTCCTTCTCGTCCAGCGAATCGTTTATCGTCGGCAATAGCTTGGACAGTTCTGTTATGCGGTCTACGGATGCAGAACCACTACTTAACTCAGCTTCAATATCTGCTTTCTGCTGAGTGAGTTGCTGAATTTCCTTCTCCAATTGCTCGAACTCTCGCTTCTCCTTGAAGCTCATCTTTCTGCGAGTGTCATTTCGGTAGGATGCTGCAGTACTGGTGCGTGTCTGTCCTGCGTCAGCACCTAGCTGTGATGCCTTGGCGGACTTTGCCTCCACCTCGGCTTGGCTCTGCAGTTTCGACCACTCGCGGTACTGGGTATAGTTGCCTGGGAAGTCCTTTATCTTTCCTTCTCCTTCAAAGACTAATAGATGGTCCACCACCTTGTCCATGAAGTAACGGTCGTGACTAACTACTATCACACACCCGGGGAAGTCTGCCAGATATTGCTCCAGTATCTGAAGCGTCTTGATGTCCAAGTCGTTTGTAGGCTCGTCGAGCACGAGGAAGTTTGGATTCTTCATCAGCACGGTGCATAGGTAGAGCTTACGCTTCTCGCCTCCCGACAGCTTATACACGTAGTTGTGTTGCTGTTCCGGGGTAAAGAGGAACAACTGCAGGAACTGCGACGCGCTGAAGTGCTTTCCACCTCCCAAGTCGATGTATTCCGCAATATTCTTCACTACGTCAATGACCTTCTGCTGCTCGTCAAACTGCAGTCCGTCCTGAGAGAAGTAGCCGAATTTTACAGTCTCGCCGATGTCGAACTTACCGCTGTCTGGCTCCACCAGTCCGAGTAGCATCTTTATGAATGTCGACTTGCCGGCTCCGTTACTGCCAACGATGCCCATCTTTTCGTAACGTGCAAAGTTGTAGTAGAAGTTGTCCAGAATCACCCTCTGCGGGAATCTCTTTGATACGTACTGACATTCAAATATCTTGCTGCCTATATAGACGTTGCTCGACTTCAGCCTTACCTGTCTTTCCTCCAGTCTTTGCTTCGCCACCTTCTCCAGTTCGTAGAAAGCCTCCTCGCGGTATCTCGCCTTGTGACCTCTCGCCTGTGGCTGTCTTCTCATCCATTCTAATTCCTTTCTGTATAGGTTGTTGGCATGTTGGATGTTCGCCAAGGTAGCATCTATGCGTTCCTGTCTCTTCTCCAGATAGTATGAGTACGATCCTCTGTAGGAGTACATGGTGCGGTTGTCCAACTCCAATATCACGGAGCACACCTTGTCCAGGAAGAAGCGGTCGTGCGTCACCATGAGCAGACTTTTGTTGCCCCGACAGAGGAATCCCTCCAGCCACTCTACCATCTCAAGGTCCAGATGGTTGGTCGGTTCGTCGAGGATATAGAGGTCGGCACCGGATATCAGCACCTGTGCCAAGGCAATCCTCTTGCGTTGTCCGCCGGACAGCTGTTCTACGGGTTGCGACAAGTCCTGCACCTTCAACTGTGTCAGTATCTGTCTCGCCTTTATCTGCTGTTCCTCATTGGCCTCTTGACCGTGGAAGCAGGCTTCCAGTACCGTGGCGCCTACGGGGAAAACAGGTTCCTGACGCAGGTATCCCACACGTATTCCGTTACGGTAGATAATCTGTCCGTTGTCTGCGCTCTCGTCACCCGTGAGCATGGAGAGCAAGGTAGACTTTCCCGTACCGTTCTGAGCTATAAGCCCCACCCTTTGGCCTTCTGCCACAGAGAAGGAGATATTGTTGAAGAGAATCCTTTCTCCGAATCGTTTACTTACATTCTGAACGTCGAGTAGTGGTGCTGGCATGTCTTTTATTTCTTTGCAAAGTTAGTGTAAAAAATATGTTGTAACAAAACGCTATTGTACAAATGAAACAAAAAGTCATATTTTTGTACAATTTTCATACTACACGGACTTTATTATGGTGTCGATGTAGTCCAACAGCTCGTCTTTGCCTGTTCGCTTCTCCGAACTGGTCAGGAAGTGTGGCGGCAGTTCCTCCCATTGCTCCGTGAGCTGTTTGAGGTATTTCGCCACGTTCTGCTTCGCCTTTGACGGGGTCAACTTGTCTGCCTTTGTGAATACTATGGAGAAAGGCACACCGTTCTCTCCCAACCACTCCATAAACTCGAGGTCTATCTTCTGTGGGTCGTGTCTTACGTCAATAAGCAGGAAGACGTTGACCAGCTGTTCGCGGTTCAGAATATAACTGGAAATCATCTTGGTAATCTCGTCCTGCACCTTCTTCGAGCGTTTGGCAAAGCCGTATCCCGGCAGATCCACGATGTACCACTGGTCGTTTATCATGAAGTGGTTTATCAGCAACGTCTTTCCGGGCGTGGCACTGGTCTTTGCCAGTGCCTTCTTGCCCGTCAGCATATTGATGAGACTGGACTTGCCCACGTTGCTTCGTCCTATGAAGGCAAACTCCAGCTTGTCGTCCTTTGGGCACTGCGACAGTTTTGCCGAACTGATAGTAAATTCCGCTTTCTTTATATCCATGTGAGGCTCTTTTGTTTAAAGTCTTACAAATTATCTCAACTGTATTATTTTGCGCTGAAGAGGTTTATGTACTCATCGGCTTTTGCATAGCCCAGCTCACGTGCCTTCTGCAGTTCAGCCAGTCCCTCTTCTTTGCGCTTGGCGTAGCAGAGTGCCAGACCTAGCAGTCCGTGGCCCTCGGCATACTCTGGGTATTTTCCTACCACATACTGTCCTACCTTTACGGCATCGTCCGTACGGTTCATCCTTATCAGCAAGAGGAGTTTCTCCGCCTGATAAATGACGGCATCCGGATTTATGGCCGTAGCGCTGTCCAGCGGCACAATAAGCTCCGCGCGCTTTGCCTTCAAGTTCTTCATGCACTGGTAGATGTAGTAGTACACATCAGCATCGCGCATGCCCTGTGTGTTGACGGCCGTCTCAAACTCCCCCTTCGCATCTGCGAACTTCTGTTGCGAGTAGAGTATCTTACCCTTATGCACGTGGTACATAGGCAAATTATTGATTGCCAGTGCCTGGTTAACTTCGTCTACAGCCTTGTCGTAAGTCCATGGGATGCTCGTGCTGTCTGTCTTGTTTACCAGTGTGTTGTATATCGTCCTTGAATAAGCAAAGTGTATATTGTCCTTGTCCTCCGCCTTTTGCAATGCCGTCTGTATAGCCTCATCAGCCTCCTCGTACTTCGCGTTCATGGCTTTCCAGTCGCACTTGGTCAGGTATCCGTCGCTCTTGTTCGGGAAATGCTCTATAAAGTCCTCTATCGTCCCCTCGTAGCGTTTTACCGTTCCTCGTGCAGACATCAGCAGTGCTACGACGGCCTGGTTGTAGTCTGCTGGCAGGGCTATACGCAGTCCAGTGTATCTCAGCACGTTGTCGTTTATAGAGAAAGCTGTCGGGGTCAACGTCAAGGCGTATTTTGCCGACGCGGCATAGAAGTCCGTGCGCATAGTACTGGTGCTCACCAGTCCCATTAGTTTTCCTTGACCGTTGAGTACTGGATATCCGACCATGTCCTCTGTAATGTCTGCCTTCTCCTGCTCAAAGATATAGTATGGCAGTCCCGTCGAGAAGGTTTCTATTCTCTTCGGTGCCACTTTCTTCATCATGGGCGACTTGATATCGTAACCCACTACCCATGCGTCACTGCCTACGGACTGCTGTGCCTCTTCCAGGCCGACACCGTCAAAGGAGCTCTTCTTTGACGTACCTTCCGCGTCTGCCAATTGCACCTTTGCTACGTTGTACATCTCACTGGCTCCGTAGATGTATTCCACGTCATATTTCTTGCCGCGTCCGTCTATCGCCACGGCGTATGCGGCGTCCACATACGGACTCCATGCCGTCAGCGCCGTACCGTTCTCGTCCACTATCACGCCGTAACCCGTATGTACCAGCTTACCGTCAGCCTGAAATGCGCTGACTTTCACCACACTCTTAGCCACTTTCTTTACGGCACCGGGCTGTGCCACGGCGGACATGCTGACACCCGTCGTCAACAGTAGTACTGCAAATATCTTTTTCTTCATTGTCTCTTTTTCTTTGTTTATATCACATATTTAATAGCGAGCGCGCATTGTCCTTGGCGGCCTCGGAAATTTCCTCGCCACTCATCATCTGCGCTATCTCGGTCACGCGTTCTTCTGGGGTAAGTTTTCTCATCTGTGAGATGGTACCTTCCTCCGTGTCGTGTTTCTCCACCTTATAGTGTACACTTCCTCTGGCGGCTATCTGCGGCAGGTGTGTGATGCTTATCACCTGTCTCTCCAGTTGTCCCATCTCGTACATTATGTCTGCCATCTTCTCCGCCACCTTACCGCTCACACCAGTGTCTATCTCGTCGAATATGATGGTAGGCAACTTCACGGCACCGCTTATCATGGCTTTCAGCGACAGCATCAGTCGGGCTATCTCACCGCCTGAAGCCACTTCTGCCACGGGCCTTGGGGTCATGCCTTTGTTGGCCGAGAAGAGCATGGCGAGTCTGTCCTGACCGTCTTTTCCCGGTGCTCCGGTGGTCAGTCTTATGGTGAACGTCACGTTGGGCATTCCCAACGAGGCAAGGCGTCGCTTCACCTCTTCCTCCACTTTTCTGGATGCTTCCTGTCGTGTCTTGGTCAGCACGTCCGCAGTTGCCTTCACCTTCGCAAGTGCTTCCTCCACGGCTTTCTCCTTTTCGGATATCGCCATGTCGCTGTTGTCTATGTTGTCGATGGCGTTCTGTAGTCTGTCGCGCTCTGCTATTAGTTCTTCTACGGTGCTTGCCTTGTGTTTCTTCTCCAGCGTATATATCATGTTGAGCCGCGAGTTGATGTAGTCCAATCTCTCGGGGTCGTAGTCTACCTTATCCGCCTCATTGGCAATCTCTTGCGCCACGTCTTTCAACTCTATCGTCAGCGACTCCACGCGCTCCTCTAGCGGTTCAAACTTCGGTGTCATGCTTGCCGCATTCTTTACGTTTGCATACACGGCATTCAGATTGTCCAGCACTCCTCCGTCGGCGCTGAGGGTATTGTTTGCTGAGAAAAGCACCTCCTTTATCTCCTCTGAGTGCGATGCCTCCTGCTGTTCCTGCTCGAGTGTCTCCTGTTCGCCCTCCTGTAGTCCGGCGGCGGACAGCTCGTCCAACTGGAAGCGCATGAAGTCTTCGTTCAGTTTGTTTGCCTCCACCTGTTGGCGTAGCTTCTGTAGTTCCTCGTCTGCCTTCTTGTAGGCGTTGTAGGCAGTCGTATAGTGGTGTCTCTCTTGCTCGTTCTGAGCTATAATGTCCACCACGCTGAGTTGGAAGTTCTCCTTTTGCAGCAGTAGGTTCTGGTGCTGGGAGTGCACGTCAATGAGCATCTCGCCCAGCTCCTTCATCTGCGCCAGGGTCACGGGGGTGTCGTTGATGAATCCCCTACTCTTTCCTGCCGGCGACACCTCACGGCGTATGATGCAGTCGGTGGGCACGTCCAGGTCCAGTTCCTGCCTGTCAAACCACTCTTGCATGTTGTATCTGGAAATGTCGAAGTGTGCCTCTATGGCGCACTTCTGTCCTGCATTCTTTATGGCCTTTATGTCCGCCCTCTGTCCGAGCAGCATGCCTATTGCTCCCAGAATGATACTCTTGCCGGCACCCGTCTCGCCGGTAATGACGGAGAAGCCCTTCTGCAAGTCAATGTCCAGCAGGTCTATCAGCGCATAGTTCTTTATGTAAAGCTGTTTCAGCATCTTATTGTCTCACCGTTGGTTACTACTGTTTTATCTTGTCCCACGTATTGCTTTGCGAGGGGTTTATGTTGAAGAGTGTCGTGTACACCGCCTCTTTTTCTTTTGCCGTTCCTTTTCCTTGGTAGATGTTTGCCAACTCGTCCTTCTTGTAGTCTGTCCATATCTGTGGCAGGAGGCTGGAAGGTCTGTCCTTGCGGGCTTTCTGCAAACGTTGTTCTATTGCGTCGGAAATTGCCTTTCGTCCGCGTTCCTGACTGTTCTCCATCTCGTCCAGCCCCAGGCGGTAGTAGTCGTACTGCAGCTGTCTGAAGGGTTCGAAAGCTCCGTCCGTGTAGTCGTTGATTATGGCGAAGCGGTTTCTGGAGTCGGAGAAGGCCTCCCATCCTGCAGCCCCCGAGATATTCTGTGCGCTGTTGGTCAGGTTCATGCAGCGTTGCAGTACGTCGGTGCCTCCCATCGGGGAGAAAGTGTCCAGGTCTATTCCTATTATCAGGTAGGCGTAGTATGCAAACAGTGCCGTCAACTGGTCGTCTATGATGTCCTCGTTGTACTCTATCTTATCGTAGGCCATATAGGTGAAGGAGAAGTCGTTGTCCTGCATCTGGTACATTGTCGACGTGTACGCCGAGTTGTACACGGGTCTGTTGGCCTGCACCAGACACGTGCAGGTCCACTTGCCCTGTTCCGCGTCGTACTGTTTCACCGTCACGTAGAAGCTACAGCTTATTCTCTCTTGCTCCTTAAACTGTAGTGCGGTCCACTGCTGCGAGTTGAGCCACTCGTTCAGACTGGTCTGCAACTGTTCGAACACCGATGTCTCGGTCCTCTGTATCTGTTGGTAGTTTATGGTCACCTTGGCGTTCAGTTCCTGTGCCCAACTACAAACAACTATTGCCCACGACGCTGCCGTCGTGAGCAATAACCTTTTGATATTTAGCTTACTATTCAAAATGCTTCTACCAGATTCTACGCGTTCAACAGTTTGACTCTTTACAACTTAGAGCAGGCTCCCGCCGTTGGTTCCCATTTTGATGCGCGTCAGCACCTGTTTGGTGTTTAGGGAGAAGTCGCTTGTCAGCATCCAGTTATAGTAACCTGGGTCGCGGCGCAGCACGTCCGCTACTGCCCAACCCTTGTACTTGCCAAAGTTGAATACCTCATGCAGACGTTCCTTTCCGTTGGTATCAAGAAGTGGCGTGCCGTTCGGTCCCTTCATCGGCTCCCATATTATCCTGCCGGCGAAGTCAACATTCTTACGCTGGGTGCAGAATTCGTGCAGCGCCTGCATGTCGTTCTCCAACTGACGCTCGGGCTCCTCCTGCTTTCCCGGGGCATACATGTCCAGTTCTCCCATGAGCACCCTGTATGTAGCCTCCACATCCTCGCTGGCCAAGTGAGCCTGGAAGTCTTCTTCCATTTTCTTGCCACAGTAGAATTTGTATGCGGCGGCCAGGTTGCGCTTCTCCATCTGCTTGAAGATGGTGCACGCGTCTATCAGTCTCGACTGCGAGAAGTCGAAGTTTATGCCGACACGCAGAAACTCCTCCGCCAATACGGGGATGTCGAAACCGTTGGAGTTGTAACCTGCAAAGTCGCAACCGGCGAAGTCGTCTGCCAACTCCTCCGCCAACTGTCTGAATGTCTTGGCATCCTTCACCATGTCGTCGGTGATGTGAGTCAGCTCCTGCACTTCCTTCGGGATGGCGCGCTCGGGGTTTACGAATATGTTGGCCCGCTTCTCTTCTCCGTCGGGCATCACCTTTATGTATCCAATCTGTATGATTCGGTCTTTTGCTATGTCCAGTCCCGTCGTCTCCAAGTCAAACACGACGAGTGGCTTCTGTAAGTTCAGTTTCATCTTTTCTTTTTACCTCCACAATTAGTTGTACAACATCATAGGCATTATCAGCATCAGCACGTCCTGGCCCTCGGGCTGGTCTACCGGCACTATCACACCGGAGCGGCTCGGGTCGGCCAACTTGATGACGATGCTCTCGCTGTCAAGGTTGTTGAGCACATCCATCAGCGCCGCGCCCTGCAGTCCTATGCTCATCGGCACACCGAAGTAGTCGCCCACGACATCCTCGCGTGCACTTCTTCCGAAGTCTATGTCCTCAGCGCTCATCTCCAGGTTACCCTGTGAGAGGCGCAGCTTTATCAGCAGCGTATTCTCGCTTGCAAAGGGCAGTACTCGTCTCAGTGCACCAAGCATCGCCTTCCTGTCTATCGTCAGGGTGTTCGGGTTGTTCTGCGGTATTATGGTCTGGTACTTCGGGTAGCGGCCTTCTATCAGTCGGCAGACGAGCAGTCCATCGGCAAACTCGAAGTCGGCCTGGGAGTCCGTGAATCTCATCGTCAGCGTATTCTCATCGTCCATAGGAATTGCACTGCGCAGGAGCGAGGCGGGCTTCTTAGGTAGGATGAAGGAAGAAGGCTGGTCTGTCTTGCACGAGAAAATCTTGGTGCACGCCAACTTATGACCGTCACTTGCCACCACATTCAGACACTCTGTCGTAAAGTCGAAGTACACACCATTCATCACGATGCGCAACTCGTCGTTACCCGTTGCGAATACGGTGCGCTGCACCACCGTGGCCAACTCTCCCGCAGGCATCTCGGCTTGGTTTGTCGCGCCCTCTATGGTCTTCATCACGGGGTAGTCGTCAGCCACCATGGTCACCAGCTTGTAGCTGCCGTTGAGGTAGGTCATCTGCAAGACGTTGTCGTTCTCGTTGTAGTCGAATGTCAGAGGCTGCTCGGATATCTCCTTCACAGCGGCTAGCATTGTTCTGTTTGGAATGCAGAACTTAGCCTCGCCGTCACATTCGTTCAGCTCCATAGTGAGCTGCATCATGTTCGAGTTGTCACTTGCCGTCACGGTCAGTCTGCCGTCTTCTATTTCGAAAAGAAAGCAGTCCAGTATCGATATTGAATTCTTCGAGTTGATTACTTTTGCCAGCAACCCCAGACGGTTGCCGAGCGTAGAGGATGAAAGTGTGAATCTCATTACTTATATCGGGGTATTTTATTTATATACACAGTAAAACGCTATTTCATTGCAAAAATACAAAAAACATGGGGGCTATACAAAAAAAATGAGGAAAAGTTTTACGATGTGAGTTATTTTTTGTAATTTCGCAACTGTAACAACATTTTTTACACATAACATCAAACAATGGAAATACAAGGAAAAATCATTGCAGTTCTTCCAGAGCGCGGCGGCACTAGCGCACGCGGTACAGAGTGGAAAGCACAGGAATACGTATTGGAGACCCACGAGCAGTATCCGAAGAAGATGGTGTTCGAGGTGTTCGGTGCCGACCGCATAGCACGTTTCGGTATTCAGGTAGGCCAAGAGGTCAACGTAGCCTTCGATATTGATGCCCGTGAGTGGAACGGTCGTTGGTTCAACTCTGTCCGCGCCTTCGACGTTCGTCAGGTCGTTGCCGGCGATCCCACTGCTATGGGTGCAGCACCTGCTGCAGTACCACAGGCAGCTACCAGCGCCCCTGTCGTAAACAACAACGTAGCACCAGCCGCTCCTGCAGCCTCTGCAGCCGTAGACAATGGCGACAACGGTGATCTGCCCTTCTAACGTATAATCACTCAAGATGCACGTTTAACGTTAATGGCCGTTAATTACCCGTTAATTCATCATTAATAAAAAAGTTAGATTGACAATGTCATTCTCCAAATAAAAAATTAATGAATAATTAACGGTCAATTAACGGCCATTAATGTTCTAAAAAAAACAGTGGCGGCCATTAATGTTCTAAAAAATCATTTAGCGGACATTAGTGTTTTTGCGAGATAGCGGCCAGTGTAGCTTTCCTGGCACTGCGCTATTGTCTCTGGCGTTCCCACGCAGACTATGTTGCCGCCCTCCTTGCCGCCTTCCGGACCGAGGTCCACTACCCAGTCGGCGCATTTTATCACGTCCATGTTATGTTCTATCACCACGACGGTGTGACCGTGCTTCACCAGTTCATCGAACGCCTCCATGAGCAGTTTTATGTCGTGGAAGTGCAAACCTGTCGTCGGTTCGTCGAAGATGAACATGGTGGGTTCCAGTCTGTCCTGCGAGATGTAGTATGCCAACTTCACACGCTGGTTCTCACCGCCCGACAGTGTGGCTGACGATTGTCCCAGTTTTATGTATCCCAGTCCCACCTTCTGTAGGGGCAGTAGCTTTTCAACGGCAGTCTCCAGGGCGTTATGATTCATCCTGTGCCATGTACGCTTACGCAGGTCCTTAATGCCATCCAACTCCTGTGCCTCTTTCTCCATTTGTTCTGAGAAGAAAGCGATGGCTTCGTTGACGGTCATGTTCAGGATGTCGTCAACGTTCTTTCCGGCGTATCTCACCTCCAGCACATCATGCTTGAAGCGCTTGCCGTGACAGGCATCGCAGACCAGGTTCAGGTCGGCCATAAACTGCATCTCCACCGTCACCACTCCAGCTCCCTTACACTCTTCGCAGCGCCCTCCGTCAGTATTGAACGAGAAGTACGCCGGCGTTATATTCATCTGCATGGCAAGGGGTTGGTTGGCCAGCAACGCGCGTATGGCGTCGTATGCCTTTAGGTACGATGCCGGATTGGAACGTGTACTCTTGCCTATCGGGTTCTGGTCTACCATCTCTATGTGTTTTATTCTCTTCACGTCACCCTCAAGCGCAGTAAACGCACCCGGTGACTCGCATGGTTCTTTGAGTCTTCGCTTTATAGCTGGGAATAGCGTACCACGTATCAGGGACGACTTGCCCGAACCGCTGACGCCCGTCACCACGGTCATCACGTTAAGCGGAATGTCCACGTCCACCCCGCGCAGATTGTTCATCGACGCTCCGCGCAGGGTTATCTTCATGTTGAACGGCCGTCGCGTCTTTGGTGTGGGGATTTCGAGTTTGCCGTTGAGGTAGTCGATGGTGTATCCCCTACCCTCCGTTGCCGTGGGCAGTCCCTCATACATTATCTCTCCGCCGTTCATGCCGGCGTCCGGTCCCACGTCGATAAGCCAGTCGGCGGCACGCAGTATGTCCTCGTCGTGTTCTACGACAATGACGGTGTTGCCCAGGTCGCGCAGCTTCTTCAGCACATCAATGAGCCGGTGGGTGTCTCGCGAGTGCATGCCGATGGAGGGTTCGTCCAGGATGTACATCGCCCCTACGAGCGACGATCCCAGCGATTTTGTCAGGTTGATGCGCTGGCTCTCACCGCCAGAGAGGGTGTTGCTCAGACGGTCCAGGGTGAGGTATCCCAGTCCTACGTCCAGCAGAAACTGCAGACGGCTCTTCACCTCTACGAGCAGTCGCTCTGCCACCTTCACCTCGTGGTCCTCCAGCGTGAGTGCCTCGAACCACGTCGCCAGTTCGTCCACGGGCATCTGCACAAGGTCTGTTATCGTCTTGCCGGCTATCTTCACGTAGCCAGCCTCCTTGCGCAGACGGGTGCCGTGGCAGTCGGGGCATATTGCCTTGCCGCGGTACTTAGCCAGCATCACGCGGTACTGTATCTTGTACATGTTGGCCTGCAGCATGCGGAAGAAGGCGTCTATGCTCACTTGCTCGTACTCGTCGCGGTTCTTGTCCGACGGCAGTCCGTGCCATAGCCATCCCTTGTGCTCCTCGGAGAGCTCTTCGTAGGGCGTAAAGATGGGGAAGCCGTCCTCCTGCGCGTGGCGTATGAAGTATTTGTTCCACTCGCTCATCTTCTCGCCGTGCCAGCACTGCACACAACCGTCGTAGACGCTCAGTTTCTTGTTGGGAATGACGAGGTCTGGGTCGGTACCTATCGTCTTGCCGTACCCCTCGCACGTGGGACACACGCCCAGGGGCGAGGTAAAGGAGAAGAGTCCGTCGGTGGGCTCCTGAAAGGTCATGCCGTCGGCCTCCATGCGCGTGGAGAACTCAAACTGCGGTCCGTCGGGCATGAAGACGAGCATGCACCTCCCCTCGCCCTCAAAGAAGGCGGTCTCGCACGAGTCGGTGAGACGCGAGACGGCTTCCGTACTGTCGTCCACCGACATACGGTCTATTAGTAGGTATATGCGGTCTGCCGTAGCCTGCAGCTCTTCGTCCGTCTTTGCTTCAAGGTAGTCTGTGATGTTCTCCACCGGGTTGTCGGCAATGTTCTCAGTATTATTGTTGAGGTACACGCGAGAGTAGCCTTGCTGCATCTTTGCCTCCAGCTGCTGGCGCGTTGTCCTGTCGCCAGCGTCGCCGAGTGGTGCCAGCAGCATGAAACGTGTCTTGGGCGGAAAGGCCTTCATGCAGTTCACCACGTCCTCCGTGGTGTGCTTCTTTACCTCCGCCCCGGAAATGGGCGAGTATACCCTGCCCACGCGTGCGAAGAGCATGCGTAGGTAGTCGTATATCTCCGTCGTAGTGCCGACGGTGGAGCGCGGGTTGCGCGAGATTACTTTCTGCTCTATGGCGATGGCCGGCGAGAGACCGCGTATGAAATCGCAGTCGGGCTTGCTCATGCGCCCAAGGAACTGTCGGGCGTAGCTGCTCAGACTCTCCACGTAGCGTCGCTGCCCCTCGGCATACAGTGTGTCGAAAGCCAGCGACGACTTTCCGGAACCGCTCACGCCGGCTATCACCACCAGCTTGCCCTGCGGTATTTTCACCGAGACGTTCTTCAGGTTGTTTACTCTTGCTCCTTCTATTTCTATGTATCGTTGTTCGTCGTTCATTGCAGGAAAAATCGTGCTTTTTTATTCGGATTTAATGCAAAGTTACTTATTTTCTAACCAAAACGACAAAAAACAGTGGCAAAAGATATCTTTTTGACATATTTTTATTAATTTTGCACGCAATTAGTTTTACAAGAAGTAACACACAAACACATTCGCTGTAATCTGTAATATTGGATTTTACGAACCAACTCTATATTAATCATGGATTTTATCAACAACATCCTCAGTAGCTTCAGCGATTTGCTTTGGGGCTACCCACTGATTATTCTGCTGGTAGGCACTCACCTCTTTCTGACCATCCGTCTGAAAGTGCCACAGCGCAAGATTTTCAAAGCCATCAAGCTGTCCATCGCCAAGGACAAGAACAGTCAGGGCGACATCTCCCAGTTCGGCGCCCTCACGACGGCCCTTGCCGCCACCATCGGCACGGGTAACATCATCGGCGTTGCCACGGCCATCATGCTCGGTGGTCCCGGCGCAGTACTGTGGTGCTGGCTCACCGGTGCACTCGGTATCGCCACAAAGTATGGCGAGGGCTTCCTTGCCATCAAATACCGCACCGTCTCCGAGAAGGGATATATGGTGGGCGGTCCTATGTACGCCCTGGAGAAGGGTCTCAACGCCAAGTGGGCGGCCATCCTCTTCAGCCTCTTCACCGTCCTTGCCTCCTTCGGCATCGGTAGTACGGTACAGGCCAATGCCATCGCTAATATGGCCAACGAAGTGATGGGTGTCGACCGTCTCTACAGCGGTCTCACCGTTGCCGTCCTCGTTGGTCTCGTCGTAGCCGGCGGCATCAAGAGCATCTCTAAGGTATGCACCGCCCTCGTGCCTTTCATGGCCGTATTCTACGTGCTGGGCTGCATCATCATCCTCGGCATCAACTACCAGTACGTCCTGCCCGCCATCCAGCTCATCGTCAGCGCAGCATTCAAGCCTGAGGCAGCAGCAGGTGGCGTAGCCGGCGGATCTATCCTCCTTGCAGCCCGCTACGGTATTGCCCGCGGTCTGTTCTCCAACGAGTCCGGTCTCGGTAGCGCACCTATCGCAGCTGCTTCCGCTCGCACCAAGAACCCCGTACGCCAGGCCCTCGTTTCTTCTACAGGTACCTTCTGGGACACCGTAGTAGTCTGCGCCATCACCGGTGTCGTCGTTGTCAGCACCATCCTCTCTGCAGTAGCAGAACAGGGCTTCTCTGGCGACATACACTCTATGTGGGCCCACGCCACACAGGCTGGCGGCATCCTTACCGAGTACGATGGCAGCACCTTGGCCAAGTTCGCCTTCGAGCACATCCCCGTCATCGGTGCTCCCGTGCTGATGTTCGGTCTCTTCACCTTCGCCATCACCACCACCCTCGGCTGGGCTCTCTACGCTCAGCGTGCCATCGAATACATGGCCGGTTGGAAGGCCAAGAAGTACTACGTAGCCATCTACCTCGTCAGCATCGTCCTGGGAGCCACCTTCAGCCTTGGCACCGTATGGACCCTCGCCGACATCTTCAACGGTCTGATGGCCATCCCTAACCTCTTCGCCCTCATCCTCCTCTCCGGCGTCATAGCCAAGGACACCAACAAGTACCTCTGGCACGGTGACGTCGACCAGGATGACAACGACCCCACAGTAGCATAATCGGATAAAAATCATCTTGGTGAGATACCAAGAGCAAAAAGAAAATCGGAGCTAAAGAATACCGTTACAAGTATTCTCTAGCTCCGATTTTTGTATTGTAACGTGTAAGAAAATTACGTTTTTCCCTTCACATCGGCAAATTATCACGGGACTTTTTCTGGTTTCGAACACGGAAGACACGAAAGTCACGGAAGTTTCAGTGAGTTCCATGTCATCCGTGTTCGACTAAATAATATATCTTCGGGGTCTCTATTCAAGTACCTCGAAGTTGCTCAGGGCCTCGCCCCATCGTTGCCGTATCTCACGGTATTCGTCGTCGTCGACGAACTCGCGGAAAGCAAGCAACACCTGCTGATAGTAACTCAGGGGATAGGCACTGGTACCTACCCCTTTTTGATGCTCGACAGGGCGTTGTTGTCAAAATGACAATGCTCTCGCAACATCGAGAACGTCATGCCCTGCCTTTTCAACTCTGAGTGCAAGAATGCACCGAACTGACGGTTTACCGCCTTGAAACTTGAATTTTTCATAAATTCAGCGTTAATTAAATTTAAAATAAATTGATGAATATAAAAACGGTCTTAACATGTTCAGACCGCCGTTTCTATCTTTATTAGTACCTTTGTCGTCATAAGTAGCTAAACCCCAAATCTACAATGAATGTAACCCTCTTCAAAAACATGACCAGCCGGCAGCCGTCAGACGGCACGCTGGAGCAAGTAGCTAACATCATCCGCACGGACGAGCACCTCAAAGCCTTCACCCTCTCCTACCGGCAGACGGGCAACAAGACCTTCAAACACGAAAGCCCTCTCTTCGCCGTCGCCTGCCGCTTCGAGGGAGGCAAGGGGAAGGAAAATATCCGCGGACTCACGGGTCTCTCGCTCGTAGACTTCGACCACATCATAACCACGGAGAATACTTCTACCACTGATGGCTCTTTTTTAACCACTAATCGAACGAAGCAACGCTCGGCGGCCGAAGGGAAAGCCAATAAAACGAATCTTACTGAGCTGAAGGCTAAGATTATCGCCGACCCTCACACGTTGATGTGCTACACTACAATCAGTGGCAACGGACTGCGCGTGCTCTTCAAGTACAATCTTCCGTCTGAATTCCGTCTAAATTCCGCGGATAAATTATTCTCTTCCGCGGAAATTAATCGGAATATAATCGGCTTTTATGAGTCCGCGTTCTATGCTGGCAACGCCTACTACGAGCGGCTCTTGGGGCTCAAGGCGGACATGCAGTGCAAGAACGTCACCCGGCTGAGTGGTCTCGCCTACGACCCCGACGTGTTCCTCCGCCTGGAGAGCGAGGCGGTTCCCTTCACGGTGGACGAGATAACGACCGCCGCTGCTGCCTACGCCCGGCAGAGCAAGGAGGACAAGCAACTGGGGCGCATACAGACCTACTACGACACGCTCATCGCCCCACAGCTGGCCCAGGACGGCATCCGCTTCCAGAGCGGCAGCCACAACGACTACGTCATGCGCGTGGGCTACCGCCTCGCCGAGAAGCGGTTCTCCAAGAAGGTCGCCCTCCGCTGGGCCGTCGCGCTCTTCGGCAACGACTACCCCGACACGGAGCAGGTCATCACCTCGTGCTTCGCCAATGCCTCCCCCTCCTCCCACGGAGACTCCCGTGGCGGTAGCGGCGGCAAGCGTAGCGACAGCAAATTCGCCTCGGTAGACGAAATCAAGTCCTTCCTCGACGGGCACGTGAAACTCCGATTGAACGAGATAACCTCCCGCGTCGAGTTCTTGTCTCCCACAGATAGCACAGATGACACAGATATTAACTGGCAGTCCATTAACGACAGAACGGTAAATTCTCTGTGGTCTAAAATGTCCGAAGTGACAAGAGTCAACAAGCAGGACCTGTACAGCATCATAGAGTCCGACTACGTCCCACTATATCACCCGTTTAAGGAGTACTTGACCACACTTGAATCCGTGCAATCCGGGGAATCCGTGTTCGAAAAAGACCACGACTATATCCGTGATCTCGCCCAGACAGTCCGCGTGAAGGGCGGCGAGGAGGAGCAGGACCGCTGGTACCGCTACCTGCGGAAGTGGCTCGTCGGCATGGTGGCATCGTGGATCAGCGACGACGTGGTCAACAACGTCATCCTCGTCCTCATCGGCGAGCAAGGTGCCTTCAAGACCACGTGGTTCAACTACCTGCTGCCGCCCGAGCTCAAGCAGTATTTCTACACCAAGACCAACGCCAACCGCATGTCCAAGGACGACCTGCTGACGCTCGCCCAGTACGCCCTCGTATGCTGCGAGGAGCTGGACACCATGCGCCCCGCCGAACTCAACCAGCTCAAGGCCGCCGTCACCATGCCCAGCATCGACGAGCGTGCCGCCTACGCCCATTTCCATGAGCACCGAAAACATATCGCCTCGTTCTGCGGAACGGGCAACAACACGCAGTTCCTCTCCGACCCCACCGGCAACCGCCGCTGGCTCCCCTTCGAGGTGGAGAGCATACGCAGCCCCAGGGAGCACCCCTTCCCCTATGAGGGCATCTACGCCCAGGCACTGGCCCTATACCAGAGCGGCTTCCAGTTCTGGTTCACACGCGAGGAGATACAGGAGCTGAACCGCCACAACCGTCAGTTCGAGACGCCACGTCTCGAACACGAGTTGGTGGACCTGTACTTCCGCAAGCCCACCGAGGCCGAATTGGGCGAGTTCATCTCCGTGGCACGTGCCCTGCAGCTCATCAGCAACGGCATCAGCCAGAAGCTCAGCTCCGTCAACGTAGGCAGGGCCTTCACCGACCTGGGGTTCAAGCGGTTGCGCACCAACAGCAGCCGCGGCTTCATCGTGGTTTGTCGCACGGCAGAGGAGATGCGCATCTACCAGCACACCCTACTCTCCAGAGCCCAACCCGACACTGACGACGGGCTGCCCTACTGAGCCATACAGCGTGACACGTGACACTTGTGACACCTGTTTTCATAACTCTCATACGCGCGCAGGCAGGAAAAACTATTTACTCATTATGCATTATAAATTATGAATTATGAATTATATAGAAACCACTGTCACATCTGTCATCTGTCACTCGTAAGTGCCATAGATAGCCACCGCAAATGCCATAGATAGACCACGCAAATGACGTATTTAGACCACCCAAATACCATAGAAAAATGATTCTTCGTAGTTACAGCAAACAGGAGCTTGCCATGCTCTACTTCCCCGACAGCGACCCACGCACGGCCAACAACCACCTGATGCGATGGATAAACCGCAACCCGGCTCTCCAACGGGAGCTAAGGTCCTCCGGCTACTACAGCCACAGCAAGTACTTCACCACGCGCCAAGTATGCGCCATCCTCGACCACCTCGGTGACCCGTAAGTCATAAAATGTCATAGAATGTCTCAATAAGTCATAGAAAGTCATAGAATGTCATAAGCGCCCCTCCCAGATTTCGTAACTTTGCACTATAATTCAAAGTTTCTAAGCTCTAAATTCCTAATTCCTAACCCTAAAATCTGTAAAGCATGATCAGAGTATCGTTGTATCAGAACAACAACAAGGAGAACACTGCCGCCTACCAGAAGTGGTACCCCCGAGTGCAGACGGAGGAGACCATCGGCCTGGAGGAGCTCTCGGAGCACATGGCGAGCCACAACACGCCGTTCTCCAAGGGTGCCATCAAGGGCATCCTCACCGATGCCGTCGTCTGCACGAAGGAGCTGCTCCTCCTGGGCAAGAATGTCAAGTTCCCCGACCTGGCCATCTTCTCCATCGGACTGAAGGTGAAGGGCGGCGCCGCCACCAAGGAGGAGTGGACCGTCTCGAAGTACATCGAGGGTCTCAAGCTCCGTGCCCGTGCCACCGGCGAGCTGATGTCCTCCAACCTCGACACCACCATCAAGCGCGTCGACGCCACCACCACGACAACGTCCGGCGGCACATCGTCCGGCGGAACAGCATCCGGTGGCTCGTCATCCGGCGGCGGCTCCAGCACAGGTGGCGGAGGTACGAGCGGCGACACAAGCGGCGGCAGCACCTCCGGCGGAGGCAGCGACCTCTAGTAGCCCCGTCAGCCGCCGCAGATGAGACTTAGGGGGAGTGCTCCCGGCAGGATGCCAGTCCGGGGTATTCCGATGGCGCCCAGAGACAACCACGGATTATGAATCCAGCATTGTGAATTATGAATTAAATCCGCCATGCACGGGTACCTGCTCATCCTGTCCGCTCCCCTTCTTTTCTATCCGCGGAATTTAGTCGGAATATAATCAGAGTCTCCGTCTATGTTCCGATTAAATTCAGCGGATTATTATCAACCAAATCCGTAGTATCCAAATGAACAAATCCAAGTGGTCAACAGTCATCAATTTCGTCATCACCGTCCTCACCGCCATCGCCTCGGCTTTCTGCGTGCAGAGCTGCAAGGGCTAGAACGTGAATAGCACTTTTTTTGAACACGGAACACACGGAAATTTTATTGTCTATCTCGTCAAGTACCATATCGTGCGCCAGCATTCCGTTAATTCCGTGCGTTCCGTGTTCGAAAAAAAATAGCATCTCGTGTCCATAGTCAGAAACAAATCCCGTCAGTAAATGAGAAAGATAGACTTAATCATTATCCATTGCTCCGCCACCCGCGTGAGCCAGAACTTCACCGTGGAGGACCTCGAGGCGTGCCACAAGGCCCGGGGCTTCCGCACCACCGGCTACCACTACTACATCACCAAAGACGGTGCCGTCTACCCCACCCGTCCCGAGGAGCTGCCCGGTGCCCACGCCAAGCACTACAACGCCCATTCGATAGGCATCTGCTACGAGGGCGGCCTGGACAACGACGGCCGTCCCGCCGACACCCGCACCGAGGCCCAGAAGCGCACCATGCTAGAGCTACTCCGAAGCCTCTGCACCGACTACCCCGACGCCGAGGTCATCGGCCATAGAGACCTCCCCTGGGTAAAAAAGTCCTGCCCCTGCTTCGATGTGAAGGCGTGGCTGAAAGCCATCGACTTCCACATCTAGGAGGTCAGACGAACCTGTCCCTGGGACCCGCCATGTGCTATGTCAAATCCGTTACCAATAATATTTTATACGTTTTTATCAATTAGCAATTGAAACATTGAACTTATTCTTTAAATTGTCAATTGAAAGAAGCCTCTTAAATCTTGCACAGTTAATCGGCAAGACAGACTAATATCTTACATAAGCTGCCATATTGTATAAAAAATATTAAGAATTGGCGGTTTTCGATACTATTATACTCGCCAATTCTTTCTTTTTTACTACCTTTGTGGCGGCTTTTACGTCATTTTAATAGCAAACAAGGCAATCGTATGGAATCGGTAATAGGAAGAAAGGAAGAAATAAAAGAAATCAATGAGCTGTATAATAGCGGGAAAGCGGAGTTTCTGGCCATTTATGGACGAAGAAGGGTCGGCAAGACATTCCTCGTCAAGGAAGTGCTGGGAAATAGGCTCACATTCTACCATACAGGACTTTCGCCCATCGACGAGGAGTCAAACAAGACATCCATGAAGGACCAGTTGCTCAACTTCTACTTCTCCATGGTGAGGGCTGGACTAAACGAACAGAAAAAGCCAACCTCGTGGCTGGAGGCCTTCTTCATGTTGGAAAACTTCCTGGAGGACATCGACGACGGTAGCCGGCAACTCATTTTCATCGACGAGTTGCCATGGATGGACACGCCCAAATCAGGATTCCTCAAAGCCTTCGAGGCGTTTTGGAATGGATGGGGCTCAGGGAGGCACAACCTTATGCTGGTGGTTTGCGGAAGTGCTACCACCTGGATGCTCAACAACGTAGTAAACAACCACGGCGGCCTGTACGACCGCCTGACAAGGGAGATTCACCTCCATCCCTTCACCCTGTCGGAGACACGTGACTTCCTGCAAGCCAAAGGTGTCTCTCTCTCCCTGATGGACTTCGCCGAGGCACAAATGATCTTCGGTGGCATACCTTACTATCTTAACTACTTCAAAAAAGGCATGAGTCTGGGGCAAAACGTAGACATGCTTCTGTTCGACCGCAAGGCACGCCTCACCAATGAGTTCAACCGTCTGTTCAGCTCCCTGTTCAACAATTCGGAAGAACACAAGGCCGTCGTCCGCCTGCTTGCGCAGAAGCATACGGGATATACCCGAGGAGAAATAGCCCAAATGATGGACCGCAAAAGTGGAGGTGCTCTGACAGACATACTCACAGCCTTGGAGAACAGCGGCTTCATACGCCATTACCTTCCCTTGGGCAACAAGAAGAACGAGACGCAATATCTGCTTTGCGACCCCTTCTGTCGTTTCTACATCGCATTTGTAGAAAACGCAACCGACCACCACTTCTGGCAAAACAGTCGCAACGACGGTAGGATAGCAGCCTGGAGAGGAATAGCCTTCGAAGAACTCTGTGCCAACCACATTGGAAAGATTAAAGAGGCGCTGAGAGTGGGAGGCGTACTTTCCCGGGAGACTTCACTCTCCATCAAGGGAGACGCAAACATAAAGGGCACACAGATAGACCTTGTCATCATCCGCAACGACAACATCGTAAACCTCTGCGAGATGAAGTTCACGGCCAAGCCATTCACCATCGACAAGGACTACCATGATACCCTACTCCACCGCATCGACCTCCTGCGCTCCTATCTGAAGGATGCCAACAAGAGCATCCACCTCACGTTTATCACATCCTGCGGAGTAAAGCAAAATATGTACAGCGGAATAATACAGAACGAAGTCTGCCTGGAGAACTTACTGTAATAAGTATAGATTAGTTATTGCCATCTATACGCTATTCTTCGTTATAATACCAGTAGGCTTCCTCGGAGCGGGAGCCTTCTGTGTATGACTCGTAGTCTTCGTGCCCTTCTTCGTATTCGCACTCTTGATACTCCTGGCTACGCTTGGCGTACTTGTTTTGATTCTTACGGGATGTTGTCATAGGTTTAATCTGTTAGTAGGTTAATAAAATAGGAAAAAGAACCTCGGGATATTTCTATCCTGAGGTTCTCGTGTTTTTAGAAAGAAGGCGGCCTCCTACTCTCCCGCATTGCATTGCAGTACCATCGGCGCAAGTGGGCTTAACTTCTCTGTTCGGAATGGGAAGAGGTGGAACCCCACCGCAATAACCACCTAATATGGGGTTGACTATTGCACAAGACAAAACTGTCGTTTTACCTTTGCTCGCTTTTTTGTGTTGTTTGCTTGGTTGTTGTAAAGTATTTCTTTCACACTACTTCTGAAAGTATGAGCTGCCCAGGTGAGCATACTCGCTTGTGTCCTCATTTCGAGAGGAGCGGAGCGCTCTTCCTGACATCACATTCTTTGAATCGGAAAGTCTCGGGCTAT
>CAVAHD010000023.1:0-42552 GCA_963588475.1 Oscillospiraceae bacterium | reverse complement strand
TGATTTAAAAGAAGTATCAATTAAATGAATTGACTGGTTTGTAGAAACTTTTGTTATCTACCCAAAACTATTTCGCAGTTTATTGCTAAACCTTGAAGTAGCCTTGCTTCTTGTACTACTACTTTCTGTTTATGTAAATCTTTTCAAAGAACTCGTTTTAGAGTTACTTTCGAGCTAAGCATCGTTGCAAGTTTGTTAGCAAGTGAGCTTGTTTTCAAAAGCGAGTGCAAAGGTACAGACTTTTTTTGAACCGTGCAAGCTTTTTGCAACTTTTTTGTCGAAAAAAGTTCATTTTTCTGTAAAAATGCCGTAATTTTGCAGAAAAACATCGATTTTATGGCAGGAATATACGTTCATATCCCCTTTTGCGCAAGCCGCTGCATTTATTGCGATTTTTACTCCTCTACAGGTTTAGATAGCCTACAAGACGATTATATTGATGCTCTCATCCGCGAATTAAATAATAGAAAGAACTACCTTGGAGAGGAAAAGATAAATACTATATATATAGGTGGCGGTACTCCGTCGCTACTAACTTCCGAGAATCTTACGAAACTTTGTGATGCTTTGTACGAATATGCAGGGCACGACATAATCGAATTTACAATAGAATGCAATCCTGATGATGTCTCCCCCACTCTTGCGCATACAATAAAAGAATGTGAGATAAACCGCGTTTCCATGGGAGTTCAAACTTTTTCCGACGAGCGTCTGTCTTTTTTACGTCGCCGACATAAGTCTGCCGATGCTATAGATGCCGTGAGTACTCTAAGGTCGGTTGGCATACAGAATATAAGTATAGACCTCATGTTTGGTTTCCCAGGTGAGACACTTGAAGAATGGTCGCAGGACATAGATCGTGCATTAGCCTTAAACGTAGAGCATCTCTCCGCCTACTCTTTAATGTACGAAGAAGGCACCCTACTCTTTCGCATGCTAAAAGAGGGACGCATTGAAGAGAATGACGAGAATGTCAGCCGTCAGATGTACGAGTTGCTCATAGACAAACTTACCGCAGCGGGCTACACGCATTATGAAATAAGCAATTTCGCCAAAGATGGTCATGAGTCTATTCACAACTCAAGCTATTGGAACGGCACAAAATATCTTGGGCTAGGAGCCGGAGCCCATTCCTATGACGGTGAGTCGCGCCAATGGAACATCTGCGATGTAAAAAAACACATTAAAGGCTACGGCATTCCCGAGGACTATGAGCAGCTAGACTCCGTAGCTAAGTACAATGATCTAATAACAACAGCTCTGCGTACCCGTCGTGGCATTGACTTATCGAAACTATCTATAAAGGAACGCGCGCATATAATAAGGAGCGCAAGAAAGAGCATCGACAACGGGCTATTGCTTCATGACGGCGACAGGCTTCGTTTGACCAGAGAAGGACTTTACGTCAGTGACGATGTCATGTCCGACTTAATTTACGTTCCATAAGTTGCGCCCCACGTTGCAAAACTCCTTGATTTTAAGCTCTTTTCCTTGCGGTTCTACCCACTTGGTGGGCACTCGATGCCCGAGGCTTGAGAACCTTGTGCCCACCAAGAGAGAACACGATGCCCACTTGGTGGGCACTCAGTAACATCGTTGTAACATTACCTTCACAAACACGTAACCATCTTTTCGCCACCTCTTCCAATGATTCATAGTAACTTTGCACTCAAAAATAAAACCACACATAAAAGCAAATATACCCATGACAAAAGAAGAGATGATGAAAAAGGCGTACGTAGAACGCGACGTCAGTTGGATGTACTTCAACCACCGCATCCTGCAGGAGGCGGAAAAGGAAGGCGTGCCACTGCTGGAGAGGCTCTCCTTCCTCGGCATCTACTCCAACAACCTCGACGAGTTCTTCCGTGTGCGCGTAGCATCGCTCAATCGTATGCTCGACCGTAAGCTCTCCAAGGAGACGGAACAGCAGATAAAACGCTCGCTAAAGACCATCAACTCCCTCAACGAGACCTACTCACGCGAGTACACCGAGGCTGTAGACAACGTCTTCCGCCAGCTTGAGGAGCACAAGGTGCGCCTCCTCAACGAGGACTCTCTCAACGAGGAACAGAAGAAGTTCCTCACCCAGTTCTTCTACGACAAGCTCAACGGCTCCATCACCCCCATCTGGCTTAGCGAGATAGACGACCTCTCCGTCCTGGAGGACAACCGCATCTACCTCATCGTGGAGAAGAAGGAGCCTGAGAAGAAACGCTACGCCGTCGTGAAGGTGCCCGACCGCGTCTACGGTCGTTGGGTGAAGATACCGTCCAGCGATGGCTTCGACAATATAATGTACCTCGACGACGTGGTGCGCTTCTGCTTGCCGCTCGTCTTCCTCGGTTTCAAGGAGAGCACCTATAGGGCATACAGCTTCAAGTTCACCAAGGACGCCGAAATGGAAATGGACAACGATGCTGACTTCGGCACCATGGAGAAGATTGCCCTCGGCGTAAGTAGCCGAAAGAAGGGCGATGCCGTGCGCGTCATCTACGACCGCGAGATGCCAAAGGAGCTGCTCAAGAAGCTGCGCGAAAGACTCGACACTAAGGAGCTGGACACCTCGCTGGCCGGTGGTAGATATCAGAACCACAAGGACCTCATGTCGTTCCCCGACTGCGGCCATAAGGAGCTGTCCTACGAGAAGTGGACACCGCTGATGAAGCCCGAGTTCCTGTCGGGCGAGAGCATACTGGACCAGATACGCCAAAAGGACCGCTTCATCCACGTACCATATCACAACTTCAACGGTTACATACGCCTCCTGCGCGAGGCCGCCCTTAAGCCCGAGGTGAAGGCCATCAAGACCACGCTCTACCGTCTGGCCAAGGACTCCAAGGTGGTTAAGGCACTCATCGCCGCCGCACGCAACGGCAAGAAGGTGACCGCCGTCGTGGAGCTCATGGCACGCTTCGACGAGGAGAGCAACATCATGTGGAGCAAACGCATGCAGGAGGAGGGAGTCAACGTCATCTTCGGCGTTGAAGGTCTTAAGATACACAGCAAGCTGCTCTACATCGAGACGCGCAAGGGAAACATCGCTTGCGTTGGTACGGGCAATTTTCACGAGGGCAACGCGAAGGTGTACACCGACTACCTCATGATGACGGCACGCCCAAAGGTGGTAGCCGAGGTAGCGAAGGTCTTCGACTTCATAGACCGACCCTTCTCGCCCTTCCGCTTCAACGAGCTCCTCGTATCGCCAAACTCCATGAAGAGCCGCATCCTTCGCATGCTTGACAATGAGATAAAGAACGCCAACGAGGGCAAGGAGGCATGGGTGAAGATGAAGATAAACCACATCACCGACACAGACATGGTATCGAAGCTCTATCAGGCATCCAAGGCCGGAGTGAAGGTGGACATCGTGATACGCGGCAACTGCTCGCTCACACCCGGCATTCCCAAGCTGAGCGACAACATCCATTGCACGGGCATTATAGACCGCTACCTGGAGCACAGCCGAATACTCATCTTCGCCAACGGTGGCAAACCAAAGTACTTCATCGGCTCGGCCGACTGGATGCCTCGAAATCTTCTGAGCCGCATAGAAGTTCTGGCACCCGTCTACGACGAGGACATGCAGACAGACCTCATGCGCACCGTCTCATACGCCATGCGAGACACCTGCAACGGACGCATCGTCGACGGTAAGGGAACGAACGCTTTCCTCGAAGGCCCAGCCTTCAGAAGCCAAGAGGAACTATACAAAGCCTACGCGCAGGAGAACGAAGCCGCTACGAAATAAACAGTAAACACACATACACCTTATATATAATAATAGTTTATGCCACCTATCAACCTGGCCGCCATCGACATCGGCTCCAACGGAGCACGACTGCTCATCAAACGTTTCGACAACGACGCAACACGCGAGGAAGACCGCATAGAGAAACTAATGTTCATACGCATCCCGCTTCGTCTGGGCAAGGACGTCTTCAGCCTCGGAAAAGTATCCAAGGAGCGCGAGAAGATGATGATACACATGCTAAAAGGCTTCAAGCACTTCATGAAGCTCAACAACGTGGATGCCTTCCGAGCATGCGCCACCTCCGCCATGCGCGACGCCGAGAACGGCGAAAAGGTGCTCAAGAACATCCGAAAGCAGACGGGTATCAACCTCGAGATAATAAAAGGACAGGAGGAAGCCCAGCTGCTCTACAACAACATCGTAGAGAAAACAGACAGCAACGAGGGCAACTTCGCCTACATCGATGTGGGCGGTGGTAGCACCGAGGTTAGCATCATACACGACGGAGTGCTCGCCGAGAGCTACTCCTACAACATGGGCACCCTCAGAATGCTAAGCGGAAAGGTGACCGGCGAGACCGAGAAACTCTTCAAGAAGAACCTCACCAGATACGCCGAGCAATACGGTAACATCAAGATAATAGGCTCAGGCGGTAATATCAACAAGCTCAACAAGTTGGCACACCACAGCAAGAACGCCTCCAAGGAGCTCTCTCTGGCAGAGCTGAAGCGACTCTACTCCCTACTCCAACCCCTGAGCATAGAGGAGCGACAGATTTCTTTCTCCCTCAAAGCGGACCGTGCTGACGTCATCATCCCAGCCGCTGAAACATTCCTCAAGGCGTGCGAGTACCTCAAGTGCGACACCATCATCGTGCCCAACATCTCCTTGGCAGACAGCATCGTCGACGGACTCTACGAGAGCACCATCACTGCACGGAAAGAATAACACCAACGACATCTTTATGCCAATGATGTTTTTAACGTTAATTGCCGTTAATTGACCGTTAATTGACCGTTAATTTTTATCTCATTTCCATCTGGACGGAGAAAAACATTAATGAATAATTAACGATCAATTAGCGGCAATTAACGTCAAACAGTGCCAGTTTTGACACGTCCGTCGTTCGCGTTATTGCCATTTTGTCATTTGGCACAATTCGTGCCTCTACCTTTGGCGAACAAAAATTACAAACAACATACACGTACAATTATGAAAATTCAACCACTAGCAGACCGCGTGCTCATCAAGCCAGCACCGGCAGAAGAGAAAATCGGAGGTATCATCATCCCTGACACTGCAAAGGAGAAACCCCTGCAGGGCGAAGTAATCGCTACGGGCAACGGCACCAAAGACGAAGAGATGGTCCTCAAGGCTGGAGACCAGGTGCTCTACGGAAAATACTCTGGTACAGAGCTGGAGTTTGAAGGCGAGAAGTACCTCATGATGCGTCAGAACGACGTTCTCGCAAAATTGGCTTAACACGTATAACTTCTAAAACACAAGACAATCATGGCTAAAGAAATAAAATTCAACACCGACGCACGCGAATCTCTCAAGAGAGGCATTGACCAGTTGGCCAACGCCGTTAAAGTAACACTCGGACCTAAGGGCCGCAACGTAGTTATAGAGAAGAAATTCGGTGCTCCACAGATAACAAAGGACGGCGTGAGCGTAGCAAAGGAAATCGAACTGGAGGACAAGTTCGAGAACACGGGCGCACAGCTCGTGAAGAGCGTAGCCTCTAAGACCGGCGACGACGCTGGCGACGGCACAACAACCGCTACCATCCTCACACAGGCCATCGTTACCGCGGGACTGAAGAACGTCACCGCCGGTGCCAACCCCATGGACCTCAAGCGCGGCATAGACAAGGCCGTAGCTGCCGTAGTGGAGTACATCAAGAATACCGCTGAACTCGTAGGCGACAACTTCGACAAGATAGAGCAGGTAGCTACTGTCAGCGCCAACAACGACCCCGAAATCGGCAAGCTGCTCGCTGACGCTTTCCGCAAGGTAACAAAGGACGGCGTCATCACTATCGAGGAAAGCAAGAGCCGCGACACACACATTGGCGTAGTGGAGGGAATGCAGTTCGACCGCGGATACCTCTCTGGCTACTTCGTTACAGACACCGAGAAACTCGAGTGCGTCATGGAGTCACCTTACATCCTCATCTACGACAAGAAGATATCCAACCTCAAGGAGCTCCTCCCCGTACTGCAGCCAGCAGCCGAGAGCGGTCGCGGACTGCTCATCATCGCTGAGGACGTTGACTCAGAGGCTCTTACCACACTCGTAGTGAACCGTCTGCGCGGCGGCTTGAAGATTTGCGCCGTCAAGGCACCAGGCTTCGGCGACCGTCGTAAGGCTATGCTCGAGGACATCGCAGTTCTGACAGGCGGCGTCGTTATCTCTGAGGAGAAGGGCCTCAAGCTGGAGCAGGCTACACTGGAGATGTGCGGCTCGGCTGACAAGGTGACCATCTCTAAGGACAACACCATCATCGCTGGCGGAGCAGGCTCTAAGGATGCCATCGCAGACCGCGTCATCGCCATCAAGAAGGAGATAGAGAACTCTACCTCTTCATACGACAAGGAGAAGCTGCAAGAGCGTCTTGCTAAGCTGGCCGGTGGCGTAGCAGTACTCTATGTTGGTGCCAACTCCGAGGTGGAGATGAAGGAGAAGAAGGACCGCGTGGACGACGCTCTCTGCGCCACACGTGCTGCCATAGAGGAAGGCGTAGTGCCTGGAGGCGGCACCACATACATCCGCGCCCTCTCTGCCCTGAAGAACCTCAAAGGCGACAACGCTGACGAGGCAACGGGTATCAACATAGTACGCAGCGCCATCGAGGCTCCTCTGCGCCAGATCGTAAGCAACGCCGGTGGCGAAGGTGCTGTCGTAGTACAGAAAGTGAGCGAGGGCGAAGGCGACTTCGGCTACAACGCACGCACCGATGTCTACGAGGACATGCGTAAGGCCGGAATCATCGACCCAGCAAAGGTAAGCCGTGTAGCTCTGGAGAACGCTGCTTCAATAGCTGGACTCTTCCTCACCACCGAGTGCATCGTTTGCGACAAGCCAGCACCCGAGGCAGCTGCTCCTATGGCCGCACCAGGCATGGGCGGCATGATGTAAAATCGGTACGAGAAAGGGCGTATAACTTACAAATTGTAAAAAAGTAGGGGAAAAATTTGGAGAGTTGCGCAATTCTTTGTAATTTTGCACCTACAAACAAACAAAGACACTTTGGTACACGTATGCAGACTTTCGTAAACACATATTGGTGGTGGCACAACTCAGGATTGAAATAGTCGTGAGGCGGTGACCGTGGATATGTAAGCAAAAGCAAACGAAACAAAGCATGCTTAATTGATACTCCAACAAATAAAGAGGTCTGTTGCTCATCGCGACAGGCCTCTTTTACGTATACTCCCAATCTCACAAGAAATAAACTAACGACCAAACAACAGATATATGAAACAGCAACTCGCAAAGATTCTCAATCACGAAGAACTTACACGCCAGGAGATGCACGACATCCTCATCGGCATCACGCAGGAGAAGTATCCCACCGAACAAATAGCAGCCCTACTCACAGGTCTGCAGATGCGCGGCATCACCGTGGACGAGTTGCTCGGCTTCCGCGACGGCATACTGGAGACGGGCGTGCCAGCCTTGCTCAACGCCCCAAAGTACATCGACATCGTAGGCACCGGAGGCGACCAGAAGAACACATTCAACATCTCCACCTGCGCATGCCTCGTAGTGGCGGGAGCCGGATATAAAGTGGCAAAGCACGGCAACTACGCCGCCACTTCCGTTTCGGGTGCTTCAAACGTCATTGAGGAGCACGGCGTGAAGTTCACCAACGACATCGACACCCTAAACCGATCCATCAACGAGTGCGGCTTCGTGTACCTCCACGCGCCACTCTTCGCCAAGGCGATGAAGTTCGTCGCACCAATACGCAAGCACATTTCTTTCCCTACCATCTTCAACCTCCTCGGACCGCTCGTCAACCCGTCCCAGCCCAAGTGCCAGCTCCTCGGCGTGGCCACGCTCGACCAGATGCGACTCTACAACAGCGTCTACCAGAAGATGGGCATAGACTACGGCATCGAGAACTCCATCGACGGCTACGACGAGATTTCCCTCACGGGCAACTTCAAGGTGACCACCAACCACTACGAGCGCATCTTCTCCCCAACCGACTTCGGCTTCCCCGTGGCAAAGGCATCCGAACTGGCAGGAGGAGCCACTAAGGAAGAGGCCGTTGCCATCTTCGACAACGTATTGGCCGACAAGGCTACCCCATCGCAAAAGAACGTCGTGATAGCCAACGCCGCCTTCGCCATCCAGGTATTGGAGGGCGGAGAAAAGGACATACACGAGTGTGCAGCAATGGCACGCGAGTCCATAGAGAGCGGAAAGGCACTTGCCGCATTCAAGAAGTTCGTGGAACTGAACTCGTAAACCCTCATTTATTTAGACCGTTATGACAGATATACTCAACGAAATAGTTGCACACAAGCGCATCGAGTTGGAGGACTTCAAACGCTTCATCCCCACGGACACCATGGTGCGCGACGTAACACCACTCATCGACCGCCATGCCCTACCCTTCAACGAGAAGAACGGATGGGTGGACATGCCGTCCATGCGACAGGCACTCATGGGGAGCCCGAGCGGCATCATATCAGAGTTCAAACGCCGTTCACCCTCCAAGGACTGGATAAAGAAAGACGGCAAACCCGACATCATCCCACTCGCATACCAACAGAACGGTGCCGCCGCCATCTCCATCCTCACTGATACGCACTTCTTCGGCGGATACGATGAGTACATACAGATAGCACGCGAGTCGGGAGTCACCATTCCCGTCATCTACAAGAACTTCGTCATCGACGAGTATCAGCTCCTACAGGCAAGACGTTGCGGAGCATCAGCAGTACTGCTCATTGCAGCATGTCTAAACAAAACAGAGTGTAAAGACCTCATCTCCAAGGCACACGACCTACAACTTGAAGTATTACTTGAAATGCATGGCGAACAAGAACTGGAGTACGCCTCACTCGACGCCGACATGTACGGCATCAACAACCGCAACCTCGGCACCTTCGTCACAAAGGTGGAGAACTCCTTCCGACTGGCCGAACTCCTCCCCAAAGACACCTGCAAGGTGAGCGAGAGCGGCATCAGCAATCCCGACACCGTACACCAGCTAAAAGAGGCAGGTTTCAACGGCTTCCTAATCGGAGAAAACTTCATGAAGACGGAAGACCCTGGCGAAGCACTCAAACAGTTCATTGGAGACGTAACAAAGTCATGATAATAAAAGTGTGCGGCATGCGCGAGCCAAACAACATTCGCGCCCTTTCGCAAGTAGACGGCGTGGATCTGATGGGACTCATATTCTTCATGAAAAGCCCCAGATGCGTCCCTGCTACACTAAAACTACAACAACTGCCAGACAAGCGTCCAAAACTCGTGGGAGTCTTCGTCAACGAGACGCAGCGCAACGTCATCACGCAGGTGATAAACTACCGACTGGACTACGTGCAGCTGCACGGCACCGAGAGCCCCACCTACATCGACAACCTGCGCAAGGCCATCGTTCCGAACATACTGCCGGACATCAAAATCATCAAGGCCATCAGCGTGCGCGAAGCCGACGACGTGAAGCGATGGCGCGACTACGAAGGACACGCCGACCTGCTGCTCTTCGACACCAAGACGAAACTCGTAGGTGGGTCGGGAGAGCAATTCGACTGGTCGATACTACAGGAATACGACGGCAACACTCCATTCCTCCTCTCCGGAGGCATCGGACCTGAAGACACCGACCGAGTAAAGGACTTCCACCATCCGAAATGCATCGGACTGGACTTGAACTCACGCTTTGAAGTGGCACCGGCCGTAAAGAACATAGAAGCGATAAGCAAATTCGTAACTGAGATAAAATCAAGTTTTTAAAACAACACGTTCATGAATAAAATAAATCAACTATTCAACGACAACAAGGAGCGTAAACTCCTCTCGCTATACTTCTGCGCCGGATGTCCAACGCTCGACGGCACAGGCGATGTCATCAAGACTCTCGAACGCAGAGGCATCGACATGATTGAAGTGGGAGTGCCATTCTCCGACCCCATGGCCGACGGTCCCGTCATTCAGGATGCCGCCACCAAGGCACTAAAGAACGGAATGACCCTGCGCAAACTCTTCGGACAGCTCAAGGCCGTGAAGGACGAGGTAAACATACCGCTCATCCTCATGGGCTACCTCAACGTCATGATGCAATACGGCTTCGAGAACTTCTTCAAGTCGTGCGTGGAGTGCGGCGTGAGCGGCGCCATCATCCCTGACCTCCCATTCAAGGACTACCTTGAGATAAAGCCCCTCGCCGACAAGTACGACATCCGCATCATCATGCTCATCACCCCGGAGACCTCCGAGGAGCGCATACGCTTCATCGACGAGCACACAGACGGATTCATTTATATGGTGTCCTCCGCAAGCACCACGGGAGCCCAGAAGTCGTTCGACGAGGCAAAGCAGGAGTACTTCCACCGCATCAACGCCATGAACCTCCACAACCCACGCATGATTGGTTTCGGCATCAGCAACAAGCAGACCCTCGAGTCGTCCCAGCAGAATGCCGCCGGTGCCATCATAGGCTCCAAGTTCGTGCAGCTCCTCGAACAGGCGGAAGGCAACGCCGACAAGGCCATCGACAACCTCTACGACGCACTTAGCAAGTAAGCGTTACTACCTCTTAGGTTTACGCACCGTAACTAACATGTTTAGGCATCGTAACTACCAGGTTTACGCACCGTAACTCTAAGGTTTAGAAATGTAACTCTTAGGTTTACACATCACAACTCCAAGGTTTAAATATATATCCCAATGAACTACGACGTTAACGAAAATGGCTTCTACGGAAACTACGGTGGAGCCTACGTACCCGAAATACTTTACAAGACGGTGGACGACCTCAAGAAGGCGTACCTCCCCATTCTCGAAAGCGAAGAATTTAAGAAAGAATACCACGCCCTGCTCAAAGACTACGTGGGCCGCCCCTCACCGCTCTACTACGCCAAGCGCATGAGCGAGAAGTACGGCTGCCAGCTGTACTTGAAGCGTGAGGACCTCAACCACACCGGCGCACACAAAATTAACAACGCCATCGGACAGATTCTCCTCGCAAAGAAGATGGGCAAGAAGCGCATCATCGCCGAGACGGGAGCAGGACAGCACGGCGTGGCTACGGCTACAGTTTGCGCCCTGATGGACATGCCATGCACCGTATACATGGGCGCACTCGACGTGCAACGCCAGCACGTCAACGTGGAGCGCATGAGGATGCTCGGCGCTACCGTACAACCCGTAGAGAGCGGCAACAAGACCCTCAAGGACGGCACAAACGAGGCCATCCGCGACTGGTGCTGCCACCCCGCAGACACGTTCTACATCATCGGTTCTACCGTGGGACCACACCCCTACCCCGACCTCGTGGCACGTCTGCAGAGCGTCATCTCTGAGGAAATAAAATGGCAGTTGGAGGAGAAGATAGGACGCAACTATCCGGACTACCTCATGGCATGTGTAGGTGGCGGTTCGAACGCTGCCGGTACCATCTACCACTACATCAACGACGAGCGCGTAAAGATAATACTCGGAGAGGCCGGCGGACTTGGCGTGGACACCGACAAAACAGCAGCATCCATGCAAGTGGGCACAACGGGCATCCTACACGGCTCACGCATCAAGCTGATGCAGACCGAAGACGGACAGATAATAGAGCCATACTCCATCTCGGCTGGTCTGGACTACCCCGGCACAGGTCCTATACATTGCAACCTCTACGAGCAAGGACGTGCACAGGTGCTCCCTGCCAACGACGACGAGGCCCTGCGCGCCGCATTCGAACTTACACGTATGGAGGGCATCATACCGGCACTCGAGTCGGCACACGCCCTGGCGCTGCTGCCAAAGGTGGCAGGACAGTTCAAGAAGGACGACGTGGTGGTGCTCACCGTCTCAGGACGTGGAGACAAGGACCTCGACACATACCTGGCACACCAGTCTGAAATAACCCTCGACTAACACACGCTCATGTTCAAATATACAACAACACAAAAGTCTTTCCTTGCGGACCTCTACACTCCGGTCAGCGTCTATATGCGTCTGCGCGACATCAACGCACAATCGGCACTCATGGAAAGCTCGGACTACCATAGCAAGGACAACTCGCGCTCCTTTATCGGCGTAAACCCTATAGCGTCCGTTGCCATAAGCCACGGGGAGGCCATCTGCACCTATCCCGACGGCACGACGACACGCCACGAGGTGAATCACCAGTACCGCTCGGACAACGCCATCAACGACTTCATCGAGCAGTTTAGCATCTCAGGCGAAAACGCCGACTACTGTGGACTTTACGGCTACACCACGTTCAACGCCGTAAGGTACTTCGAGGACATCGCCGTAAAGGATACAACGATGGAGAAGAACGACGCGCCGGACATGCTCTACATCTTCTTCCGCGACATCATCGTCTTCGACCATTTCAACAACAAGATGATACTCGTCACCCTGACCGAGGACGGCGCTCCCGAGGAAGAAGGCAAGCAACAGATAGACGACCTCTTCAAGCGCATCAACAAGGCCAACGTGCAGCCCTATGACTTCCACCCCATAGGCGAAACGACATCGCCGCTGACGGACGAGGAGCACAAGGCAAACATACGCAAGGGCATCAAGCATTGCTTGCGCGGCGACGTATTCCAGATAGTACTCTCGCGCCGCTTCGTGCAACACTACGAAGGCGACGATTTCAAACTCTACCGAGCTCTGAGAAGCATTAACCCCTCGCCGTATCTCTTCTACTTCGACTTCGGAGGCTTCCGCATCTTCGGTTCGTCGCCGGAGACCCATTGCCGCGTGCAGCTGTCGGACAACTCAGACCCGGCGAACCCCGTCTACACCGCTTACATCGACCCTATCGCCGGAACGACAAAGCGCACGGGCGATGCCGAACAGGACAGACGCAACGCCGAGTACCTGCGCAACGACCCGAAAGAGAACGCCGAGCACGTCATGCTCGTTGACTTGGCACGCAATGACCTTTCCCGCAACTGCCACGACGTGCACGTGGACTTCTATAAGGACATGCAGTACTACTCGCACGTCATTCACCTCGTGAGCCGCGTGAGCGGCACGCTGGACAAGGGCGCAGACCCAATAAAGGCATTCATAGACACCTTCCCAGCAGGCACTCTCTCGGGTGCGCCCAAGGTACGCGCCATGCAGCTCATCTCGGAGTATGAGCCGCACAACCGTGGCGCATACGGCGGATGCATCGGCTTCATCGGCTTTAACAAGTCGCTGAATCAGGCCATCACCATCCGCACCTTCATAGCACGCGGAGGAGAGCTGTGGTTCCAGGCCGGAGGCGGCATCGTGGCAAAGAGCGACGAGAACTACGAACTCCAGGAAGTGAACAACAAACTGGGCGCTCTAAGACGGGCCATCCTTCTTGCCGAAGACATGTAACAAGTAGGTATTCAAAATTATCGATAATACCACAACTGCAATGAAAAAAATAGTAATCATAGACAACTACGACTCCTTCACCTATAACCTCAGCCACCTCGTAAAGGAGCTGGGAGCAGAGGTTACGGTTTACCGCAACGACCAGTTCGAACTGCCACAGTTGGAGTCGTTCGACAAGATAATCCTCTCACCTGGACCGGGCATCCCAAGCGAGGCCGGACTGCTACTCGACGTCATAAAGTCGTACGCTGGAAAGAAACCAATCCTCGGTGTTTGCTTGGGACACCAAGCCATCGGAGAGTACTTCGGCGGAACGCTGGAGAACCTCTCCTCCGTCTTCCACGGCATAGCAACCGAAGGTACCCAGCTGGGCAACGACCCAATCTTCCAGGGTCTCCCCGAGCGCATCACCATGGGACGCTACCACTCGTGGGTAGTAAGCCGCGAGAACTTCCCCGAATGCCTCGAAATAACCGCCCTAAGCGACGAGGGACAGATAATGGCCCTACGCCACAAGGAGTACGACATCCACGGCATACAGTTCCACCCTGAAAGCGTGCTAACCCCAGACGGGCACACCATGCTGCGAAACTGGATAAACCTATAAGTACATAATATACAACCATACTAAGAAAGAAATGCGATCAAGATCAGCCGTTTGGTTTGAAACCAAAATCAAGTACGAGAAAACTATGGAGGACGGACTCCAGAAGAAAGTAACAGAAGCATACGTTGTGGATGCACTCTCCTTCACCGAAGCTGAGGAAACCATCACCGAGGAAATGTCTGCTTTCATCTCGGGTGAGTTCACCATCACCGACATAAAGAAGGCAGCATACGGCGAAATCTTCTTCTCCGACAACCCAAATGACGACCGTTGGTACAAGGTGAAAGTGCAGTTCATCATCCTCGACGAGAAGAGCGGCAAGGAGAAACTCTCCGCCGTCAACTACCTCGTGCAGGCCAACTCCTTCCAAAGCGCAGTAAAGGGCATAGAAGAAGTGATGAACACCGGCATGCAGGACTGGAAGATATTCTCCCTCGCCGAGACTACACTCATGGACGTATACGAGCACGACGGTTCACGAAAGGCTCCCGAAGGAACGGTACCTGTTGCCGATGACAAACCGGAGTACGAGACACAAGAACAACAGTAAACGGATGTTTTAAGATTTCATACTATGATATCTGAACAACTACAAAAAGTAAAGGATTCACTTGCTGACGGCGTAGAACTTGTCGCCGTCAGCAAGTATCATCCTATCAGCGCCGTAGAAGAAGCCTATGCCGCCGGACAACGCGTGTTTGGCGAAAGCCGTGAGCAGGAGCTGCGACTCAAGTACGACGCCCTACCGAAGGACATCGAGTGGCACTTCATCGGACACCTGCAGACAAACAAGGTGAAGTACATCGCACCATACATCGCAATGATAGAGACCGTAGACTCCCTACGACTCATGCAGGAGATAGAACGCCAGGCCGCCAAGCACGACCGGCAAATCGACATCTTACTGGAGCTGCACCTGGCACAAGAGGAAAGCAAAAGCGGAATGACTCCCGATGATTGCCTCCAACTCATCGAGGACGGATCATGGCGAACGCTTCCACACGTCCGCATACGTGGCATCATGACCATGGCGAGCAACACCGACGATACCAGCCAGATACAACGCGAATTCCTTAAGGCACAGGAGCTCTTCGCCAAGATAAAGGCTACCTATTTTGCCGATGACGAGCACTTCGACACGAAATCATACGGCATGTCCGGTGACTACCTCATAGCACAAAAGTGCGGCTCAAACCACGTACGCGTCGGCTCGGCCATATTTGCCTAGTCAAAGTTGCTGGCACGCCCCTCTGCCGTACACAAATTTAAGGTAGGACAAAAGAGTATTGCGCTGGTATAAATTTCTTGTCGCATAGTCCTTTTTTGCTCTTTATTATGTAAAAATTTGCGTATTCTTAAATTTTGTTATAACTTTGCACCGCTTTGTCATGACAATATGACGATAGAACACATGCAAAAAAACGAAAGAAAAGAGCTGATAATAAGGAAAGTATCCAACAAGAAGGAGATGGACGATTTCGTTCACCTCCCTTTAAAGTTGTATAGGGACAACCCATACTACGTTCCAGACATGCTCTCCGACATACGCAACTCCCTCAACCCAAAGAAGAACAAGGGGTTAGCCTTTGCCGATGTACAACCGTTCGTAGCTTATCGCGGCGAGGAACCCGTAGGACGCATCGTGGCTGTCATAAGCCATAAGTCCAACGAAATATGGAGCAAAAAGAACGTACGCTTCTCGCTCATCGAATTTACCGATGACGAAGACGTAGCTGACGCACTCATCCATGCCGTAGCCGACTTCGGACGTGAGCACGGCATGGACACTATAGAGGGTCCAATGGGCATCACAGACTTCGACAAGGAGGGTATGCTAATAGAAGACTTCGAAAAGGGCGGCACGTTCATGGAGATATGGAATCCGGCTTACTACGGCAAGCACATGGAACGAATGGGATTCGGGAAGGCTGCCGACTGGCTTCAGATAAGAATCGACGTGCCAAAGGAAGTGCCGGCAAGATACAGACGAGTAGCCAACTACGCACGACAAGAGTTCGGTCTGCGCATCGTACACAAGACAGCAAAGGATATATACAACGGATACGGACAGAAGGTGTTCAAGCTGTTCAATGAGGCTTACGCACCGCTATTCGGCTTTGCACCCTTCTCCGAAGAGCAAATTGACGACTATTGTCACGCCTACGTCCCCCTACTCGACTTCTCGCTCGTCCCGTTCATAGAAACGCCGGAAGGAGAACTGGTTGGAGCGGCCGTATTGACAAGGGACTTCTCCGACGGACTTAGAAAGAGCAAGGGAAAGTTGCTACCCTTCGGATGGTATCACCTGATTAAGGCTCTCAAGGTGAAGAAGTCGCCCAAGGCACAACTGATGCTCATCGGCGTAAAACCCGAAATGCAGGGCATGGGAGTAAACGCCATGATATTCGACTACCTCATACCTATCTTTAACGAGAAGGGCATCACATGGTGCGAGACGGGACCGCAATTGGACACCAACACACGAGAGCTTGGACAATGGGCACCGCTGCACCCCACAACGTTGAAGCGTAGACGTTGTTGGACTAAGAGCATCTAAAACCGATTTAACACGTACATATAATATACAATGAATAGAGTAGTTATCACGGGCATGGGCATTTGGTCATGCCTCGGACAAACACTAGAGGATGTCCGCCAGTCACTTTACACAGGTAAAAGTGGCATCATCTTTAGTCAGGAACGTAAGGACGCCGGATTCCGTTCAGCTCTTTGCGCAGACGTTCCAAAGCCAAACCTTAAGCCTTTCGTGCCTCGCAACATGAGGCAGTTTATGCCTGAGGAGGCACAATATGCCTACATGGCTACAAAGGACGCGCTGGAGGCTGCAAAAATAGATCAGGACTTCCTCGACACACACGAGGTGGGCATTATCTACGGCAACGACTCCGTAGCTGAGGCTACAATGAACGCGCTCGACAAGTTCCGCGAATTCAAGGACACGTCTGCTTGCGGTAGCGGTGCAATCTTCCAGTCGATGAACTCTACCATCACTATGAACCTCGCTTGCCTCTTCAAGCTGCGCGGTATCAACCTTACCTCGTCTGCTGCTTGCGCTTCAAGCTCATTGGCTATAGGCAATGCTTACCTCCTCATCAAGAACGGTCTGCAAGACTGCATCATCACCGGTGGCGGACAGGAGGCAAACATGTTCTCCATCGCTTCCTTCGACGGCATTCAGGCATTCTCCACACGTGAGGACGAACCTACGAAGGCTTCACGTCCATTCGACAAGAACCGCAACGGTCTCGTACCTGGCGGCGGCGCTGCAACGGTAATCCTCGAGAGCTACGAGCACGCCGTAAAGCGTGGCGCACCTATCCTGGCAGAAATAGTAGGCTGGGGCTTCTCGGGCAACGGTGACCATATCTCTACTCCAAACGTGGCAGGTCCGGCACGTTCACTGGAGCTGGCACTGAAGAATGGTGGCATCGACCCACGTCAGATTGGTTACATCAACGCTCACGCTACATCTACGCACGCTGGTGACGGTCGCGAAGCAATGGCCATCGCACAGGTATTCGGCGACTATAAGGTGTCCGTAACGTCTACAAAGTCGCAGACGGGTCATGAGATGTGGGCAGCAGGTGCGGCAGAGACTATCTACTCTATGCTGATGATGAAGAACGGCTTCATCGCCGGAAATATCAACTTCGAGGAGCCGGACGAAGAGACGGCTTGCATCAACGTGATACCGCAGACTATCGAGACTGGTTTCGACATGTTCCTCACCAACTCGTTCGGCTTCGGAGGTACCAACTCTACACTTATCATCAAGAATCTATAAACTCAAAATCAATAACAGTAAAAGAACTATGACAAGAGAAGAAATCATCGCGCAGATAAACTCCGTCCTCGCTGAGGAGTTTGAAGTTGAAGAGAGCGCCATCACCCCAGAGGCAAACGTTAAGGACACCCTCGTACTGGACAGCCTTAGCCTCGTTGACCTCGTGGCAATCATCCAGCATACATACAAGATCAAGATTGCTGCTGAGGAACTCCCAAAGATCCAGTCCTTCAACGACCTCTACGATTACATCGAGAGCCACATCTAAAACGTACACAATGGATATCAAGACAGATATCAAACAACTCATACCACAGCGCTCGCCGATCATGATGGTCGACGAGCTTCTGTCGGTTGAGGACAAGGTGGCAAAGTGTTGCCTCGTTGTCCGTCAAGACAACTTCTTCATGGAGCCAGACGGCAAGTTGGCTGAGCCAGGCATCATAGAGCACATCGCCCAGTCGGCATCTGCCTTTGCAGGATTCTCGGCATTGCAAAACGGGGCTACCCAGCCTCCCGTAGGATATATTGGAGAAGTAAAGAAATTCAACCTTCACCGCCGTCCCTCGCTTGGCGAGAGAATAGTTACCACCATCACTATGGGGGCTGAAGTGGAAGGCATTACAATCATTAGCGGAGAGTGTCACGTAGGGGAAGAGCTTATTGCCGACACCACGATGAAAATCTTCGTAAAACAGTAAACACCTATGTTGCTCAAAGACAAATTCTACAGCATCATAAACCAGTCTGAAACAAAGCACGAAGGTGCCGCGCACAGCACGGTCTTTCGCGTTGCCATACTACCCGACTGCAACGTCTACGACGGACACTTCCCGGGTGACCCCGTATGTCCAGGCGTTTGCAATATCGAGACCATTAAAGAGTGCACGATGGTGCTGCTCGACCAACCCTTGCGCATATCGTCAATAAAGCAATGCCGACTTACGGCCATTGCTACCCCAACGGTTTGCCCAGAGGTGACCGTCACCGTCAACGCTACCGACAAAGGAGACGGGGTATATACTGTGCAGGCGTCCATAGCGGACGACAAGCAGACATATATACTCTATAAGGGAGAGATGAAAGTTGAATAAACACTAAAGCATTCTATCATAAATTTTTGACTATGACAGAATTATTTATTTCTATCTATAAATACTTTGCTCGCCATCGATTCCAAATGTGGTTATCGATGGTGTTGCTTTTTATCGTATCCGGATTCTTCGCCACGCAAATACATCTGGAGGAAGACCTCGGCAAACTGATGCCGGAATCAAAGAACCCAGACGGTACGACGAAAATGGCGTTCGCTGACTTGCGCATCAAGGATAAGACGTACCTGCTCTTTGAGTCTAAAGGCAAGAAGGATACCGAGAAGCTCACCGCCATTTGCGACGAGTTTGTCGACTCTCTCGTCGCTCGCGACAAAAAGCGCGACAAGAGTAGTCAAGCCATCGGCGATGTCTTCTACAACGTGCCAGAAGATATCATGTTCGATGCTATGGGCTACGTCACCGAGCATTTCCCCTCGTACATAGACACCGCCGCTTACGCATCGTTCGACTCGCTTCTCACCCTACCGCACATGCAGGAGCAGATGAAGCAGAATGCCGAGGACATGCAGGGGGAGTTCGGAGACATGTTCCCCGAACTGTTGCAGCTGGACCCTATCGGCATGCGCAACGTGCTCGCCAAACAATTTGAACCTATACTGCAATCTACCGGCGGAACGTACAAGACCATCGACGGTCACTTCTTCGTAGCTGACAGCACCGTCTGCGTCGCCTTCATTACGCCGCAATTCTCCTCCACCAATACCGGTCAGGGTAACATTCTCTTCGAGGACTTGAACCAACTCATCGACAAGTTTGAGGCAGCTCACCCCGACACAAAGATTGTTTACCATGGCACTCCGGCATCGGGCTACAATAACTCTACGGTAATTAAGTCGGACTTGATGGGCGAGGTAATCGGCTCGCTCGTCCTGGTGCTCATCGTGCTTTGCATCGTGATGCGCAACTGGACGACTATCATATACTTGACACTCCCCGTGGCATTCGGTACTCTTGCGGCCCTTGCCCTCATGTACTTCGTCAAGGGACAGTTCTCTCTTCTCGCACTTGGCATAGGAGCCGTAGTGCTTGGTGTGGCCGTCAGCTACGTCTTGCACGTCATGACGCACTACAAGTACGTGGGCGACCCGGAGCAGGTGCTGCGCGATGAGGTGAAGCCGGTGCTGCTCGGTTGCGTGACCACCATCGGTTCCTTCATGGGACTCATCTTCATCAAGACCGACCTTTTGCAAGACTTCGGACTCTTCGCAGCTTTTGCCATCGTTGCCACGACGATCTTCTCGCTCGTTTACCTGCCGCACCTAATGGCACTTGAGAAGAACCGCATCAACAAGCGCGCCTTTGCCGTCATCGACAGGTTCAACAACTACCCCTTCGACCGCAAGCGTCCGTTGCTCGCCGTCATTGGCGTGGTCACGGTAATCTGCATTGGCTTCTACATAGCAAAGGGTACGGACTTCGATGCGGACATGCAAAACCTCAACTATGCCGCTGAACGTACCGACTACTCCGAGAAACTCCTCGACGCAAAAACGTACTCCACAGACAAGACGCAGTACTTTGCCGCACAGGGCAAGACGATGGAAGAGGCTCTCGACAACTTCTCTATTCTAGCCAGCAAGCTTGACTCGCTCCAGCACGAAGGACTGGTAAAGGACTACACACACACCAACGTACTCTTCGTGCCGCTCAAGGTACAGCAGGAGCGCATCGACGCTTGGAAACGTTATTGGACACCAGAGCGTCTCCAAAAGGTTCGCTCGCTCATAGCAGCTACTGCACCTGCCGCTGGACTTACCACAGATGGCTACGATGCCTTCTTCGATGCTGCCACAGCCGACTACGAGCCTTCCCCACTCTATAAGGCTGGCATAATACCACCAGGATTCCAATCCACGTTGATGGAGCAGACGGCGGCTGGCGACTACCTGTGCTTTACTTCCGTACGATGCGCCAAGGACACCGTGCGTTCAAAGAACACCGATTACTACCGCATCTGCGACGCTATCGCCTCACAACCTAATATGCTGGTCCTCGACACATACTTCTATACTACGGACGGACTCGAGAATCTCAATAGCGACTTCAACGTCCTCCAATGGGTGAGCATGGCATTCGTCTTCGTGGTGCTACTCCTGAGCTTCCGTGGTAAGATAAGCTACACCCTGCTCGGCTTCGCCCCTATCCTACTCTCGTGGGTTATCGTCCTTGGAGCCATGGCTATCTTTGACGTGCGCTTCAACCTCATAAACATCATCATCTCGACGTTCATCTTCGGTGTCGGAGTGGATTATAGTATCTTCGTGATGAGTGGACTGACGGGCTCTTCGGAGAAAACATTCGCCTACCACAAGACCGCAATTCTGTTCTCAGCATTCATCCTCATCGTAACGGTGACTTCGATGCTCCTCGCAGAGCACCCGGCCATAAAGAGTGTAGGATTCGCAACGCTTGTCGGCATGGTCTCAGCCGTAGTGCTCTCATACGTAGTGCAACCGGCCGTATTCCGACTATTGCAACGTAAAAACAAGGATTAGGCTATAACCCCAATATATAAGGTAAGCTAAAACATAAATAAAACGAACATCACTTTGTACGATATCATTATCATAGGTTCAGGGCTCGGAGCTCTCGAGTGCGCCCAGCTTCTCACGAAGCAGGGACACTCCGTACTTGTTCTGGAACGTCAGCTGCAAGCCGGGGGATGCCTGCAAAGCTACAGAAGAGGCGGCATAGACCTCGACACCGGGCTACACTATGTAGGTGGGCTGGCGGAAGGCCAAACGCTGCACAATGCCTTCGAGCAACTCGGGCTGCTCGCTTTGCCGTGGAAGCAACTGCCATTGGACAACTTCGACACCGTGACAATATGCGGCGACTCGTATAAACTGTGTCAGGGTTACAATGAGTTTGTAGAGGGTTTGGCGGAGCACTTCCCTACCCAACGCCAGGCACTCAAGACGTATGTCGATGTGCTGAGCCAAGTGGACCATGCACCTGCCACACAAGACTCCATCATGAAATGGGGTACCATAAACGCATGGGAGTGGTTGCACGAGACGTTCACCGATGAACGACTCATCAACGTTCTTTCCGGCACCGCCCTAAAGATGGAGCTTCGCAAGGAGACTCTTCCTCTATTTACCTTCGCCCACGTGACGGCATCGTTCATCGAAAGTTCATGGCGACTGCAAGGTAGCGGCAATATGCTCATTGACTCACTCGTACAAAGCATACGCCAAGGAGGCGGAGAAGTAGTTTGCGGCATAGAGGTGGAGGAACTTATAGAAGTAGACGGACAAATAAAGGCTGCACGTTGTTCCAACGGCGAGGTATACGAGGGACGTTGCTTCATTTCCGGCATACACCCGGCATTGACCACCGCACTTGTACGCGAAAGCTCATGTATAAAGAAGGTATATAGGAATCGCCTCAAACGACTTGAGAATACCTACGGCATGTTCACGGCTTCCTTGAAGTTTAAACCGGAGTCAACCGTCCAAACTTTAAAGCTTGAGCCGGAGTCAATATCCCCTACCCCATGCGGCAACCACTATGTCTATACAACGGAAGACGTATGGAGCATCTCAGAGCAAGGCCATACTGGTGACGGCATTCTAATCAGCCCGCAACGCGCTGACAACATCGATATCCTTACGCCTATGCGTTGGGAAGAATGCAAGCAATGGGAAGACACCAAAGTGGGCAGACGTGGAGATGACTACAAAGCTTTCAAGCAGCAACGCGCACAAAAAATTATAAAGTTAGCCGAAACACAAATGCCTGGCCTTAGCGACCGCATTGAAGCCGTCTATACATCCACACCACTCACGTGGCGTGACTATAACCTAACGCCCGATGGTAGCGCATACGGCATCCGCAAGGACTGCCAACAGCCGCTACTCACCATACTAACGCCGCGCACACCTGTGCCCAACCTTTTCCTCACGGGACAAAGCCTAATGGTACATGGTCTGCAAGGCACGACGATGACCGCACTTGCCACCACACAAGAAGTAAACAACTTCTTCAACAAATAAAACGGGAAGTAATTCCCGACAAGTAATACTTGAATATATTTTCTAAACACATTCAGACATGAAAAGAATAGCAACACTTCTCACCGCAGCTCTCTTCAGCTGCATCACCCTAAGCGCACAAAGCTATGCCGACTTCCAAAAGGCTGTAGCCAAGTACAAAAACGTCGACAACGTGACGGCTACCACCACCAAGACCACTCATAAGGCTGCCGTAAGCAAGGACGAGACAAGCACGGGAACGCTCACCGTAAAGACTCCGTACTACGTCTCCATCTCCGTAAATGGTGGAAAGGACGCGCTGCTCATGGATAAGACGAATTTCACCATGACAATGCGCGGACGTCAGGCAAAGACAAACACTACGAAGATGCCAAGTTTCCAAACGTTCCATGATGTCCTGGAGAGCATATTCTCAGGTGGCAAGACGGATATCAGCAAGCACTCGGAAGTCAAAATATCAAAGAGCGCAGGCAATGTAGTGCTCACCATCACCCCATCAGCAGCAAGCAAGAAGGAGATGAAGCGAATGCTCTTCACCTCTTTCGTAATAACGATAGACCAGAAGACATCCGAGATGCGTACGCTCCGTATGAACCAAAAAGGCGGCTCATACCAAGAATATTCCTTCTCGGGATACAAAATGAAATAAATCTTATACATCTTATCACGGTCAATTCAAAAAAAAGTCGTACCTTTGCCCGGGAAATGAAACTTACTTCATTTACTCTAACCAATAACAATAACATTACAAAACAAAAATGAACAGCAACAACATTCCTGTAGTCAAGCTCGGCATCATCGCCGTTAGCCGTGATTGTTTCCCCATCGCATTGTCAACCCAGCGTCGTGAGAACATCGTAAAGGAGTACAAGGGCGACATCTACAACTGCCAGACAACTGTAGAGAACGAAGCCGATATGCTCAAGGCTGTTGCCGACGTGAAAGAAGCCGGTTGCAACGCCCTCGTTGTCTTCCTCGGCAACTTCGGTCCTGAGACTCCCGAGACTCTCATCGCAAAGAACTTCGACGGTCCCGTCATGTTCGTGGCAGCAGCAGAGGGCGACGGCGATATGATCAACGGACGCGGCGACGCTTATTGCGGTATGCTCAACTGCTCCTACAACCTCGGTATGCGCCACCTCAAGGGCTACATCCCCGAGTACCCCGTAGGAACAGCAGAGGACATCTCTAAGATGATTGCAGACTTCGTACCAGTAGCTCGCGTAGTACTCGGTCTGAAGGGTCTGAAGATTATCACCTTCGGTCCACGTCCACAGGACTTCTTCGCCTGCAACGCTCCTATCAAGGGTCTTTACGAACTTGGCGTAGAGGTAGAAGAGAACTCGGAGCTCGACCTCCTCGTTGCCTACAAGCAACACGAGAACGACCCACGTATCGACGATGTCTGCAAGGATATGGCAGCTGAGATGGGCGAAGGCAAGTACTACCCAGACCTCAGCCGTCGTATGGCACAGTTCGAGCTTACACTCCTTGACTGGGCTGAGCAGCACAAGGGCTCACGCAAGTATGTAGCATTTGCCGACAAGTGTTGGCCTGCATTCCCAAGCCAGTTCGGTTTCGAGCCTTGCTACGTCAACAGCCGTCTCGTTAGCCGTGGCATACCTGTTGCCTGCGAGGTGGACATCTATGGTGCTCTCTCTGAGTACATCGGCATGTGCGCTTCCGACGATACCGTTACTCTCCTCGACATCAACAACTCCGTACCTCAGTACATCTACGACGAGGACATCGTTAAGAAGTACGACTACAAGCTGACGGACACCTTCATGGGCTTCCACTGCGGCAACACCCCACAGTGCAAGATGTGTGCTAACCGCGCCATCAAGTACCAGCTCATCCAGAACCGTCTCCTCGAGAACGGTGGTAAGCCTGACTTCACACGTGGTACACTGGAAGGCGATATCGCTGCAAGCGACATCACATTCTTCCGTCTGCAGTGCGACTCAGAAGGTAACCTCCGCTCATACATCGCAGAGGGTGAAGTACTTGACGTACCCACACGTTCCTTCGGTGGCATCGGCATCTTCGGCATCCGCGAGATGGGCCGCTTCTATCGCCACGTACTCGTACAGAAGGGATACCCACACCACGGTGCTGTTGCTTTCGCACACGTCGGAAAGGTACTCTTCGAAGCATTCAAGTATCTCGGCATAAAGGATATCGCATACAACCAGCCTAAGAGCTTGCCTTATCCTACTGAGAACCCTTGGGCATAATATAATCTTTTAATCCTTACCCCGAGGAATTACAAGAATTTCTCGGGGTATATTTTTCACAAACAACAAATTCAACATGAACATAACTAATACCTCAGCTATTGTCGCAACCTTAATTCTCTTTTCTTTTTCTTCCTGTCAAAATATTGAACTTGGCGCAGAAAACACAACAAACAATACAAGTATACCAGAAGGCCAAACACGCCTCGCATTGACATTGGCTAACGATTCCAAAGAAGCTGAAATCAGCTGGCCTGTCAACATCTATATCTTCAACTCTGACAACACCTGCACAGATACCAAGACCTTAACATCGGCAACCACAACAACCGAATTCACCCTGCCTGTCGGTACATACAGCATATACGCCGTGGGCGGTATGAGTAGTGACAACTATAACATCCCTACAAAGGACAACGCAACATCAACATCTGTCCTCTCTTTGAAAGACGGTGTCAATGAACATGCCGATATTATGACGGCACAACAAAGTGGCATAACTCTAACTGCCGGTCAATCTTCTGAGCAGACACTTAACTTCACACGAAAAGTGGCGAAGATAACAAACTTGACAATCACCGACGTTTCTGAAGATGTAACGGAAGTCACTGTCACACTATCCCCAGTCTTTAGTGCAATCAACCTCGATGGCACATTCACAGATGAAAACAAGTCTTCTCTGACCATCAAACTCACCAAAGACAATACAGACGGCACCACATGGAAGAGTGACTGTAACTCATACATCTTCCCTAACAATGGGGACATGAATATAAAGTATCAGTTTAAGACTGCGACAACAACTCGTGAGTTTAACCAAACCACGTCTGACATAACAGCGAACCATAAGATTTCTATTAACGCCAACTACAAGAAGGAAGTCCTTACTGCATCTATGACCTGCGTTCTTAGCGGAGCTACATGGGATAATGATGTGACGATTTCCTGCACAGTTGATGAAGTCAAAATGACAAAAATAGAAGACAATAATAATACTGATGACAATACAGATGGCAGCGTAGAACCTACTGCTGACTTTGAAGCTAAAGCTGGAGCAACTATACCTGAATTAGGACAGAATTTGACCACTAAAACAAATACATTTTTTTACGTTATTAAAAAAGAGACATACGGAAACAATACGTACGTCACAGTAATGAACAGATGCGAAGAAATAAAAATTTCTGATACAAGACTTTCGAATCAAGCTGAGATTAAGGCAGCTGTTGACGCTAAATTTGAAAAAAGCATAAACAAGAACTTAACAGATATAATTACAAAGTGGCGACTTCCTAAGAAAGAGGAACTGAAATATATACACGACAACTATAATGAGCTCGTGACAGCAACTAAGAATGACAAATTGATGAAATTTATCAATGCCAGTCAATGTTATTATTGCACCAATGCAGATGGAGACATCGTTGGATATTCACTTTTTAACGACACAGAAGTTCCTCTATATACTGATGGTGGTGGCGCTCGCCTCAACGGTTTTGCCATAGTAAAATACCCCAAATAATGCTCTGCTGCATCTTTCTAAATAGAATAATGCCCGAGAATTGAAAAAGTTTTCGTAAATTTGCACTGGAATAACAGACAATATACAACATTAGCTCTATAACAACAATGAACAAAGGACTATTGGAGGGCAAGACAGCCCTCATCACGGGCGCTGCCCGCGGCATCGGCAAGGCTGTTGCCATGAAGTTTGCTCAGGAAGGTGCAAGTATCGCCTTCACAGACCTCGTACTCAACGACGATATGGCTGCTGGCCTTGAAGCTACCCGCAAAGAGATTGAAGCTCTGGGCGTAACATGTAAGGCATACGCAGGCAACGCTGCAGACTTCGCAGAAACAGATGCTGTAGTTAAGAAAATCCACGAGGACTTCGGCTCTATCGACGTACTCGTAAACAACGCTGGCATCACAAAGGATGGTCTGATGCTCCGCATGAGCGAAGCACAGTGGGATGCCGTTCTCAACGTAAACTTGAAGTCTGCTTTCAACTTCATACACGCCGTAGCACCTATCATGCTTCGCCAGCGTGGCGGCAGCATCATCAACATGTCAAGCGTAGTTGGCGTACACGGCAACGCAGGCCAGTGCAACTACTCTGCCTCCAAGGCTGGTATGATTGGTCTTGCCAAGTCTATCGCCCAGGAGCTCGGTCCTAAGGGCATCCGTGCCAACGCCGTAGCACCAGGCTTCATCGAGACCGTCATGACCGCCCAACTGCCGGAGGCCGTACGTGCCGACTGGATGAAGAAGATTCCTCTTCGTCGTGGTGGACAGGTGGAGGACATCGCCAACGTATGTCTCTTCCTCGCTTCCGACATGTCAAGCTACGTAAGCGGACAGGTGATACAGATTGACGGTGGCATGAACATGTAAGGACTGAAACAGAAAGTCCACACATACAACATGTAAATATGGAAGTCCTATACGAAGACAACCACATTATTATTGTGAACAAACGGAGCGGGGAGATTGTCCAAGGTGATAAAACCGGAGACACTCCCCTCTCCGATATTGTTAAGCTTTGGCTAAAGGAGAAGCACCAGAAGCCAGGCAACGTGTTCCTCGGTGTCGTACATCGTCTGGACCGCCCCGTGCAAGGACTCGTCGTCTTTGCAAAAACATCGAAAGCTCTCTCACGGCTGAACGACATGTTCCGCACGTCCGACGTGCACAAGACGTATTGGGCCATCACCAAGAACTGTCCCGACAAACCGGAAGGAACATTGGTCAACTGGCTCACACGCAACGAGAAGCAGAACAAGTCGTACGCCTACGACAGCGAGCGTCCCAGAGCAAAACGCGCCGAACTGCAGTACAGCGTCATAGGGCACAACGACCGCTATAGCCTCATCGAGGTAAAGCTGCTCACAGGCAGACACCACCAGATACGCTGCCAACTGGCGCATATCGGGTGTCCAATAAAGGGCGACTTGAAATACGGAGCAGAACGCAGCAATCCAGACGGGAGCATCTCGTTGCTATCCAGAAGGGTGCAGTTCATACATCCCGTCTCAAAAGAACCTATCGACATAACAGCCCCATTGCCCGACCGACTTTGGGAGACTTTCAAATAGTCAAGTCTACAACCAACTAAATATTACTAACCTATGGATATCGAATTTGTAAGAAGCCGTTTCATTAAGCATTTTGACGGCAAGACAGGCAACGTATACTTCTCACCTGGTCGCATCAACCTCATCGGCGAGCATACCGACTACAACGGTGGCTTTGTATTCCCCGGTGCTGTAGACTGCGGCATCATGGCAGAGGCACGCCCCAACGGCACTTCGAAAGTGATGGCATACTCCATCGACCAGAAAGATCGCGTGGAGTTTGAAGTTGACGACCCTAAAGGTCCATCCACTGCATGGGCTCGCTACATCTATGGAATGGTGCAGGAGTTCCGTCTGCTCGGCGTAGACGTAAAGGGCTTCAACGTTGCATTTGCAGGCGACGTACCTTTGGGAGCCGGCATGAGTTCCTCTGCTGCCTTGGAAGGATGCTTCGCTTGTCTTCTCAACGATCTCTTCGCCAACAACAGCATTTCCAAGTGGGATATGGCACTTGCTGGACAAGCTACCGAACACAAGTACGTAGGTTGCAACTGCGGCATCATGGACCAGTTCGCCAGCGTCTTCGGTCAGTCAGGCAAGCTGATGCGCCTCGACTGCAACTCACGTGAATTCGAGTACTTCCCCTTCCACCCAGAGGGATACAAGCTGGTACTCCTGAACACATGTGTGAAGCACGAACTGGCAGGTTCACCATACAACCGCAGACGCGAGTCATGCGAAAGCGTCGTGGCCGAAGTGAAGAAGCTTCACCCTGAGCGTAGCATCGAAACCCTACGTGACTGCACATGGGAAGACCTTGACGAAGTTGCCAGCAAAGTATCTGAAGAGGACATGCAGCGTGCACGTTTCGTACTCGGCGAGAAAGACCGCGTGCTCGGCGTATGCGATGCACTCCTGAAAGACGACTACGAAGAGGTTGGCAGACTCATGTACCTTACACACGAAGGTCTCTCCAAGGACTACGAAGTAAGCTGCGAGGAGTTGGACTGCCTCAACAACATCGCCAAAGAATGCGGCGTTACAGGTTCGCGCATGATGGGTGGCGGTTTCGGCGGCTGCACCATCAACTTGGTTAAGGACGACATCTACGACAACTTCATCGCTACGGCAAAGGAGAAGTTCAATGCCAAATACGGTCATGAGCCAAAGGTGATTGACGTTGTCATCGGCGACGGTTCAAGAAAGATTTGCTAAAGACACATATATAAAAAGCGGGAATGAGACATCAGTCTTGTTCCCGCTTTTTTATATTTTCCAAATCCACGCCCTACTCCTCTATATTGGTAATTACCGTCGAGGCACGTTTGAAATAATAGCTTGAAGTTTCAATCAATGCCATATTCAGACGGAAAGGAAGCGACAGACCATATCCCTTGGATGCGCTTTCGATGCACTTTACAAGTTTCTTCTCACCACTGGAATAATGTTGGAAAAGGAAAGGCACTTCATCTTCCGAGAATCCCAAGCAATCTATAAGAATACTACCCAAGAATGAAGATATCTGCATTAGGTTCGTACGTCTAATCCATGGTACAACTTTCTCATAATCTATAGTTTTCCTATTCTCCCGCATATATTCTCCCAAAGCTACAACACCGAGTACAGAGAGTTCGTTACGTACTATATGGTTTGCATTTGCCACTATAAGGTCCAGTATATGCAGAGATTCGTCAGATGTCGTCGGCGAATTCATCTCTTCCTCACGCACATCGTCCAACCGCATTTGTGTCCAACGGTTAAATAGAAACGATGCACCGTCAACATCAAAGGTACGACATTCAATATTAGATGTATCAACACAGACAATGGCATTATCCGGCACCAACTTTTCTCCACCACGCACCACATACTGCAGAATACCCAGCACCGTAGCAGCACTCATAAGCGTACGCCACTTGTACTGAGACATGGGGATAATCTCAGCATCCTCTACGTCGTCAAAGGCACCCGCCCTCAACAACGTGAGCATATTATCTATGATAGTATAATGCATATCTCAGCGGTGCAACTTGTCAGCGATGAACTTTTCAGCAATGCAACTTAGCTATAGCCTTTTCAAGGTCTTCCGGAGTGTCAATACCTATCGTTTCTGTTGTCGTCTCGCCCACCTTTATCTTATATCCATTCTGCAGCCAACGAAGCTGCTCCAGGCTCTCAGCCAACTCCAGACTGGACTGCGGCAACTTCGTTACCTCGCGCAACACCTCCCTACGATAGGCATACATACCGATATGCTTCAAGAAAGGAAAAGCGGCAGGCCACTCCTCCTCCTTCTTACCACGACAGAAAGGCACTACGGAACGGCTGAAGTACATAGCAAAGCCACGGTTGTCTACAACAATCTTAGGTGAGTTCTGGTTCTTTATAGCATCCCAATCACCGCCAAACCGAATGCCGAGCGTAGCAATCTGCGTATCGGCATCGTCAAACTGCCTGCACACCGTCTCTATCTGCTCTGGCTGTATAAAAGGCTCATCACCCTGCACGTTAACAACGACATCAAACGTCTCGCCGGTCTGTTCTATTTTCTCCATTGCCTCCTCAATGCGGTCGGTTCCACTCTTATGGTTTGGCGATGTCATGACGGCTTTTCCACCCCACGAAAGCACGTGTTGGTAGATACGCTCGTCATCCGTGGCGACACAAACGTCGTCAAGCTGACGGGATACTTGTTCATATACATGCTGGATGACAGTCTTGTCACCAAGCATTGCAAGCGGTTTGCCAGGGAAGCGCGTAGAGGCATACCTGGCTGGTATGATAGCTATAAATTTCATAAAAGGATTCCGTTTTACAAGTGCAAAGATAGAAATTATATATATAAATTAGGTATAGGCTTTGGGAAAATCTTATTAAAACTAAAAAAGAAAGTCTACCCTATACATTTTTGAAAATAAATTTGTAACTTTGGACCGAATTTTAAAAAAATAACACTACACTGTGAAGAAACATATCTATATATTTCTAACCGCTCTAATGCTCTCCGCCAATCTTTCTGCGCAGAAGATTTCACTCGGCTCTTGCAAGACGAATGACGGAGGAGAATACCAGGGCGAAATGATAAACGGCAAACCACACGGCAAAGGACAGGCAAAATACACCAACGGCAACGAGTTCCACGGCGAATACACCAAAGGCAAACGCCAAGGCTTCGGGGTATATACGTTTAACGATGGCGAGCGATATGAAGGCCAATGGTTCCAGGACCAACAGCACGGCAAAGGCACCTACTACTTTGCCAACAACAACCGCTACGAAGGTTTGTGGTTTCGCGACTACCAGCAGGGCCACGGCAAGATGTACTACTACACCGGCGACGTGTACGACGGCAACTGGTATGCAGACAAACGCCAAGGCAGTGGCAGGTACACGTACAAAAGCGGCGCCTACTACGACGGTGAATGGAAAAACGACATGAAGCAAGGCAAGGGTCTCTTCGACTGGGGAGACGGAAGCCGCTACGACGGACAATGGGTAGAGAACCGTCGCTCTGGTCAAGGCACATACCGTTACGCCACCGGCGATGTCTACACCGGACAATGGAAAGACGACGTGCAGCACGGCAAGGGCATCTATAAATTCCGCAACGGCGACATCTACGAAGGCGCATACGTCAACGGAGAGCGAACTGGCGAAGGCATATTCAAATATGCCAACGGCGACAAATACACCGGACATTTCACCGATGGTGACAAAGACGGACAAGGTACCTTCACATGGCGAAACGGCGACACGTACGTAGGACTGTGGAAAAACGACCTACAAAACGGCAAGGGCAAACTTACCAAGAAGAACGGCGAAATATGCGAAGGCACCTTCAAAAACGGAAAACTGCACGGTGAGATTATAGGTCACGGAGCAGACGGATCCAAGTTCCGCGGCACATACAAAAACGGAAAACGCGAAGGCAAGTTCATCGAAGTAAACAAAGAAGGAATACGCTTCGAAGGCTCCTACGCTGACGACGAGCGCGACGGTGCGTTTACCGAACGTGATGCCAACGGCAACATCATAGCCCAGGGAACATACGAACAGGGCATGAGACACGAAAACAACTAACACTTTAAATCATACAAAAACATGGTACTAGACACAATTGAAAACCTCGAGAAGTACGTTGGCATGAACCCTCTCTTTGCCGACGTCGTAAAGTTCATCAAAGAAAACAACCTCCTCGCCCTTGAAGAAGGCAAGCACTACATAAAGGACAAAGACCTCTTCGTCAACATCACTACCGCAAAAGGCAAGACAAAGGAAGAGGCTGTCATGGAGACGCACAAGAACATGCTCGACATACAGATTCCTCTCGACGCAGAAGAGACATACGGATATATTCCACTTGAGGAAATGCCCGACGCAGAGTACAATGCAGAGAAAGACGTAACAAAGTACCCTGGACTCATGGGGACAAGCTACGTCACCTGTCGCCCAGGCATGATGGCAATCTTCTTCCCACAGGACGGCCACGCACCTTGCATCGCCACCCAGCCCGTCAAGAAGGCTATCTTCAAGGTAAAGGCATAAGACTCTTACAACTTAACCACCTTAAAATATCATGGCAGAAACAAAGAAGAAAACTACAAAAAGAGCCGCAGCAACCAAAAAGGTTGCTGCGCCTCAGCATATCGGTCTTGTAAAGAACGACCGTTGGCTGGAACCATACGAAAGTGCCATCACCGGCCGCCACGACCACGCCGCATGGATGATAAACCATCTTACCAACAATGGCAAGAAGACCCTCTCTGACTTTGCCACAGGTTATCTCTACTACGGTCTGCACCGCACGTCCAGCGGCGGATGGGTATTCCGCGAGTGGGCTCCTAACGCCACGGAGATATACCTCATCGGCGACTTCAACAACTGGACTCCTACTAAGAAATATCAGCTGAAGAAACTCGCCAACGGCCAGGACTGGGAGGTAAAACTCTCCAAGACCGCCCTCAAGCACGGTGACCTCTTCAAGATGTTCGTCAAGTGGGACGGCGGACAAGGCGAGCGCATCCCTGCATGGATACGGCGTGTCGTGCAGGACGAAGAGACAAAGGTCTTCTCCGCACAGGTATGGGCACCGGAAGAGGAGTACAAGTGGAAGAAAAAGTCATTCAAACCCAACACTGCCCCACTGCTTATCTATGAGTGCCACATCGGTATGGCACAGGATGCAGAGAAGGTTGGCTCATACAAGGAGTTTAAGGACAATGTTCTTCCGCGTGTCATCAAAGACGGTTACAACTGCATACAGGTGATGGCAATACAGGAGCACCCCTACTATGGTTCCTTTGGCTATCACGTCAGCAACTTCTTCGCTGCCTCAAGCCGCTTCGGCACACCGGAGGAACTGAAAGAGCTCATAGACACCGCACACCAGAACGGCATCGCCGTCATCATGGACATCGTGCATTCGCATGCCGTGAAGAACGAAGTGGAGGGTCTCGGCAATCTCTGCGGCGACCCATGCCAGTATTTCTATCAAGGCGACCGACGCGAGCACAACCAGTGGGATTCTCTCTGCTTCGACTACGGCAAGGAACAGGTATTGCACTTCCTCCTGTCCAACTGTAAGTACTGGCTTGACGAATTCCACTTCGACGGTTTCCGCTTCGACGGTGTGACCTCAATGCTCTACTACAACCACGGTCTGGGCGTTGACTTCGGAGGTTACGAGGATTACTTCAACGGCGGACAGGACGACAACGCCATCTGCTACCTCACCCTCGCCAACAAACTCATTCACGAGGTAAACAAGAACGCCATCACGATAGCTGAGGAGATGTCCGGCATGCCAGGACTGGCTTCCAAATACGAAGACGGCGGCTTCGGCTTCGACTATCGTCTCGCCATGGGTATACCAGACTACTGGATAAAGATGATAAAGGAGAAGAGCGACGAGAATTGGGGTGTCTTCGATATCTTCTGGAAAATGACCGACCGTCGCGCCGACGAGAAGACAGTCTCCTACTGCGAGAGCCACGACCAGGCACTCGTTGGCGACAAGACCATCATCTTCCGACTCGTGGACTCCGACATGTACTGGCACTTCAAGAAAGGCGACGAGAACGAGACGGCACGCCGTGGCATCGCACTTCACAAGATGATACGCCTCGTCACATCGTCAACTATCAACGGTGGATATCTCAACTTCATGGGCAACGAATTCGGACATCCCGAATGGATTGACTTCCCAAGAGAAGGAAACGGATGGAGCCATAAGTATGCACGCCGACAGTGGAACCTGGTAGACAACAAGGAACTGTGCTACCACTGGCTGGGAGACTTCGACCAGCGCATGCTGGAAGTGATGAAGATGCAGAAGAAGTTCAACAGCACTCCAGTACAGGAGATTTGGCACAACGACGGCGACCAAGTGCTGGCATACTCACGTGGCGACCTCATCTACGTCTTCAACTTCTCTCCGACCCAATCATATACCGACTACGGTTTCCTCGTCCCCACAGGGTCTTACTCCGTTGTACTCAACACCGACGCAAAAGAGTTTGGCGGATTCGGTTTTGCCGATGACACCATCACTCACCTTACCAACTACGACCCGCAGTACGTCAAGGAAAAGAAGGAATGGCTCAAGCTGTACCTCCCTGCACGCTCTGCAGTAGTATTGAAAAAGAACTAAAAATGTCAACAAGAATGGCAATGCCCAAGAACAAACATAACGACAGCACGACACTACTCAAGGTAGTGGGTGCTGTCGTGTTCTTGTTATTCACCTTTATCTATACGTACGAGATTCAGTGCGACCTGCTCGCAATGATACAGTACGCATGGTCAGACAACCAGACACACTACGACCGCCTCATAGGCTCCTGCATCATCACAGTAGTCCTTGGCGCCATATCCCTACTTGTCAATTTCCTTACACACTTCCCAACGCAAATTCAATCGTTGGTTTACCTCCCGTCGTTGGTGGCAATCGGACTACTGACTGGGGTAACCGTTAGCGATACCTGTTCTGTACATACAACCATAACAAGTGGCATCATAGCAATTGCAACACTTATACTTTTCCTGTTTCTCAGCATAAACACAAAGAAAAACTCTTCTTTGTTCCTTTCCAAGAACGAGCACGGAAAAGAAAGTGGCATTTGGCTTTCAAACACCGTAATCTTCTTACTGATGGTTATGGTGGTATACAGCATGGGCAATACCGACCGTCAGCTGCACACCCGACTTACCGTCGAGCGACTTTGCCATCAAGGTCACTACGCAGAAGCTCTCCAAACCGGTTTGCCACAACATGATGACGACACATCCCTGCCGATGCTCCGCGCCTTGGCCCTGGCCAACACAGGCGAACTGGGCGAGAAACTCTTTTCATACAACATCAATCCGCGTGGCTACGACGGCACGCCACAGTCTCAGACACCGGCACCGTCCATCCTACCATTCCAAAACACCGCACGCTTCCTTACGTGCGACCCCTACCCCGTTTGGCAAACACTCGGGTTCGTACCAAGAAACAGAACTGAAGCTCCCGAGAAATACCTTCAGCGTGAGCTCAGACGACATACTGCACGCAAACCAGCACAAGACTATCTCCTCTGCACATACCTGCTGAAAGGAGACCTCGCAGAGTTTGCACGCAACATACCAAGGTTCTACGACATGTACCAGTCTCACCTGCCCGAACACTACTCCGAGGCACTGGTACTCTACAACAACCTTACGCACGGCACTGACACCCTTGTCAACTCCGCCTGCAAGATAATGCCGGCACATACGGCAGACTACAAGGACTTCCAGAAAATGATGCGAGAGAACAAAGACCAGACACTGCGTACCGCCACGTTGCGCGACAACTACGCTGGTACCTACTGGTTCTACTACTACCTAATACAACTAAACAAAACCCAAATCCATGAGACAGTACAACACTCACGAAATCAAGAACATTGCCTTGCTTGGCAATGACGGTTCAGGTAAAACAACCCTAACCGAGGCACTCCTCTACGAAGCAGGCATCATCAAACGCCGTGGACGCATCACGCAGAAAAACACTGTCAGCGACTACTTCCCCGTAGAGCAGGAGTACGGCTATTCTGTATTCTCCACCGTATACCATGTGGAGTGGAACGACAAGAAGCTTAACATCATCGACTGTCCTGGCTCTGACGACTTCATCGGCGCCGCTATCACAGCACTGGAGGTGACAGACACCGCCGTGCTGCTCATCAACGGTCAGTACGGACCAGAGGTCGGCACGCAAAACCACTTCCGCTACACCGAGAAGCATAAGAAGCCCGTCATCTTCCTCATCAACCAGTTGGATGCCGAGAAGTGCGACTACGCCCTTGCCCTTGAGAGACTGCAGGACATCTACGGACAGAAAGTAGTGCCCGTACAATACCCGCTGAACGAAGGACCAAACTTCAACGCCCTCATCGACGTGCTGCTCATGAAGAAATACTCATGGGGCCCTGATGGCGGCGAACCTACAATAGAAGATATCCCCGCAGAAGAAAAGGAGCGCGCCCTTGAAATGCACAAGGCACTCGTAGAAGCTGCCGCCGAGAACGACGAGGGACTCATGGAGAAGTTCTTCGAGACGGAAGCACTCTCGGAAGACGAACTGCGCGAAGGCATACGCAAGGGACTCATCACCAGAAGCATCTTCCCCGTCTTCTGCGTATGCGCAGGCAAGGACATGGGTGTACGCCGACTGATGGAGTTCCTCGGCAACGTTGTACCTTTCGTTGACGAAATGCCGAAAGTACACAACACACGCGGCGAAGAAGTGCCCGTGGATGCAGCAGGTCCGGAGTCAGTATACTTCTTCAAGACTGGGGTAGAGCCCCACATCGGTGAAGTGCAGTACTTCAAGGTGATGAGCGGCGAGATTAAGCCCGGCGACGACCTTACCAATGCCGATCGTGGCAGCAAGGAGCGCATCGGACAAATCTTCGCCCCCGCCGGTTCCAACCGCATCCCAGTGGACAAGATGGTGGCAGGCGACATCGGCTGCACCGTAAAGCTGAAGGACGTAAAGACTGGCAACACCCTCAACGGCAAAGGAGCCGAAAACCGTTTCGACTTCATCAAATTCCCTAACTCCAAGTACTCACGTGCCATCAAGGCTGTAAAGGAAGCTGAGACGGAGAAGATGATGACCGCCCTGACACGTATGCGCCAGGAAGACCCGACATGGGTCGTTGAGCAGTCAAAGGAACTTCGCCAAACGATAGTACACGGTCAGGGAGAGTTCCACCTGCGCACCTTGAAGTGGCGTCTGGAGAACATCGACAAAGTGGCAGTAGAATACAGCGAACCGCGCATACCATACCGCGAGACAATAACGAAAAGTGCTTCAGCAGAGTACCGCCACAAGAAGCAGTCCGGCGGTGCAGGTCAGTTTGGTGAGGTGCACCTCATCGTGGAGCCTTACGCCGACGGCATGCCCGACCCAACTACATACAAGGTGAACGGACAGGAATGCAAGCTGAACATCAAGAGCCGCGAAGAAGTAAATCTCGAATGGGGCGGCAAACTCGTGTTCATCAATACCGTAGTGGGCGGAGCCATCGACATGCGCTTCATGCCAGCCATCTTGAAGGGTGTCATGGAGAAGATGGAACGCGGTCCTCTGACCGGTTCTTACGCCCGCGACGTCCGCGTCATCGTCTACGACGGCAAGATGCACCCCGTCGACTCCAACGAGCTCTCCTTCATGCTTGCCGCCCGCAATGCCTTCAGCGAGGCGTTCCGCAACGCAGCGCCAAAGATTCTCGAACCAATCTACGACCTCGAGGTCTACGTACCGGCCGAACTCATGGGCGACGTGATGAGCGACCTCCAGGGTCGCCGCGCCCTCATCATGGGCATGGACGCCGAGAACGGTTACCAAAAGCTGCAGGCAAAGATACCGCAGAAGGAGCTCGCCTCCTACTCTATCGCCCTCAGCTCCCTGACAGGCGGTCGTGCATCATTCACCACCAAGTTCGCCTCCTACGAGCTGATGCCTAACGAACTCCAGCAGGCCCTTATCGCAGCAGCTGCCGAAGAAGACGCTTAGTCACAACTTGCAATATCTATAATATCTAAATTAAGGGGAATCCAAACGGGTTCCCCTTTTTTGGTGCCGCTATAGAGTTAAATAATCTTTACTCGGCATAAAAAGAGGACATTCGTTAACTGCAATATGTTCAAAAAATCGTACATTTGCAACGATATTCGTCAGAAAAAGTGTGTACTCTAAGCAATTATTCGTTAGAAAAAGTGTGAACTCTAAGCAATTATTCGTTAGAAAAAGTGTGAACTTTCAGCAATTATTCGTTAGAAAAAGTGTATAAAATGAGAAGAAGTATATATCTTCAGCTCCTAGACTGGAAAAGGAAAGCGAATCGCAAACCTCTGATTCTCAATGGGGCGAGGCAAGTTGGAAAGACATATATCCTACAAGAGTTTGGAGAAAGCGAATATGACAAGTTCGCTTTCTTCAGCTTGGACCGTGACTCAAAGGCCAAAGAGACGTTCGAGAGAGGAGGAAGTGCCCACGAGATGCTGATGGCTCTATCAGCCATTAGTGATGTGGACATTACCCCTCACGATACGCTTGTTGTGCTTGATGAGATACAAGATTGCCCCAAGGCACTCGAAACTTTGAAGTACTTTTGCGAGGAGACTCCCGACATCCATATCATAGTTGCAGGTTCGCTGCTTGGCGTATCACTGCATCATGGCGTGTCCTATCCTGTAGGCAAAGTAGATGAACTTCGCCTATATCCCATGTCATTCTTGGAATTCTTGGATGCCATGGGCAAAAACAAGATACTGGACATACTGAATAACAGGAACTGGGCTGTCCTCAGCCTATTAGAAACGGAACTGACGGGATTGCTTCGACAATATTACTATGTGGGAGGAATGCCCGCTGCTGTCCTTGCTCATGTAGAGCATAGGGGATTGCAAGAAGTCCGGAGCATCCAGCGGCAGATTATTCGAGATTATCGCCGTGATTTCTCCAAGCACGCACCCAGTCGCGAGGTACCCCGCATCAATATGGTATGGGATTGTATTCCTGCTCAACTGGCCAAGGAGAACAAGAAATTTGTCTATGGGGCAGTCAAGAAAAGCTCAAGAGCAGCCGACTTCGAGCTTGCCATCCAATGGCTGATAGACGCCGGACTAGCATACAAAGTAACGAGGGCAAACAGCCCTAAGCTTCCTTTGAAGTTCTACGAAGACCACAGTGCCTTCAAACTCTTTATGCTTGACGTAGGACTGATGGGAGCCATGGCCAGCACCTCAGCAGAATCAATGCTTGTGGGCGACAGCATATTCTCCGAATACAAGGGGGCGTTCACCGAACTATATGTCTTCACCCAGTTGCTTCCACTGGAGCTTCCTTTATATTACCATTCGGTAGACAACTCCACGATAGAGATAGATTTTCTTACTCAATATGAAGACAAGGTAGTGCCCATCGAGGTCAAGGCGGAGGTAAACGTAAAGTCGAAGTCGCTGCGTACATTCATCGACAACAATCCCGACTTGAAGGGCATCAGATATTCGATGCTCCCCTACAAGGACCAAGATTGGATGACTAACTTCCCACTTTACGCCTGTATGGTTTCGTTCTGACAAGTCCAATGACATAAGCAACCGAGGCTACAAACGCAGCTACAAAAAGTGTCGCAATCTCATGCTTCTCTTGAGATTGCGACACTTTTTTTGTATTCTGCAATGGTAAAATAGAATGGAGACTATTTTGTTGTTACGGCGCGGACGGAGAGACCGCAGTTACGGGAGTGAGCATTACCATCACACTGTAATCCCTTAGTACCGTCCAAGTAAAGATTGCAGCCCATTGTGATATCGTTTGTGGAGAGCGTGCTGGTCCAGTAGTAGCCATGAGCGCCTTGATATAGGTATCGCTGTTCATCTCCATAACCTGCAATTGGCAAGGATATCGAACAATCAGTATGGCCAGATTTTTTACTAGTTAACTTATAGCTTTTAGCTTCAGTGGATATCTCATACGAACAGTTTTCTGTATTTATGAGCTCTGCGAACTCCGTCATTGTCGGTATGCGGATACCCGCGCCCCAGTTGGCAGTGGCGGCATCGTCTTCTGCTGCAAGTGTGGTTTCTGAGCTTGTACTATTATATTTCGTTATGTTATTGGATGTACCATACTTGTAGGTGTCCCAGTTCCAGGTGCCGTCATCGATGGTCTCGCCCCATGCAAAGTAGCTGCCGTAATCTGTTTCGGACGTTGCCCCGACATTCATCGTTGCCCAGAGCAGACCGCTCTCCAGACCGAGGTCTACGAATTCATGGCCGTTGACCATGTAGCGATTGTCACTAATCTGGTGGAAGTTTCTTAGATAGTCGTTGTGCGTGGTAAGCGAGATGGCCTGCACATTGCCGCACGATACGGTGAGTGTACCATTGGGGATAGTCTGAGTGTTTACACCATTGCTGTCGCTAATCTTGACGGTTAGATTTGTGTACTCGCCTGTGGCTACGGGTAGGTAGAACACGCCGACACCGTCCGCTGTTGCTCCGCTGAAGGTGAACGTCACCTGCTTGTCATCTGCTGCTTCTGTAGAAGACGTGGCAATTACTGGGGCAGTTGCCGCCAAATCGCTGACGGTGAAGTTGCCCGAGAGCTGCTGGTCTGCCGTGACGGTCAGCGTGCCGGAGGTGAATGGCATCTTGTCGATGCGGATTACTGCTACGCCGCCGAGGTATTGGAATGCTACGTTGCCGTCGGTGATGGTGCCGAGCATCGGGATGTTCGTGCTGTTGGTGCGGTAGATGGTCTCGCTGCCTGCGGTCTTGGAGAAGATGCCGTTGTCTACTGTGGTGTAGGTGTAAGAGGCGGGGAGATTGTAGGTCAACGTTGTGGCACTGGTAAACTGGTGCTTCTTGTTGTAGGGGTACACGGCGTATTGCCCTATGGTTGCCCCTGAGAGTGCGTCGCCCCAAAAGGTGGCGGTCGTTTCGCCGGTCTTGTCCGTGGTGACGAACTTGGTGCTGGAGTATGAGCCGTCCGAAGACTTGGTCTGCACGAGAATGGAATCCTTGTTATGCCAGTAGAACGAGGCGGTATTGTCTGCAGTGCCTTTGCTCATGCCGGCACGCGTCTGGGCCTCAGTTAGCGTGGCAGTGAGCGACACGGTATTGTGTCCAGCCTGTTCCGGCTGCTGTGCCGTGAGGTCGTCCGTGGAGCAGGAGACAGCACATACTGCTGCCGCCAATGCCACGGAAGAAAGAAACTTATCTGTCTTTTTCATTGTCATCATTTGTTTTGTTCTGTAATTGTTTCTACCTTATTCCCAAGTGCTGTCAAATCCGCTAGTACTCATGTCTGCCACACTCGAGCCGCTCGACGACATAGTGCTGTATGTCTTGGCGACGGGGCGGACTGGGCAACCCTTGTTACGGTCTTGGTAGCTACTGCAGTTGAGGGTGCCCTTGCTATAGAGACAATACGCAAAGCTTGCATCATTTGATGAGTAGAGCGTACTTGACCAGTATAAACAGCAATAGCCATGATCAAAAGAAGTATCAGTGACTAATCCCGAAGCAGGAAGAGCTATTGTTTTGCCATTCTTTTTACTCGTGACCATAAAGTAGCCGGTGCTGCTATTAAGAAAATTGGTCCATACCCATTTGCAGTAGGCAGAATTGCAGAGCTCATCGAACTCGTCTTTGGTAGGCATACGGCAGAAAGAGCCCCAGTTCATATAGGCTGCATCGTCTTCCTTGTCGAGGACGGTCTTGCCATCTTCGGAATAATACTTGGTTATATTATCTTTCGACGTACCATACTTATAGTTATCCCAAGTGTATTTCGGCTTTGGCTCCACTTCTCCCCAAGCATAGTAGTTGCCATCATCTATATCATGTTTTGCCCCGACATTCATCTCAGCCCACAGCGTGCCGCTGGGGAGGCAGAGGTCGATGAACGTGTGGCCGTTTACTACGTAGTCGCAGCTGTATGATATGCAGCCCGAAGCATCCGTGCCCTGATATACTGGAATGGCTATGATGTCTGCACGGTCTACTATCAAAGGGCCGTATGTTGCGGTTATTGCATCGGTAGCTCCGCTCACTTGTATTCCAACCTTCAGATTGGTGTAGCTGCCAGTTGGAACAGGCAGATAGAATACGCCGACACCGCCTACTGTTGCATTAGTATAGGTGAAGGTCACCTCCTTATAGCCACTGTCATCGACTTTCTTCGTGGCAATCTCAGGAGTAGCAGCAGACAAATCTACGGTGAAATTCCCTGTGAGTCTTTGGTCGGCATTGACAAAAATTTTGCCAGACTCTGATGGCATTTTGTCTATGCGGATGACCAGCAGACCGCCGAGGTGCTTGAACTTTGCTGTGCCGTCAGAAATGGTTCCGATCATCGGGACGT
>CAVAHD010000022.1:0-43432 GCA_963588475.1 Oscillospiraceae bacterium | reverse complement strand
TGTGAATTTGCTAGATTCGGTACGTCTCAAACAGAGCGTCAAGTAAACGCCTTAAATTATGTCGTGCCTCTTTTTTTGCCCACCCTACCTCCTTCATTATGGGTCAGACCCACAAAAAGGCTCGGCGTGTGCTTGAGGCATGGAAAGCTGTGGTTTCAAGTACCTGGGTACCGTTCACCAAGCTATCCAATCGCAAAAGTACAACTATTTTTCCAAACAAACGAAAGAAAACGGGACAAAATGACAAACGGGGCGCAACTTTGCCTCTTAAAAATGCATAAATCATCTTGCTAATGTTCGTTATTTTAGACAAAACGCATTAACTTTGCACGAAATAATGCACATTGGCAATCTTTATGAAGAGAACACTATTACCAAAACAACGGAGAATGTTGGCTGAGATGGGACAGCAAATCAAGCTGGCCCGGCTGCGTCGCAATTATACTTCACAGGAAATGGCAGAGCGAACGGGGTTGACGCGCGGCACCGTCAGCAAGATAGAGGCCGGTGAGGAGTCTGTCGCCCTGGGCAACTACTTCCGGGTGCTCATCGCACTCGGACTTGACGGCGACATTCTGAGCATTGCCAAGGATGACGTTCTAGGCAGAAAACTACAGGATGCCAAATTAGAAATACCCAAGAGGGCCAAATCATAAGGAGGGACATCTATGGACATTTACGTTTACATTGATGCGTGCAATCTGGTAGAAGCCCCCTTACTTCTGGGAGTGCTGAGTGCAAATCTGATAAGGGGCAAAGAAGTCTTTTCTTTTAAGGCTAACGAAGAATGGCTCTCTCATGCCAGCATGGCTTACTTGGATGCCGACCTACAGCCATACCAGGGCAATCAATTTGTCTCGCCAGGCAAAAGTAACTTTGGGTTGTTTCTCGATTCTTGTCCTGACCGCTGGGGGCGTGTGCTGATGCAGAGGAGAGAGCGGATTAGGGCCAAGGAAAGCAACAAAAGCGTCAGGAAGCTACAGGAGTCGGACTATCTACTTGGCGTTTATGACGGCAATCGCATGGGGGCATTGAGATTCAAAACTACTCCAGAGGGTCCTTTCCTTGACGATGACCAAGCCTTGGCAACCCCTCCCTTCACATCGCTTCGTGCATTGGAGCAGGCATCCTTAGGCTATGAGAGAGAAAGCGCAGAGGACTCTCCTGAATATAAGCAGTGGGTGAGGATGTTATATAGTCCCGGCTCGTCTCTTGGCGGCGCACGTCCGAAAGCCAACGTGATAGACGAAAAAGGCGACCTGTGGATAGCCAAGTTTCCAAGTCATCATGACAGCATTGATGCAGGTGCGTGGGAATACCTTGTCACATCCATGGCACATGACTTCGGATTGCGAGTGCCGCAAATAGACGCAAGGCTGTTCTCTTCCCGTTATCATACGTTTCTGACCAAGCGTTTTGATCGTGTTGGCATCAATAATCGTTTGTACTTTGCATCTGCAATGACCTTGTTGGGGTACGTGGACGGCAATGATGCCAACGACGACATCAGCTATTTGGAATTGGCAGAGTTCCTACAGCGGTACGGTGGCAACGCCCAACAAGAGGACTTGACGGAACTTTGGAAACGCGTGCTCTTCAATGTATCCATTTCCAACTGTGACGACCACCTGCGCAACCATGGTTTCCTGTTGACTCCTAAGGGATGGGAACTGTCCCCAGTTTACGACCTCACGCCCAATTCCAACGGAACTGGCCTAAAGCTAAACATTGACGAATCGGACAATGCGTTAGATATAGACTTGGTGCTTTCTACCGCCTCTTACTATGGTGTTTCAGAAGAAGCAGCCTTCACAGAGGTCAAGAGGCTGAAACCCATCATAGCATCATGGCGAGAAAGGGCTGAACACCTAAGCATTCCGAGGTCAGAGCAAAACATGATGGCAACCGCTTTCCAAGCATTAAATGGAGAAATATGTAGATAATCTGCCATTAAAGCACATATAATATTTGGCATTAATCGCGGATAGGTGTAAAATTTGCCAAAAACTAACCGCGGATAGGTGTAAACTATGAGAAAAAAGAAGTGTTCTTTGTGCAAGCCCAATGGGGCTGTAGCACAAGGAACACTTCTTTTTGAATATCAGAAATCACCAAAGGTCCAGACGGTCCTTCTTGGGGATGAACATCTTGTCGCCTTCCTTTACACCGAAGGCATCGTACCAGGCGTCGATGTGCGGCAGGGCACCGTTTACGCGCCATTCGCCCAGCGAGTGTGGGTCGCTCTTGGTGCGGCGGCGTATTTCTGCCTCGGCGATGGTGTTTGCCCATACTCCGGCGTAGGCTATGAAGAAGCGCTGGGCTGGGGTCAGACCGTCCACCACGGGCAGCGGCGCATCCTTCGTGGCGTTCTGTAGGGCGAGGTATGCCACCTGCAGGCCGCCGTGGTCCGCCAAGTTCTCGCCAAGGGTCAGCTTGCCGTTGGCGTTGAGGTCGGGCAGCACCTTGATGCCGGAGAAGAACTTCTCGCACAGGTCGGCACGCTCCTCAAACTTCCTGACGTCCTCGGGCTGCCACCAGTCGTGCATATTGCCGTCCTTGTCGAAGTTGCGACCCTCGTCGTCGAAGCCGTGGGTCATCTCGTGGCCTATAACCACGCCGATGGCGCCGTAGTTGAACGCGTCGTCGGCATCGGCATCGAAGAACGGCGGCTGCAGTATGCCGGCCGGGAAGCATATCTCGTTCGTCGGCGGGTTGTAGTAGGCATTAACCGTCTGCGGGTACATGTACCATTCGTCGCGGTCGGTAGGCTTTCCGGCGTGGTGGTCTATGTCCCATGCCGTCCAGAAGCGGCAGCAGGCTATGATGTTGTCGTAGTACGACTTGGCGGGGTCTATCTGCAGGGCCGTCATGTCTATCCACTCCTTCGGATAGCCTATCTTTACGTAGAACGTGCCCAGCTTCTCCATGGCCACCTTCTTCGTGGAGTCGCTCATCCAGCTCTGCGCCATGATGCGCTCGCCCAGGGCCGTCTGCAGGTTCTTCACGAGCTTCTCCATGCGCTCCTTGGAGGATGCGGGGAAGTAATGGTCCACGTACATCTTGCCCATCGCCTGACCCATCTGCAGCTCTATCTGCGCATTCACGCGCTTCCACAGTGGGTGCATCTCCTTGGCGCCCGTCAGCTTCTTGCCGAAGAACTCGAAGTTGGCGGCGGCGATGTCGTCGCTGAGGTAGTTGGCGGCCTGCACTATCTGGTTCCACTCGAGATTGTCGCGGTACTCGTCCGCCGTCAGCGCTGCCACCACCTTGTTGGCACCTTCCATAAACTCCGGCTGCCCGACGATGATGTCCTCTATCAGTTTGGAATCTACGCCAGTCGCGTTCATCAGTGCCTCCAGTCCGAGAGCCGGATACAGCTCGCCGAACTTCGCCAGCGTCATCTTATTATAGTTGTTCTTGATGTCGCGCAACTCTGCCTTTGTCCTCGACACCTTGGCCAGTGCCGTCTCCGTCTTCATGACGTTCTGCATCTTGGCCTTTGCCGCCTTCTCCGAGAAGCCGAACAGCCGGAACATCCTGACGATGTGCTTCTTGTAAGCCTCGCGCACATCCGTCGTGGCGGTGTCCTCGTCGAGGTAGTACTCCTTCTGCCCCAGCGTCAGTCCGCCCTGCGCCACGTGCAGTGCCATCATCTTGGAGTTCTTCTCGTCCGACTCGAAGGACTGCCTATAAAACGCCGTGCTACCCGTCGGGGCCAGCTCATGCTGTATGGCCTTCAGAGCCTTTACGGTCTTTGCCGCTTCCAGCTTCTTGAGTATCGGCTGCAGCGGCTTCGTGCCGTCGGCACTGCGGCGCACGGAGTCCATCGCCATGTTGTACAGCGTAGCCAGTTTCCACTCCATCGTCCCCGGTTGGAACGTCCCCGACTGCAGCTCCTTGAAGAGTGCATCCATGCGTTTGCTGTTGTTCTCGCCCAGCACCTCAAAGATGCCGTACCGCGAGTATGCGGCGGGCAGTGGGTGGGCCTTCTGCCACCCACCGGTGGCATACTGGTAAAAGTCCTGTGCGGCGGGTGTCCCCTGGTCGAGGTCGCCCATATTGATGCCGCTCTTCAGCGGTGCAGCCTCAGCGCTGCCCAAGGCCATTGAAGCCAATGTCATAATTGAGAGTATCTTGTTTAGTTTCATATATCTCTACAGTTAAGTCTTACGGGGTGCAAATGTACAAAATTTCGTTGAACCTAATATAAGCAAAAAAACGCGACAAGCGTTGTGTCTTGTAGCGTTTTTCGTTGAAGAGGTAGACCCCTCTATTTGTGGAGCTGGAGGGGTTCGAACCCTCGTCCAAACGGAGAAACAATATGCTTTCTACATGCTTATTCCGGCCTTCGGTTTTCGTGCTGACGACAAGACCCGGACCACCAATCGTCTGCCTTAGCCCCTAAAACTTCGCGGCAGCCACGAGGCACTGCTGTCGCTATCCCCGATATTATAGCACCGCTTTACCAATTCAGCCTCAGGGAGAGAGGGCTTTGAGCGATGTCCCGTTCCCTCGCCTAGCAAGGGAATAAAGTTAATCTACTATACTTCGATTAAGCAGCGAGAGCGTAGTTGTTTTCGCCAATTAAATTGTCGGCCGACGTGATTATGGAGCCAACAGCCTTCGCTCCGCATGCTTACACACCGCCTCGGTCCGCTGTCAAATCCAGTCAGCCCCTTCGTCGGTTGTATGTGTTCTAGGCTGCAAAGGTAGAAACATTTCAGCAAACCACCAAATATTTTCGCACATATTCTCGTATAGACTTGCGTTTTTTTATTCATTAATAAGAGTGCGCTTGCTCTTATTGGAAAAAAGTTGCAGCCTTACATTATCAGAACCATAAAAAGTTGCAGAGATTACTGCGCGAGCCTTTGTCTTACTTCATCGTATATCTCCCGGCAGCGCCGCTCGGTGATTTTGTTTTTTGTTCCTACCGTTATCATGTCAGCGACAGTGGGCGTGGAGGTGTTGTTGACGGACGTGGCGTGCTGACCGTTATATCCTTCGGTGCAGCGCGTCAGGTCGTATGCGGGAGCCAGGCGCCATCGCCATCCTCCCCCGGACGTAGGCTCTACGATGAAACTGAAGTTCTTGCAGTGGTCGTCCTTGTTGTCCATGAGGTAGTTGAATACCATGCGGCGGAACATCTCTTCCACGTCCTGCGGACTTTGCGTGATGTACCCCGTCAGGGCGAGCAGGTTCAGATAGTCGAGCACAGGGCGGTCGAGCGGTACGGAGAGCAGTGCTCCTGCCGTCGCCACGTGGTGGCGTTGGTTGGCGTTGTCAATGTCGAAGCGTCTGCACGCAAAGTACTTTCCGTTTATGAGTTTGAAGTCAGACACATTGATGCCGCAGCGTCTTGCCGTCTCGTTGTAATGGAATTCCTGCTGCCCGATGTCGAGTGGGTCATACGTATGCCGGAATTTCACGAGCCAGTGTCCATCCTTATCGGTGAAGAGTGCCTTCGGACGGCAACCGCCGCTATTTGCGCTGTTGAAGAGCAGCAGCCCAGCGTCGGTGTCCTGCTGCTCGCGCAGTACTTCCAGGGCTTTTTCCTGCAATAGGTCCAGGTCCATGGTGGTCTGCGTGTAAGGCTCTGCCGCAATGGTCGTCTGCGGTTCGTATGTCAAGGCTCCCATTCCGGCGTTGCCGATGATGCTTAGCCTGTCGAGGGCAGAGAGGCAGAAGTCATCAATGCCAATCTGCCGCAGTGCCTTGTGCATAAGGTATCTGCCATAGCCGTCCGGCAGGCTATCCTCAAATATGCCGAACGCCCCGTTGAATGGAGTCGGTTGCGCTACGAAGACATCAGGGCGCAGGGGCAGTTCCAGCGGCGAGATGCTGAACCCGTCTGCCAGCCACGCCTTGTCGTATTCGAAGGCGCAGCGTCTGCCGTCCGGGGCAAGGGAGAGAGTCCCTACGTTGTTGCCCTGAAATTTCACGGTGAGTGAGGTTACTTTCTTCATTGCTTGCTGTATGCTTTCTTTTTGTTGGCGTTGCGCTTTATCTGTTGCATCTCTGCCATGGTGGTGAACTTTGCCTCGGAGAAGATATGGCGTATCTCTGCCGTATATCCCATGGCTACTGCCAGCGCGATGAGGTTGGCCAGTGATATCAGGCCTTTCTGCTCGAAGCGCACCACGTTGCTCATGGCCACGCCTGCCCGCTCTGCCACGTCGCGTTGGGTCAGCCCCTTCTCTATGCGACGGCGACGGAAGTCGGCCGCTATTTCCTTGCCTATCTCGTCCGGTGTGTCGTGCAGATAGTTCTCAAGAACCGACAATATGTTATTGTTTTCTATCATAACCGCTATTGTACCGATAATATATTGTTGGTTGCAAAGTTACAGCTTTTTCCAGTAAAGGCCGCATTTCTTTACAACTTTTCCACCTGCACGGTTGAATTCATTCCCTTTTCTTTGGGACATTCATAAAAAAGATGTATCTTTGCATTGGAATAGTGCATACTTACAAAAAAACATGTACGAGATGAAGGACTTTAAAGACTATACATTTGCAGACTTCGAGCGTGTCCCACGCAACAAGACCACAGAAGTAAAGTTGGCTAAACGTAACAAATACAAGCCAATGAAACTAAAGACTTGTACCATTTTGCTTAAGAATGGTACACATAACTCACGACCTGTCTCAGAAGTTCTTCATGCGTGAAATGGACGTACCTTCTAAACGAAATTTGGACTTCACAAAAGAGTAACGTATATACGTAATCATATAGGGATGCCTCACTTTGTGGGGCATCCCTATTCTTTTATTAATCCTCCGTAACTTTCCACCCCAATCCTTCCACCTGCTGTACGAAGTTAGCGAAATTGTCGCCCCACTCCTTGCAAACAGCAAAGTGCACGCCGTCGGCAGAGGTCAGAACATCCTTTTTGTCCATGTAGTAACGATTCTTATGGTCCGTACCCAACTTTGCCTTGTCCTCTATCCAGCTTATGGGACGTATAACTCCATAGCTGCCTTGCAGATTCTTGGGGAACGCCTGCTCCAACTGCGCATAGGTATAAGCAGAATGCTCCATCACGAATTGGGTGACGGCAAGCAGTACCAGCTCGCGCTTGCTGTATGGTCCCTCACCATTGAATTTGTATAGCACCCGCTTGCCGGGCTTGCCCTTCTTTATTGTATCTGCGTCAGTAACGACTTTCCCCGTATCGTCCGTGATTTTAAGCCCGAGTCCAAACTCTTCTGATATTTGGCGTAACACATCCATCTTAGTGTCATTAGACATATTGACATAGACGTACCATCCGTCTACCAGCTCCTGACACTTGAAGTCCACACCTGTCCTCTCATTACGACTCACCAAAGGATAGCCCTTGAACATACGGCCACGAAAGGCCGCCACCTTGTGCATTCCTATCACTTTAAGCGTGGCTATCATCGTCTCCTTGGCATACTTGCGCTGCACCTCTGTGCCGTCGGGGAAACGAACAGTAAAGCCGATACTCTCCGAACGGCTTGATTCTGGCGTTTCCTTTTCCTCTGTTTCCGACTCAGCCTCTTGGTCGTCTGCTTCAGTGTCGTCCATCAAAGAAACATCCACTTTCACACCCACCTCTGGTCTATATTCAAGCTGAACGGAGAGCGGAATTGTAACATGGCTCAACAACTGCTCCACTGCCTCCCTGATACCAGAAGCCAGCTCGCCTTGAATTACTTCTGCTTCTTTTTGTTTCAGTACTTCCTCTGGGAAATACTTCGCCATCATATTGCGGTTCGCATAAAATTCTTCTATCTTGTTCATATCTATACCGTACTTTTGTGTTCTACTTGATATGTTTCATACTCCTCACGGGTGATGGGAGTGTTGGGGGCTATAACCAATACTTCATCATAGTTCAACCCATAGAGATCGTACAAAATCAAATTCAGACGAATTGCAACTTCTTCACTATCGCCACCTGATATCAAAAGAGCTTCAACACAAGAAGCAATTTCATCATTAGCAATTCCTTTTTCTGGAATAGGCAAATCCAACAACTCATACATATTACAATGGTTTTATGCTATGAAGTCGTTATCCAAATTTATTTTGGACAATAATGTTTCAAATCCTACCATTTGGGAACTTTTCCCCATGAAACATCGGGACAATTGCTCTGCGTTAAATTTCGACACCCTTAATTTTAACTTTATATTTTCCTGCCCAAGATCTTTCATGGGGATTACGTATAATTCATCCAAATTATCATACCCGCATCTTATTGCGAGCATATCTGCAACAGCATTATAAAATAGGTAAGTTGGCGCATTGTTCTTTGTAGAAAGGAAATAATTATAATTCTCTTCAAAATGCTTAATAACGTCATTATGAGAGATTTGCTTCTTTGAATATCTATCAAAAAAAGCTGAATCGAACATTTTTACATATACGATAAATGCAATAGATATTGGGTCAACATATAATCCCTTGCAATTTGCCAAAGCAAGTCTTGTATAAAGTGAGTATTGCTCCAATTGCCTAATGCTCATTTCCCTCACACTGTACAACAACAAGAACAAATTCGGCAAGTCTGCGTAACAACTTTTATAGTTTTATTTTTAATCATATTTATTCTATTATTTCTTGGCAAAAGTAGCTAAAAGAAATGGGACTGGCAAGAAAAGTGTCGCTTTTTCTTGTCTGCCACATCGAAATCTTTCTGCTTGCACGGTGTACAGTGCATCGTGGGAATAGGTTAAAGAATACAAACTGCTATATATTTTCGGATAAAAAGTTCTGCACTTTGAGAACTTTTACTTACTTTTGCATCGTCAAAGACTAAGTAATGTTCAAAAAATAACTTGCGCAGTTTTTCAATTGGAAAAATGCGCCAACGGCGGGCTGAACCAACGGTCACCGGCGCGTGGTTACTCACGGTGTTACCCAGGGCGTTGCCCTGGGCTAGGCGCAGGTTGGGCTTTCTGCCCGCCGTTGACGAATGCGTTGTCTGATTCTCAAAAAAAATGGTCAAGTTATTTTTTACACATTACATAAAAGTTGACAAGCGTAAATTCAGAAAGCTCTTGCAAGCTTACAACATTCTTCATCATTTTCTTGCAACTTTGTTGGAATTTGCTTACATTTGCAGAAAAAGTCCAAGAACCAGATTATCCAAGATACCACAGTACGATTTTGGATGACCATATATGATGTAGAAAAAATTATGCTGAGCGAAAGTCAGAACATAGAATACAAGGAGTCATGGCGAGACGAATATCTGAAATGGATATGCGGCTTCGCCAATGCGCATGGTGGTCGCATCTACATCGGCGTGAACGATGATAAAGAAGTAATTGGCTTGCCCGATGCCAAGAAACTGATGGAGGACATCCCCAATAAGATTGTCAACTATTTGGGTATCGTGGAGGACGTCAATCTGCTTATCGAAGGCGAGAAAGAATACATAGAGATTGTTGTCACTCCAAGCAATATGCCTATTGCCTACAAGGGGACATACCACTATCGCAGCGGCTCCACCAAACAGGAATTGAAGGGGCTTGCCTTGCAACAGTTCATCATGAAGAAGATGGGACAGTCATTGGACGACATTCCTGTCTTTCGAGTAACCATTGACGACATAGACCGCAACGCCATTGATTATTTCCTGCAATGCAGCATCAAGGCTGGGCGCATGGACGAAGAAGAAGCCAATGCCTCCACCGAGAATGTGTTGCGCAATCTTGGTCTGCTTACCGCCAATGGAGAACTGAAAAATGCCGCCGTTCTACTTTTCGGAAAGCATGTGGGACAGTTCTTCCCATCTGCGACCTTCAAGATTGGGCGTTTCCATACCGACGAGAGCGACCTGATAGTACAGGATGTAATAGAGGGCAACATCATTCAGATGGCAAGCCGTGTGGTTGACACCCTCCGCACAAAGTATCTGCTTTCGCCAATCCATTACGAAGGACTGCAGCGAGTGGAACAGTTGGAAGTGCCAGAAAAAGCCTTGCGAGAACTGATATATAACGCCATCGCTCATAAAGACTATGCCGGACCAGCCATCCAAATGCGTATCTACGACCGCAGTATCGAACTTTGGAACTACGGCTTATTGCCAGAAGAATTGACTCCTGCCGACCTTTTGAAGAAGCACTCGTCATATCCTCGCAACCACAACATAGCTAACGTGTTCTATAAGGCAGGCTTTGTTGAGTCCTGGGGACGTGGGTACAAGAAGATTGCCGAAGAGTTTGAGCGTGCCAAGATGCAGCTGCCCACCATTGAAGAAATAGGCGGTGGTGTGATGGCTATCATTCAGCGCAAAACGGTGAATGAAGTGATAGCAGAACGTGGCGGAAATGTCGGAGACTTGTCGGAGACTAATGTCGGAGATATGTCGGAGACTAAACTGACTGCTCGCCAGCGTGTTATCATCGCCATTATACAGTCAAACCCTTCCGTTTCCGCCAAACAAATGTCGGAGACTTTGTCGGTGACTTCAAGAACAATAGAAAGGGACTTGGCGGTAATGCAGAAAGCTGGCATCATACGGCATGAAGGCAAGGACAATGCTGGAGTATGGGTAATCTTGGAGTAATTCCTTTATTGTACTAACGAGTGGGTCAGAAGAGCCTGTGTCTCTGCCCATTTATCGAATCAAAAACTGCGCAAGTTATTTTTTACATATTACTAAGACTAATGAAGATATTAAAGTTTAAATTGCTGAAAGCTTTTGGGAAGAAACACCCAGATGCAGAAGATGCTCTAATGAGATGGGCTGAATACGTCGAAAAGACGGAATGGAAATAGCTATGATTATCAAAGACGAAATAACATACAATGAAATAGATGAGCGCATAGAAGCTCTCTTGAAAAAGGGGACCGAGTTGGGTGGCATGGATATGCTTGATGAGGTGGACCAGGAGGAATTAAAGATTCTGAGTGAGGCTGCTTACAATTGGGAATGTGAGACTGAGCCGCACCCCTGGAGAGTCAAACCTTCTTTGATTGCGGCTATCAAGGTTGCTTTCAAGAATAAAGGTTACAAGCAAAAGGAGGCTGCAAAGGTCATTGGTGTGTCAACAACAGCCTTGAGCGACATTCTTCATGGTCGCAGAGCCATCAATTTTGATATTGCACGCAACATTTACCACAACTTGGGAGTACCAGCCAACATTGTTCTGGCCTAAGACTAAACACGTAAATCCCGGACAGCTCACATCATAGAACTGTCCGGGATTTTCTTTTGCCGCTTATGGCGTGGGGCATGTTTGCTCTTATTGGAAAAAAGTTGCAATTTTGCAACTGCGAGGCTGGAAAAAAGTTGCAAATACAAGCCCTAAAGACTGGAAAAAAGTTGCAACCGTATGCTTAAAAGAAAGATTGTCAGCGAGTTGGTGCAATAGAAAGAAAGCTCACTCTTTGCCGACAAGATAAATTGCAACCTGCCTGCTGACTGCTTGTAGCATACGAGACGCCAACTCTTAATGCGCCTGAAAGCTGCCGTCGACGTATTGTTGGCAGTTGCCATCCATGTTGTTGGCAGTTGCCGTCCACGCTGTTGGCAGTTGCCATCCACATTGTTGGCAGTTGCCGTCCATGTTGTTGGCAGTTGCCAACAATCGTTGTGACTTGGCTTCTTGCCCGTAATGTCCAGGTGCTAATCCCGTGACGTCTTGATGCTTGCACCATTATGTTCCGATAAACATTCCGTTGAGCTTACAGATAGAAGTCGCGGCAGATGGTGCTGTACCATTCGCTACGCTGACCGTTCTCCATCAAGCAGTGCGTCTCTACGGAGGCGAGCGGTGTGGGGGACGCTCCTATCGGAATGGTCGGGCTGGCGGCTGACCGTTTTGTTATGTATAGCAAGGTGCGCTTGGGGGCTTTTCGTTCTACTGTCTTTATGTGCAGTCGTCTCGCTATGCGCAGGGAGCAGTAGGCGCACTCGGCCTCCATGCGCGTCACGGCCATGGTGGGTATTATCACCGTCATCGTGCCACTATCGCTCAGCAAGCGGGCGGCATTGGCTATCAGTTCGGCGAAGGGCAGCGACGACGTGTGGCGGGCTGCCGTGCGGCGGTCGTCGGGGCACTCCAGACTGTTCTCGAAGAACGGCGGGTTGCAGACTATAGCGTCGAAGGTGCCTTGCACGGACTCGTCCGCAAAGTCGGACAGCGACGTGTGCTTGATCGTTATCCTTTCGGCAAAGGGCGACTGCGCCACATTCTGGGCTGCCTGTCCGCAGGCTGCAGCGTCAATGTCTATCGCCGTCAGCTGGGCTTCGGGACACCGCTGCGCCATCATCAGCGCCACAAGCCCCGTGCCGGTGCCTATGTCCAGTATCTTGCTGCCGCCGGTAGCCAACGCCCCCAGGAGCACGCCATCCGTGCCCACCTTCATGGCGCACTGGTCCTGCTGCACCGTAAACTGTTTAAAGCGGAATTCCTGTCCTTTTGCCATTTCTACTCTTTCTGTATTTGGGGTTCATTATATGCTGATTGTCAGTCTGCATCTCCTGCCAATTGCTTTAGGCGCAGCATCTCGTCGCGGTACTTGGCGGCAAGGGCGAAGTCCATCTTGCGGGCTGCCTCCTTCATGCGTTCCGTGGCCTCGGCTATTGCCTTTTCGAGGTCCTGCTCTGGAGCGGCTGGTGCCTTCTTGCCGTATGCCTCTTCGCTTTCTGCTGCCATGGAGAGTTCTTCTTCGGGCAGACTGTATGTCCTTGAGGTCTTTGGGGGAGTAACAGTAGCGACGGCTTTTCGTTGCTGTTCGAATATCGCCACGCCGGCGGCGTGGTCTCTGCCTACGGGCGATGCCGTGCCGAGGGTAGGCATTGGCGTGGTGTCCATCTTTAGCTTTGCCAGCGTCTCCTCGTTCTTTATCACCTTTGCGATGCTCTCGCGGTTCAGCTCCTTCTTTATCTGCTGCGGCACGATGCCGTGCTCCTCGTTGTAGCGTATCTGCTTCAGGCGGCGGCGCTCGGTCTCGTCGATGGTCTTCTGCATGCTCTCCGTGATGGAGTCGCCGTACATTATTACCTTTCCGTCCACGTTGCGTGCGGCACGTCCGGCGGTCTGGGTGAGACTGCGGTGGTCGCGCAGGAACCCCTCCTTGTCGGCGTCCAGTATTGCCACGAGCGACACCTCGGGCAGGTCCAGTCCCTCGCGCAGAAGGTTGATGCCCACGAGCACGTCGAAGACTCCGGCGCGCAGGTCGTTGAGTATCTGCACGCGGTCCATGGTGCTGACGTCGGAGTGTATGTAGTTTGCCTTCACACCGTTATTTAGCAGATACTCGGTCAGTTCCTCTGCCATGCGCTTGGTGAGCGTGGTGACGAGGACGCGCTCGTTCTTCTCGTTGCGCTGGCGTATCTCCTCGAGCAGGTCGTCAATCTGGTTCTCCGTGGGGCGCACCTCTATGACGGGGTCCAGGAGTCCCGTGGGGCGTATCACCTGCTCCACGACGACACCCTCGGCGGCCTCCAGTTCGTAGTCGGCCGGAGTGGCTGAGACGTAGATGGTCTGGTTGAGCATCTGCTCGAACTCCTCGAAGCGCAAAGGACGGTTGTCGAACGCTGCCGGGAGGCGGAAGCCGTACTCCACGAGGTTCTGCTTGCGGGAGCGGTCGCCGCCGTACATCGCCCTTATCTGTGGCACGGAGACGTGGCTCTCGTCGATGAGCATGAGGAAGTCGGAGGGGAAGAAGTCAAAGAGGCAGTAGGGGCGCTCGCCGGGCTGGCGACCATCGAAGTAGCGCGAGTAGTTTTCTATGCCGGAGCAGTGACCCAGCTCCTTTATCATCTCCAGGTCGTACTCCACGCGCTCCTTGATGCGTGCTGCCTTGAGGTCCTCGCCGATGGACTTGAAGTAGTCTATCTGCGCCACGAGGTCGTCCTGTATCATGCGCACGGCGGCCTCCTGCTGTTCCTTGGTGGTGACGAAGAGGTTGGCGGGGTATATCTGGTACTCGACGAACCCGGCCATGCGCTTGAGTGTCACGGGGTGGAGCTCCTCGATGGTGTCTATCTCGTCGTCCCAGAAGGTGACGCGCAGTATCGCTTCGCCGTATGCTATGGCGATATCAACAGTGTCGCCCTTCACGCGAAACTCGCCTCGCTTCATCTCCACGTCGTTGCGCATATACTGGATGTCAACGAGTTTGCGGAGGAAGTCGTTGCGGTCTATCTTGTCGCCCTGCCTGATGGTGATGATGCTACCCTGCATGGTGCTCGGGCCGCCCATGCCGTATATGCACGATACGGACGAGATGACAACGACGTCCCTTCTGCCGGACAACAGGGCGGATACGGCCGAAAGGCGCAGACGGTCTATATCCTCGTTGATGGCGAGGTCTTTCTCTATGTACGTATCCGTAGTGGGCAGGTACGACTCGGGCTGGTAGTAGTCGTAGTAGGAGACGTAGTACTCCACGGCATTCTCTGGGAAAAAGGCCTTCATCTCCTCGTAGAGCTGCGCCGCCAGCGTCTTGTTGTGGCTTAGGATGAGCGTGGGGCGGTTGACCTGCTCTATGACGTTCGCCATAGTGAACGTCTTGCCGGAACCGGTGACGCCGAGCAGCACCTGCGCAGGGTCGCCACGGCGCACCCCCTCTACGAGTTGCGCTATGGCCTCGGGCTGGTCGCCCGTGGGCTTGTATTTTGATATTAAATGAAAATCTGCCATAATTTGTCGATACAAAGGTACGCCTTTAGCACATAATAAATGTTAGAAAATCTTGAAAAAGTCAGAAAAGGCAAGAAAAACTTTGCTACATCAATTAATTATGTGTACCTTTGCATGCAAAATTCGAATTTTCACTCTTTTAATGAAGAAGCACGTATACATCATCTCTGCTTTTGCTGCGGTGCTCTTGACCAGTTGCGCTCAAGAGTTCAACAAGGTATATAAATCCAACGACTACGCATACCGCTACGAGTATGCCAAGGAGCAGTATGCCCGGGGCAAGTATCAGAATGCCGCCACCATCCTTGGCGACATGGTGACGATATTCAAGGGCAAGGACAACGCGGAAGAGTGCTTGTACCTCTACGGTATGGCCAACCTAATGAACAAGGACAACGAGTCGGCCGCGCAGGTGTTCCGCAAATACCACAACTCCTACCCCAAGGGCATCTATGCCGAGGACGCTTATTTCAACATCGGTGAGGCCATCTACCAGACGATACCCGAGCCACGCCTCGACCAGTCGCAGACCTACCAGGCCATGAAGGCTTACCAGGAGTTCATAGACCTCTACCCCTACAGCGAGAAGAAGGACCTGGCACAGGACCGCCTCTATGAGCTGCAGGACCTCCTGGTGCAGAAGGAGCTTATCAACGCACAGCTCTACTACGACCTCGGCACGTACTTCGGCAACTGCACCAGCGGTGGCAACAACTATGAGGCGTGCATCGTCACGTCGCAGAACGCCATCAAGGACTACCCGTACAGCAACCTCCGCGAGAACTTTGCCACGCTCATCATGAAGAGTAAATACAAACTCGCCGTACACAGCGTGAAGGAGAAGCAGCACGACCGCTTCCAGGACGCCGAGGACGAATGCTACGGTTTCCTCAACGAATACCCAGAGTCAGCCGAGAAGGCTACGGCAGAGAAATACATAGCCAACTGCAAGCGCTACACCAAGACCGGCGAAGTGGACTTGAAGGATAAAGACAACAAGTAAACTAAAAATTAAACATTACAATAATGGACTACAAGAAATCAAAAGCTCCTACCAACACCGTCACCCGCAACATCATGGAATTCTGTGATGCTACCGGCAACATCTACGAGAGCGTAGCCATCATGGGCAAGCGCGCCAACCAAATCTCACAGGACATCAAGCAGGAGCTGAACAAGAAACTCTCTGAATTTGCAAACTACAATGACTCGCTCGAAGAGGTATTCGAAAACCGCGAGCAGATAGAAATCTCACGCTACTACGAGAAGCTCCCGAAGCCAACCCTCATCGCAGCACAGGAGTTCATCGACGGCGACATCTACTGGCACGACCCATCCAAGGATGTCAAGGACGACGACGACGACGATTTCTAAACCGCTACCTTTTAGAGTGACTCTATATGTGGCAACGTAAACAGACCATATATCTGATAACCCTGCTCTTCGTCACCGCCATCGTACTGTGGTTCGACGTAGCGTGCATTGCTACCAATGCAGCAAGAGGGGGCGTGCTGACTGCCATCGACGGCCTCACAGCCCTCATGAGCATCGGCACCATAGTCATCTACTCGCAGCGCCGCACGCAGATGAAGCTCTGCCGACTGATGCAGCTGCTGCAGGCTGTATGGCTGGCATACTTCTGCTTCGACCACTTCTACGTCCACGGCGGAGCAGTCCGCTATCCGCTCTACGCCCTACTCCCGTTGGTAGGTTTCGTACTGGCAGGCATGGCATACGCTGGCGTAAAGCACGACGACGACTTGGTGAAGTCAGCAGACAGAATTAGATAATCTCCTTCAAGCACACAAACCTCCATAAACGAAAAAAGCCTCGCTTCGGCGAGGCTTTTTTCGTTTATAAAGACTTTACCTTATTTATATATTATACTGCTGGCATGCTATCCTCAAACTTGAACAGGGAGCAGAAGCCGGTTATGGTGAATACCTGCTTCACGTCGTCCTTGATGCCGACTATGGTGATATCGCCGCCCTTGGCTATTGTTGCCTTTCGCAGGGACAGGAAAAGGCGCAGACCGGAAGAAGAGATGAAGTCCATCTCCGAGCAATCCATGTAGATTACCTTGTTAGCATTGTCAATGAGCGGCTCGATGTCCGCGGCAAATTTCTGGGCAGCAGAAGTGTCCAAGCGTCCTACTATTTTTCCAACATAGCAGTCCCCTTTGTGTTCTATTTCAAATGTCATAAGTGTAGAGAGTATATCTTTATGGTTTATAAATCATTGTAAGTACGTTCTTCCCGTCGGCACGGCAGTAGTCCACGCTTTGCATGATGGTCTTTACGAGGAATATGCCCAGTCCGCCTATCTGCCTCTCCTCGGCAGACAACGTGACATCGGGGTCTTCCTCCTTGGTAGGGTCGAAGGGGATGCCGCTGTCCGTCATGACAAACCTCACGACCTCGACGCCCTGCACGTCAGTCTCCACTTCTGCAGAAATGGTAAACTCATGCTTCTCACCGTCCGGGAAGGCATACTCCATAACGTTGACCACAGCCTCCTCTATGGCCAGATTCAGCTGCATCAAGTTTTCCTGCTTCAACGGCATCGTCTCCGCCAGCGCATCGAACCAAGCCGGAAGCTGTTCCACTTCCTTTACGTCATTATGTAGTGTCAGCGTATTGGGCATTTACTTATTGTCTTTTTCACGAATGGCGGCACGTCGAATTTTGCCCGTTGTAGTACGCGGCAAGTCCTCTACGAACTCCACTACTCGCGGATATTTATATGGTGAAGTCTGCGCCTTGCAGAACTCCTGTATCTGCTTTGCCAATTCTTCGCCGGCCTCCTTGCGGAACATCTTCTTTAGCACGATGGTAGCCTTTATCAGCTGACCGCGCACTTCGTCGGGCACACCCGTCACGGCGCATTCCATCACGGCAGGGTGCAGCATCAGAGCCGTCTCTACCTCTGACGGAGAGATGCGGTAGCCAGAGGACTTTATCACATCGTCGGCACGAGAGATAAACCAGAAGTATCCGTCGTCGTCGCGGCGTGCCAAGTCGCCCGTGAAGTAGTATCCATCGTGGTTGTTGCGGGCCATGGCATCGGGGTCCAGGAAGTACTCCTTGAAGACGCCCAACGGGCGGCCACGGTCTACGTTGATGGCCACCTGACCTATCTCGCCGTTGGGCACGGGGTCGCAGTTATCGTCGAGCAGCTCCATGTCGTACAGCGGACTTGCTTTGCCGATGGAGCCCGTACGGCTCTCCACCCATGGGAAGAAGCCCGTCACAAGTCCCACCTCGGTCTGGCCGTAACACTCCTTCATCTCGATGCCCGTATTGGCCTTCCAGTCGTCGTACACATGACGGTGTGCCAATTCGCCTGCCACTACGCAGTAGTTTAGGGCAGAGAGGTCGTACTTCTTCATGTCCTGTGCGAGCATAAAGCGATATACGGTAGGGGCGGAGAAGTAGGATGTCACCTTGCAGTCTTGTATCACCTGCAGAAGGTTGGCCGCATCGAACTTTCCTTCGAAGTCGTAGACAACAACCGTTGCGCCTACCAGCAACTGTCCGTACATCATGCCCCACACGGCCATCACCCATGAGCTGTCCGTCACGGTGAGCAGACGGGAGTCCTCGTTCAGACACTGCCAAAACCTTGCCGTCATGATGTGGGCCAGCGGATAGGCAAAGTCGTGAACCACCATCTTTGGCTGGCTCGTCGTGCCGGAGGTGAAGTATATAAGCATGTTGTCGCTCGACATGTTCACCTTCTTTATAGGTTGGAATGCCGGAGCCTTGTCCACTTCCTCCCAGAAGTCCTCCCACTCGTCCGACTTGATGGCCGGACCGTTGCCGTCGTTGACGTAGATGCAGTGCTGCACCTTCTGGCAGAAGTAGTTGGCCTTCATCACGTTCTCCATCACGTAAGTCGTATCGCAACAAACGATGGCCTTCACACCGGCCGCGTTGCAGCGGTAAGAGATGTCCTTGTCTGACAACTGGTGGTTGGCCGGTATGGCTACTGCACCTATCTTGTGCAGCGCCACCATGGTGTACCACCACTCTATGCGGCGGCGGAGGATGAGCAGTACACGGTCGCCCTTCTCGATGCCGATAGTCTGGAAGTAGCTCGCCACCTTGTCGGACTTCTCCTTCAGTTCCTTGAATGTCACCTCAAATCTGATGTCGTGACCGTCTGTCCAAATGATGGCAACCTTCTCGGGGTCTGTCTTAGCATATTCGTCAACCACGTCATAACCGAAGTTGAAGTGCACGGGCACTGTCACGTGGTAGTTGTCAATGAAATCTTCGTAAGAGTCAAAGTCTTTCTTCTTTAGGTATTTTTCGTATACTGCCATGAGTCTTTTTATTCTTTTTGGTAGAACAAACACAATGGTGCTTATTAGTCTTCTTGTTGGCAAAGGTAGTCAATTCTTCCGAATGAGCAAACCATTTTCAGATTTTTTTGCAATTAAACCTTTCTACTTGCGCACACGAAAAACGTATGTGCAAGAAATTTGCCGTTTGTCGCTTTTTTTCGTAACTTTGCACTCATGAAGAGCATCCAATCCATTCTCGACACTTTCTCATCCCTACCAGCGTCTGCCATCGCGACGCAGGTCAACGACGCCTTAGCCGAACACACCGCTCTGGTGGTCACGGCACCGCCGGGCGCGGGCAAGTCAACACTGCTGCCGCTGACCATCCTTGCCGCACTCACTGAACAGGGCGACACCACCGGCCGCATCCTGATGCTCGAACCGCGACGCCTTGCCGCACGCCAAGTGGCGGAGCGCATGGCAGAGATGCTGGGCGAGGAGGTGGGCCAGACTGTCGGCTACCGCATACGCTTCGAGACACGCGTATCCCCAGCCACCCGCATCGAGGTGCTGACGGAAGGCATACTGACGCGCATGCTGGTCAGCGACCCCACCCTCGACGGCGTTGCCATGATGCTCTTCGACGAGTTCCACGAGCGCAGCCTCGCCTCCGACGTTGCACTCGCCCTGGCCCGTCAGGCACAGGACATACTGCGTCCGGACCTCCGCCTCGTCATCATGTCCGCCACCATCGATGCCACCGAGATATGCAAGACCCTCCACGCACCGCTCATAGAGAGCGAGGGACGCATGCACCCCGTCGCCATGGAACGCTTCGACGAAGAAGCCACACCGCAGAACGCCGCCGAGACAACGGCACGGGCCATCATCCGAGCCTACCGTGAAACAAGCGGAAGCATACTCGCCTTCCTCCCGGGGCAAGGAGAGATACTGCGGTGCATCGAGCTGTTGGGCGAGGCACTCTCCCCCACCCCAGTGCTACCGCTCTACGGCATGCTCTCCAACGAAGAGCAACGACGGGCCATCATGCCTTACCGCAACGGCGAGCGCAAGGTGGTCATCGCCACGCCGATAGCCGAGACGTCACTGACCATACAAGGCATCACTTGCGTAGTGGACAGCGGACTGTACCGCACCATGGCGTTCGACCCACGCACGGGACTGGAGCACATGGAGACACGTCGCATATCGCTCGACATGGCGACGCAGCGTATGGGACGCGCCGGACGACTGGCACCCGGCACGTGCTACCGACTTTGGTCCACGGCCACGGAACACCGCATGGCTGAGCACCGCCAACCGGAGATTCTCACCGCCGACATCTCCTCTACCGTGCTGGACATTGCCACGTGGGGTGAGAGCAACCCGCTTGCGCTCCCATGGCTAACACCACCGACCACCGCCGCCATCGCTCAGGCGCAACGCACACTGACCACGCTTCAAGCCTTATATAATAATAAGGTGTCGGAACTGGGCAAACGAATGTCTGCCCTACCCTGCCATCCGCGCATAGCTCGCATGATTCTGTGTGCAAAGAACGAAGAGGACAAGTCGTTGGCATGCAACATCGCCGCCATACTGGAACGCCCGTCCAACTCCAAAACTGCCACAACGGCTGACTTCACATCGCAACACCCGGACGCACGCATAGCTCAGGAATACTGCCGCATGGCCCACGTAAAGAAGTACGTCGGCTCGCCGTCGCCCTACGCCGTGGGTGCGCTGCTTGCCTCAGCCTATCCAGAGCGCATCGGTATGGCACTCACCACGCCGGGACGCTTCCGACTGGCAAGTGGCGACGAGGCCTTCGTAGACAAGGACGACACCATCGCAGCATGCGATGCCGTCACCGTGGCATCCGTCAATTCCAACGGCGGACGGATATTCCTTGCCGCCCCACTGCATCTGAGCGACATCACCGGACTTGCCGACGAGGTAGAGCACGTGGCTTGGGACAAGAACAAAGGGGGCATCGTGGCACAACGTGAACGCCGCATCGGTGTGCACGTGCTCAGTGTCTCGCCTATGCACGACGTGCCGCAGTCAGCAATAGAGCACATACTCTGCGACACGGTGAAGCGCGACGGAGTGAGCCTGCTCGACTGGACAGACGAAGTGCAGCGACTACAACGCCGCATAGCCGCCGTCAGCGAATGGCACCCAGAACTGGAGCTGCCCGACCTCACCACCGACCACGTACTCGCCACCGCCGAAGAGTGGTTGCCACTGTGGCTCTCCAACGGTTCCAAGCTGCGCACCACGGCTGCCGAGCTGAAACGCCTGCCATTGGCAGAAGCCCTATGGGGCATGCTGACGTACGACCAGCAACAGACCGTAGACCGCCTTGCACCAACGCACATCACCGTGCCCACGGGAAGCCGCATACGCATCGACTACCGCCAAGGGGCAGAAGCACCCGTGCTCAGCGTACGCCTGCAGGAATGTTTCGGACTCACGGACACTCCGCGCGTGGACGACGGCAAGCGACCAGTCCTCATGGAGCTGCTCTCACCAGGCTTCAAACCCGTACAACTGACGCAGGACCTGCATAGTTTCTGGACCAACGCATATTTCGACGTGCGCAAAGACCTGCGACGCCGCTATCCCAAACACTCATGGCCCGAAAACCCACTGGAGGCACAGGCTGTGAGGGGCGTGAAGCGGAGAGAATAACGAGAGAAAATAAAAGAATGAAGAGAGAATAATGAGAGACAACAAAGAACAACCAACTAAAGAAACAATGAACTACAGTAGGCCAATATTCGTCCGCGGCATGCGCGACGGAATTCCTATAGCCCTCGGCTACTACGCCGTCTCCTTCTCTTTGGGCATCATAGCAAAGAAAGCCGGACTCACGGCCATCGTGGGCTTTGTCGGCAGTCTGCTGACACGTGCCTCCGCCGGCGAATACGGCGTATACTCCCTCGTCGTGCTGCAGGCCGCATACGTCGAGGTCGTTGCCATGTGCATCGTCACCAACCTCCGCTATCTGCTCATGACAACGGCACTGGCACAGAAGTTTCCCGCCACGCTGCCGTTCCGCCACAAGTTCTTCGTGGCCACGTGTCTCACTGACGAGATCTTCGGCATCAGCATAGCCTACGGCGAACGCCTCAACCCGTGGTACACATACGGTGCCACGCTGACCTGCGCTCCGGCATGGGCCCTCGGCTGCATGTCCGGCATCATAGCCGGCAACATACTGCCAGCCTTCATCGTGGAAGCCCTCGGCGTTGCCCTATACGGCATGTTCATAGCCATCATCATCCCACCGGCCAAACGCGACAAGGCCGTAGCCGCCAGCATCATTGCAAGCTTCATCTGCAGCTACGCAGCAAGCATAGCACCGCTCATCTCCAGCATCAGCAGCGGCACACGCACCATCCTGCTCACCATCATCATCTCTGCCGCAGCAGCCGTCATTGCGCCAAGGGACAAATAGTCCAGCATTGTGCATCCCAAATTATGAATTTTGAATTCTGCATTACAAATTATGAATTCTGCATTCTGAATTATGAATTACGAATTGTTCCTCTATCTTCTGATAATGGTCATTGTGACCAACGCCATCCGCGTTATCCCCGTAGTGGTGCTGCGCCGCCCGATAAAAAATCTGTTCGTGCGCAGCTTCCTCTATTACGTACCTTACGTAACGCTTGCCGTCATGACGTTTCCCGCCATAATGCAAGCGACCGAGAACCCTCTTGCAGGATTCTCGGCGCTCATTATCGGTTGCCTCGCCGCATGGCTAGGACTGGGACTGTTCCCCGTGTCCATAGTCTGCTGCGGCGTAGTGCTATGTTTTCATTTCTTAGTCTAAGCGGAATAGCCCTTTACGGCTATATGTTCTTCGCCAGTCCCAACGTCTTCTTCAGACGGTGCACCAATGCTTTTCTTATTGTAGAGAAGTTTCCGCCACGCAAGTTGAGGAATAATTCCTCGAACGCAGTTGGCTGCAATATGCGTGGACAGGCTTAGTCGCCCTCGTCACGCTATACCTTATTATATATAATGGCTACCTCATCATAGACTATTTCGTTCCCTTGTCCTAACTATGGCTTGTAAATTACAAGCGCTTCTTGACGAAAGCCTCACACTCCTTGAGGATTTCCGTGCCCAGCAGTTTTAGAATGGCATAGTACAGTACCAAGGCCATCACGATGCGTACCAGTATCAATAGCCACAGCTGTTCTATCATTGACGTGGCAAAGTATACTGCCACCATCACGGCAGCGGCAATGACGGTAAACGGGGCCATGTCTCGCAGGAAATCCAGCAGCCTGTAGCTTATCAGTTTACCGGCGGACAACTGCCACGGCAGCAGCCACAGTATGAGGAAGACGGAATAGGCACACACCATCATGTAGATGCCCTGGCGGTAGAAACAGAGTATCACGATAATCTGCAATACTATCTGCGCTATGTTCAGACGCATGTAGACATCGCTGCGCCCCTGACAGATGGCAAGGTTCTGATACATGGTATAGAGAGGCACGAAGGCACCGCTGACACAGAGCACCTGTAGCAGAGGCACGCAGTCCTTCCACCCCTCGCCTATCGTAATCAATATGAACTCGCGGCTTACCAACGCCAGTCCGAACATCAGCGGCATGGCAAGGAAGCAAGTAAAGCGTAGCATCTTACGATACACACGCAACTGGCGTCCTTCATCGTTGGCTTCCGTATCGGCCTCAACGAGCACCGCCTGTGCTATCTGTCCTACGGTATTAGCGACGAGCGAATTCGCCATAGTGTCCCACTTGTACGCTTGGGAGTAGTTGCCCACTTGCTGGATAGTGAACAGTCGGCCGAAGATAACGATAAGTATATTGCTGCTTACGGTATTTATTATCTTCGTCACGAGAATCTTTACAGTAAAAGGCAACATCTGACGCACTGGACCGAAGTCCAGCGTAAGCCGCGGATGCCACTGGCGCACGCAGAAATAGCGTCCGGCGTTCATCACCGCGATGTATGTTATCTGCTGCCATGCCAACGCCCAGTAGGCCTTGCCAAGCAATGCCAGCACGATGCCAACGGTGCCTGAGCACAGCAATGCCACAACGCCAATCACTGCCATCTCGCGGTTCATCATGTTCTTCGTCATATATCCGCCGTGCGCTATACCCAACGAGGAGATGACAAAGGCGAGGAACACCACACGCGACACTTCCGTTAGGCAAGGCTGGTGGAAGAAGTCTGCTATCAGCGGAGCACACAGGAAGAGTATGGCATACATGGTGAGCGATGCCACCACGTTGAATGAGAATACGGAGTTGTAGTCGCGCGCGGTGGGCGACTTTAGGTTTATCAGTCCCTGCGTGAATCCTGCGCTCTGTAAGTCGCCGGCAATGGTAGAGAAGATAGTCAGCACGCCGACGATACCATAGTCAGCCTCTGTGAGCAGACGTGCCAGACAGATGCCGAACACCAGATTAAGCACCTGCGTGGTGCCACTGTTCAAGGCTCCCCAAAAGAGTCCTTTGGCAGTTTTTTGTTTTAACGTCTCGCTCATAGTGCAACCACAGCACGTATTAGGCGATAAAGGATATCGCCCAATTTGTATAGTTTATCACTGCGGAGCATCCAGTACAGCAGTTTCGCCCGGGAATGCTCCGGCACATATTTCAGCTCCCGGTCTGCCACATCGGGACTTATCCCACTTTTATGGCATTCGCGGTACATTTGTAGCGCGCCTATCTCCATTGCCATAGGCAGATGGCCTCGCATACGGTAGAACCTCAGCACCTGCGCCATGGCGTGCAGAGTGGAGAGCATATTCTTCTCGTTGAGCGTATTGGAATATGTGCCGCTTGTGTTTGTCCGGTAGTAGTACACCAACTCGTCCGTCCACGCTCTTGTTGCCACGACGGATATTCGTGCCGTAGCACAGTAGTCCTCCGAGCAGTCAATCCCCTCAAAGAACATATCAGGCAGACGTTGCAGCAACGACGTCTTGTAAAATCGTCCCCATACGCAGTGTCTCTCAAGATTGACGCAAAGCACACGGCGCAGGAACTTGTCATCGCTGCAATGCGACCGATGCTTTGGCTCAGATGCCTTGCCGTCGCAATAGTCTGCGTATGCACCGTCAATGATATCCTTACCCGTCTCCGTCATGCGCTTAACGAGAATCTCTATAGCACTGGTAGGCACAAAGTCGTCGCTGTCTACGAAGCAGAACGTATCCGTACGCACCTCCTTCAGCAGTCTGGCACGCACAGCCCCTATACCACTGTTATGCTCCTGTCGCACAATGCGCACATGGTCTTTCCGCTCCGGATATTTCTCAATCACCTCCTGCAGCACCGCGATACTACGGTCTGGCGTACAGTCGTCGCAGAACACATATTCTATATGCGGATAAGTCTGCGCAAAGAGGCTCTCAGCACACTCCGCTATATATTTTTCCACTCTGTAGACTGGCACAAGCACCGTCACCGTCAAAGGTGCCGCCACTCCGCCCTGTTCCACTGGAGCATTTTCTTTACTCATTTATTGTACTCCTTTATATATTTTGTTGTACTCCTCCTGCATCCTCTCTATCGAGAAATGCTCATGGACATATTCCTTCGCCCTGTCGGCGCACGCTTGGCGGTCTGCGTTCGGCAGTACCTCCTTAAACAGTTTCATCCATTGCCCCATATCGTTGTCAGCTACGGCGAACGGCCATTCTGGCGGCAACGTGTCTATGAGTCCCGTACAGCGGTTGACCATCAAAGGCAGACCGTTCATGGATGCCTCAATGGCAAGTATGCTCAGTCCCTCATGCAGCGACGGCATGATGAGATAATCGAACGATGCCATTACCGTGGCTACGTTGGGCAGCGGCGGATGCACGGAGACGTTAGACAGACGGCTTATGCCGTCCACGAGTTCCTGCTGTGTGCCTGCCCCAAAGACGTGAAAGAAGTAGCGGTCATCGTCCTGCAACGACTTTACTATCTCGCAGAGCGTGGCTATGCCTTTCTGCTCCTCTAAACGCCCGGCAAACAGGACGTTTGTCTTGCCTGCCACTATACCACTGTACGGTTTCTGCTCAACCGGTGCAACGCCGTTGTATATTATGGCGGGCATCGAACCGCCGTACTGCTTCACGTAAGCCGCAGCCACTCCTTCAGAGATGGCAACGTTGGCATTGCGCTGCTGCATAAACCGCTCCACTCGCGGCCCCACCCACTGCATGCCAGTCCAAAGACGGGTGTTGTGGATGGTGCGTACCACCTTTACGCGTATAAACGGCAGCAGCTTGAGTGATAGCCACACCGCCATGTCCGGCATTTCGGTGTGCGTATGTATCACGTCAGGGCGCCACCGCAGCCATAGCCAAAGCATACGCAACGGGAACAGGCAAGAGATGATGCGCTCCACGAGGTAATGGAAATGCCACACCACTGGCAACCACGAGCGGTGCACCGTGATGCCCTCGCGCTTCAGCTCCGCTAACATATCACTCGTAAAGGCACCACGCCCCCGCTGCACCTCCACAATATGGTGGGTACAACCGGCATACTGTCCCTTGGCTATGCTGACCGCCACGCGCTCCGCACCGCCAAGGTCTATGTGTGATATGACGTGGAATACTTTCATTCAGTGCAAAGGTATTGATTTTTGTTGGGAAATACAACAGTAGTTCTCATATTTTTTATAACTTTGCACCTTGTATTATATATATGACTCATTTGCCCATGCTTAAGAGAATTATCAACATCCTGCAACTGCGCCGCGAGGAGCGTATCCCCACCGCCATTGCATTTGTCTATTTTGCCATACTAAACATAGTAAACGTCTGCGCCTACTGGACTTCCTTCAAGACCATCGGTGCAAACTACCACAAACTGTTCGTCAGCCAGTATCATGTCTCGGGCTTCGACCCTCTGACCTACCAAGTCATCTCCGAATGGTTTCCGGCGTACAACATCTACCGCCACCCCCTGCTGGCTTTCTTCATGTACCCAGTGTACCTACTAAACAAAGCGTTGATGTGGCTCACGGGGTGCAACTGCGCTACGATTCTTACTGCGGTGATACTGGTGCTCTGCGCCACCTACTCCTTTGTCTTCCTTTACCGTATTCTCCGCAACGTCGTCGGCATTGCGAAGAATGCCACGTATGCCCTGCTGGCCCTCTACTTCTCTTTCGGCTACGTCGTAGTGTCCAGCTTCGCCCCCGACCACTTCGTCATGTCGCAATGCTGTCTGCTGCTCGTCCTGTGGCTGAGCGGCGAGAAGCTGAAGCGCGGATCGGCACTCAATATGTGGCAGACCATAGCCCTCTTCACCGTCACTGCCGGCGTATCGCTCAACAATGGGCTAAAGGTGTTCCTTGCCGCCCTGACGACGCGCCGCTGGCGGTTCTTCCGACCGGGATACCTGGCGCTGGCGGTCGTCCTGCCCTCTGCCATCATCTGGGGCATAGCACGTTGGGAATACAAGGTGTGGCAACTGCCGCCATACAAGGCACGCATGGAAGTGAAGGCACGAAAGGACCGCGAGGCCACCGAACGAATACGCAAGGCCGTGGCGGACACCATCAGCGTCAAGACGGACAGTGCTATCAATGCTACCGTAAAACGCATACGCAACGAGCGCGCCATAGCAAAATACCGCGCTGACCACAAGAAGATTTGGAACATCAACCAGGGCAAGCCGCTCATGAAGGGCGAGTTCATGGGATGGACTGACATCTCCAACTCACGCTCGGATGCCTTCGTGCACAACCTCTTCGGCGAGGGACTGCAACTGCACAGCGACCACGCCCTCTGCGATGCCCTGCGCTCACGTCCGCTCATAGTGAAATACAGCGGACTCGCCGCACCCTTCAACTATGCCGTTGAGGGACTGATACTGCTCCTCTTTGCCACTGGCATCTGGTGCGGACGCCGCAGCCGCTTCTTCTGGACCACAATGTCGTTCTTCCTCATGGACATGGCACTGCACATGGGGCTGGGCTTCGGTCTCAACGAGATATACATCATGTCTGCCCACTACCTCTTCGCCCTACCCATAGCCACGGCATTCGTCATAAAGGCATTCGAACAGCGCAGAACTGCACAACGAGCCGCAACGGGACTCGTAGCACTGCTGGCGCTGTGGTGTCTCGCATGGAACCTCACCATCATCATCTCATTCTTCTCGTAAATGGTACACTTCTTCAAACGACATAAAGAATCCCTCCTCGTCGGCATCGTGGGACTGCTGGTCATCGTCAGCCTCAACGTCATTATGCTGAACTACAACTATGAGTCATGGACCAATCCGCGTGTAGGCTTTTGGAGCGCCTTCTACAAACGGTTCGAGATATCCGGCTTCGACCCCAACACGTATATCGTCATCTCCAAGTGGCGACCGCTCTACGTCATCTCGCGCCACCCTATCCTGTCGTGCATGCTGTGGCCTCTGTCGCAGTTGAACGGCTGGCTGATGGAAGAGTTCCACATCAACTGCTCCATCTTCATCACCGCCATACTATGGACGTGCCTCGGACTGGCCTCGTGGCTGCTCACCTTCCGCATAATGCGCCGTGCCATCGGCCTCTCCTTCGCCGCCAGCGCCCTGCTCACAGCGTGGTTCTTCTCCTTCTCACACATCATGCTCGTGCTCTTCACCCCAGACCACATGAGCATCACGCTGCCGCTGCTACTGCTCACGCTCTACCTGGCGATGAAGGCCATCAAACGCCGTAAGCCCATGCCGCTGTGGCAGTCGCTCCCGCTGCTATTCGTCTCCACTGGCGTTACCACCACAAACATGGTCAAGGTGGCCTTTGCCGACTTCTTCACCCAGTGGGGGCGCAAGTCCTTCGGCCGCATCGTACTGCATTTCCTCATCTACCTCATACCACTGGGCATCCTCGGCGGACTCTATGCTTACCAGCAGAACACCACCGAGAAAGAAGAACAGGCCGCCACGCTGCGACTGATGCAGAAGAAGGCGGCCCGTGACCCTAAATTCGCCGCTGAATGGGAGCGCAGTAAGGCAGGCAGACAAAAGGTCCAAGAGAACCAACTCATCCATCTGTCGTTCGTAACCAACACGGAGCACCACATCGACCGCATCCCCTCGCTGGTAGAGAACATCTTCGGCGAAGGCTTCATACTGCACACCGACTATACGCTGAAGGATGCCAACAAGAGCCGCCCCGCCCTCGTGACGTATAGCCACTGGTGGTACTATGCCATGGAGGCCGCCACGGTGCTGCTCTTCATCGCCGGCATCGTCTACGGTCGCCGCGAGCGACTGATGTGGATGACCCTCTGCATGTTTCTCTTTGACATGCTGCTGCACGTCGGACTGGAGTTTGCCAATGCAGATGCCTACATCATGACCGCCCACTGGGCCTTCGTCATACCGATTGCCGTAGGTTACATGCTAAAAAACACCGAACGCAGTGCCCGTCCGGTGTATCTCGCAGTAATGTGCCTCGTATCGTTCCTCTGTCTCTTCCAATGGATTCACAATGCCACGCTGATAGTAAAGTATATACTCAATCTATAAGTCTGTATTCAACATTACAAGCCAAATAATTTGGCACATTGGAATAATAGTGTTATCTTTGCCGATGTAAAAAAACAAATCAGAAGAAATGAATTATGCTTTAATCATAGCCGGAGGCTCAGGCAACAGGATGGGCCAAGACATTCCGAAACAATTTATGCATGTGGACAATTGTCCCATCATCATACATACCATGATGGCGTTCCAAAGACACCCGGACATCCAAGGTATCGCTGTCGTTTGCCTGGCTGGTTGGGAGACAGTACTACAGTCGTATGCCAACCAGTTCAACATCACAAAACTGAAATGGATTTTCCCCGGTGGCAACAATGGTCAGGAATCCATACATAACGGCATTTACGGACTGCAGGAAGCCGGATGCCTGGACAATGACCTTGTATTGATACATGATGCCGTGCGCCCTCTATTGTCGCAAGACATCATCTCTTCCAACATTGCCATCTGTCAAAAATATGGCTATGCCATTACCGGTATAAAATGCCGCGAAGCCATTCTTGAAAGTCAGGACGGCTTCACCTCAACCACCAGCATTCCGCGTGACGAACTGATACGCACGCAAACTCCGCAGACGTTCCGTCTAGGCAATCTTATAGCGGCTCATGAAGAAGCCAAAGAGAAAGGCATTACAAACTCTGTGGCATCCTGCACACTAATGGCTGAACTGGGAAACAGGCAGATGCACATCGTGCCCGGTTCAGAGAAAAACATCAAGATTACTACCGTCGAAGACCTGGAAATCCTTAAGGCATTGATGAAAGTACAACCCGAGTCATGGCTAAAATAAATCAAGACATATCACGCCTCTTCACCGAGGGACTGGACCTGTCGCGTCTACAAGGCAAGCATATCCTTGTCGTAGGTGCGACGGGACTTATAGGCAGTTGCATTGTCAATGTATTGATGCAAAACCCCAAGAAGGACTATCACGTGACAGCCTCAGGCCGCAACCGCCAACGCGCCCGTCAGAAGTTTGACTGCTTTTGGACAGACCCACATTTCTCTTTTCTGGAACTTGATGTCACACTACCCGTAATCCGGAATATGAACAAGCAGATTACGGAGGAGGTCTATGACACAATGCTGCACGTCGATTACATCATTGATGCAGCAAGCAATGCCAGTCCCAATTTCTTCAAGCAAGCTCCCGTAGAGGTGATGCTTGCCAACATCGAAGGCGTGAAGCATCTGATGGACTACGGACTCTCCCACGGCATGCAACGCATGCTATACATTTCCTCCGGCGAGATTTACGGTGAAGGCGACGGCAGTGAGTTTTCCGAGAAAAGCAGCGGATACGTAGACTGCGCCTCGGTGCGTGCCTGCTATCCCTCATCCAAGCGAGCCGCCGAGACGCTTTGCATGGCATACGGAGAGGAGTATGGTGCCGACATAGTCATCGCCAGATTGAGCCATACGTACGGCCCAGGCTTTACGGAAAGCGACAATCGTGTATACGCCCAGTTCGTCCGCAACGTACTTCGCGGTGAAGACATCGTGCTGAAGAGCAAAGGTGAGGCCTACCGTTCGTGGCTATATGTCGTAGATGCCGCCAATGCTGTCCTACGTCTCTTGCTTGATGGCATATGCGGGAATGCCTACAACGTAGCCCACCCCGAATCAAACATTACCATAAGGCAGTTAGCAGAACTGATAGCCGCTCAGGCTAACAGGAAAGTTATCTTTGACATTCCTGATGACACCGCGCAAGGCAAGACATCCCCCATCACAAAGGCAACGTTCAACACCGACAAACTACAGGCACTCGGCTGGAAACCGCTATTTGACATATCGGAAGGTATCGCCCATACGCTCGAGGACGCACAAATTTAGAGCTTCACCTCTTTAGCTTTTTCTTTATCTCCTCCCAGCCTTCACGCTTCTCCATGTTCAGATAGTATCTTAGGTGTTTCTCTACACGCTGTTCTACTGGCGGGAACTGCATATAGTCTCCGAAGAAATGGGTCAAGTACTTGTGGGCTTCCTCTGGCAACAATACCGTGATATCTTCAAATGGGAACTCCTTGCCTTTGCCAAGCCATTCCTTGGGAAATATCTCCCTATAATGGTACGAGCCAGAATATACCAATACGTTCTTGGCTTTGTCAAAATCATACCTATGACTCACCTCGTCCATACTCTGTAGAATACGGCGGCGCACCCAACTGCGACAGAAGAAGGCTAACGTCTTGATGGCAAAGCGTCCCCACGTCTCCTTAGTGCCCAACAACGCCATATACTCAGCAAAGGTATTTCGGGTTGACACGGCATTTAGGCGATTGATGTTCTTCACGTATTTGCGAAACAAAGTCCGTGCCGTTTCTTCGTCATCGTCTGTAGCGTCAAGTGGGAAAATGTCTATATAGAGACCTAAGATGCAAGGACGTTCTTTCTCCTCTATCAGCGTCGTCTCCCGATTTACAAGTTTTGAAAAAGCCAATGGATAATCCTCGGTATTGTACGGGGTAACCACCTCGTACTTACCGAAGTCTTCCGTCTTTGCTATCTCCAACAGACGGTCATAGTCCGGACGTGGCATTATGACATCAATGTCATCGTCCCAAGGTATAATACCATGGTGACGTACGGCACCTATTGCTGTTCCGGCGCAGCAATAGTATCTGAGATTGTGAGTCTTGCAAATTTCTATGAATGCCTTCAGTATGTCAAGTATTGTGGCATTCCATTCCTGTTTTATGTTTTTTATGTCCATCTTCTTGTATGGTTGAATTTTAATCAATTATACGAACGTTCTCCCCGTCGCACTCTACCCGCTACTCAAATAGCTGTTCCATCGTCACTTCACTGTGCACGATACTATGATGCTTTCCATCAGCCACTCCATAGGTAGTGACAAAAGTATTGACAAGCGAGAGATTGCTCTTTGTAGCCATTCTGAACAGCTCCATGCGCTCACGCAATGTCTGTTCGTAAGACTCTGTAATATGATACTCCGACTTGCTGAATTTCATTTCACATAGATGCACAATACGGTCGGCACGCTTGATAATCAAGTCTATCTGCCCACCTCGTTGTTTATCCAAAGCCTTCTTATGCCACGAAGACACTTCCGTGGCCATTCCCGAAACGCCAAGAGCCTTCTTGATGGCATCCGTATGCACCAAACACACAATTTCAAAAGTCAAGCCTTGCCATGTAGACACCAAACGCGACTCGAAGTTGTGACTCCACCATTGCTCATCTCCTGAAGTATCTTGTGCAATGAACCTATAATAAAACAAGGTATAGAAATCCACCAAACGATAATTGGCCTCCCTTGTCTTACATCCGAAATTATGACTGCGAGAGATAAAGTCACACCTCTCCAAATTCGTCAATACACGTGTCAAGGTTCCACCATTCACATCCACAGCCTTAGCTATTTCTGAGCGCAACATCCCTCCATGGTGATTTGCCAATACTTTCACCACATTAATATATTGTTCAGCATTGCGGAACAGAGCATTGTACAGTTCGTCAAACTCACTTCTCATGATACCACTGTGCGAGAAAAACAACCTGTCCACATTTTGCACCAAACTATCTTGTGGGTTAATCAGACTCAGATAAAACGGAATTCCTCCAAACACCATGTAGCACTGCAATATCTGATACCTGTCCCACTTACAATTTCTACGTCGCAAGTATTCCTCAGTCTCGCGAAGCGTAAACGGACGTATATAGATATTGCTCGTGATGCGGGCATGCAGACCGCCTTGATTCTCTATCAAATTGTCTACCATCCATGAGGTTGCTGAGCCACTCGCAATAAACACGATATCGCTACGCCGAGCTGCCCAACCATTCCAAAAGTTCTCCAAAGCAGAGACAAAGTCAGACTTTTGAGTATCTATCCAAGGCATCTCATCTATAAATATTACCTTCTTCTTATCCACATCAAGCGATTCCAGATACTCCTCTAACGCATCAAACGCTTCAAACCAGTCTGCAAACTTATCGGGCTTCACACCAGAAAATTTCTTCATAGCTCTGGCAAAGTTGGTAAGTTGTCTTTGGCGTGAGAGATTATGGCCACCCACAAAGGTAAAGTCATACTCCCCATGGAAGTATTGGTCGACAAGGAAAGTCTTACCAACTCTTCGTCGTCCGTACACTATCACAAATTCCGACCGGTCAGAATTCATGATTCTGTGCAGTTCCCTACACTCCCGTTCTCTGCCTACCAACTTATTATTTACAACCATATTCCTCTTTTTTATCCAACTGCAAAATTATTACTTTTTTCTCAAAGGCAACAAAAAAAGGGCGATTTCTTACCCATATCCCGAAAAAAAACTTCGATGTGGGTAAGAAATCGCCTTTTTTTATGTTTTAGGGCATATTGCATTAGTCAATTATACGAACGTTCTCTCCGTCGCACTCTACCCGCTTGGCGTTCTTCAAGTGCTCCAGTACTTCCGCCTCGTCGTGGAAACATACGTTGAGGGCGGACGAACAGGGGAAGCGGTTGAAGAATACGTCGCAGCTCATGAAGAGGTCTACGCTCTTGATGGTCTTCGCCGCCGACACGCTGTGGTAGTAGTGCGCGATGCGCTCCACTATCCTTGGCAACACCTTTACCCCACTCCGCCCGTCGTGGAACTTTACCAGCGCCACGACGTGCCACGTCTGGCGTGCGGAACGTGCCTGCTCAGTCTGCTCCTTTGTCATCCGGTGCGAGACGCTGATGTTGCGGCCGAACTTCCGGTTTATGTCCGTCATCATCGTGCGGAACAGTTGGCCGTGCGCACTCGTGTCCTCGAGCTGACGGTAGCCTATATAATAATGTATCATTTCGTGGATGATGATGTCCTCCAGTTCCTTCTCCGGCAGTTCTATGCGCGTGTTGATACGGAGCACAAAGTCGTAGTGCTCCATCTTCCCGAACTTGTTTCGCCGCTTCTTAAAGCTGCACTGGCCCATAAACGTCTTGGCGTTGCTCAAGCGTATGGGTAGCATTGGGAGTTTGCCGCCAAACATTTGGCGGTTGAACTCCACGAACTTCTTCTGTATATAGGGTACCGTTACTTCCACAGGTCTATCCTTTGCCGTTTTCTAAGTTTCTTCAACAATGCAAAGGTAATCATTTTTTTTCATCTAATTACTTTTGTCGCATCAAAAAAAAAACCGGACAGAGTCTCCACGACTCCCGTCCGGTTTGAAAGGAATTAAACTAATACGGCGTAGCGCGTAACCACGCCTTCTTTTATGCTAAATGCGTTGAGCACTGGCTCTGTAGGGTCGGTGTGATACGGCAGGCCCGAGACGTCGGGCGAGAGGGAGAGTATCAGGTAGAGGATGTTCGGGTCGTAAGCCAAACGCTTGTCCTCCTCCGACGGGCGACTGGGCGATGCCGGGTGGCTGTGCCAGTTGCCTATTACCTTCAGACCATTTTGTCGCGCGTACTTGATGGCGGCAAACTGCTCTTTGGGGTCCATGGTGAAGTGTTCTTCAGCATGGTCTATATTGGTGAGGCGGTAGTTGTACGTGATGAGCAGTCCTGCCTCAGTGTCCGTCTCCTCCGTCTTCTCGCCGAGGGCATAGCCGCAACTCTCAACGGGTGCGTCCTGCCTTGCCTGTGCGAGAATGGAGTCGTAGGCTTCCTGAGTGATGCGTATCACCTTGCCGCTCTCTATCCATCCGTAGGGATTGTTGCTCATATAGTTTATTTCTTGTGTGAAGCAAGGTCGCAGACAGCCTGCTCGTAGTCCACGAGTTCGTGGATTGTCGGGTTGTCGCCGCAGAGCTTGCAACGGTGGTTGTGGTGTGTGGATACCTTGCGGAAGTCCATCGTCTTGGCGTTGAAGGTGAGCAGCTTGTTGGTGAGCAGCTCGCCTACGCCCGTGATGTACTTCAGAGTCTCGGCTGCCTGTATGGTGCCCAGCATGCCAGCAATGGCCCCCAGCACGCCGGCCTGCGAACAGGTAGGCACTGCGTTTGGCGGTGGTGGTGCTCCGAAGACGCAACGGTAACATGCGCTGCCAGGGACGTGTGTGAACGTCTGTCCCTCGAAACGCAGTATGCCGCCGTGGCTGAATGGCTTGCCTGCCATCACGCACGCATCATTGATGAGGAACTTGACGGGGAAGTTGTCCGTGCCGTCCACGATGAAGTCGTATTCCTTGATGATGTCGAGGGCGTTGTTGGCCATGAGGAGGTCCTGTATGGCGTTTACCTTTACGTTAGGATTGATGGCGAGCATCTTCTCCTTGGCAGAGAGCACCTTGGGGGTGTCCACGTCCTTTGTGAAGTGAATAACTTGGCGCTGAAGGTTGGAGAGGTCCACCACATCGCCGTCGATGATGCCGATGGTGCCTACGCCGGCAGCGGCGAGATAGAGCGATACTGGAGCGCCCAGTCCGCCGGCACCCACTACGAGCACCTTAGCTTCCTTTATCTTTTCCTGACCCTCTACGCCCACGTCCTGCAGAAGGATGTGGCGACTGTAGCGGTTCAGTTCTTCTTCTGTGAAATCAAACATGCAATAAAACTTTTTTAAATTTATAATTCAGAATGCATCTTAACATCCTCCACCCATGAAGTACAGGAAGTCAACGCTGTCGCCCTCGTTGAGCTGCAGGGTGTCGAAGTCTTCGCGTTCAACAAACTCTTCGTTTACCTGTACGCTGACCATCTCGGGCTGGAACACGTTGTTCAGCTTGATGAGTTCTGATACTGTCAATGGAAGCTGTACTTCCTGGTCTTCTCCGTTTACGATAAGTTTTGCCATGTTGTGTGTACGTTATTTGATTTTGAGTTTAATTCCGATTCGTTATAAGTTTAATTCCGAGTGCAAAGGTACTGCGATTTTGCGAATTGGCAAATAACGCCATAGGGGGAATCGTATCACATACTTATGTTATACCCTATCCACAGGAATCGCAGTACCTTTGCACCCGGAATTAAGCTATTATATTAATAAGTACACATGATACAGACCCTACTGCTTGACAGAGACCACAAGCATCTCGCTCCGTCGACGCCCGTTGGCGGTGTGCGACTGGAGACGTGCACCCGCACCGAACTCTATTGGGGCGACGGCACGATAGACTCCTCGACGGCACGCCACATCTTTCGCGTGGCAGCCGGACTGGAGTCGCCCCTGCTCGGCGAGACAGCCATACAGGGACAACTAAAGAAGGCATACCAAGAGGCTGCGGCAGAGACGAAGCTGAGCGCGCCGCTGCACAGGCTCTTCCAGACCGCCATGCACTGCGGCCACCGCGCCAGGACGGAGACGGGGATAAGCCACGGCGCCGTCTCGTACTCGCAAGTGACGGTGGACCTGCTCTGCCAGCGCCTGCCCGACCTGCGCGACAAGGTGGTGAGCATCATCGGCGTCAACGAGCTGACCGAGGCGATACTCAATTTCCTCACCGCACGCGGTGCAACGAACATCATCCTTGCAAACCGCAGCATGCAGCGCGCGGAACTCATGGCCGAACGCTATGCGGCGGACGTACTGCCGCTGACGGAGAAGCAGCGGTTGCTGGACCTCTCCGACGTCGTCATCAGTGCCACGTCGGCCCCACACACGCTGATAAGCAGACACGACTTCCTCCCCTCAGACAAGAAGATGCTGCTCTTCGACCTCGCCGACCCGCGCGACATAGACGACGGCGTGCGCTATCTCATAGGCAAGACGCTCTTCACCCTCGCCGACATCGAACGTCTGGCGCAGCAGAACATCGAAGCACGCCGTGCCGAGGTAAGCAAGTGCGAGGCTATTATAGAAGAGGAGATACAGGAACTGAAACGGTGGGAGGCGTTCCGCAACAACATCAGAATGGACGCAATATAAGCAATACAGAAAGGACAACAACAGATGAACAACAGACCTAAAAGCCAAGCAGCCTTCGAGGAGGCTGTACGTTATATACCCGGCGGCGTAAACAGCCCCGTCCGTGCCCTACGTTCCGTAGGCGAGACACCACTATTCATAGATCGTGCCAAGGGCGTGACGCTCACCGACATCGACGGCAACGACTACACCGATTTCTGCCTCTCGTGGGGCGTATTCATCGCCGGCCATGCCAATCCGCAAGTGCAGCAGGCCGTGCAAGAGGCTATACTACGCGGCACGAGCTACGGCATACCAACGCTCGTGGAGACGGCGCTGGCCAAGAAAGTGTCGGAACTCATCCCCACGATGCAGCGCGTGCGCTTCGTCAACTCCGGCACGGAGGCCGTGATGTCCGCCATACGTGTGGCGCGCGGCTATACGGGGCGCAACTACATACTGAAGTTTGAGGGCTGCTACCACGGTCACGCCGACCACCTCCTCGTGGCAGCCGGCTCGGGCGTGGCCACGTGCGGCATGTCCAGTTCGGCTGGCGTGCCGAAGGGCTTCGTACAGTACACCCTTACGGCTCCGTTCAACGACCGGGAAGCGGTCAAGAAAGTTTTCGAGGATTACGGCAACGACATCGCCGCCGTCATCGTGGAGCCCGTGCCGGCCAACATGGGCGTAGTACCGCAGCGCGAGGGGTTCCTTGCCTTCCTGCGCGAAATAACACGTCAGTATGGCTCGCTGCTCCTCTTCGACGAGGTGATAACGGGCTTCCGTCTCACCCTTGGCGGCGCGCAGAAATACTACGGCATAGAGCCGGACCTCACCACCGTGGGCAAGATAGTGGGCGGCGGATTCCCTGCCGCAGCCTTTGGCGGACGGGCTGACATCATGAAGCTACTCGCCCCGGAGGGTCCGGTATACCAAGCCGGCACGCTGTCGGGCAACCCCGTCGCCATGACTGCCGGACTGGCCACACTCGACATCCTCAGCCAACCCGGACTGTACGACAATCTGAACGCCAAGGCGGAGACGTTCGTCAATGCCCTGGCGGAGGTCCTCGCCCCGAAGGGCATCGTGATAAACCACGTGGGCAACATGTTCACCCCATACTTCACCGGCGACAAGCATCCGCAGAATTTCGCCGAGGTAAACGAGAGCAACACAGAGGAGTTCGCCCGCTTCTGGCGCCACATGTTCCACCACGGAGTATACCTCTCCCCGTCGCAGTTCGAGACCAACTTCGTGTCGATACAGCACACCCCCGAACGGCTCGCCGAGATTATTGAAATAGCGAAAGCGTACTAAATAGCTCTTTAATCCTATCCCTCACCCGTATGCTCCGCTTTACGTCTTTGGCATCGCTGGAGACGGCAATGGTGATGCCGTCGGCACTATGGATGGCCGGGGAGGTGAAGTCGCAGAGCGCAGGGGCATCGCATACGCTGGCGAGTACGTGCCGCTCCTCGGCATCATGCTTTATCTGCTCGTTCAATAAATGATTCTCCGTACAGATGTACACCATGAACGCTCCGTCAAGGTCTGACGGGGCGTATTTTTTTTGTACCAACGTGAAGGGCAGCGCGTCGAACCCCTCGCGAAACTCCGGCGAGATGACCGTAGCCTCACTGGTATACCGACTGAGTATAGTGGCTTTGTGCAGCCCCACTCTCCCACCGCCAATGATGAGTATGCGGCGCCCTTCAATGTTTATATTAATAGGAAGAAACTTCATGTCTGTCTTTTATAGGTTATCGTGATTACCGTTCAAAGTACCGCTTGGCGTAGTACGAGATGATGTACTGTGCACCTGCGCGGCGTATTGCCGTCAGGCTTTCGTGAAAAATGCGGCGCTCGTCGAAGAGTCCCTGACGGGAAGCGTTGAGCAGCATGGAGTATTCGCCGGACACCTGGTAGGCCACGAGGGGATAGTCGGGGAAACGTACGGAGGCACGATAGAGGATGTCGAGGTATGCCAGGGCTGGCTTCACCATTATCCAGTCGGTGCCCTCCTCTATGTCGGCGGCAATCTCCTCAAGTCCCTGGTCGTGCGTGCGGTAGTCCATCTGATAACTCTTGCGGTCGCCGAAACCGGGGGCAGAGCCAGCGGCATCGCGGAAGGGACCGTAGTATGCTGAGGCGTACTTGGCCGAGTAGGCCAGTATCTTTACGTGCTTCGTCGCCTCGTCGGCATCCAGGGCCTGACGCAGGGCTTCTATCTGACCGTCCATCATAGCCGAGGGGGCTACGAAGTCTGCTCCGGCGAGGGCATGCTGGTGCGCCATCTCGGCGAGCAGCGGCAGGGTGGAGTCGTTGTCGATGACCACGTTGTCGTGGTTGCGCCCGCAGCCGCAGTTGCCGCCGCGACGCAGCAGGGCCATCTCCTCGTCGTAGGCTATGGGGTGGCCGTTTTCGTATAGCAGACCGCAGTGGCCGTGGCTGGTGTATTCGCATAGGCAGATGTCGGTGAAGACGACGACGCGCTGGCCGAAGCGTTCCTTTATGGCACGTGTGGCGGTGCTCACAATGTTATCGGGCTTGTAGGCTGCTGTGCCGCGCTCGTCCTTCTCCTCCTCGGGGATGACGCCGAAGAGGAGCACTTTGTTTACTCCGACGGCGAGGAGTTCCTCGATGTCGTCGAGCAGCGTGTCCACCGAGAAACGGTAGATGCCCGGCATGGTTCCTATCTCTATTTTCTTCCCCTCGCCCTCTTCCACGAAGTAAGGGTAGATGAAGTCCTCGGGGAGTATCTCGGGCACGTCGGCATACTGGTCACGCACCTCTTGGGTGATTCTATATTGTCTGAATCGCTTCATAAGTCGTTTTTCCTTTTGCTATGAGTAACAGGTGTTTGGGTATCTCCTCGCCGTAGAGCGCACGAAATGCTTCTAAGGTAGACGGGGAGGTGAACAGCACTTTGTCGTACTGGGAGAGGTCCTGGCGCACGGCGGCGCAGTTGGGTGTGTTGGTGTAGACGGGCAGGTCCGTCACGCTGTGCCCCTGACTGCGCAGTCCGTCGCTCAGTGCGACTAACCCCTTGTTGCTGCGCGGCAGCAGAATATTGCACGGCGGCTGCTCGGCGAAGAAGCGCAGCAGCCCTTCTGCCGACTCCGTGTCGCTTTCGTAGTCTACACGCTCCACGCCCCTTTGGCGCAGTTCGTCGGAAGTCACGGGACCTACGCTGGCTATGCGCACGCCGTCAAGAGACTGGCGATAGTAACGCACGCCGTAGCGTGAGGTGAATACCACCCAGTCGAAACGGTCTGCCGGTGGGTGCGGAGCGTCGCTCGGCGTTATAGTGATGAGCGGCGTAACACTCTGCGTGCCGGTGTTGTATGTTCGCATCACGTGCGACGGGGCTTCCAGCCCCACCACGTCGCCCACCATGATGAGCACGGGGGTATCGCGAAAGACGGCATACTTCAGTTCGCCGAGGGTGGAGAACACCGCCCGTTGCGCTGGTAGCGACACGTTGGTGACGAGTGCCACGGGCGTCTCACGTGCCCTACCCCGCTCCATCAGTCGCCGGGCTATCTCGCTCACCTGTCCGCCGCCCATATAATATAATAAGGTGTCGGCGTCGGTGGTCTGCAGCTCCGAGGCGTGCCCCAGTACGAGGGCCACGCTGCGCGCCATGCCGCGGTGAGTCAGCGGTATCTGCGTCAACGACGACAGCGCCATACCACTGCTTACGCCTGGCACCACGTCGACGCTGACCATGCGTTCGCGCAGCCAGTCTATCTCCTCTCTGCCGTGGGCAAACAGCATGGCGTCGCCCCCCTTGAGGCGCACCACGTCCCGGCCGGCTATGGCGTTCTGGTACAGGATATCGTTTATCTCGTCCTGCGCATGGCTGTGCCTTCCTGCGCGCTTTCCCACGTATATCTTTTCTGCCTCAAACTGCTGCAGCCACTCGGCGTTGGTCAGGTCGTCGTAGCAGATCACGTCGGCACGCTCCAGAGCCTTCTGCCCCTTTACGGTGATGAGCTCCGGGTCGCCGGGGCCGAACCCCACGAGGTGTACCTTGCCGTAGCGGCGGCGTATGTCGATAGCGGCAAAGACGGCCTTCACGTCTGCTGGCAGAGAGATGCTCGCCGTAACGGCCAGGTTGCCTTGCAGCGGATGCGTGCGGAAGGGCAGCCGCTCCGAGGCGCGGTGGCTGAGTCCGAGACGGTTGAGGGCACACGTGGCAACGATGAGTGCATCCACTTTCCCATCGTCCACCTGTGCGATGCGCTCCTCTATGGTGCCGCGTATGGGCACTACCTCTATATCCGTCCGCAGAGCGAGCAGCTCTGCCTTGCGCACCGCCGAACTGGTGCCGATACGACTGCCCGGGGGCAGCGTGGCGAGCGTCTCGCCGTGGCGAGTAACAAGAGAGTCCGTCTTGTCCTTGGCCTCCGTCAGGGCTATTACCTCCAGCCCTGCGGGCAGAGGGTAAGGCAGGTCCTTGGCAGAGTGTACCGCCACGTCGGCGCGCCCGTCGAGGAGTGCCTCGTCGAGCTCGCGTGTGAAGAAGTCGGCAGCCACGGAGCGGTCCATCAGCGACACGTCCTTATGTCTGTCACCATAGGAGACGGTTTTCTTCACCTCCCACCGCAGCGTGTCGGGCAGCATGCGCTGTAGCTCCTCCACCTGCAGCAGCGCCAAAGGGCTCTGCCGGGTTATTATCCTTAACGTCAGCGCAGCTGTATTGTGACCAGCTTTATCTGTCGTTTGTTGTGGTTCTATATTGATTCTATGTTCTTTAATTTCAGCCATAGTGTCGTTTTGCTTGTAAAAGTAAGCTACTTTTTATAAGTAATTGAAAATGAAACGACTTTGGGTTTTATGAGAAAGAAAGGTTACGAATTAGAAATATACAAGATGTAGTATCCTGCTGTAATTTGCATAACCAATCAAAGAACTCTTTGGGGTGCAAAGTTACAAGAAATAATCGGAGATAAAGAATATTTTAACAGTATTTTTATCTCCGATTGCTTGTTTGGGCAAATTTTCTTGTACTTTGCTTCTTCAGTTAGTCCGCATAGTTCATTCTGAGCGAAGTGCTCTGTTCACTTTGACACAGTACTACCGGGAAGTACATACGAATATAAAAGTCAGCCGTCGTCGAAGAAAGACAGTCATCGTGCCTCTGAATAACTTTCTCCGACTATGGCACGGCAAGAAAAATCCTTGGCGGTATGCCTTGAAATGCTTCAAGACTATACTGCCAAGGACTTTTCGTTTTTTACCGTGCTGACAACGGCTGACTTTTATAGCCATAATTCGCAGTTCCATTTTTCTCGCACATTCCCAACGCACGAAAGAAGTCATCGCCGTAAACTTCGATGACCGCTTTCGTGCTTGTTCGCATAGCCTTGGAGAAAACCCGACGGAAGGAGCATGGGCGAGCCATGCTCTTCTTTCATCGGAATTTCTCTGATAAGCCATGCCACTACGACCACGTCCGCTATTTCATCAACCATCCACGTCACTTGGAGACTTGTTGGAACGCCTATAAGATAGCCAACCGCAACCGATACTTTATCACCGACATCAGCATATGGGCGGACTACATCAGCATGCAGACGGAGTTGGGCAAGGATATCAGAAGTCCCCACTACATCTGCCCCGACAACCTCGAAGCCGAGCACGACCGCATATCCGAGAGATGAAGAGCCGCTTCTTCGGGTTGACATTCACAGACGGCAACATCGTGGTGAGGATGCTTGAAAGCGTCAAGGAGCACGTGCTTGAGGGCAAGGCGATGCACCATTGCGTAGGCAGCGGAACGAACTACTCCCTCAATCCCGACTGCATCATCTTTTCAGCAAGAATAGCCGAGCAAAGGATATAGACGGTGGAGTTCTCGCTCGAACAGATGAAGGTGGTGCAATGCCACGGCCTTCAGAACAAGGACACCGAACACCATGCCGACATCATCAACTTGGTGAACAGCAATGCAAGACTTATCGAGCAGCGGATGGTTGCCACCACATAACACCCCATAAGGCGGAGCGATGGAAAAACCGCCCCGCCCTCTTTCTTTTATGAGCGGAATGGCGGTCCGCTATTTTTGAAAAATATTCTTAATAATAACACTCAAAGAAGCCGTCTCTCGTCTTTTATTTGTATTTTTGCAAAGGAATTACGAATTTAATGTTGAAGGATTATGATATTACAGTTTAAGGTTAAGAACTTCCTTTCC
>CAVAHD010000021.1:0-47087 GCA_963588475.1 Oscillospiraceae bacterium | reverse complement strand
AAGGTAAAACGACAGTTTTGTCTTGTGCAATAGTCAACCCCATATTAGGTGGTTATTGCGGTGGGGTTCCACCTCTTCCCATTCCGAACAGAGAAGTTAAGCCCACTTGCGCCGATGGTACTGCAATGCAATGCGGGAGAGTAGGAGGCCGCCTTCTTTCTTCAAATTAACGAGAACTCCATGATAAAAATGTCGTGGAGTTCTTTTTCTTTATAACTAATAAACCGTTATCTGATAAGCTAATCGACGAAACAACATGAGTGAGGAAGAAAAAGAGAAGGAATATGTGTTGCCCATGGTGGCAGTGAATGGATTTCGTTCGCGAGCTGGCGAGTTGTTGGTGGCGTTAATGGATAAGTTTAACTTACAACATTATGCGTCGATGCATTTGTTTCCTAATAATTTTAAGGGGTGCGTTGGGCGTGTGTTTGACGTTAAGTTAACGTCTTCTGGCTTTGTAATGCAGGTGTTTCCTACGAATATGGCGGTTAGTGACTTGTTTGATACTACAGTAGGGTATGTAGACTATTATGATGACCGTCATGGTCATTATCATATTTTTGATAACTGCTCCAGACATTTTGTTGCCAACGATTCTGCCGCTATACGGTTGCAGGTAGGTGGTTTTGTAGCGTTTTGTCCTTTGATACCGCAGCAGAGTAAGTTTAAGGTGGCGATTGCTACAAAATGCTTGGAATTTAGCGATGGTCTTTCTCGATTTGGCACTTTTGACATTGAGATTCTTGAGGTGAATGTTGAGTGCGGATGGTACATGTATAAGGTTCTTTCTGTACTGCCAGAATCGGAAGAGGGGTGGTTTCGTGAGGTTGCCAAAGCTTTTTCAGATGCATATACACTTTTACGTCTACGTGTAGGGCAGAGACTAAAAGCTATAATGTTTCTGAAGCGTTATAAGTTGGGCGAGGAAAAGACAAATTACATGGCTAAATTGTTGGACGTATGACATATTTTTGTTACCTTTGCAGCGTAAAAGTGTAATCGTGTATTTTACAAGTAGAAGAATAAGAAAACAATATATAAAGAATGGAAATTTCACAGATTCAAGAAGGTGCTCAGCATGGAGCATCTAGTCTAAACAGCCAGGAGGCATTCTTCCTGAAGTACCGTAAGCAGTTTCTAATACTCATAGCAGCTATAGTAGTTGTAATTGCTGGTGTTATAGTATATGCGTCATTCATAAAGGGCCCTCGTGAGGAGAAGGCTTCTACAGCATTGGCAAAGGCTCAAGCTGCATTCGGTCAGGGAGATTACCAGACTGCGTTGAATGGTAACAAGTCTATGGAAGGATTCCTTGCCGTATCAGAGAATTACGGTGGTACTGACGCTGCTAACCTTGCAGACCTCTACGCTGGTCTGTGCTATGCTAACCTTGGCAAGTGGCAAGAGGCGGTGAAGAAGTTGGATAGCTTCTCTAGTCAAGGTGATGCTATAATAAGCCCTGCAGCAAAGGCTGCTTTGGGTAATGCTTATGCTCATACCGGTGACATTGACAAGGCCATAACGACTCTTAAGAAGGCTGCTGATATGGCTGATTCTGAGGCTGCCGACAACACAAACAACAGTCTTTCTCCTACGTATCTCATACAGGCAGCACGTCTCCTCGAGAGTCAAGGTAAGAAGGCTGAAGCTCTTGATATTTACCAGAGCGTAAAGGCCAAGTACGTGAATAGCATGGCTGCTCAGGAAATTGACAAGTATATAGAGCGAGTAAAATAAGCCAATATTCGCTGGCTTTATTTCTGAATATCAAACTATAAGAGTCACTAATAAAAACGCAACAGCTCTGAGAAGTAAGAGGTGTTGCGTTTTCTCTATTTTGTTAAGAAGAGGATCACTATGAAGAATATTTCTTTGGTATGTATGATATGTTTGCTGTTGGTTTCCTGTGGAAAGAAGAAGGAGCAAACGGAGGATATAATTGTAGAAAAAGTTGTGGAGAAACCACAGGCTTCAGTCAGCAGGATGCCCGATTTGAATCTTGATGGCACGACCAAATGGGTTGGTGGTGCAATGTATTCGTATGAGTTGCACCGCACTTCCAATGATTCTTTAAGACAGGTAGAGAACCATGGTGTGAAGTATCATGACAACGAGGTGAAGCTGACGGTACGTCGCAGCAATGGGAGTGTCTTTTTCCAGAAGACATTCACCAAGTCTAATTTTGCCAATGTATTGCCGTCGTCTTTTAAAGAGAGCGGTGTGCTGCTTGGCGTGAACTTTGACAAGGTTGATGGCAATAATATGCTCTTCGTAGCAAGTGTAGGCTCGCCTGACGATACTATGGAGGAATTCTATAACGTGCTGTTGGTGCTGGATAATTTTGGTGCTACCCGTGCGGAAGAGTGCAAGATACCGGAGGAAGTCGAGTAGGTGGCTCCTTCTATAGTGGCTCTTTCAGTATCTTGCCAATGTGGATGTGCTCCAATGCTGCAGCTTCTCTTAGTTGTGGCTCGAAGTGGTAGGCTATGCTGCCGACGAATGAACATTCGATGTCGTTGCGGTTGTAGTGGCTGGTGTTGTTGCGGAAGAATGCTCTGAAGCATTCAATGACCATTTCGTTGACCCATGTTGTGTCGGTATGCTTGTTTATAAACGGTGCTAGTGAGGCAAGGAAGCGGTTGGGCATTTGTTCGCGATAGACTCTTTGTATGATGTCAGGTTGCTTTAGCCCTGTTTCGCTTTCGAACTCTTTGATGAGTTGCTCGTCACGGATGCCTTTGTAGAGCATGTTGACAAACGTCTTGCCTAGCACGGCGCCGCTACCTTCGTCGCCCAGTATATATCCCATGGGTGAGATATTTGATGTTATTTTTTTTCCATCGTAGAGACATGAGTTGGATCCGGTGCCAAGGATGCAGGCGATGCCTTCCTTGTCTCCAAAAAGTGCTTTTGCTGCCCCCAGCATATCGCTGTCTACTTCGACGTGGGTTGCGAGGGGAAAGAATTTTTGAAGTGTGGATTTTAGTATTGGGGACTTCTCTCGAGTGCAACCGGCACCGTAGAAGGCTATTTCGTAGATGGAGTCAGGAGACGGGAAGTCATTGTTGCCTATCAGTTCCTCTTTGAGGATGCGTTCCATCGTATCGTAAGACATGTGATAGGGGTTGATGCCCTGGGTTGTGATTTTCCACGACTTCTCATTCTCATTGTCATTGATGAGCCATGTAGTTTTTGTGCTTCCGCTGTCTGCTATAATTTGCATTGTTTTAGAAATACGTTTGGTTGATAGGTGCAAAGTTACAAATAAAATGTCTACCTTTGCGCTCGAAAACATAATTTTTGATTCATGGATATAAATAATTTTCTTAACTTTAAGTGTGCCCTATTTGATTTGGATGGGGTGGTATTCGATACGGAACCGCAGTATACGGTGTTTTGGCGGGGAGAATTCCAGCATTACTACCCCGAGCAACCCGGTATGGAGATGCGTATAAAGGGTATGGCCTTAACGGAGATATATGAGCGTTTCCTGAAGGAGTTTGAGGCGGAATGGCAAGCTATTACCCAGCGTCTTAATGATTTCGAGGCCAACATGCAGTTTGTGTATGTAGATGGTTTTGTCGATTTCGTCAAGCAATTGCGTGACAATGGAATAAAGACAGCTGTAGTGACGAGCAGCAACCGCGACAAGATGGTGAATGTCTACGAGAAGTGTCCCGAGTTCAAGGGGTATTTCGACCGCATCTTCACGGCGGAGGACTTTGCCAAGAGTAAGCCGGCCCCTGATTGCTATCTGCGCGGAATGAAGTATTTCGGATGTCAGGCATCGGAGACGGCGGTCTTTGAGGATAGCATAAATGGTCTAAAGTCCGCAAAAGCTTCCGGTGGTTTCGTCGTTGGATTGACAACGGCCAATCCGGAGAGCGTTGTGGGTGAGTATGCAGATGTGATGATTCCGAATTATCGTTGATAGAATAAGAAGGGTCAAAAATAATATAGAATACACTACTTATAATAAAGAAGTACGTAAATATGATGAAGAGATTTTTTTCTGTATGCGCTGCTTGGACATTTTGTGCTTGCGGCGTATTTGCCCAGTCGAGCGTAGAGCCGGGTTATTATACCAATTACCATGCTGACTCGGCTTTGATAGCCAAGGCTAAGGCTTGGTTGGCCAAGGGGACGTGGCGTCAAGGGTTTAAGGGTGCTACTCCGCATGAGAGTGTCAATGTGGTAGACTTCTATATGCAGTACCAGAAGAATCCGGAGCAGTGGACTAAGCTGTTCCAGTATTTGGCCAAGACGGATTTGTTGGCTCTTCCAAAGGGAAAGCACCAGATACCGGGTAGCGACCTTGTCATAAGTGTAGAGGACTCGCAGAATCAGCCTTTGGAGAAGCGTCAGTCGGAGAGCCACTATCGCGGTATCGATTTCCAGTATTGCGTAAAGGGTGTCGAGCGTTTTGGCATAATAGACCACGTCACCTCTGTGCCTAATACAAAATACCGTCCTGATGTGGTGCATTACAAATACGATAAGTCCCGTGCGTTGTTTTATGATTCTACCCCAGACAAGTTCTTTATATTCTTCCCAGGCGACTGGCACATAGCTAAGGTTGCCAATGATACTTCCGACCAGAACATCCGTGTTTGTGTTGTGAAGGTTAAGTGGGTGGAATAAAAGCGTCCTACACTGATACAAGACTGGTACAAAACGAAAAAAGCCTCCTCAAGCAGATTGCGCTTGAGGAGGCTTTCCCTATTTACTGTTGGCTGAATTCTTTTATGCGTTGTTCTGCTGAGAGCTTGCAGATGAGTAGTCTGCCGTCGCGTTCTGCCACGATGTATCCGTCCAGTCCCTGTACGACAACTTGCTTTCCGTCTTCTACGTTGATGATGCAGTTGGACGTTTCGTACGTCTTCACGTTCTGGCTTATGATGCCGTTGTTGTTTGCATCTTTCTTAGAGAGCGTGTGTAGCGAACCCCATGTGCCCAGGTCGCTCCATCCGAAGTCGGCGGGCATTACGTAGATTTCGTCGGCATTCTCCATGATGGCGTAGTCTACGGAGATGTTCTCGCACTCGGCGTATCTCTCGTTGATGATAGCCTGTTCACGTTCCGTGCCGTAGTCGTCAATCATCGATTCGAAGATGCGGTTGAGGGCGGGCTGGTACATTCTGAAGGCATTGACGATGGTGTTCACGTTCCATACGAAGATGCCGGCATTCCAGAAGAAGTAGTTGTAGGAAATGTACTTCTTGGCGGTCTCGAGGTCTGGCTTCTCACGGAACTTCTCCACGCGGAAGATCTCTTTGTTCCTTGCGGAGCGTTCGGCTAAGTCTGCTTGAATATATCCGTAACCGGTCTCAGGTCTAGTTGGCTTCATGCCAAGTGTTACGATGCCGTCTGTTTCAGCTGCGAATGTCAAGGCACTTTTTATGATGCGTTGAAACTCCGTCGTGTTCATCACGATGTGGTCGCTCGGTGTCACGACGATGTTTGCATTTGCATCTTGCACCTTTATCCTATAGCTGACGTATGCGATGCATGGAGCGGTGTTTCTTCGGCATGGCTCGCTCAGGATGTTGGTAACAGGAACTTCGGGAAGTTGTTCATGTACGATGTTTACGTAGTCAGAGTTGGTTACGATCCAAACGTTTTGCGGGTCGCAGATGCCTTTGAATCTGTCGTATGTCAGTTGCATAAGCGTTCTGCCAGTGCCAAGTACGTCGATGAATTGTTTTGGGCATTCGGAAGTGCTCATGGGCCAGAAGCGGCTTCCTACGCCTCCCGCCATAATTACAAGGTGGTTCATAAGTAAATTTTTGGTAGTATTAATGGTTATGGCCGAATGCGTTATTTATCCAAGGTACTTGATGAGAATCTTAGCGTTGCCGCTGTTGCGGAGTTTGTTTATAGACTTCTCGCGAATCTGTCTTACACGTTCGCGTGTGAGTCCGAGTTCGTCACCTATTTCCTCAAGTCCCTTTTCGTGGCATCCGATGCCGAAGCACTCGCGTATGATGGTTATCTCGCGGTCCTTGAGCACGCGACTGAGCACGGCTTCGAGTTCCTGGGCCATAGACTCATGATCTACGGATTTGTCGGTGCGTGAGTCGTCGCCGCTTGCCATTACGTCGAGCATACAGTTGTCCTCGCCGTCTTGGAAAGGTGCGTCGATGGAGACGTGGTGTCCGTCGGCCATCAAGCTCTGTCCTATTTTTTCTTCATCAAGGTTTGTAGCCTCGGAGAGCTCGCCAACGCTAGGGTGGCGTTGGTTTTCTTGTTCGAAGCGGTTTATCTCGTGGTTTATCTTGTTGAGCGAGCCCACCTGGTTCAGCGGTAGACGTACGATACGGCTCTGCTCGGCGATAGCCTGCAGGATGCTCTGTCTAATCCACCATACGGCGTATGAGATGAATTTGAAGCCACGAGTCTCGTCGAATTTTTGTGCAGCCTTTATTAGTCCGATGTTACCCTCGTCGATAAGGTCCGTGAGTGACAGCCCCTGGTGCTGATACTGTTTTGCCACAGAGACGACGAAGCGTAGGTTTGCGGTGACTAGTTTGTCAAGAGCGCGGTCGCCTTCCGGACCGCCCTTCTTGATTTTTTGTGCCAATTCAATTTCCTCATCAATCGTGATGAGTGGTGCACGTCCAATCTCTACGAGATATTTGTCAAGTGCTTCACTGGAACGGTTGGTGATACTTTTCTGAATCTTAAGCTGTCTCATTGTCTTCTATATCTTTCCTTTAATGATAATTCTCTTATCGTACTGTTTTACGAGTAACGCACAAGTTGTTCTATATATTGTATCGCACGCGCGAAAATTTCTGCAAAGTTACAAAAAAAAGTGCGTAAAAGCGCTATTTTATGTATATTTAACCGTATTTCTTCTCATTTCTATTGTAAATCCATTACCTTTGCTATGAATTTTGCAAATAGTATGCCAAAAAGATTGACATAATGACAACAAAGAAACAACCGAAATCGGCATCTGCCACTGAGGGCGTTGCCACCGAGAAAAAAGTCCGCAAGCCAGCGGCACGACGTACAAGTACAAGGAAGAAAAAAGTTGAAGAGCCGGTGAAAGAAGCTGCAGTGGAAACCGATGTAGTGCAGACGGCGGCTGAAGTAGAGTCTAAGCCAGAAAGGGTAAAACCAGAGCCAGCTAAGCCAGAAATAGCTAAACCGGAGGAGCCAGTTAAACCAGAGGAACCAGCTAAAACGGAATTGCTAAAGTCCGAGCAAGTAAAACCCGAACAAGTAAAGCCAGCTAAGCCGGAGCAGATCAAGCCAGAACTAGCCAAGCCCACTCCGTTGTCGGTAGCGGTTCCTGAGCTTCCTCATTTCAAGGTTTCTTCCATTATAGACCTAGCGCAAGCTCCGCAACGTAGCATTGTGCTTACGGACCAGCAGATACAACAGTTGACTCTTGAGGAGGTTGCCGTGCGCCATGCTTACCTTCAGGAGTTGCTCGCCAATGTGCTGGACTACGACGTCGTGATAAGCGACACGAACATATGGCTCGAGCTCTTCTTGCCAGGTGGCCATGGTGACCAGCGTAATAATGTACGTTTGCAGTTTGAGCGCCAATTGGAGTTTATATCCAAACTGGTGAAGCACCGCGGTTGCCGCTTTATGATGATGGGCGAGACTTACGAGGAGATAGACCGCTTTGCCACGATGCAAGACCCGATGAACCATAAGGAGGCCGACTTCTCCGATAACGTGGTGTGCCTAAATACGGCGGCGCGTCTTGCCAAGCGTCTTATCCTATCCCAACAGCGCGAGAACCGTCTGCGCATCGAGGGGCTTGGCGCCGAGTCGCACCATGCCTCCTTTGCCGACCCCGTTATCATCCGTAAGGTCGTAGAGCTGTTCTCCGAGGGCAAGAAGGTGCTCCTTATTACCAACGATGCTTCCGTGGCAATCCGCTCCATGGGCCTTTGCGACGACTTGCAGCGCATCAATGGCGTGGCCGACGACGTGTGGGACTCGGTCTATGCCCCCCTGCGCCCGATGGTGTTCACCTTCGACGACCTGAAGCTATTAGATAACTACACGCGCCAGTACCATTATATACAGATGGCTTCTGGCGAGCCTTGGATGTGTGGGGTAGGGAAGCGTGAGCGTGCTACCGACGTGGCTCCCCTGGCGCTTTGGCTTGAGGCGTTCCGCCCGGGCGACAAGCACCGTGGCGACAACCTCTTTACCGACCAGGAGATGCAGCTGCTGCAGAAGAAGGAGCAGCAGAAGCAGCAGGCCAACCAGCAGAAGCAACAGGCAAACAACCAGCCTAAGCAAGGCGGAGGCCAGCAGCAGAAGCAGCAAAAGCAACAAAAGCAGCAGGCGAACAACCAGCCTAAGCAAGGCGGAGGTCAGCAGAAGCAAAATGCTAACCAGCCTAAGCAAGAAGTAAGCCAGCCCAAGCCGAACGAGGAGGTAGTGGCATTGCCGGCACCGGTAGCACAGCCCGCCCCGGTTGTAGAGGCGGTAAAGGAGATGCTCGAGGTTAGTACGGAGGCTTCAGTTGCTCAAGAGGAGGCAAAGCCTGCATCTCGCACTAGACGCAAACCGTCAGGGCGCGGAAAGAAGCAAACAACTACAAAAGTTGAAAAAACAACGGAGAATACCCCGAAAAACTAGGAAAAAGGGGCTAAAATGAAGAAAAGTTGCAGAAAACGAGAAAAAAGTTGCGAAAACATTTGAAAGATTGAGAAAATAATCGTACCTTTGCACCGCATTTAGAAATAATGCTCCACGGTGCGTTAGTTCAGTTGGTTAGAATGCCAGCCTGTCACGCTGGAGGTCACGGGTTCGAGTCCCGTACGCACCGCGATTATTTCTTCTTTAAAAGTGCACTTGGTGCGTTAGTTCAGTTGGTTAGAATGCCAGCCTGTCACGCTGGAGGTCACGGGTTCGAGTCCCGTACGCACCGCGATTATTTCTTCTTTAAAAGTGCACTTGGTGCGTTAGTTCAGTTGGTTAGAATGCCAGCCTGTCACGCTGGAGGTCACGGGTTCGAGTCCCGTACGCACCGCTGAAACGAGAGTTGTTCTTCAAAAGGGCAACTCTTTTTTTGTGTATAGCGTGGCACTATAAATCGCCATACCTATTTTATAAAGTAAAAAATATGCTTGTAAATATTGCAAGTGTAGAAAATATGATGTACTTTTGCAGCTGAATTGTCATAGCTTATATTTAATGGCAAAAAGAGGACTAGTAAAAAGTAAGTAACCAGAATAACGAAAAGCAAGAAGTATTAATATGAAAAAAGGAACCAACAGTATTACACTGAGTGACTTGACTAAGGGAAATGTATGGGATTTGCAGGAGAGTGACATCTTCATGCTTTGGGAGAATGCCGAGCGTGACGACGATGTTATGGAGCATGCCGGCCGCTACATGGATATTATCCGTTCTGCTTTTGAAGTGGAGGAGGTCAAGATAGACAAACCTGAGATTATACGTAAATACGAGGCTCGCGGCATGCGCGTCGGCGTCATCCCCGTTGGCGGCAAGGATAAGAAGTGGGCTATCAAGAAGCGTCCCATCAACCGTGTAACGGACCTTACGTACGACAACATTTTCCACATCTCTGCAGCAAAGCTTCTGGAGGTTATCGACCGTAACTTCGGCGGTGGCTGGGACAGCCTGACGCAGAGCACACGCGACATCATAGAGAAAGGCTTCGATGTGTCCACGACGACCCTCCCCAAGGACCGTCTCCATAAGCCGGGCGGTCTGTGCGAACTGAAGTTGGCTGACGGCTACGAGCTGCTGGAGATAACAAAGGGAACTTGGGTGGAGGCCATCTTTGTGAAGGCCAAGCCGAAGATGTTGAAGTTCCAGTCGGCACACCACGATGACGATGCTAACGACCCTCTGAGTAAGCTTCTTGGCGGCGACCTTGACGGCGACGATGGTCCGGACGTGGACGATACTGACAACTACTACAAGCTGGACGAGGACGACGACGATATCGACGACGACTCCCTAACAGAAGAGAGCTATCGCACCACGATAGAGGAGGACCCAGACCAGCTGTCCCTTAACGTTGCTGACATCGACGATGATGGAGATGACTATTAATCGACCTCTACGAAAAATATAGACTACAAATAAAAAGCGAGCCGCATTCCTAACATTTAAGGAATGCGGCTCGTTCTTTGTTGTAGTATTGCTATAAGGTTTACTTCTTGATTACGTATACAGCGAACGTGGAGGCTGGTATGGTTGTCTCGAGCACGTTACCGTTTACTTGTGCTGCCGTCTCTTTTGGAACGATGGCGTTAGGATTGCTGAGAGAGTTCTCTGCCATAGGGTCGGTGCTGCTGAGAACGATAGCCTTGGCTGACTGCGCCTTCTTAAGTCCCTTTAGCGTTAGCTTTACGTCTTGGCTCTCCTTGCCGGTGTTCACGATCTTTACGTAGATTTCGCCCGTGTTCTTGTTTTGTACAGCGGATGCGGACAGACCGTTCTGGTCGGCATCTCCGGCTACGGCTTTACCATTCATAGTCAGCGGCAGTACATTGGTACCTTTATAATGGCTGTAGAGCTGCTGGACGTAGTACGAAACCGACTTGAACGACTTCAGGTTGTCGAACCATATCATGTCCGGTCTCCACTGCCATCCCTCCACGTGTGCGAAGAGTGGAGCGTATGTTGCCATATAGACAACGTCGGCGTTACGTTCGTATCCGGTCATGAAGGCAGCTTCGAGCAGCGAGGCGTTGAAGTGGTTGAACTTCTTTCCCTTGCCGTGGCAGGCGTATTCTCCGGCGAAGATCTTTGGTCCCTTGCGGTCGTACTTGTCGTAGCGGTGGCGGTTTACGTCGCTGAGGAACCAGTCCTCGTTGCGGTAGAAGTGCTCGTCTACGAGGTCCAGCTTCATCTGTTTCATCTTAGGCTTGAGGATATCGAAGTGCTCGCCCTCGGAGTCCGGTCCCGTCGTTCCGATGTACTTTATCTCCGGATGCTTCTTGCTCAGCACGTCCATGAACTTCTTGAGGCGTGCCGTGTAGGCTGGGTTGTCCTTGTAGTCCCATTGCTCGTTGCCTACGCCAAGGTATTTCATGTTGAACGGTGCTGGGTGTCCCATGTCTGCGCGCACCTTACCCCATTTAGTGTTGACATCGCCATTGGCAAACTCGATGAGGTCCAGAGCATCCTGAATGTATGGGTCAAGGTCATCGAGGGCTACGTGAGCGTTCTTCTCGTTCTTGATGTCGTTCTGGAACTGGCACGCCAGGCCGCAGCTGATGACGGGCAGGGCCTCACATCCGAAGTCCTCGCACAGCTGGAAGAGCTCGTAGAATCCCAGTCCATACGTCTGGTAGTAGTCTGGGAAGAAGCGGTAGTCGAAGGTGTGCTGCCATCTGTTTTCGTTCAGAGGGCGGTTCTCTACCGGTCCCACGCTGTTCTTCCACTGGTAACGGGAGTTGAGATCCGTACCTTCTACAATGCATCCGCCAGGGAAGCGGAATACGCCCGGCTTCAAGTCGGCAAGAGCTTGTACGAGGTCCTTGCGCAGTCCGCCTTCACGTCCTTTCCATGTGTCTACGGGGAAGAGGCTGACGTGCTCCACGTCGGTCGTCGCACACGTGGCGCTTCCCTTTACCGGTCTGAGGAAGAGGCGTAGCGCACCTTTCTTTACAGTAGACTTTGCCGTGATGCTGACGGTGTATTTCTTCCAATCCTTGCCTGTTACCGTAATGGATGCATCGCCCACCGACTGTCGTTCGCCCATAGACGAATTGTCCGTCACCTGCGTGAGCAGCGTGCTCTGTCCGCCCTCTGGACATCTGGCCCATACGGAGAAGGTGTACTTCTGTCCCTTCTCTACTGAGACGCCGAAAAAGCCCTCGTTCTCCAGGCAGGTGCGCTTATGTGGATGCCCCGGGTCGGCCATTCGTGCGTAGTGCGGATTTTTGTCAAACGGTCCGTCGTTTAGGATTGTCACCTTGCCCGTGGTCTTCCATCCTTGCAGGGCGTTGGGGAATTCGAACGAGCGGTTCTTTACCTTTTCAGCGTACAGTCCGCCGTCGGCCGCGAAGTTAAGGTCTTCGTAGAAGATTCCGTACATGGTGCTTTGGATGGGTGCTCCAGGCTTGTTTGCCTGCACCGTCATCTCGTTTGTTGCTGCCGTGGCCGTCAGGGATGCCAGTACGGTAGCCGCAGTAAGGAGGTAGTGTTTCATTTTTCTTTCTGCTTAGGTTTTTAGGATTTAGTAATAAACTTGTTATACGTGTATGTGAGGAGCGTCCCACAACGTTTACAAAGTTACGAAATAATTGCTAAACAAACAAAAAAATGCTCTTCTTTTTCATGTATATCCTAAAACTTTTGTATCTTTGTCCACCGTTACCGCATGGGGCTTCCCGTTGGCGGTATATAATAGGAAAGAAAAGTAAACAACAAGTAAAAACAAAAACAACATCACATCATGAGTACAGGAATCATTATCCTTATCGTTGTGGCCCTCCTTGTCATCTGGGTCATTTCCATCTACAACAACCTGGTGAAACTTCGCAACAACCGCGAGAACGCTTTCGCCAACATTGACGTGCAGCTCAAGCAGCGCTACGACCTCGTTCCTCAGCTCGTCAGCACAGTCAAGGGCTATGCTACCCACGAGCGCGAGCTTCTGGAGAAGGTAACGGCTGCCCGCACCGCTGCTATGGGTGCCACCAATATCAACGACAAGATAGCTGCCGACAACCAGCTCTCCAGCGCCCTTGCCGGCCTGAAGGTGAGCGTTGAGGCTTATCCTGAGTTGAAGGCTAACCAGAACTTCCTCCAGCTGCAGACCGAGCTTTCCGACATCGAGAACAAGCTCGCCAGCGTACGCCGCTTCTTCAATTCCGCCACCAAGGAGCTCAACAACGCTGTTCAGACGTTCCCCGGCAACATCCTGGCCGGCATGTTCGGTTTCCACAAGGAACCAATGTTTGAGGTGCCTGCCGAGGAGCGCGCAGCCGTGGAGAAGGCTCCGGTAGTATCTTTTGATTAATCCCATGTAGATATGAAATACGTTGGATTACAGACACAGATCGACCGCAACAACCGCCTTAGCGTCCTCCTGCTCATAGCGTTTCCCTGCATCCTGCTCGGAATGGTGTGGGTGTTCCTGGCCGTCTGCAGCTATCTGGGCGGCGGCTACTACGACCAGTACGGGCAGTGGACCTCCGAGGTCAATCTCGACGCGGTCAACTACTACTTCCTCGGCGCCCTGCCGTGGGTGGTGGGCGGCGTGGGCATCTGGTTTCTGATAGCCTACTTCGCCAACGCCTCCATGGTGAAGGCTGCCACGGGAGCTCGCTCCCTGGAGCGCCGCGAGAATCCGCGCGTGTATAATATAGTGGAGAACCTCTGCATGACGTGCGGCATGGACATGCCACAGATAAACGTCGTGGACGACCCCCAGCTAAACGCCTTTGCCTCCGGCATAGACAAAAAGTCATATACCGTCACCGTCACTACGGGTCTTCTCCAGCTTCTCAACGACGAGGAGCTGGCCGGCGTGCTGGGGCATGAGCTTACCCACATCCGCAACCGCGACACGCGCCTGCTCATCACGAGCATCATCTTCGTGGGCATCGTCTCCACCATCATGAGCATGGTCATCAACATGATGTTCAACTTCATGTACTTCGGTGGTGGTGCCTCCCGTCGTTCAGACGATGACGAGAGGGAGGGCGGCAACGGTCTCTCCGTCATCGTCATCATGATAGTGGGCATCGTGTGCTGTGCCATAGCCTACTTCTTCACGCTCCTGACGCGCTTTGCCATCAGCCGCAAGCGTGAGTACATGGCCGATGCCGGCGGTGCCGAGCTGTGCGGCAATCCGCTTGCTCTGGCTTCCGCCTTGCGTAAGATTTCTCGCGATCCAGGCTTGCAGAATGTAGACCGTGAGGATGTTGCCCAGCTCTTCATCATTCACCCCCAGAGCTTCGCCTCTGGCATGATAAAGGCGTTCAATAGCATGTTCTCTACCCACCCAGACACGGCCAAGCGAATAGCCTATCTGGAGCAATTCTAATTTAATTCATAATTCAAAATTCATAATGCATAATTGTCGTCCAGCGATATGTCGGCACGTTTCATACGGAGCCTAATTATGAATTTTGCATTATGCATTATGAATTAAAAATTAATATTCTATGGAAAAAACATTAGTAATACTCAAGCCGTCGTGTCTGATGCGCGGTCTTGTGGGCGAGGTGACTCGCCGTTTCGAACAGAAGGGCCTACGCCTTGCAGGCATGAAGATGTGTCAGCTTACCGACGAGCAGATGAGTGAGCACTACGCCCAGCACGCCGGCAAGCCGTTCTTCCAACAGCTGAAGGACGCCATGACGGTGACGCCCGTCATCGTCTGCTGCTACGAGGGCATCGGTGCCGTCGATGTGGTACGCCAGATGGCTGGTGCTACAAGTGGTCGCAAGGCTGCTCCCGGCACCATCCGTGGTGATTTGTCCATGTCGTTCCAGGAGAACATCGTGCATACGAGTGATTCCCTGGAGACGGCCGCTGTGGAGCTCGAACGCTTCTTCAAGCCCGAGGAGATATTTGACTATCCCCAGCCGCTCGATGGCTTCCTTTATGCTGCTGACGAGAAGTAGGGTATAATTCATAATAAGGCTACGCATGCTAAGCGTACAAACACATTGCCGTCCGGACAACCATGGTTATGGTATCCGGACGGCAATTGTGTATTATGGTAATGTGTCTATTTTTTCTTCATCAGTAGTATTCCGATGAAGATCCATATTATTTCTCTTACTCGGAAGATGATGCTGACGAAGATGCCAGTGGCGGCTGAGAGGCCCATGGCTGCTATGGAGAGGACGAAGCCGCCCTCCTGGATGCCCAGCTGCATGGGGAGGAAGCCGATGAGGTTGGCGAAGAGGGTGGTGAAGGAGATGATGAGCACGGAGTGGAGGAAGACGAGGGTGTAGCCTGCTACGCCTCCGCCGCACGTCTCGCCCAAGAGGATGAGCATGAACATAACCTCTAGGCCCTGGGCTATGCGGGAGAGGTATTCGAGGGCCAGGGCGTTGTAGAAGTGGCGCTTGTCATGGCGGTGTAGGGCGGCTATCTGGCGGTCGATGTCCTCGAGGAAGTCTTTGTGCTTCTCGTATGTGCGCTGGCTCCAGCCGCGGAGGCCTGGTATCTTACCGAGGAAGCGTAGGAGCTGTGAGACGAAGCCGTTGCGGTAGCCCTTGGCAAAGAAGTATATGAGTAGCGTGGAGAGGGCGAGGACGAAGAGCAGGGAGGCTGCCATGGCGGTGTTCATGGGTAGGTCGCCGGCCAGCCATAGGGCCAGGTACAGGAATATGGATGAGAACCATAGGCAGAAGTGGCCTACCATGTGCATCATGGCGTAGAGGATGACGGAGGAGGTGGCGTGGTCCTTGCTGATGTTGCGCGAGAGCTCCATGATGCGGTAAGGCTCTCCGCCGAGTCCGCCTACGGGGGTGGCGTAGTTGAGGGCGTAGCCGCTGATGGTGAGGCGCAGCAGGCGGGGGAAGGAGACGTGCTCGTCGGGGTCGGTGTTGCCCTTGATGACGCTACGCCATGCGAGGGCATTGATGGCGTAGATGAGCAGCCATACGCCTACGATGGGGATGAGCCAGTAGCCGGCGCGCTGCAGGTGGTGCCATAGCTCGACGAAGCTGACGTCGAAGGTGATGAGCATCACGATGACTGCGGCAAGGCCGATGATGAAGAAGAGGTTGTTGAGCCTTTGCTTGGTCCAAGTCATGGTTCGGTGTGTGTTTGGTTTAGCCTAATATTTTTTGTGTCATCTTGCGGCAGTAGCCTTCGTGGCGATGGTTTATCCATGCGGTGAGGAGGCTCATGAAGATGATTTCGAAGAGGAAGTTGACTACGGGGATGTCGGCCAGGCAGAGGAGCATGAAGATACCGCAGCGGAAGTTAAAGGTGAGACAGGCGTTCCATCCCATGAGTGACTTGGAGTAGGCGTGGAACTCGCGTCGGACAGTCTCTGGCATGTTGCCCTCGGTGCCGTATTTTTGGCGTAGGGCTGCCATGAACTGCTGGAAGCGTGGGGTGGAGGCTTCCTGCTTCTGGGTGTAGCTGATGTAGTTCTTTAGGAAGGCGCGCCATAGTCTATTGCCCTCGTGTGGGGTCTGGTCTAGTATGGCTTGCTGTTTTACGGAGGAGTCGAGCTCGCTGCCTTTTTCTCCTTTTAGGAAGAAGAGGTGTATCTGTATGTAGTAGTCGGCGAGTCGCTGTTGGCCGCCCATGCCTAGGAAGCCTGAGATGAGTGCGAGGACTAGGACTACGGCGGTGGCCAGGAGGGTGTTCTCGGGAGTGTCCTGGAGGCCTAGCCAGCCGAACTCGATGTCGTGGTGGGTGTAAAATCGGTATACTATGCCGAGGTATATGGGTACAAACCATACGAAGCCGGCAGCACCGTCGAGGATGCGTCCCATGCGGCTCTTCTTGCCGGTCATGCGGGCGAGTTGTCCGTCGGTGCAGTCGAGTATGTCGGCTATCCATAGGAGTAGCACGGCGATGAGGTTCATGTAAAGGCCGTGGAGGCCTTCGTAGTGGTAGCTGCCGCTGGCGAAGTAGTATGTGGAGCCGGCACCTATGATCATGGAGATAATGGTGACGGTATTGGGGTGCGTGCCGAGCTTCTCGAATACGCAGGCGCAGAGGTAGCTCAGAGGGCGTATGAGTCGGTAGTCGAGCCAGTCTTCCGTCTCGGAGGACTTGAGGGTTTTCTTGAAGTTTTCTATGAAGGACATAATGGTTAATTCATAATTCATGATGTAGAATTCATAATTGGGCTGCGCATGAGGTGCGCTCGCATAGCATACGGATGGTGATTATAAATTATGCATTATGAATTTTGTATTAATTGCTTGGCGTTTTCAAAGTCTTCTATGGTGTCGAGTTCGCATGAGAAGTGCTCGGTGACGTCGAGGACGTGGAAGGTGTGGCCCTGGGGGATGAGGCGTTCGAAGGCTAGTTCGTAGAACTTGTTTTCTAGGTGCTCGCGGGTCATCATGCCTTCGAGCTCGCGGTAGAGGGCGGTGGAGTACTGTGCTCCTATGCGCTCTATGCCTAGGCTCTCGCCGAGGGCTGCCTGGGGGGCGCATGTTTTGCTTATCTGGGTGATGGCTCCCGTGGCGGGGTCTACTACAACTTTCATTTCTTCCTCGCCGAGGTCGTGGCGTATGAGGGTGAGGATGTTGTCCTGGGGGGCTTGGCAGACTTTCTTTACGATGATGGGGTCGTAGAGGAGGTCTGAGTCGAGGAGGAGGAAGGGTGTGCCTTCTACCTCGGGGCGCGCGAGCCAGAGAGAGTAGATGTTGTTGGTGGTCTCGTAGAGGGCGTTGTGTATGTAGCTGACGCTGATGCGGTCGCCGTAGTGGTTGTTGACGAACTGTATGATTTGCTGGTTGAGGTATCCGGTGACGATGACGAACTCGTCGACGCCGGCCTCTATTAGTGCGTCGATGGAGCGCTGGAGTAGGCTGCGGCCGCCTATCTCAAGGAGGCACTTGGGGGTGTTGAGTGTGAGGGGGCGGAGGCGCGATGCCATGCCGGCGGCTAGTATGAGGGCTTTCATGTGGCTGTGCGGGGGGGCGTGAATGAATATTTTTTGTGCGTGACGCGAGTGATTTTTACGCTAATGAATATTTTTAACGTTAATTGCCGTTAATTGACCGTTAATTGGCCGTTAATTTTTTTTCTTTCTTTTTTTCTTTCCATCCAGATGGAGGAAAATATTATTAATGAATAATTAACGGTCAATTAACGGCAATTAACGTTAAAAAATGTCATTGGCGTAAAAAGTTATTATTGTTGTTGCGCCACGGATTTGATGGTGTCCACGACGAGCTGGATTTGCTGTGGCTGTCCGAGGGTGATGCGTAGGCAGTCTTCGAGGCCCTTGTCGCCCATAAACTTTATCTTGTAGCCTTGGTCGGCGAGGCGGGTCTGGAGGGCTTGCTTGATGCTGACGGGGTACTTGACGAGGATGAAGTTGGCTACGCTCTTGTAGACTTTGAAGCCGGGGAGGGTGCCCAGTTCCTTATAGAAGAGCTGGCGGTCCCATTCCATGTCGTCGGCCACCTGGCGGTAGTGGTCCTCGCTGTCGAGGGCGGCGAGGGCTACGGCTTCGCTGAAGCGGTTGTAGCCGAGGTATTTGTTGGCGTAGTTGAGGAAGCCTTCGTGTCCCTTGCCTATGAAGCCGAAGCCCATGCGGAGGCCAGGGAGGCCGAAGAACTTGGAGAAGGTGCGCGAGATGATGAGGTTGGAGTACTGCTCTACGAGTGGGGCGATGTATGCCGTGTCGTGTGAGATGAATGAGGCGTATGCCTCGTCGATGAGCACTATGGTGTCGGAGGGTATGTTCTCCATGATGCGCGCTGTCTGCTCGGGTGTGAGTGAGTTGCCCGTGGGGTTGTTGGGGGATGCGAGCAGGAGCATGCGTGGGTGTACGCGGTTGGTGTATTCGATGACTTCGTCTACGTCGTAGGCGAAGGTGTCGCCGGTCTCGTGGAGGGGGTACATGTGGAATGTGCCTCCGCACTCGCCTGCTATGCGGTTGTAGTACCACCATGAGAACTCGGGGATGAGTATGGTGTTGTTTGCGCCATCCTTGGCGGTGGAGAGGAAGTAGTGTACGGCGTTTTTGAGGATGTCCTCGCCGCCGTAGCCTATGAGCACTTGCTCTTCGGGTACGCCGTAGAGTTCTGAGAGTTTGACGGATACGACGCTCTTTTTGCCCTCGTCGTAGATGCGGGTGTAGAAGCAGAGTGTCTCTGGGTCAAAGTTTTTGATGGCTTCGATTACTTTTTGGGATGGTTTGAAGTTGAATTCGTTTCTGTCGAGGTAAATCATTTCTTTATGTTGAGTGCTATTGCTATTGTTGTTCTATGTGCAGTTGTATTGTGGTTCTATTAGGATTCACAACTTGCAAAGTTAATGATATTATTCCCGAAATATGCCATTTTGGATAGTAAAGGGCAAAATATAGGAAATATTTCCCACTCTTTTAGCATTTTAGAACGGATAGCCGATGGCAAAATTTACGCATTGGGCGCTTTTGAAGGATGGGATGTTGAAGAACCCGGGGGTGCCGTTGTCGTAGGGGGTGTGGAGGGCGAAACCCCAGTCGAGCCTTAGGACGAAGAAGTCGAGGTCGTAGCGAATGCCTATGCCGGCGTCTATGGCGAGGTCCTTCTTGAAGGGGTCGAAGCCGTGCTGCTTGTGATACGTCAGGTTATCCTTGTTGACGGTCCATACGTTGCCGGCATCTAAGAATACAGCACCGTAGAGGGAGCCGAAGAGCTGGGGGCGGTACTCGACGTTGAGGATGAGCTTGAGGTCGCCGTTGTGGAAGAGGTACGCGTCATCGCCGTCGTCGTAGTGGGCGTTGCCGGGGCCAAGGCTTCTCATGGCGAAGCCGCGGAGGTCGTTGGCTCCGCCTATGTAGAGTCGCTCGGCGAAGGGACCTTCGTTGTCGTTGCCGAGGGGGCGTAGGTATCCGGCGTAGGCGTGGAAGACGAGAGAGTTGTTGCCGCGTAGGGTCCACGTCTTGCGGAAGTCGGTCTCGAGCTTTACGAACTGGGAGTAGTTGGTGCCGAGGATGGACTTGTCCTTGTCGTTCCAGGCGTGACCGGCTATGAGGTATCCGAGGTTTATGATGTTGCTGGCCTCTACGATGGAGGAGGACCAGTAGATGGGATTGCGGTAGCTGGCGGGGGATGTGTAGGTGTAGCCGTACTTGATGGCTGGTATGAACTCGTCGGTATTGGCGTTGCGCGTGGCGGCTCCGGCATCCTGTAGTTTCTGGTAGTAGGCCTCAGAGATGTTGGAGGTGTTGGCGTACGTGATGGATAGTGGCACCACCTTGTGGATGGAGCACGGTGAGGGCTGGAAGACGTAGGCGAACTCTGCCGTGAGGTTGCGGCGTGTGAAGAATCCGGCGCGGCGTTGTATCTGTGCGTCGAGGGAGATGTTGGTGGACGGCGTGGTGTACCAGCGGTGTGGGCGTCTGCCGAATTTGGGTAGGAGCAGTCGGGGCGTCTCTATGGAGGCGCCTACGTTGAAGTCGTATGAGTTGCCGAAGTCGTTCTTGCTGGATAGCTGGAACTCGTAGTTGGCTCCGGCGCGCAGGGAGAGCAGCTCTCCGCCTCGGAAGGCGTTGCGCTTTGTGAGGGTGGCTGAAATGCCGGGGCCGAAGCGGTCGGACGTCTTGGCGGTGGCGTTGGCCTGTATGGAGAAGTCGTAGGGCTTGTCGAGGATGGCGTTGATGTTCATGTCGAGGATGCCTGCTCCGGCGCGCATCTCGCCGTTGATGGGCTTGATGGAGTCGGGGACGAGGAGTGGTGTGCCGTCTTTCTGCATGCGCGGCGTGAAGGTGATGTCGGCGCTGGAGAAGATGCCCATGGAGGCGAGGTTGTGGAGGGAGTTCTGGTAGGCTTGCTGGGAGAAGAACTGCCCTGGGCGCATCTGCATGTCGGCCAGTATGACGCGCGGACGGAGTGGGGGCTTCTTACCGCCGAAGCGCACGGTGAGGAAGCGGCGGCTGACGGAGTCGGTCACTTGTTCGGCAAAGGAGCGTCGTATCTGCATGGTGGTGTTGCCGATGATCCATCGGCGCATGGTGTTCTCGGTGAGGGAGTCGGCCAGGTGTATCTGCAGCTGTACCTTGCCGGGCTTTTGTATGGTGTCGGCAAGGTATGTGGTGTATGATGACTTATAGAAGTAGTAGCCCTCGTTGCGCAGGAGGTTGTAGATGCGTGTGCGCTCCTCCTCGAGGGTGGAGATGGAGAAGGGGTCGCCGGAGTGTAGGAGTGAGTTGCCGAAGATGCGGTTGTAGGAGTCCTCGGGGAAGCCGGTGAAGGATATTGAGTCGAGCCTGGAGAGGGTGCCGTAGTTGACGTGGTACTGTATCTTGGCGGTACGCGGGCGTGGGACGGTGTCGGTCTTTGTGGTGGTGGGCTTGCCTTCGATGATGTCGTAATTGACGTATCCGCCGAAGTATCCGTTGTTGTGTAGGATGCTGGCGGCCACGGTAGAGCGCAGGGCTGGGTTTACGTTGCTCATGAGGACGGGCTGTTTGCCGAATGTCTTGACTATCCACTTTGGTATGGTGCCCTTGTGGTGGTTGAGACCGTTGTATATCCAGAGGGCGTAGGGGACGGTACGGTAGTAGGAGGAGCCGAAGAGTGCTCCGTTGGGGGCGGTGGCAAGTGCCGCCTCTACTTCGGTTTGCGTGGAGGTGAGTGTGGGGCACGGCTCGGCCTGCTCGTGGAGTATGGGCTTCATGCCGGTATAGAGCTGCTCGCTGTCCTCGAGGTGTGAGGTGGCGGAGCAACCGGCTAGGACTGTGGCGACGGCGGCCGTCGTCGTGGCATATATTATATAATGTATAGGGCGCACGGTAGTATCTGAGTTTTATTTCGTTTTTGTGGTGTCGGCGGGCGTAGCCTGGTGCTTGGTGGTGTCGGACGGGGCGGCCGGTTGCTTTGTGGCGTGGAACATCTCGCCGAGGGTCTGCAGCTTTTTCTTCCACATATATCCGGCGCCGTACTGGCCTACGTAGCCTTCGAGGAAGTCGTAGACGGAGCGCTTGTAGAAGAGCTGGAGGTAGCGGCTGGAGGCATCGGAGAGGCGGTACTGGAGGTCTACGTTGTCGAAGAACGACTTGTTCTGGCCGGAGACGTCGGGACCCGTGGATACCTTGCCACCTACGGAGATGGCGAGGCGGTTGTTCCAGAACCGCTTGGCGAACTTGAAGGTGTAGTCGGTATGTATGTTGCCGTTCTCGTCGGTGGAGTTGTCCATGCCGAATGACATGTCGACGGTCTTTAGGGCGTTGCCGGCTATCTGGTTTATCTCCGACTGTAGGAAGGAGTTGAGGGCGGAGTTCATGGAGAAGCTCGAGGTGTTGCCGTCCTGGAGATACATGCCCGTGGTGAGCATGGTGACAGCGAGCTTTCCGCGCTCCTCGATGGAGCACTTGGCGAGTTGCTCGGTGATGGTCTGGTTCTCTGGGGCTGAGATGATGAACTCTATGCCCATGTCGTTGAGCGTTTTGGAGAGCTTGACGCCCGTTTTGAAAGTGACAATCTGTTGGACGCCGGAGACGTCGCACGTGGCTCGTTTCTCCTCGACGGCGGTAATATTGAGTCCAGGGTTCATCATGTTGCCCGTGAATTCGAGGTAGCTGCCGTCGGAGATGGTGAACGTCTTGAGCGGCACGATGGGGAGGGTGTATTTCATCTCGCCGTAGCTGATGGTGTAGCGTCCGGTTAGGGTGGTCTCCTCGCCGTGGATGCCGAAGCGGAGGTCGCCCTCGCCGATGGCGTTGAGGTAGTTGGAGTGGTTGCTGTTGAGCCAGCAGGTTACCTCGGCTCCCTCCTTGACGCTGACGGTGAAGTTGACGTTCATGCCCTCGACGGTTGGACGTACAATATTAATAGGGTCCTCGGCGGAGAAGTCGGTAAAGGTGACGAGGTCCCTCATGCGGTTGTCCGTGGAGAGAGGGGAGTCGCGGAGCACGTAGTAGAGGTTGGTGGAGGGGAGCACGTCCATCTTTCCGAGCACCTGTAGCTTGGAGAGCTCTCCGCGCATGAGGGCGTAGAAGTTGACGTATAGCTTGCCGTAGGCCTCGGAGCGGCGGTGCTCCTTAGCATCTATGAGGAGGAAGTTCTCGGCCTTCATCCTGAGGTCGAGGTTGATGTGCTCGGTATCGGAGAAGTCGAGGAATCCGCGTGCCACGAGTGGCTGGTTGTTGTAGCCATAGACCTGGAAGTTCTCGAAGAGTAGCTTCGAGTTTTGTATGCGTACGGGGTCGTCGTCGAACTTCATGTTTACTCCATAGGGGACGGAGATGATGCTGGCGTTCTCGAGGAACACCTCACCATTTACCATTGGCGTGCGCGCGGTGCCCTGTACGGTTAGCGTGCCGTCGGCGGTGCCTTCGAGGCCGAGTATCTGGTCGGGGATGAAGCCGTTGGCTATTGCCATTGGGAACTTCATGAGCGTCATGTTGGCGTCGATGGCGGAAGTATTGAAGTTGTAGGAGCCCTCGATGGTGCTTATCTCCTTGTCATCGAGGAGGAGGATGCCGTTGACGTAGTGGGAGCCGTCGGTCTTAGGTATGTATGTTATCTGCGAACCGAGGTTGCCTATGTGGCATCCCTCGTAGACCATGTTGTTGACGGTAACGTCGGAGGAGAGAGTGAGCGACTCGTCGGCGGCCTGTATGACGTGGAAGTCGCCGTCGAGGAATCCCTGCATCTTTGGGGCGTAGGGGAGGACGGAGACTATTTTACCTATATTAAGATGGTTGATGGAGAGTGTTATGTCCTGTAGGGGGGCTTGCTCTCCGGAGGCATTCTCTTGGGCATCGGCAGGGCTGGCCTCGTCGTTGGTATAGGCGAGGTCTATCTTGTCGTTGTCGGCACTATAAATCTTAATACCCGTGCCGTTGTCGGCTATGAGGTCTACGTTGGCGGAGACGTGTCCGTGGTGGCCGAGGAGTATGTAGTTGGAGTCGTTGAGCGTGAATGTCTCGTAGCCGAGGACCGGTTTGTGCGGCGTTAGCTGTATGTTGATGCCCTGCTCCACCATGGTGGCGATGGCGCCGAGCTGCATGGCGAGCTTGTTGCCGTTGTCGTAGAGCTTGGTGTTGATGGAGATGCCGTGCTCGAGCACTTCGCCGTCGAGGTAGGCGTCGAAGACGTAGTCGTTGGACTTGGAGTTTTGCATGTGTGCCTTGTAGCGAATCTCCATGGGGTCGTTGCGGCTCTCTATCTGGGCGGTTAGCGTATCGAACTGGTATCCTTGCGTGGCGAGGCCGTTGAGCTCGAGGGTGCCGTTGATGCCGTCCTCTCGCGAGGTATTGATGTTGGCGTCGATGTAGTTGAAGTCGAGGCCGTAGAATTTGGCGAGGCGATAGAAGGGGTTCTCCTTGCCGCTATGCAGTTGGAGGGACATGTACGGGAAGGCGTCGCGCATGGCCGCCTGGTCTATGGAGCGCGAGGCGAAGTGGCGGGCGAGGACGCCAATCATGCGGTCCGTGCACCCGAGCAGCCAACGGTAGCCGCCGCGCGCGTGGAGGTTTGTCTTGAAGTCGCCGCACGAGAGACGTAGGGCCGTGGTATCCTTACGGGTGAGGGCATCGAGCGAGATGTCGTTGGGGCGGTAGGTGTTGGCGGAGTCGCGCAGGGTGATGTCTGAGACGAAGCCCTGAGCCTTGTAGTACTCCTTCGTGTCAGTAGCCACGTCCATGTGTCCGCAAAGGGAGACGGTAAGCGGGTTCTGGGTGAGCTGGAGGCGCTGGAGGTCAATCTTGCCGAGGTCGGCCGTGATGGTCATGTCGGAGAGGTCTCGCTGCATGAGTGCGTCGAGCTTTATGGTGCCGTTGATGAGAGAGTTTCGCGCGTCGATGTCGGCGTAGGCGTGGCCGTTAAGTATGTTGGCCGTGGCCTTGACGTTGTTGAGGTCGTAGGTGCCGTAGCGGAACTGGCTTATCTCCGCCTGTGCCTGCATGGTAGTAGCGTGCGAATAGACGTCCGTGCCTTGTCCGCTTGCCGTTAGCTGGCCGATGAAGCCGTCGGCGTCTAGGGTGGGTACGAAGTGCTTGACGTTGATGTTCTCGGCCTTGAGGCTGGTATCGTAGGTCATGGTGGCGGCGTTGACGCTCGCGTTGCCTCGTGCGTGGCCTTTCGGGGTGTTGTTGCCCAGGGACTCGTTGATGTCGAACGTGGCATCGTATTGTGCGCCGTGGGCATTGATGTCCGCCTTGGCGTTGACGTACGGTATGTTGAAGCTGCTTGCCGTGGCGGCGGGCAGCATGGCCTTTACGAAGTTGAGGTTGTAGGTGTTGAGGACGGTATTGATGTGCGCCTTAAATTTGGGAGAGAAGGGATTGCTGGCAAGGTCCATGAATCCGCTCGTCTCGCCATGTGCGTCGATGGCGAAGGCGGTAGGCAGCTCGGCCTTGAGGTTGTGCAGGTCGAGGTGTGAGAGGTTGCCCGTGGCCGAGCCTTTTATGGTAAGAGTCTGGCGCGGCCAAGCGTTGAGGAGTGTTTGCGGAAGTTGCGCCATGGGGAAGGCGTAGCGTGTGAGGTCCTCGTGGCTTAGGGCCGCGTCTACGTCAACCCAGAACGTGCCGGGAGCGCTATCCTTATTGGAGCTGGCGTCCTCCTTGTTAGAGCGTGCGTCGGCGTTCTCCGTCGAGAAGGCGGAGAATTGCGTATCGGTATTAAGAGAGATGTGGCTGGTTGGCGTTGCCATCTGCACGTTGGCCTTGACGTGTGCGGAATCGAGGAGGACGTTTCCTTTTAGACAATTGATGGCAAAGCCCGACTTCTCGCGTACGGAACCGCTCCGGAGGGCGAGGCTTGTGCCCTTGGCTTTGTTGTACGAGATGGAGTCGATGCTTAGGTTGAGGTCGCTGAGGGCGATGTGGTTGAGGTCGGGTAGGGTGGCCGAGTGCGGCTGGTAGTTCTGGTCGTAGCGTACGGCGGAGTTCTCGAGGGTGGCATTTTGAAGCGTGTAGTCGGCCGTGCGCAGGTTGAAGAAGCCGCGTGTGGCTTTGCATGAGCCGATGTCGGCACGTACGCTCATGGTGTCGCCCGGCATGTGGAAGGTGACGGACGATTGGTTGAGCTTTAAGCCCTTGACGGCTATGACCCACGGGGTGGGGGTCTTGGTCGTGTCCTCCTCGGAGGTGCTGTCGGTCATGGCGATGTCGACGTTGGCATTGTCGATGATGACGTCCTTGATGCTGGCGTTGGTATGGTTGAGATTGACGCCGGCTACGGGGGAGTCGGATGTATTGTGTGAGTCGTTGGTGAGAAGCAGACGGCCGACGCGACCTTTTACTACGGTCTCGGCGATGAAGTCGTCCGTATTGAAAATGGCGTTGTTCACCTCGAGGGCATTTACTTCGACTTCGTTGTCGAGCAAGGGTAGAAGTTTCACGTCCACCACGGCTTTCTCGATGTCGGCGATGGTGTCGAGCTTCTGGGGCAGCTGCGTATTTTGCTTGAGGCACCGCACTTTGTTGAGGCTAAGATTGAGGGGGAAGGAGAGCCTTACCTCGTCGATGCTTATCTTCATGCCCGTAGTTTCCGATGCATATTTGCTGGCGGTATGCACGGCCCAGTTTTGCATGGGCGGCAGATAGAGGGCCACGGCGGCGAGGACGGTGCACACTATGGGGGCGAGCACTATGGTGAGGGCAGAACGTAGTAGTATGTTGCGTGTCTTGGGAGTCATAGTGAAAATACGTAGAGTCAAAAGATGATAGACGTTCAAGATGTAGTGGAGTTACTTCCTGGGTCTGTAATGCTCTTTTCCGAATCGTGCGATGGAGTCTTGGGCAATGGCGAGTGCCTTGCGGAAGAGGGCTATCTGCTTTTGGCGTTCGGGGGACTTGTGTGTTTCTATTGAGAATCTATAAACGTCGCCCCGTGTGTCGCGGCGTGTGGTGTCTTTGGGTAATGGGAGTTCCTTGGCACCCTCCTTGAGGGCTTGCGTGGCGAAGGGCTCGGGAAGGAGGGCGGCATCCACGTTGCCTACGTGGAGCATATCGTAGCGCACCTTGAGGTCCTCCACCTGCACGACGTAGACCATCTCGCCTTTTCGCTCGAGGGAGTCGGTCATGGACTTGGCGAGGTTGAAGGTGGCTCCCCTCATGTCCGCTCCTATTATCTTGTCGGCAAGCTGCTCGCGGCGGCTTATTCGCGAGCGTTTCGAGGTGAGAAAACGCCACGTGACGGCGGAGTCGATGACGGCGCCTTCCACGCGCTTCTTCTCCATGGCGCGAAGGCATTCGCTCACGGCACGGTACTGCTTGAGCCTGACGTCAACGCCGAGGGAATCGAAGAGACCGATGTTCTTGGCGACGACGGCGGGCAGACAATCGTCCACGGGCATGATGGCGACGTGGAGGGCGGCCGAGTCGGCTTTGGCATCGTAACGGGCTTTCTCCGCCTGCCGGGCCTTTTCGTTGGTGCATGAAGATAGGACGAGAAGGATAAGGGTCAGGGTCGGAAGTATGTAGTTTTTTGTAAAGTGCATATTGCAAAAATAAGGGAAAGGGAATTTATCGTAACTGCAAAGTTAATAATAAGATTATTAATGTGGGTAAAAGGGCGGGAAAAATGTTGCGTAGCGTCCAAAAAAAGAAGTTTTTTTTCGCTTTTTGACAGAAAATAAGTAATTTTGTGGCTGTTTACGTACATGAAATAGATAAAGTGGCGTAAGAAAATAGACAAAGTAGCCAAAGAAAATAGGTAAAAGCAACGAAAGAAAAGGATAAAGAGTGGCAAAAGACAAGCTGGCATACGTATGCAGCAATTGCGGTCAGGAGTCGGCCAAATGGATAGGCCGTTGCCCGTCTTGCGGCGAATGGAACACGATGCATGAGTTTCGTGTCCCTGCAAAGCGTGAGCTGGAGTATGCCGCGGGGGGAGGGGCCCTTGGTAGTCTTTCCCATTTAGACATGCACGGCAAGCAGGCACCCATGGCCATTGCCGACATCCCCCTTACCGATACGCCACGAATATCCACCCTAGACCCCGAACTAGACCGCGTGCTGGGCGGCGGCATCGTACCCGGTAGCATCGTCCTCGTGGGCGGCGACCCCGGTATAGGTAAGAGCACCTTGACCCTACAGACCGTGATGCGCCTTTCCGCAGCCGGCCGCCAAGTGCTTTACGTCAGCGGCGAGGAAAGTCCCCAGCAACTCAAGATGCGCGCACAACGCCTGCAGCAGTCGCTACCTCCCGAGGAGGCGAACGGCGCAGAAGGGGTGCAGATATTGAGCGAGACAAACCTGGGCACCATTAAACGCTTTATCGTGGAGACCATGCCCGACCTCGTCGTGGTGGACTCCATACAGACCATAATGAGCGACGACGTGGAGTCCGTGGCGGGTAGCGTCTCGCAAGTGCGCGAGTGTGCCTCACGCCTGATGCACCTGGCAAAACGCTACGGCATCCCCATCTTCGTCATAGGACACATAACGAAGGAAGGCTCCATCGCCGGACCGAAGATATTGGAGCATATCGTCGACACGGTACTCCAATTTGAGGGCGACAAGCGAGGGCTCTACCGCATACTACGTAGTATAAAGAATCGCTTTGGTCGTGCGCAGGAACTCGGTATATATGAGATGCTTACTGGCGGTCTGCGTCCCGTCTTGAATCCGTCCGAACTACTCTTGTCGGACCTTGGCGAGGATGCCCCGGACATGTCCGGCGTGGCAATAGCCGTTGCCATGGAAGGTATGCGTCCGCTACTCATAGAGACCCAGGCACTCGTCTCCTCCGCTGCATACGGAACGCCACAACGCACGGCAACCGGCTTCGACCAACGCCGTCTGGGAATGCTCCTTGCCGTACTGGAGAAGAGGGTAGGGTTCAAGCTCGTGCAGAAGGACGTGTTCCTCAACATAGCGGGCGGCATGAGGGTGACCGACACGGCAATAGACCTCTCCGTGATAGCCGCCGTCCTATCCAGCAACGTCGATACGCCCATCCCCCACGGTTGGTGCCTATGCGGCGAGGTAGGACTATCTGGAGAAGTGCGTCCCGTAAGCCGCATCGACGTACGCCTTCAGGAGGCCGAAAAGCTAGGCTTCACCGACATCGTCCTACCAGCCCGAAACGTAGCGTCCCTACAAGGCGAAAGAACGATACGCCTACACCCCGTAAGGCAAGTGGAGGAAGCCCTCCGATGCCTCTTCGGATGACCCTCGCTCCACGCGAATGAACTCTTTAACGCCAATGATTATTTTAACGCCAATGATTATTTTAACGCCAATGATTTTTTTAACGTTAATGCCCGTTAATTAATCGTTAATTGGCCGTTAATATAAAAGAAAAAATTAATGAACAATTAATGACTGTAGTAAAAGAAAAAATATTAATGAATAATTAACGGTCCATTAATGGCAATTAACGTCGAAAAAATCATTAACGTCGAAAAAAGTCATTAGCGTAAAAAAGTCATTAGCGTCCAAAAGTCTAACCCAACGAACCAAAACAATATAAAAATTAATCTGATTTAAAATTATGGTGAAAATTACAAAAGAAGCCGCTCTCCAGTACCATGAGAACGGTCGCCCGGGAAAAATCGAGGTTATGCCAACCAAGTCCTACCAGACTCAGACCGACCTGAGCCTTGCCTACTCTCCTGGTGTGGCGTTCCCATGCCTTGAGATACAGCAGAATCCCGACGACGCCTACAAGTACACGGACAAGGGCAACCTCGTTGCCGTTATCTCCAACGGTACTGCCGTGCTCGGTCTGGGCGATATCGGCGCCATGTCCGGCAAGCCGGTAATGGAGGGTAAGGGACTTCTGTTCAAGATATACGGCGGTATCGACGTGTTCGATATCGAGGTAGCCGAGAAAGACCCCGAGAAGTTCTGCGAAGCCGTAGAGAAAATTGCTCCTACCTTCGGCGGTATCAACCTCGAGGACATCAAAGCCCCTGAGTGCTTCTACATCGAGGACCGCCTGAAGAAGAGCCTCGACATCCCCGTGATGCACGACGACCAGCACGGTACTGCCATCATCTCAAGTGCCGGACTCATCAACGCCCTCGAGGTGGCCGGTAAGAAGATTGAGGACGTTAAAATCGTCGTTTCTGGTGCAGGTGCTGCCGCCATCATGTGTACAAAGCTCTACATCGCCCTTGGTGCAAAGCGCGAGAACGTGCTCATGCTCGACTCTCGCGGCGTAATCACCTCCGACCGTGAGAACCTCTCCGAGCAGAAGAAGTTCTTCGCTACCGACCGCCGCGACGTGCACACCCTCGAGGAGGCTATGGTAGGCGCCGACGTATTCCTCGGACTCTCCAAGGGCAACGTCGTATCGCAGGACATGGTACGCTCTATGGCTAAGAACCCAATCGTCTTCGCTTGTGCCAACCCAGTACCTGAGATTTCTTATGAGGACGCCATGGCAGCACGCCCGGATGTACTCATGTCAACCGGCCGTTCCGACTATCCAAACCAGATAAACAACGTTATCGGCTTCCCATACATCTTCCGTGGTGCCCTGGACGTAAACGCCAGCGCCATCAACGAGGAGATGAAGATAGCAGCCGTTTACGCTATCGCAAACCTCGCAAAGCAGCCTGTACCAGACGTTGTCAACCAGGTATACAACGTAAACAACCTCACCTTCGGACCAGACTACTTCATCCCGAAACCCGTTGATCCACGACTCATCACGGAGGTCAGCGCTGCCGTTGCCAAGGCTGCCATCGAGAGCGGCGTGGCCCGCAAGCAGATTACCGACTGGGACGAGTACAAGCGCACACTCCGTCTGCGCATGGGACAGGAGACACGCGTCACCCAGAACCTCTACGAGACTGCACGCAAGCACCCACAGCGCGTAGTATTCGCCGAGGGACTCCATCCAACCATGATAAAGGCCGCCGTACAGGCAAAGGAAGAGGGCATCTGCGCACCTATTCTCCTTGGTAACGAAGAGATGATTGAGAAGAAGGCTAAGGAACTCGAACTCTCTCTCGAGGGCATCGAGATCGTCAACCTCCGTCACGACCGCGAGCACGACCGCCGCGAAAAGTACGCACAGATTCTTGCCGAGAAGCGCAAGCGCGACGGCTACACCTTCGAGGAGGCCAACGACAAGATGTTCGAGCGCAACTACTTCGGCATGATGATGGTAGAGACCGGCGATGCCGACGCTTTCATCACGGGCGTATACACCAAGTTCTCCAACACCATCAAGGCCGCTACCGAGATTGTGGGCATCCGTGCTCCATACAAGCACTTCGGCACCATGCACATCCTCAACTCTAAGCGTGGCACATACTACATCGCCGACACCCTCGTCAACCAGGACCCTGACAAGGAGACCCTCAAGGACATCGCACGCCTCACGGCTGGCTCTATCCGCTTCTTCAACGACGAACCGAAGATTGCCGCTATCTCTCACTCTAACTTCGGCGCCACGAAGACTGGTTCTGCCAAGCTCATGGCCGACGTCGTACGTGAGATGCAGGAGGAGTACCCAGACCTGAAGATCGACGGCGAGATGACCGTTGACCTGGCTCTCGACCACGAGCGTCGCGATGCCAAGTACCCATTCCTCCGCCTGCATGGCGAGGTAGTGAACTCCATGATCTTCACCAACCTCTCGGCTTCCAACTCCGCTTACCAGCTCATCAAGCAGTTCTCACCTGAGACGGAGGTTATCGGACCTATCCAGATGGGTCTCAACAAGCCTATCCACTTCGCATCCATGGACTCAAGCGTGCGCGACATCGTAAACATCGCCGCCGTTGCCGTCATCGATGCCTACGTGTCGAAGATTAACAAAAAGTAAAAACCGAAGCTTTGCGTTAAGCTGTAGTTTCGGCTTTATATAAGCTGGAATGAAAGCTTTAACGTAAGCTTAAACCAAAGCGTATAAAATGCTAATACTCAGTTCAGCATCACCACGCAGAAAAGAACTATTACAAGGCCTCGGAGTACCCTTCGAGGTCCTTGTGATAGATAATATCGACGAGTCGTACCCCGACAGCTTGCCCGCTCCAAAGGTGGCCGAATACATAGCCCAGAAGAAGGCGCAAGCCTATAAGGACTCTCTACGACCGGGCAATACCGTGCTCACGGCAGATACCGTCGTAGTCCTCGGCAACGACATAATGGGCAAGCCGCGCGACGAAGAGCATGCGCGCCAAATGCTCCGCCAGCTAAGCGGACAGACGCATCAGGTATACACGGGCGTATGCCTAACATCTACCGACCATCAGACGCACTTTACCGTGCGAACCGACGTCACCTTCCGTCCCCTCACGGACGAGGAGATAGACCACTATGTCACTCAATACCATCCCCTCGACAAAGCCGGAGCCTACGGCATACAAGAGTGGATAGGATACATCGGCATTACCGAAATAAACGGCTCCTACTACAACGTAATGGGCCTACCCGTGCAACGCATATACGAAGCACTAAAGGAATTCTAACCCCAAACTTTAAATCAACATGAGTTATACCATCGGACTAGACCTCGGCGGCACGAATAGCGTTTTCGGCATCGTCGACCAGCAAGGAAAGATTCAATATAGCGTTACCGTCAAGACCGCCGGACACGCCAACGCACAATCGTACGTCGACGCATGTCTCGAGGCGCTCCTCCCAATAATAGAAGAGGCTGGCGGACTCGAGGCAATCACCTCCATGGGTATCGGCGCGCCAAACGGCAATATCAATACCGGCTCAATAGACTTCGCCCCAAACATCGCTTGGGCACACGACATCTCCGTGCCACTCGCACAGATGTTCTCCGAGCGCCTTGGCGGACTCAAGGTCACCATCACAAATGACGCCAACGCCGCCGCCATCGGCGAGATGAAGTTTGGTGCCGCAAAGGGCATGAAGAACTTCGTTGTCGTAACCCTCGGCACGGGCGTTGGTTCCGGCATCGTATGCAACGGAAAACTCGTTAGCGGCTCCGACGGTTTGGCTGGTGAACTCGGTCATCTTATTGTTCAACGCGAAGGCGGACGCCTTTGTGGATGTGGACGTTACGGATGTCTCGAGACCTACTGTTCGGCTACCGGAGTGGCACGTACCGCACGCCACACCCTAAAGGCAAGCACCCAGGAGTCGCTCCTGCGCAAACTGGCTCCCGAAGATATCGACTCATACCAGGTGTTCCTCGCCGCACAACAAGGCGACCAGCTGGCAAAGCAAATATACCAGCGTACAGGCGAGATACTCGGCCGCGCCTGCGCCGACGTAACCGTCTTCTGCTCCCCCGAGGCGTTCATCTTCTTCGGAGGAATGGCAAAGGCCGGCGAACTTCTCATGGCCCCCTTGCGCGAGGCATACGACAAGAACGTCATGAACATTTTTCGCGGGAAGGCGAAGTTCCTCATGTCAGCCCTCGACTCGTCAAACGCCGCCGTGCTTGGCGCGGCATCACTATAATAAATTATGAATTACGATAAGGACATAAAGCAAGCTGTCGACGTGATGCGTCGTGGAGGTGTCATCCTTTATCCTACCGATACCGTGTGGGGCATAGGGTGCGACGCTACCAATCCCGAGGCCGTCGCACGCATTTACGAGATAAAGAAACGCCAGGAGAGCAAGGCCATGATTTGCCTCGTCGACTCCGACAACCGCCTCCAACGTTACGTGCGCGGGGTGCCCGACGTGGCGTGGGACCTCATGACCCTCGCCACCACGCCTACTACCGTCATCCTCGACGGGGCGGACGGTTTGGCCCCCAACCTCATCGCCGAAGACGGTTCCATCGCCGTGCGCATCACACAGGAGGAGTTCTCCAAGCAACTCTGCTACCGTATGCAGAAGCCTATCGTCTCCACCTCAGCAAACATCTCAGGACAACCCGCCGCACAAAACTACCGGGACATAGACCCCGAACTACTCCAAGCCGTAGACTACGTATGCCAGTCGCGGCGCGGCGAGCATAAACCCCACAAGCCCTCGTCCATCATACGCCTACGGGCCAACGGCGAGATAACCGTCATACGATGAACTATACCCCAAGCCACATACTAGACAGCATATTCGAACCACTACAGGCGTGGAGTGAGCGACACCTTTCGCAACGTCAGCTCACCCACGTCCTTGCCTTTTTTGTGGGTATATTCGCCGCCCTCGCGGCCTATATCCTACACTCACTCATACACCTCATACAGCACCTCGTGATGCAGCAGATAGACGCCACGTCCTACAACTGGCTCTACCTGCTCTTTCCCGTTGTGGGCATCTTTCTCACGATGCTCTTCGTGCGCTACGTCGTGCGCGACAACATCTCGCACGGCATCACGCGCATCCTCTACGCCATCTCGTCCAAGAAGAGCCGACTGGCGCCCCACAACTGTTGGTCCTCCGTCCTCGCCTCCGCCGTCACCATCGGCTTTGGCGGTTCCGTAGGTGCCGAGGCTCCTATCGTGCTTACCGGCTCGGCCATCGCCTCCACCCTCGGCCAGCGCTTCCGCATGAACAACAAGCAGCTCATGCTCCTCGTCGGGTGTGGCGCGGCAGCAGCCATCGCCGGCATCTTCAAGGCCCCCATAGCAGGTCTCGTCTTCACCATCGAGGTGCTGATGATAGACCTCACCATGGCGTCCATCTCGCCCATACTGATAGCCGCCGTCACGGCCACGTCGTTCACCTACGTCCTCGTCGGCGACACGCAGCTCTTCACCTTCCACACCCAGCACCCGTGGGTAGTGGACCGCGCACCCGCCAACATCGGACTCGGCATCTTCTGCGGTCTCGTCTCCCTCTACTTTATACGTATGATGACTGCCGCCGAGAGCATCTTCGCCAGCATCCGCAACAGATACATAAAGCTCGCCCTGGGCGGCATCACCCTCTCCACCCTTATCTTCTTCTTCCCTTCCTTGTACGGAGAGGGCTACGGCAGCATCAACATCCTGCTCTCCAGCAACGAGACTGCCGCCCAATGGGGCGAGCTCATGTCCGGCTCCATGTTCTACGGAGGCGAGTCCATAGTGCTCCTCACATACGTAGGTTGCGTCATCCTCACCAAATGCTTCGCCACGGCAAGCACCAACGGCGCGGGAGGTTGCGGCGGTACCTTCGCCCCTTCCCTCTTCATAGGAGCCTTTGCCGGCTTCTTCTTCGCCCGCATCTGGAACATGTATAGCGGAGCGGTCTACCTGCCCGAGCAGAATGCCGCCCTCCTGGGGATGGCTGGCGTAATGTCCGGCGTGATGCACGCCCCCTTGACGGGCGTCTTCCTCATCGCCGAGCTCACGGCCGGTTACGACCTCTTCATGCCCTTGATGATAGTCTCCGTCAGCGCCTACCTGACCATCCTCGTCTTTGAGCCCCATAGCATCTACGGCATGCGTCTGGCCCAGCAGGGCAAGCTCGTCACCCACCATACCGACCGCAGCGTGCTCACCCTCATGACCCTCGACAGCGTCATAGAGCGCGACTACGAGTCCGTCTCGCCCGACGCCCCCTTGTCGTCGCTCATCCACTCCCTGGCCAAGGCCCCCGTGCTGCCCGTCCTCGACGATGCCGGCAATATCCTTGGTGAGATAGACATCAACAAGATACGCCACATCATTTTCCGTACCGAGCTCTACCACCACTTCCACGCCCGCCAGCTCATGGAGCAGCCCCTCGCCCTCCTTCGCATCGGCGACCCCATGGAGGACGTCATGCGCGCCTTCGAGAGCACAGGTGCCAGCCATCTCCCCGTCCTCTCCGACGACGGCCGCTTCTACGGCTACATCACCCGCGCCCATCTCTATAGCCAATATCGCCAAATGGTGGCGGATTTTAGCCAAGAGTAGACCCGCAAGAAGATAGGAGTAAGCATAAAATATTGAAATTTCGGGCGTTTAAAGAAAAAAGATGTCGGAAAATTTGGCTATGTTGCGGAAAAGTAGTACCTTTGCGCCCGATTTTAGTCCGTTTGGGCCCGGTTAAGTGTCAACAAGGTAGTTGAACGCCCGGCGGAGAAACCCCATTTTACAATAAAAAAAGCAATGTACGCAATTGTAGAAATTCAGGGTCAGCAGTTCAAGGCAGAAGAGGGCAAGAAGCTCTACGTTCACCACATCGCTGGTGCAGAAGAAGGCCAGGCTGTTGAGTTTGACAAGGTGCTGCTCGTTGATCAGGACGGCACAGTAAAGGTAGGCGCACCAACCGTAGAAGGTGCCAAGGTAGTATGTGAAGTTGTCAACCCACTCGTTAAGGGTGACAAGGTGATCGTCTTCAAGATGAAGCGTCGCAAGGACTCACGCAAGCGTAACGGCTTCCGTGCCCAGTTCACAGAAGTAGTAATCAAATCAGTAGTAGCTTAAAACCAAAAGGAGGACTAAAGAATGGCACATAAGAAAGGTGTAGGTAGTTCTAAGAACGGACGCGAATCCGCTTCACAGCGACTTGGTATTAAGATTTTCGGCGGTCAGAGCGTTATCGCAGGCAACATCATCGTTCGTCAGCGTGGCAACAAGCACTTCGCTGGTGCTGGTGTAGCTCAGGGCAAGGACGACACTCTCTACGCTCTCGTAGACGGTACTGTTAACTTCCACAAGGGTAAGTACAACAAGAGTGTTGTTTCCGTTATCCCAACAGCCGAGGCATAACACCATCATAGCCCACGGGACTCCAAACACCCCAATGGCTCTAAACCTGACCCACGGGACTCCAAACACCCCAATGGTCTAAAACTTACAAACAAAAAACTTATTCCAAACACATAAGAGGAGGACTTTGCCACCCGGCATCGTCCTCCCTTCTTTTTTAGTTTTTCCTCCATTTGTTTTGCCTTCGTGCGCGATGCGGCGCGGCATCCGACAGGCCGATGTTTGTTTCCGTGGTAGGGGATAGGGCAGAGGCCGACGGGCGCGCTACGGCGGACTTTATTGGTTTTCCGGTCCTTATGGCGTCGCGGTACTGAGCGTGCCTTTGCGTTATCATGTCTACGTATGCGGCGGTTTCCGATCCCCTCATGTAGCCGTTGTTCACTACGGGGTCACGATAGAACTGCGGCTGTTGCAGGGCGAGGATGTAGCGCTTCACGTCGTCCCAACGCTGCCATACTCCGCCGTATTTTTTTGTTAGGGCCATGGCGTCGCGCACGTGGTTGTAGCCGCCGTTGTAGGATGCCAGGGCAAACTTCATGCGCTCGGCCGGGTTTGCCACGTCGGCGAATTTCCCTTGCAACTGCGCCATGTAGCGTGCCGAAGCCGCCACATTGGCTTCCGGGTCGTAGATGCGCTCGCGTGGCAGGGAGAGCATGTCTGCCGTGGAGGGCATTATCTGCATCAGACCGCAGGCGCCGGCCCACGAGTGCGCTTGGGGGTCGAAGCACGACTCCTGGTAGCATTGGGCGGCCATGAGTTGCCAGTCCATTTGCGCCGTCTGGGCGTACTTCTTGAAGAGGTGGTCGTAGGTAGAGATTGTTCCCTTCTCGGCCGAGAGCATGAAGGGGTATACGTGGCGTTTTACGGAGGCCGTGGAGAGCAGCCTGTTCTCCTCCTTTCGGGTTTGCGCGAGCATGTCCGGCTTGTACCATGCGTCTACGGCTTTCTTGAGGGCCGTGTCTCCCGGGGCCACGAGCCAACCGTCGTTGCCCACGGCTATGAGTCCGCGCTCCATCTCTTGTGTGGACGGGAAGCAGATGATGTCGCCCTCGCCGTCGCGCAGGCGGTTGAGCATGTCGATCGTATCCTTGCATACGTCCACGCGGAGGGTCACGCCGAGGTGCTCGGCCAGCTTTTCGGCCATCATGTAGTGTGGTCCGAGGTTGCGCCCGTGATATTCGTAGTAGGTGTCCGGACCGTTTAGGGTGAGCATAATCATCTCACCGTTTTCGTGTATGGTGCCCAGGGTAGTGGTGTCGGCGTCGCTCTCCTCTCCCCATGGGGCGGTCTGCACCTTAGCCTGCTGTTTGCATGAGGCGAGCAGCAGGGGGGCTATGGAGAAAGAGGCCACCCCCCAGATGAGGTTGCGTTTCAAGGTTTTCATTTCTCCAGTTCGCTAAATTCTTTTCCCATGTTGAGGTTGAGGTAAGTCTGGTAGAGCATGGGGTACCATGTGGCCTTCTGGTCCGGCGCAAGTGCCTTGTACTTTTGCAGATAGGGCAGGGCCAGCTTGTACTGCTTCTGGGCCGTCTGCAGCCGTTTGCGGTAGGCGAGCTTGATGGTTGCGGGGTCCTTTGCGTTCAGTATGTCCTCCGCTTTTTGGTAGTATATGCGCCCTATGTTGAGGTAGGGGTCGGGTATGGAGTCGGCTATTTCTATAAGCTTCTTTCCCGTTTCTATCGTCAGCTCCTCGTTGCCCTGAGCGGCTGTCTGGTTGTGGTGGGCCAGTAGGAAGAAGGTGTCTTCGGGGTAGAGTTCGTAGCCCTGCCGTACGTAGTAGTTGTAGCGCACGGAGTCGGAGTGCACTAGCGATATCTGCGCCAGCATGTGCATGGCGTTGAGTCGTGTCTTTGTGGGTTGTATGGCTTCCGTGGAGTATTTTAGGGCCAGGGGTAGTGAGTCCATCTTCACGGCGGCGGTAAGTGCGAGGTAAGCCGCGCGTGGGTTGTCCTCATATTTTTGTCCGCTAAAGAGCGGTTGGTTTTTGCAGTCGAGATAGAGGTCGAGGTTGTTGTAAGCCTCGTTGTATTTTCCTTTTTTAAGTAGGAAGACGCCACCTCCCAACAGGTTTCTGCGGAAGGGCGTGAGGAACCGGGCGTTGTCGCTCCGTGATGGGGGAGTCTGCGTGGCTTTTCCGTTGGCGGCTAGCGTCTGCATCTCCATGGAGTCCAGCTGGATGTATGCGCGGAACATGTCCGCCGCCTGCTGGACGATTTTTGTCGTGTCGGTATTGTTCTTAAGGTAAAGTTGTATGTTTGAGTTCTCGTAAATGGCGCGTTTGTTTTCCGCGTTGAGGTGTACGAGTGTGGGGCGTTGTGCGGCGTATAGTGTGTCCTTTATGTATTTTGCAATTGTATTCCCGTTTTTGTCGAGGTCCTTGCTTTTCTTTATGTTCTGCTTAATGGTGTGCATCTCGTTTGCAAAGGCCTTGAGCTGCTTCTTCGTCAGTTGTGCGGGTTGCTGTTCGTCGCCGTCCGCAAAAGCGTCTTGCGGCACTGCCATGAGAGACAATGCCGCAAGAGTGATTGTAATGAGTGTTTTGGTGTTCTTTCTCATATCAATATGTATGGTCTTGCAAATCGTTTTGCAAGCTCCAGTATATTACTTGATATTCTCAAGGATATAGTTTGTGCGCTCGAGAGCGAAGCTCCACTTAGCCTGAGCCTGGTCAGGGTCTGCGGCCTTCACCTCTTCGAAGATCTTCTTTGCCTCGTTGAGGTCAGCCACGATGGCCGGCTTTGCGTCGGCCTTGAGCTGTCCGCGGTCGTTGGTGTTCTTGTCGGCGGCGTTGGCGGCTCGAGTGAGGTAGCAGATACCGATGTTGGTCTTTACGGCGAGGAAGTCCGGCTTGGCCTTGAGTGCGTTCTTGTAAGCCTCGATGGCTGTGTCGAAGTCTTCTGCGTTCTGTGCGTTCTGTCCCTTGAGGGCGTTCGCCATTACGTCTGTAGGATTGCCCGCGAGGCGTGAGGAGATGAGTGCTTCAGCCTGCTCCTTTTTTCCGTTGTCGGTATATGCGTTGTAGAGGTTTGTGAAGACCGTTTCGTTGTCTGGGTTCTTGTCGTAGAACTCCTTGAGCTGCTTCTCGAGTTTGTCCTTAGAAAGTTTTCCGTCCTTCACCTGCGCGTTGAGAGCGTTTATCTTGATGTTGATGGCATCCTTTGCCGGCTCAGCCTCTCCGGATGCGATTGCGATGTCGGCGTACTGCGAAGCCTTCTTGTAGTCCTTGTCGAGGAATGCTGCGAGCGAAGCGTAGTAGGCTACCTGTCCGTAGTTCTTTTCGGTAGAGAAGTCAGCCTTCTCGAAGAGCGAGTTCTGTCGAGCCTCTACGAATGCTCCGAAGTACTTCTTTGCGCTTGTGTAGTCCTTTGCGTTGTATGCGTCGAGTGCGGGGTTGATGAGCGAGTTGCGTACGATGAGGAGACGGTCAGCGTTCTTCGACTGGAACTTAGGGCTGACCTTTCCCTTGTCGTTAGGCTGCTGGTCGTACTCGTTGCACTTGAAAGCGGCCTGCAGGGCGTTGTAAGCTGCCTTGGCCTTCTTGGTGTTCTGTGCCGCCATCTCTGTGGCGTTCTGTGCCACCTGAGCCTTCAGAGCCTTCTCTTCGGCCTTGTTGCTCTCGGCCAGGGCGAGGTCTACGAGCTTGTTGTAGGCCTTTGCCTTCTCGCCGTTTGTCATGGTACCTTCAGCACCTTTTACGAGCTCCTTGGCGTCGGAGTACTTTTCGGCTGACATGACCTGCTTGAGTCCGTCAGGGTTCTGCGCGTAGAGGGCTGTAGCCATGGCTACGAGCATGAGTGAGGTAACTGTCTTTTTCATTGTTTTAGTGTCAGTTAGTTTGTTTATGGATAGTGTTTGTTACTGTTCTTCTTCCGGCAGGATGTCGCTCAGTTCGGGCGCGTCAATCTGTATGGCGTTCTCGTCCTGTGGTTCGTCCTCGTGCGGCACTACGCATACGGAGGCGATGGTGTCCTGGCGTTTCTTCAGCTCTATGAGCTTCACGCCCTGCGTGTTGCGTCCCTTGGCGTCTCCTGCGTCGGCGATGGCAAAGCGTATGGCGATGCCGCTCTTGTTGATGATCATGAGGTCCTCTTCGCCCGTGACGCACTTGATGGCAATCACCTTGCCCGTCTTCTCCGTGATGTTGAGGGTAGAGACGCCCTTGGATCCGCGCTTGGTGAGTCGGTATCCGCCGTCTTCCACCTTCATATACGTGGTGCCGTCCTCGCGGGTCTGCTCCGTGAGCACTCCGATGCGCGAGCGTTTGCCGTAGCCCTTTTCGGATATTACCATGAGGGTCTGCTCGGGGTCGTGTGCCACTACCATTCCTATTACTGCGTCGTCCGGGTCTTCTGCGTCGAGGGTCATGCCCTTCACGCCCGTGCTGGTACGTCCCATCACGCGGATGTCCGTCTCGTTGAAGCGTACGGCGCGTCCGTTGCGGTTGGCCAGGATGAGCTCGTCCGAACCGTTGGTGAGCATTACGTTAACCACCTCGTCGTTCTCCACGATGTTGATGGCGCGCACGCCCTTCGTACGTGGACGCGAGTAGTCGGCCAGGCTGGTACGCTTTACGGTACCGTTCTTTGTGGCGAAGACGACGTAGTGCGAGTTGAGGAACTCGGGGTCCGTGAACTTCTTGCTCTGTATGCCGAGGAAGGCGTTGATGGAGTCGCCCGGCTCGAGCTCGAGCATATTCTGTATGGCACGTCCCTTGGAGTCCTTTGTGCCCTCCGGTATCTCGAAGCACTTGAGCCAGTACACGCGTCCCATCTTGGTGAAGAAGAGGATCATGTCGTGCGCCTCGGCGGCGTAGATGAACTCCGTGAAGTCCTGTTCGCGTGTGCGGCTGCCGCGGCTTCCCGTGCCTCCGCGAGACTGTGCGCGGAAGTCGGTCTGCAGGGTGCGCTTGACGTATCCGAGGTGGCTCATGGTGATTACGACGGGGTCGTTGGCGAAGTAGTCCTCGGGGTTGAACTCGGCGCTGGAGAGTTTTATCTCCGTGCGGCGTGGGTCGCCGTACCTCTCCTTCACCTCGAGCAGGTCGTCCTTCATCACCTTCTTGCACAGCTCGGGGTCGTCGAGGATGGACTGGAGGTATTCGATAGTCTTCATCAGCTCGTCGAACTCGTTGTGCAGCTTCTCCTGCTGCAGACCCGTCAGCTGGCTCAGGCGCATGTCCACGACATACTTTGCCTGCACCTCGTCGAAGCCGAAGCGCTCCATGAGTCTCTGCTGGGCCTCAGATGGCGTCTTGGAGGACTTGATGATTTGCACCACCTCGTCGATGTTGTCCGAAGCCACGATGAGAGCCTCCAGCAGGTGTGCGCGCTCCTTAGCCTTGCGCAGGTCGAACTGCGTGCGGCGGATGGTGACGTCGTGGCGGTGCTCCACGAAGTACTTCACGCACTCCTTCAGCGTGAGCAGGCGTGGGCGACCGTTTACCAGGGCGATGCAGTTTACTGAGAACGAGCTCTGTAGGGCCGTCATCTTAAAGAGCTTGTTGAGGATGACGTTGGCGTTGGCGTCGCGCTTCACGTCCACCACGATACGCATGCCCTGTCGGCCCGTCTCGTCGTTGACGTTGGAGATGCCGTCTATCTTGCCCTCCTTGACGAGGTCAGCGATATACTCGATGAGCTGCGCCTTGTTTACGCCGTACGGAATCTCGGTAACGACGATTTTGTCGTGCTGCTCGTCCGACTCAATCTCGGCCTTGGCTCGCATGACGATGCGTCCGCGTCCCGTCTCGTAGGCGTCGCGCACGCCCTGCAGTCCGAAGATGTAGGCTCCCGTAGGGAAGTCGGGCGCCTTGATGTGCTGCATGAGTCCGTCCGTGTCTATGTCCGGGTTGTCGATGTATGCGCAGCAACCGTCGATGACCTCGCAGAGGTTGTGCGTCGGTATGTTGGTAGCCATGCCGACGGCGATGCCGTTTCCTCCGTTCACGAGGAGGTTCGGAATCTTCGTAGGCATTACGGTAGGCTCCTGGAGGGAGTCGTCGAAGTTGTTCATCATGTCGACGGTCTCCTTCTCGAGGTCGTCCATGATGTGCTCGCCCATCTTGGAGAGTCGGCACTCCGTGTAACGCATGGCGGCTGCGGAGTCTCCGTCTACGGAGCCGAAGTTGCCCTGTCCGTCCACGAGGGTGTAGCGCATGTTCCAGTCCTGCGCCAGTCTGACGAGTGCTCCGTATACGGAGGAGTCGCCGTGCGGGTGGTACTTACCGAGCACCTCTCCGACTACGCGTGCGCACTTCTTGTAGGGTTGTGTGCTGGTATTGCCGATGCCGAGCATACCGTAGAGGATGCGTCGGTGTACAGGTTTGAATCCGTCGCGCACGTCAGGCAGGGCGCGTGCCACAATCACCGACATGGAGTAGTCGATGTAGCTCGACTTCATCTCGTCCTCAATATTTATCTTGAGGATTCTGTCGTGGTCATAAGTCTGTGTTTCGTCCATTTTCTTGTTTTTTCGCGTTTTTAGGCGTTCTGCGGCCTTTTAGTGTTTCAAATTTGCTTGCAAAGTTACAAATAAATCTGTGAATGTGCAAACGTCGGAGGCGTTTTGGCGGCTTTTTGGGGGTGGCGGTTGCTTACTTTGTCCCCTTTCTTTAAATTTATCCCAAAAACATTTGTTATTCTCGCAGGATTTGTTTACTTTTGTGCCGTATTAAAAGCCTAACTAGAATCTATCATTATGTCTCTAACCTTAGAACAACTGAACAAGATACGCCAAAGAGAGGAGAGTCTGCCACAGGCCCTCCGTCGTGGTTCCAATAACAATTACTATGAGGGCTGCTTCTTCGTTACGCTGAACACGCGCAGCGAGGCCCCCATCCTCAGCACCCTTGTCGGCAGTCCCGATGCTCCCGACGGCAGCCCCAACGCTCCGCGCTGCGAATACTCCACGCTGGGCAGCAAGGTGAAGGAGAACTGGGAGAAGATACCGACCATCCGCCCCTATATCAAGACCTTTGAGTGTGAGGTCATGCCCGACCACTTCCATGGGCTTATTCAATTGTTGCCAGGCAACGAGATGCACCTGGGGCACATCATTGGCGGTTTTATGGGTGCCTGCAGCCATGCATATTGGGATGCCCTAGGCATAGACTGGCGCAACGACCGCTGGGCAAAAGCGTGGGCAGAAGAAAAGAGAGCAAAGCAAGAAGCGGCGCAGAAGGAGGCTGGGCATGGCGAGGCGCAGCAGCAAGAGGCAACGCATGGCGAGGCGCAGCAGCAAGATAGGGGGCACGCGAACGCGTGCTTGGCGACAGGCGGGGCAGCCCCAAGTGCCAGCCCGTCTGTCCGTGCAGCTGGGCGCTCGCACACTCGCTGCCCGACAGACCGTGACCGCGACCACACGCACTCCTTCCGCGGCCCTGCCCTTTTCGTGCGTGGCTACAACGACGTGGAGGCCATCACGCCCGAGCAGATAGCCATCAAGCAACGCTACATCGGCGAGCAGGCACGCCGTGCCCTCATCAAGCGCGGAACGTACGAGTGCTTCCGCATCCACCGCGACTCCACCGCCAAGGGATGGACCGACGAGGCGCTCCGTCAGGCCCTGCTCCATGACCGTTATCTGGCCCGCGATCCTGCACGTCTGCAAGCCGCCCTACAGCAGCTGCGCCTGCGCATCCCGATGCACCCCACGAACGGCAAGCCTACGCTCTCTTACATAGGCCCCATAGCCCTCCTTGCCGCCCCTCGTAAACTGCCCCTCATCTGCCATCGAGCCGACGCGCCGTTTTTCGAGAGGCAGAAAGAAGCCGTGATGCGCGCCGCATGCGAAGAGGGAGCCGTCATCGTATCGGCGTTCATTAGCCCAAAGGAACGCGAGATACAGAGGCTGCTGCTCGCCGAGATGCTGCCCGTCGTGGAGGTGGTGGACAACGGCTTTGCCGACCGGTACAAGCCGTCGGGCAGGGCTTTCTACGCCTGCGCCGAGAATCGCCTGGTACAGATATCGCCATGGACACACGAATACAGTCGCGAGGGCACGGTGACGCGCGACATGTGTATGGTGATGAACGAGCTGGTGCGTGTCATCACGGGCGTGCGCGATGACTGGTGGAAATAAAAAGTAACCCATAAACAAATCTAGCCTGAATAAACGTTTTAAAATGCCTAAATTCTTGAAATGCACGAGACTGCTCTGCCTTGTGACCGCCCCCTTGATGGAGACTCTAATTAACCTCAGACATACCCCAAAACCCATTATGACACAAATAACAAACAATTTCGAACCGGGCAGCTGCACGTTTCAAGCAGGCAGCTCGATGAACGGAGATGTAACGATAAACGCACCCATATACCAAGGATGGCCGAAGCAAAAGGACGTTTTGCCTGACGATATTGGGAGTCCGCTCCACCTTGCGTCCCAACGGGGGATAAAGATAGAATTTATCCGCATGATGTACGCCTGGTACGAGTGCGGCAAGGTGGTGGACACCAACGGTGCCAGGCTGTCGAAAAAAGAGTACTTCACGTGGTTGGGCAAGCTGTTCAACGTAGACCTTACCAATTACGCCAACGACCTGTCTTCCTCAATGTCGAGCAGTACGGCTTACGAAAAGCAAATGCGTATATTCAACGAACTGAAAAGAAAGTTCGAGGAGATTTACAATAGCAAGTAACGTAGTTGCCAGTATATATTTTTTTTCTAAGGTATATATAGAGTATAGGACAGACCTCGTCCGATACTCGTATCTTTGCAGCAGAAATTTCGAACCGCCGGAGTTTCTGCTGCTTTCTTTTCTATCCCCATAGACAAAAGAGCGGGCGGCAGTCAACAAACCACAGCACGGCTCCGGGGGCGCAGGGCATGAAAAACATGTGCGTTGTCTATGTGACCCTGCGTATGTGCGAGACAATGCTTTTAATCATTCAAACACTCCTACAAATGAAGAACAAAGCATTTTACGCCCCGTCTTACCCCACCACGGAGCCGGACGTTGACCTAAAACTAATAACGCGCAGCCCCGGACGCATGGACGTCGGCCAGTACAAGAGCGGCATGCTGACGCGCGACGGCGAAGAGCACTACCTCTTCGTGGAGAACGACATGCAGAAGAAGCAGACCACGGCAGAGCAGCGCAACCCCCACGTCTACGAGGGGCGCTGCATCAACGTAAACCAAAAGCTCGACGGCACGCTATACCCCACGTTCAACCGCCCGCCGTACACGCAGGCGTTCGCCTTCAAACACTTCTGCCTGGCCGCTGCCGAAGAACTGCTGCTGGTGGCTGGACGGATAGGGTAGGCCTCGGAGAGGAAGTGAGGCAGGGAGACGTGACCGACTGAACGGCGAAATCTGACAGTTGACAGTTCTGACAGTTCTGACAAAAAGGGTGCGAATCTGACAATGCCCTTTATAAAGACTATATAACTAATTAATTATTAAGTATTTATATATAGAAGAGACGTAATTGACACCCTTCAAAAACATAATTGTCAGAATTGTCAGAACTGTCAGATGTCAGATTTTTCTGCATCCACTTCCCTCTCAAAAGCTGATAATCAATAGTTTAACTCTTTTACCAATATGACAGTAATGAAATACGACCTCAGTAAAACCACCCCTCCAGCCATGCCAAACCTCGGAAAAGGCACGGAAAGCATACAACTTTTGCTCTCCCAAGTGTCAAAAGGCATGCAACAGCCCGTCGTGCCCTTGCTCTTCCCCATTCTCGGAGCGCACGTAAGTGGCGCAGAATTCATGTATCCGGACCAAAGTTGGAAGGAAATGTGCGGAATGATGGGCAATCTTGTAGCGGAAAGCGGTGCCGGAAAGGGCCAATTGTCAGGACTGGTGGAAGCCCTCTGCCGCGACTTCCGCAGCCACGACGAGGAGGAGCTCGCCAAGCTCGTAGAGTGGCAGAAGATGATGAAGACAAAGTCGGCAAACAAGGAAAAGCCCGCACGGCCAGACGTGTCGTTCTGGTTTCCCCCGGCAGACGTCACCAACGCCGCCTTCATACAGAACGCCATGGCCCTGGAGAAGCTGGGCCAGCGCACGCAGTACCTCAACATGCCCGAGGTGGAGATGGCCGACCGCATGTGTGGCGGACACAAGCAGATATCCCAGATGCTGCGCAACATCTACGACTGCCAGCGGTCAGGTGCCCTCAGAGCCACGGCAGACGGCGTGACGGGCAATCCGCTGCTCCGCGCCAACATCACCATCTCCTCCACGCCCTTCGCCGCCCGAAAGTTCTACAAGCAGGAACTCTTCAACGGCACATTCGGACGAATGGTATTCTCCTACAAGCCACGCCAGGGGCGCGACGGCAAGATACCCCGGCAGGGCAAGTACGGCGAAGACTTCTACGTGAAGCTGGACGAGTACCTGGCGCGGCTCGGCATCTGCAAGGGCCGCTTCATCATCAAGCCCCTCAACAAGCTCGTAGACCAGCTCGCCGCAGACATGGCCTCGCTGGCCGACCTGACGGACGACGACGTCCTCTGGGACATCTCCAAGCGCGCACTCGTCTCGGCATGGAAGTCGGGCTGCCTGCTCTGGGCGCTCAACAACCAGACGTGGACGAAGGCGATGGGCGAGTTGGTGGAGTGGTTAGTCTACCACGACATCTGGTCCAAGATGCAGATATTCTCAGACATGCTCTCGCAGGAAGCCGAAACCGTCAGCGAGTCGCAGCGACGCGGACCGAAGAACCTGCTCGACGACCTGCCAAACTCCTTCAACGAGGCACAGCTCGAGGCACTCCGCATCTCCCTCGGAAAGACGAAGGAGGGGACGAAGAACCAACTCTACAAATGGGTGTCCCGCAAGTTCGTCGACTACTCGGCGCAGACGGGACTCTACACCAAGACGCAGGAGTATCTCACGGGGAAACAGTAAGTAACGTGTAAAAAAAATAACTTGAGCAGTTTTGTCCTGCACGCCCTAAAAGGGCAAAAACTACATAGCCCAGGGCAACGCCCTGGGTATATCAGGCCATCAACCGCCGCCCT
>CAVAHD010000020.1:0-48363 GCA_963588475.1 Oscillospiraceae bacterium | reverse complement strand
CTCTACCAGAGCGGCTACCTCACCATAAAGAAGTACAAGCCGCTCACCAAGAGCTACCAGTTGGGCTACCCCAACAGGGAGGTGAAGATAGGCATGCTGCGCAGCCTGGCCCCTAATTACCTCTCGCCAGTCTCCGTGGACAACAACGGGCTGGTGGCAGAATTCGTAGAACTGCTCTACGACGAGGACGTCGAGGGGGCGATGGTTCGCCTGAAAGCCTACCTCTCCAGCATCTCCAACCGTCTGAGCAACAAGAACAAGCGCGACTTCCAAACGGTGTTCTACCTCATCTTCAACCTGATGGGAGCCTTCATCAAGGCGGAGGAGGACAGTGCCATAGGCCGGGCCGACGCAGTGCTCCAACTGCCCACCGCCACGTACGTCTTCGAACTGAAATACGACGGCTCAGCCGCAGAGGCCCTCAAGCAGATAGACGACAAGGGCTACCTCATCCCCTACTCCGCCAATGGTAAGCGCCTCTTCAAGATTGGCGTGAACTACGACAGCCAGCAGCGCACCATCGGAGAGTGGATTATAAAGGAGGAATAAAAACAAAGCAGGTTACAGTCAGCCATAAAGCCGCGACTGTAACCTGCTTTTTGTTTGTATATACGTTGAAGACGAAAGACTCCGGCAAGGAGGTGTTCAGTAATATATCAGACGTCGTACATGTGTGCCACGGTCTCGGCGAAGTCCTTTTCGGGGATGCAGGAGGCGTGGCGCACTTTCAGGCGGTAGTTGTAGACGGTCTGCGTGGAGTAGTGCAAGAACTTGGCTATGCTCACGCTGTCGGTGATGCCGATGCTCACTAGGGCGTAGATGCGGAGCTCGGGGGTGAGCGCGTCCTCTTGCTCGGGCGTTATGTGGGCTTCGGGACGAAGGAAGGCATTGAAACGCTCCACGAAGTCGGGATGGGACAGGAGGAATGCATTGTCGAAATGCTCGAAGAAGTTCTTCAGGTATTTGTCGGTCTGCGTGTTGCTGTGCAACTCCCTGCGAGCGCTGTCAGCCTTGCCTGCGGTGATGAGGTTGTAGACCTTCTTCTTGAACTCCTTCACGTCGGTGATGTACTTGCTGATGAGCAGGTATACGTTGAAGAAATTCTGGTTGTGGTAACTTATCTCCCGTTGCAGCAGGGCGTTGCTCTTCTGCAGTTCCTCCTGGGCCTCCCGCCGCTTGGCTATCATGTCCTCCAGCTGGCTGTTGCTCTCGGCCAACTGGGCGAGCAGCTGCTCCTGCAGCTTCCGCTTCTTGCTTACTTTGCCCAACAGATAGACGATGGCAACGATGGCGAGGGCCAGCAGGGCGATGATGGCGTAGAGGACATAGGTGCGGTGCTGCCATCCGTCGCGGTAGGCCTTGGTAATCCTCGTGTAGGCCCGTACCACGTTGAGACTGCGACCGTGGTCGTTGAAGAACTTCACGTTGTCGGCGCATACGGCGGCATAGTTGTAGGCACGGTTGGGGGTGAGGGTGATGTAGGGCGAGTTGATGAGGTGCACGAGCGACTGCGCCTCGTGGTTGGCGCACTCGATGTCGTTGATGGCGGAGACGATGAGGTAGTGGTGAAAGGAGTCGTAGTCCTTGCGGCAGACATATAGACGGGCGATGCACGCGGCGATGCACGCGGCCTCATAGGATGGCTGTTTGCAGCGGCTGAGCATGCGGGTGAGCTCCGTCGGGTCGCCTTTCTGCGTCAGCATTACCTTGTAGAACTGGTAACGCCAGTTGCCCTTGGGCAGATAGACGCCATACTGCGCCCAACTGTCTTGACACTTCTGCGTCACTCGGTTGTTGATGCCCAGCATGTTAGTGCGCAGGTGGTACTCCATCATCAAGATGGCCATGGGCGTCTGGTTCTCGTGGTCCAGCTTCCCGATGGGGTCTATGGTCTGTATGAGCCGCGTGGCGTCGAGCATTTCTCCGCACATCACCTTGGCGTAGGCTTCGTGTATGACGGCCTTGGTGCGAAGCTGCGGCAGACTGCCCTGGGTGGCTATCTCCTGGCACTTTCTGGCGTGGGCAACGGCAGAGTCGGGATTCCACTTGAGGTACTGCTGATAGAGCGACTCATGGAAGTTGTACTTGTCCATGGTCGTGACGCAGTTGCCCTCTGCCGTTCTGCAGCGGACTATCTCTTTCTGCTTGGCCAGCTCGTACTTCCGGCATTGCTCCACGGCAACGTCAAGCCTCTGCAGGTCTTCGTCGATGCAAATCCGGCAGTGCCCCGCCGTCGGCCAGAGCACTGCTGCAAGTAGGATAGTATAGGTTAGGAATCGTTTCATTTACATAGAATCACCAATCTTCTATTGTTAGGTCTTAATGACAAAAGTCGGCACAAAGATACAACATAATCATGACACTCCCAAATTATTTCGACCTGTACGGTTGAAAGTTTTCTGGACAACGGATGAGCTTTTCTAAAGGATTTAGTTTACATCGGTGCACTTCGCCGTCATCACCCAGCACATCACCAAGGCTACGAACAGCATGAGGGCGAGCAGCATGAAGGCTTGCTGCGAACCTATTGCCGTGGCCTCGGCAAACTGGGTGGCGGGGGCTGAGAGCTGCCGGGAGGCTACGATGGTGGACACTACTGCCGTGCCCATGGCTCCTGCCAACTGTTGGAAGCTGTTAACGAGGGCATTGCCGTCGGCCGAGAGGTCCTTGGGCAACTGCGAGAGGCCGAAGGTGATGGCGGAGGGCATGCCGAGGCCCTGACCGATGGTGAACACTACGTAGAAGGCGTAGAACATCATGGTGCTCATGGCATCGCCATACCAGGCGAAGAGCAGGCTGGCCAGGAACATGAAGCCGTAGCCGGCCATGATGGGGATGCGCGCCCCTACCTTGTCGAGCAACCGGCCGCTGAGTAGGGAGAGGATGGCACCCACGACGCAACCCGGCACGAGCAGTCCGCCTGCCGTGAAGGCTCCGGTGTGGTTGGTAATCTGAGAGTAGTTGGGGATGGCATAGCCCAGACCCAGCACGGCGAACTGCACGACGAGGATGGCGGTAAGGGCAAGCATATAGTTGCGGTGGCCCAGCACCTCCACACGCAGCAGCGGATGGGACTCACTGCGCGACTGACGCACGAACCAGGCGAGCGCCACGGCTGCCGCGGCAAGCAGGGAGATGACCGTCACGCTGACCCATCCGGCGGAAGAGGCCTGCACCATGGCAAGAATGAAGGTGGTGTAGCCCACCACGATGAGGGCGTAGTCGAAGACATGGAAACGGGAACGCTCCGTGGGGGCTGAACGCTGTATGAGCTTGCAGCCGATGAGGAGCGAGAGCAGCAGCAACGGCATCAGCGAGAGGAAGATGTAGCGCCAGCCGAACATGTCCACGATGAAGCCGCCCAGCACGGGACCTACAGCCGGAGCAACAGCGGTGACGAGCATGCCGACGCCCATAAAGGTGCCTATCTGCTCCTTGGGGGCCTCGCCCAGGATTATGTTGTACATCAGCGGTAGGGCGATACCAGTGCCCACGCCCTGCACCATGCGCCCTATCATGAGGACGGTGAACGAAGGGGCTGCGAAGCAAGCCAACGTGGCTATGATGAAGCTAAGGATGGCTACGAGGAAGAGCGCGCGCTGCGAGCAGTTGCGCTTCAGGTAGGACGACATCGTGATGACCAGTGCAAGGACGAGCAGGTAGCCCGTAGTTATCCACTGCACCGTGCTGGTGCCGATGCCAAACTCATTCATCAGTGTCGGGAAGGTGACGTTCATCGCCGTTTCGCTTACAACGCCGCAAAACGACATCACGCCCGTGGCGAAGATTTTCCCCACCAGTTTCGTGTTACTTGTATTCTGCATTTTCTTTATCAGTTATAGTTGTTGTCCTAAATCTTTGTTGTTCTCCTAAATCTGTTGCAAAATTACAAACATTCCTCCACACGTGAAAGATTCAAATGAGTTAATACTTTTCAAATAGAGAAGAAAACTGCAGTGTCCGGCTTGGATTAGACTTGCAATAACGACAATAGCCCTGCATCCTCCGTTGCTGGAGAGTGCAGGGCTATTGTCGCCTATAAAACACTATAGCAGTTCCGGAAGTTGGAACAGCTTTATTGAGTTGCTTCCTTTTATTAGGATATACTTGCCTTGGGGCTGGTCGGCGGCGAGGGTGGCTTTCACGGCCTCTACATCGGGGAACTTGCGGAAGTCGCAGTCGGTCTTGCTGAACTCGTCTCCTACGAGCCATACGTCTGTGATGCCGTCGGCCTTCAGGGCATCGACTACCTTCTGGTGCTCCTCGGCACTGGCATCGCCGAGCTCACGCATGTCGCCGAGTATGGCCATCTTGTTATCCACCTTCATGAGTGAGAAGTTCTTCAGGGCTGCTGCCATGGAGGTGGGGTTGGCGTTATAGGTGTCGACGATGAGCTTGTTGTGCTCAGTGACGGTAAGTTGCGAGCGGTTGTTGCTGGGGATGTAGTTGGTCAAAGCGTGGTCCACCTGCTCAGGGGTAACACCGAAGTATGTGCCTATCGTGGCGGCAGCGAGCATGTTGTAGATGTTGTATGCACCGATGAGGTGCGTGTCCACGTGGTGGGTGCCCACCTCGGGGTTCTGCGGCATGGTCCAGTCGAAGGTGAGGAACGGGGCGCACTCCCCTACTCTACCGCGCACGACAAGGTCGGCGGCATCGCTCTCTACACCATATTTTACGAGTGTCAAGCCTTCAGAGATGTTGGCCAGGTGCTCGTTATCGGCATCGATGAAGGTGCGCGTGTCGGAGTGTAGGCGGAGTTTGTCGTATAGCTCGCCCTTGGTCTTTATCACTCCCTCGAAGGAACCAAATCCCTCCAGGTGCGCCTTGCCAACGTTGGTGATGATGCCGAAGTTGGGCTCCACGATGTCCACGAGTGTCTTTATCTCGCCGGGATGGTTGGCACCCATCTCAACAACGGCGATGTCGTGCTCACGGGTAAGCTGGAGGAGAGTCTTCGGCACACCGATATGGTTGTTGAAGTTGCCCTGTGTATAGTGCACGTTGAACTTCTCGGACAGAACGGTGGCTATGAGTTCCTTGGTAGTGGTCTTGCCGTTGGTACCGGTGACACCGATGATTGGCGTGCCCAGCGCACGGCGGTGCTCGTTGGCAAGTTGCTGGAGGGTTGTCAGCACGTCGGGGACAACGATGTAACGGTCGTCGACGGCATACTGCGCCTCGTCGATAACGGCGTATGCGCACCCTTTTTCGAGTGCGGCAGCGGCAAACTCGTTGCCATTGAACGAATCGCCTTTCAGGGCGAAGAATATGCTTCCCTTCGGGCAGTTGCGACTGTCGGTCGTGACGGTCGGATGCAGAAGGAAGAGTGAATATAAGGTGGTCATTGTGTATCTTGGGAGGGGTCTTGCGGTTCCTCTGTATTTGTATCTTAGTTAAACATTCAGCGTGGCATTAGGGGCGTATCTGACCGTTGCCCTCAATGAGCCATTTGTACGTTGTTATCTCTTCAAGGGCCATAGGGCCTCGTGGACCGAGCTTCTGCGTGGAGATGCCTATCTCGGCTCCCAGTCCGAACTGCGCTCCGTCGGTGAAGCTTGTGGGGGCGTTGACGTAGACGCACGCTGCGTCCACCTCACGCTGGAAGCGGCTGGCAGCCTCAGCATTGTCCGTTATGATGCACTCGCTATGTCCGGAGCTGTACTGGCGTATGTGCTCCAGTGCCGCATCCAGGCTGTCTACGATTTTTATGGAGAGGTCGTAGGACATCCACTCCTTGCCGTAGTTGTCGTAGTGGAACGTCACGCGGTCCTGCATGGGTTCGAGCAGCGCGGGGAGGTCTGCCTCGCGGTCTTTGTGTACGAGCAGACAGTCGAGAGCGTTGCAGACGCTGACGCGGCGAGTCTTGGCGTTGTTTATCACGCGGCGGCCTATCTCGAGGTCACCGTCCTTGTCGAAGTATGCGTGCACCACGCCGGCGCCGGTCTCTATCACCGGTACTTTGGCGTTGTCGCGGACGAAGTCTATCAGTTTGCGTCCGCCGCGCGGTATGCAGACATCGATGTATCCGACGGCAGACAGCATCTCGGCCGTGGCGTCGTGCGTAGCAGGCAGAAGCTGTACCACTCCTGTGTCGATGCCCTGGGCCTCGAGTACACGGTGTATCAAAGCCACGATGGCTTTGTTGGACTCGTCAGCGTCCTTGCCGCCCTTCAGCACACACGCGTTGCCGCTCTTGAAGCAAAGCGAGAAGACGTCGAATGCCACGTTGGGGCGTGCCTCGAATACCATGCCTATCACGCCGAACGGCACGCTGACTCTACGCAGCTTCAGACCGTTGTCGAGGGTCTTCTCCATGAGTACTCTGCCCAGCGGCGACGGCAGTTCTGCTACGTGGCGCATGTCGGCTGCTATGCCGGCAAGGCGGTCGGGCGTGAGTTGCAGACGGTCGTAGAGCGGATTGCTCTTGTCCATGTGCGAGAGGTCCACGGCATTGGCCGCGAGTATGGCTTCCTCTTCTTTTATTATCGCCTCGGCTACAGCCAGGAGCACCTCGTCCCGACGGGCATCGGGGATGGTGTTAAGACTGTGCGAAGCGTCCTTTGCTATTTTGAATTCTGCCAGCATCGTTTTGTGTGTATTTAGATGATACTTGATAAATTACGCCAGGTAGTCGTAGTGCACCAGCGGCTTCTGACCGTGCTTGCCAATAAGGGTGCGCGCCTCTTCGGCACTGAAAGCGCTGCGTCCCACGGCGATGTGCTTGCCGTCCGGACCGACGATGTTTATGATGTCGCCTTCCTCGAAGTCGCCCTCTATGAGCTTTACGCCTACGAAGAGCAGACTGGTCACCTTGTCTGAGAGCAGTGCCTCAGCAGCCTTTTGGCTTACCATCACCTGGCCCTTGGCGAAGCTCTCGCTGTGCGATATCCATTTCTTCACGGCGGACACGGCATCCTTTCGTGGCACGAACTCAGTGTGGACGGTGTTCTCCGGGTCGTCCATCAGACGAAGCAGGATGTCTGACGTCTTGCCGTTGGCTATGGTGACGCGGATGCCCTCGTCGGCCACCTTGCGCGCGATGTTGCACTTGGTTATCATGCCGCCTCGGCCGAAACCGCTCTTCTCTGTTTGGATGTAGCTGGTAAGGTCTACGTCAGGCTCTATGACTGGGATGACGTGTGCCTCGGGATCCTTGGGCGAACCGTTGTAGATGCCGTCTATGTTGGAGAGAATGATGAGCTGGTCGGCATCGAGCATGGAAGCGATGAGTCCAGATAGCTCGTCGTTGTCGGTGAACATAAGTTCGGTGACGGAGACGGTATCGTTCTCGTTGACGATAGGAATGATACCGTTTTCGAGCATCACGCTCATGCAGGCACGCTGGTTGAGGTATTCGCGGCGTGTGGCGAAGCTCTCCTTCATGGTGAGTACCTGGCCTACGTGCAGTCCGTACTCGCGAAAGAGGTCGTAGTAGTGGTTTATGAGCTTTGCCTGTCCCATAGCAGAAAACAGCTGCCGCTGCTCCACGCTGTCGAGCTGGCGTTTGGGGGAGAATATGGAGCGTCCTGCCGCTACGGCACCGGAGGAGACGAGTATCACCTCCATGCCACGTCGGCGCAACTCCGCCACCTGGTCTACGAGGTGGGATATACGTGTGATGTCCAGCTTGCCGTCGTGGCGAGCCAATACGTTGGAACCTATCTTTATTACTATTCTCATGACCTTTATTGGAGGTTATGTAAGGCAACCCGGACGTGAGGGGTTGTCAAAATCTGTTCAAAGTTACAAAGATTTCCTTAAAGGACTTTCAATTGTTCTATTTTTCTTTTTCCTATTCTTAATAAAACCAAAAATGCTGCACACTTACAATACGAAGTGTGCAGCATTTTTGGTTTAATTTGCGCAAAGGCAAAACGTTTGTGCAACGATTTGTTTATCCCTTGTCGTTCTGTCTTATCTCTACGCGTCGTATCTTGCCGCTGATGGTCTTTGGCAGTTCGTCGACGAACTCTACGATGCGGGGATATTTATACGGTGCAGTCTCGTGCTTGACATGGTCTTGCAGTTCCTTCTTCAACGCCTCGTCTGCACGCGCCTTGTACTCGTCCGTCAGCACTACCGTGGCTTTTATTATCTGGCCGCGCACCTCGTCGGGCACGGCAGTGATGGCACACTCTACGACGGCCGGGTGGGTCATCAGGGCCGACTCCACCTCGAAGGGGCCTACGCGATAGCCGGAGGTCTTTATCACATCGTCAATGCGCGAGACGAACCACAGATAGTAGTCCTCGTCGTAGTAGACGACATCGCCGGTGTGGTATACTCCGTCGTAGATTTTCTTCTCCGTCATCTCGTCGTTGCGGTAGTAGCCTTTGAAGAGTCCCAGCGGCTTCTTCTTGTCCACGCGTATGACGAGCTCGCCCGACTGCATCGGTGGCACGCGCTTGCCGTTCTCGTCAACGACGTCGATGTCGTACTGCGGATTGCGCCGTCCCAGTGAACCAGGTTTAGGCTCGAGCCACGGGAAGGTGCCCACGATAAGCGTCGTCTCGGTCTGTCCGTACGCCTCATAGATGGTGATGCCGGTAAGGCGCTTCCACTCGGCAAAGACGCTCGGATTGAGCGCCTCACCGGCCGTCGTGCACCATTCCAGAGCACTCAAGTCGTAGCTCTTCACGTCCTCACGGATTAGGTAGCGATAGATGGTAGGCGGAGCGCAGAACGACGTTACGCGGAAGTTTTGCATGGTGCGCAACAGTTCGGTAGGCTTAAAGTGGCCTTCGAAGTCGTAAACGAATACCGTTGCGCCCGCCATCATTTGTCCATAAAATTTTCCCCAGACGGCCTTGCCCCATCCTGTGTCGGCAAGGGTAAGATGTAGCGATCCCTCATGCACGTTGTGCCAATATTTGGCGGTGACGATGTGTGCAAGCGGATACGAGAAGTCGTGCATCACCATTTTAGGCTCTCCTGTCGTTCCACTGGTAAAGTAGAGCAGGAAGTTGTCCGTCACCTTGTTGCGCTTCGGCTTGACGAAGGGCAGTGCCTCGTCTATGCCACGGTGGAAGTCGTACCAACCGTTGGGCACGTTCGGACCGATGGAAATGCAGTGCCTGAGCGTCGGCGAGAAGCGTCGCGCCTTCTGCACGTGCTCGATGATGCCGGTGTCGCCGCAAGCCACGACGCAACTGATGCTTGCCATGTGGCAGCGGTACGTGATGTCCTTCTCCGTGAGCATGTGCGTGGCTGGAATGGCCACTGCCCCAATCTTGTGGAGGGCAATCATCGTGTACCACCACTCTATGCGGCGTTTCAAGATGAGCAGCACGCGGTCGCCTTTCTCTATGCCTATCTCCATAAAGAAGGAGGCGCAGCGGTCCGTGATGTGCTTCAGGGCGCGGTAGGTGATGCGCTTTGTGTCCCCATGGTCGTTGGTCCAAAGGATGGCTTCCTTGTCGGGAGTCTCCTCTGCATAACGGTCGATAATGTCGTAGCCGAAGTTGAAGTCGTCGGGCACGTCAATCTCGAAGTTCTGGGTGAAGTCTTTATACGTTTCGAACTCCACCTGTTTCAAATAATGTTCAATCATCCTATTCTCATGTTTGGTTAGTTGACAATACGCCTTTGACTCTTGCTGCAGACCGAACCAAGCGCATGCTTGTCATTACCTTTTATTATATAAGCAGTTGCCTTGAATTTCTTCTGCTCCCGCTTCATAAACAGAGTAGAAAAACTCTGCTGCTTACGTAAAACGTTGTCAAAGGTAATAACATTTGCATAAACACCAAATAAATGTTCCTTTTTTCTTTCTCCAATTCTTAACAAAACAAAAATTGCTGCACACGGCATATTCGTCGTGTGCAGCAATTGGAATACAAGTTGCTCATTTACAAAAAGTTTGTGCATCGCCTATTTTCGCAATGCGTTATTTTGCGCCTGCTTTCAGTCCACGGATGACGGCACTGGTGAAACCGGCGTGCTCCATCTCGTTCAGACCCTTTATAGTGACTCCGCCGGGGGTGGTGACGAGGTCGATGGCGGCCTCCGGATGCATGCCGTTAACCTCGAGGAGTTCTACAGCTCCCTTCATGGTCTGCATCACTATCTCCTGTGCCTGGCGGGCCTTGAATCCGAGTTCTACCCCACCCTCGCTGCTTGCGCGGAGGTAGCGCATGGCGTAGGCAATGCCGCAGGAAGCGAGAGTCGTTCCGGCACCAAGTAGGTTCTCTGTCGTTACGAGTGTCTTGCCCAGATTGTCGAAGAGCTCCTTCACGGGATTTATATTCTCACCGGCATTGACGTTGACGAGGAAAGTCATGCTCGCCAGCTGCGCTATGGCAATGTTGGGAATGCAGAGGACTGTCGGCGGCACCTGTCCGTCTTTCTCCATCCAATCGAGTATGGTCTGGCTCTTCACGCCAGCAGCACACACCACGAGGGTTTGGCGGGTATAGTCCATCGCATCCTTGATGCCACTGAGCACCTGCTCCACGAGCCACGGCTTTACGAACACCATTACGATGTCGCCCTGACGGGCAGCCTCGGCGTTGTCGGTTGTTGTCACTGCGCCAGCCTCGGCGTACTTGGTGAGGTCGGAGTGTGGAGTGGCGATGATAATGTCGTTAGGATTCATCACCTGCATCATTCCGTCTACCGTAGAGCCGCCCATGGCTCCGGCACCTATAACAGTTACTTTCATCGTGATTTACTTATATGGGGTTTTATTGACTTTTGCCCTTTCAGGGCGCGTTACTCTATATAACCTAAAACCCAGGGCGTTGCCCTGGGCTATGGATTTGTTGGGCTTTCAGCCCGTATTTATCAATCTAATGGGTACAGCAAATGGTCTGTACGCTTACAGTTCGCTAAATACTGTTGTGAGGCGTGCGAGGAAGTCGTCCACCTGTGCCTTTGTGAGGCAGAGCGGCGGGAGGATACGCAGCACGTTTGTGCCGGCACAGCCTGTGAAGCAGTGCTGCTCGTATACCAGTTTCTTGCGGACGTCAGCGTGGGGGATGTCCAGCTCTACGCCGACCATCAGACCGCGTCCACGTACTTCTACGATGTGCTTCTGTGTCTTCTGCATCTCCTTCAGCTTCTCGATGAGATACGTACCCACTTCGTTGGCGTTCTCCACGAGATGCTCGCTCTCCATCACGTCAAGAACGGCGAGGGCTGCGGTGCAAGCGAGGTGGTTGCCGCCAAAGGTAGTGCCGAGCTGACCGTACACCGCCTTGAACTCAGGCGAGATGAGCAATCCCGACATCGGGAAGCCGTTGCCTATGCCTTTAGCCACGGTAATCAAGTCGGGCTTGATGCCGAGCCACTGGTGGGCGAAGAACTTACCGGAACGTCCGTATCCGCACTGTATCTCGTCAGCGATGAACACCGTGCCGTACTTCTTACATGCAGCGGCAAGTCCCTGTGCAAACTCAGGCGTTGCCATCGTCACCCCGCCTACACCCTGGATGCACTCCAGAATGATGGCGCATACGTCGCCCTTTGCCAACTCTGCCTCCCATGCTGGAAGGTCGTTGACGGGCAGGTACGTCACGTGTCCGCAGTCGTTGATAGGAGCAATAATCTTCGGGTTGTTAGTCACCTCCACCGCGAGGGACGTACGACCGTGGAAAGCCTTTGATGCCGAGAGCACGCGCTTGCGACCGTTGTGGAAGGAAGCGAGCTTCAGGGCGTTCTCGTTAGCCTCAGCACCAGAGTTGATGAGGAAGAAGCTGTAGTCCTCGTAGCCGCATGCCTTGCCGAGACGCTCAGCCAGTTCCACCTGGAGCATGTTCTTTACGGAGTTGCTGTAGAAACCCAGTTTGTTGAGCTGTTCTGTCATCTTCTCCACGTAGTGTGGATGGCAATGACCTATGCTGATAACTGCGTGTCCGCCGTAGAGGTCGAGATACTCCTGACCTTTGTCGTCCCACGTAGCACAGCCTTTACCCTTGACAATGTTAATGTCGAAGAGTGGATATACATCGAATAGTTTCATCTTTTCTTTTTGTTTTTAGAATGCCAAAGCCTCTTAGGCTAAGATCGACTTTCTTTTAGAATGCCAAAGCCTTGAGGTTAAGGCCAGCCTTTTCGTCGAGTCCGAACATGAGGTTCATGTTCTGCACAGCCTGACCTACGGCACCTTTCAGCAGGTTATCTATCATGGAAGTCACTACCACCTTACGGCCGAATACGTCCACGTGTACAATGGCCTTGTTGGTGTTGACAATCTGCTTCATGTCGGGTGCTTTCTCGCTGTAGTGCGTAAAGGCAGCATCCTTATAATATTCTTTATAGAGAGCCTGTATCTCTCCCTCTGCCGGAGCAGCGTTGAGCTTTATCACCTCTGTGCAGAAGATGCCGCGTGGGAAGTCGCCACGATAAGGGATGAAATCCACCGTGATGGCATCGCCGTCGCCCGTTGGGAAACCGTCGTTGAGTGTGTCTATCACCGCTGGTGCAGTGGCAGGACGCAGTTCGTTGAGGGTCTGCGTTATCTCGTGCAGATGCTGGTGCGTGAAGAGCTTGTAGACGGAGAAGTTGTTGTTGCGCCAAGAGAAGTGAGTTGTTGCACCCGGCTTCTGACCGGCACCCGTACTACCTGTAACAGCGTTGACAGCGATGTCGTTGGTAAGCAGACCTGCCTTTGCCAGCGGCAACAGGCCGAGCTGTATGCAGGTGGCAAAGCAGCCGGGGTTAGCCAGATGCTGGCACGCCTTTATCTGCTCGCGGTGCGTCTCCGGCAGACCGTAAACATAGTCGTGGTCGCCCTTGATGCGGAAGTCCTGTGCAAGGTCTATGATCTTCACATTGGCAGGTATGGTGTGCTCCTTCAGGAACGCCTCGCTCTTGCCGTGGCCAAAGCAGAAGAATACCACGTCGACCTTGTCGAACGGCATCTCGGAGGTGAACTCCAGTTCTGTTTCGCCAATCAGTCCTTCGTGTACATCGTACACCTTGTTGCCTGCATTCGATTCGCTGTTTGCGAATACTATCTCAACGGAGGGGTGGTTGACGAGGAGGCGAATCAGTTCGCCTCCCGTATAGCCAGCCGCTCCCAATATTCCAACTTTTACCATTAGGTAGGTACTCTATATTATTTGTTTTTTACTTCTCCTCAACATACCAACCGCCATTCTGGTCCTTCGGCAAGACTATCCAACAGATGAGGTAGATAAGGAATCCTGCGAAACAGGTGAACAGTGTAGCGCAAGCCCAAAGCAGACGGACGACCGTAGGATCCACGTCGAGATACTCGGCAATGCCTCCGCAGACGCCAGCCAGTTTCTTATTTTGAGAGAGAGTCAGTTTCTTCATACTTATATATATTGGGTGTATTTATCCTTTCAAGCAGCCACCCGTCGGGACTTACTTGCGCTCGTCTGGGTGTGCAAGGTAGTAAGCACGGAGTGCGGTAGAGGTAACCTTAATGAATCCCTTGGCGTCCTCTGAAGACCATGCCTTTGCTGTCTCACCGTACTCACCGAGCTTGTTCTTTACGAGGTCGTTAGGAGAGTCAACGCCAACGGTCTGGAAGCAGTAAGGACGGAGCTCGAGCTCTACCTCACCGGTCACGTTGCGCTGTGAAGACTCGAGCATAGCCTCGATGTCTGCCATGACAGGCTCCAGGTACTGTGACTCGTGGAGGAACATGCCGTACCAGTTGGCCACCTGGTCCTTCCAGTACTGCTGCCACTTGGAGAGTGTGTACTTCTCCAGGAAGCGGTGTGCACCGATGATGAGCATAGGAGCTGCAGCCTCGAAGCCTACGCGTCCCTTGATGCCGATGATGGTGTCGCCTACGTGGCAGTCGCGACCGATGGCGTAGGAAGCACCGATCTCCTCTACAGCCTGGATGGCCTTAATCTTGTCGTCGTACTTCACGCCGTTGACGCTTACGAGCTCACCCTTCTCGAAGCCGAGCTTCAGCGACTCAGGAGCGTCCTTTGTGGGGTGCTTGAGGTAAGCCGACTCTGGCAGTCCCTGCTTGGAGTCGAGAATCTCGCCACCACAGATTGATGTGCCCCATATGCCTACATTGTAAGAATACTTCAGCTTGGTGAAGTCAGCGAAGAAACCGTGCTCGTTGAGGTAGTCTATCTCCTCCTGACGAGAGAGGTTGCCGTCACGTGTGAGAGTGATAATCTCCACGCCGGGAGCCATCACGAGGAATGTCATGTCGAAACGGATCTGGTCGTTGCCGGCACCAGTAGAACCGTGTGCGATGGCGTCAGCGCCTATCTCGTTAGCGTAGCGTGCAATGGCCAGCGCCTGGAAGATACGCTCTGAAGACACTGAGATAGGATAGCAGTTGTTGCGGAGCACGTTGCCGTACACCATGTACTTCAAGGACTTTGCGTAATACTCCTGTGTCACGTCAAGTGTGACGTACTTCACTGCGCCCAGCTTATAGGCGTTCTCCTCGTTGGTCTTCAGCTGCTCGGCAGAGAAGCCACCGGTATTTGCGCAAGCGGCATATACTTCGTAGCCGTCCTGGGCAAGTTTCATCACTGTATAGGAGGTATCGAGACCTCCGCTGAATGCTACTACAACTTTCTTCTTAGACATTGTTATATTGGGTTTGAGGGTTTGTTTATTTTGTGTTTGATGTTCAAGGTGCTTGGTCTGTTTCTACACCTTGACTAGTTTAGAATGCTATGCCGCGCTGCGTGAGTGTCTTTACTACGTCCTGCACCACTTCCGTAGGCACCGGGATACCAGTATGCTGCTCCGGGTCGTAGAGCATGCCCGTGCATATGCAGAACTTACGCTGCTTTGCCATCAGAATGTCGTGGTTGGTACATCCTTCGCAACCGTGCCAGAAGGCGTCGTCGTCCGTCAGTTGGTTGAAGGAGACGGGCACATAGCCCAGTGCGGTGTTCATCTTCATCACGGCATCGCCGCTGGTGAGGGAGAAAATCTTGGCGTGCGGCCATCGGACCCGTGCCAAGGCGAACGTATAGTCCTTGATGCGCTTGGCGATGCCAAGGCCCTGGAAGTCTGGATGCACGATAAGACCTGAAGTGGTGACGTAGTGACGGTTGCCCCAAGTCTCAATGTAACTGAACCCGGCGAAACGGTCGTTCTCGTCGAGTGCGAGGACAGCCTTGCCCTCCTTCATCTTTGTTGCCACATACTCGTGGGTACGCTCGGCGATACCCGTACCGCGCTTCTTTGCTGCGATGCGGATGGTGTCGAGAATCTCGTCAACGTACTTTTCGTGACAAGCCTCAGCCACGAGGATTCTGATTTCTTTAGACATTTTATTATTGTTAATGCGCGTTCGTTTTATTCACGCTAATTTCTTCTGTTTCTTCTTTATTAAATCTCCATGTAGGGATAGACTACCGTACCGGTTTAAATCACCATATCTGGAATCACGCTGGAGAGTTGCTCCGTCACATCCACTATGGATGCGTTCTCGTTCATTACGAAAAAGATGGTGTCGTCGCCAGCTATCGTTCCGATGATACTGTCCAGCCCCGCGTTGTCAATGTTCGATGCAATGCTACTGGCAAATCCCGGTCTCGTGCGTATCACGCCCATGTTTCCCGAGAACTGAATGGAGACGTATCCGAAGGCCAGCGGCAGGTCGTCGCGCTTGGGCTGCTCCTTGTGCACACGTTTGAAGGTCGTCTCCTCCGGCACGGAGTACACTCGCTTTCCCTTGCCGTTGGTGGTCTTCGCCACCTTAAGCAGTTTGAAATCTCGCGACAGCGTGGCTTGCGTCATCTCTATCCCTCGCCTTGCCATCGCCTTTACCACTTCTTCCTGCGACGAGAGTTCGTGCGTTGCCAGAAGTATGCGCAGTGCGGTGAGTCTTTCAGTCTTTGTTACTTTCAGCATTGTATATTTATTCAAATCGAGTGCAAAAGTATAAAGATTTATGCAAACCCGCAAACTTTTTCGCGTCTTTTTGCTATTTTATGCAGCTTTACCTTGAAAAGGTATGCATCTCAGCACCTTCGTAGGTCGTAATTGTCACGCTGACGGTGTCTTGCAGCTCCCACGGTATGGATAAATATACATCTTGTGTATAATACTGCGGCAGGTCGTTCTGTGCGTGTGCAAGGGAGTAGAACACCCTGCCCCGTCCTTGCCGACTGACGGAGTCCTGCACCAGTGCTATGCCCTGCTTCTGTCCGTATGACTTTCCCGTTTTGATACCTATCAGCATATTCACGTACTTGCCGCTGTTCGCCTTCCATATACTGGTCAACTTGACGGGGTCGTACTGTGGCACAAAGTTACCGCTGGCAGGGGTGAGGACTAGCACCTGCTTGTACGAGAGCAGTTCTGCGGGTTGCTGCTCTACCTTATTATAATATAGCATGCAGCGAACGATAGTGTCGTTTTTTATCTCGGCAAACGTCTGTCCGGGGCTTACCGTCAGTGCGTTTCCAGCGTCAGTCTGTATGGCCGTCACTATACCGTTGTTTATAGTGATGTCGGCCATCTCCGCCGTCGCGTGCGACAGTGACCCTTCTCCCTCCTCATACGCATTATTGGTGCACGCTGCCGTTAGACCAGCGCACACCAATACTCCAACGACCCTCAGCGGGCTTATTGTCTTGTGTGTGTCTCTTTTTTTCATCATTTATTCCGTTTCCTTGGCACCCGTAGCCTTTAGGAAGTTTCGTGTCGGATTGGCGTACATAGTGAGCATCCTCTCACGCAGGAAGGCGATGTCCGGCTTCGGCACTTTCACCTTCGAAATCTGCTTTGCCAGGTATGTCTCAAACTCCTCCACGTCAGCAGCGGTGTACTTGTCGTGGTTCTCCGTACCGTCCAGTTCGTCCATGGCAATCCAGTTGCACGGGTAGAGCTTGTAGCGTGAGTGTATCTCCTTGTCGATGTGCTCGGCAACGAGACGGAATATCTCTTTCTTAGGCAAAGTGGCATCCACCGTGTCGAGCCATTCGTCGATGCACGGTGCCATGTCGTAGTGCACGCGGCCTTTCTTCCCTAAGATGCCGGTCTTCATGTTGTCAAGGTCGTCCTTCTTTGACTTTTTCCATCCCTCTACGTCACGCTTAAACTGGAACTCCTCCGCCTTGAGGTAGTCGCACGGGTCGTGCTCGTACGATATTGCCATCGGCGTGATGTGCAGATGCTTCAAAGCGGCTATGACGGTAGCACCCGGTCCCTTGTCTGCCGATGCAGTCAGATTCTCTGGCGCACCGAGCACGAACATCTTCAGCACGGAGTCCTGCGTGCGGTCGTCGCTGTCCTTTGCGCGTCCCTCACGCTGCGCTATCCAGATATTCTCGCCCTTCTCGTTTACGGCATAATGGATGTATTTGCTCATCAGTTGCGACGAGCGCATCATCTCGTGGGCGGTCAGTCCGCGGTGTACGGTGAATGCCTTGTTCATCCTGACCAGCTTCTTTATCCACGGATAGATAAGCAGGTTGTCGCCGATGCCTATCTCGCACGTACGTTCGAAATTGTTGTTGAAGAGCAACAGGTCCAGATACGCCGAGTCGAGCACTATGTCACGGTGATTGGTGATGAAGAGGTAGTGTCCGTTCTTGGCTACAGACTCGGGATATTTAAATGTGAGCCCGTCTGTACACTTCCAGATGGCGAACCTCACTACGGGTTTCATGAACCTTATCTGGAAGTCCTGCGCCGTCTTTACACCTCTGAAGCGCCAGCGCAGGAGTGCATTACGCAGTCCGCGCGGCAGCCACGGGGCAAATCCCTTCATGATGAGATTAAACTGGCGGTCCTCGAGGAGTTCCTCGAAGACTGCCGGCATCTCATCGGAGTTGTACGGACGTATGTCGTCAAATTCTGTCATAACAATAGCTTAAGTTTCAGTCTAGAACTGATTCTCTACAATCTCGCTCAGTACCTCGCCCATGTCCAGTCCTGCGGCGCGCACCTGTTGCGGGATGAACGACGTGGCGGTCATGCCTGGGGTGGTGTTTATCTCCAGCATGCTTATTTTGTCCGTGCCGTCGCTGTTCTTACCTATTATATAGTCTATACGTATGATGCCGTTGGCGTGCAGTATGTCGTATATAGCTGATGTCAGTTTTGCCACGCGCTCTGCCGTTTCGGGAGCCAGTCTGGCCGGTGTTATCTCCTGCACCTGACCGTTGTATTTGGCGTCGTAGTCGAAGAACTCATTCTCGCTGACTACCTCCGTCGCAGGCAGCACGACGCTCTTTGTGCGTGTCTTGTATACACCCTGCGATATTTCCGTACCGTCGAGGAACGCCTCTATCATCACAGTGTCGCTCTCCATGAACGCCTTGCGGAGTGCCGGGGCGAGCTGGTCGAATTCCTTCACCTTGCTCACGCCAAAGCTGGAGCCGTCGGCGGCCGGCTTTACGAAGCATGGGAAACCGACCGTATCCTTCAACTGCTGCTCGGTAATCTCGTCCTCATGACCGCGGCGTACGATGACACTCTCAGCCACGCTGACTCCGAAGGCGCGCAGGTAGTTGTTCAGTACGAACTTATCGAACGTCAGTGCCTCTACGAGCACTCCGCTCGTTGAGTATGGCACCTCCACGAGGTCGAGATACCCCTGTAACACACCGTTCTCGCCCGGTGCGCCGTGTATGGTGATGTATGCATAGTCGAAGGTCTTCTTCTCGCCGTTCTCCACGAACGAGAAGTCGTTCTTGTCTATACGTGCCTGCGTACTGTCAGGCAGGTTCACGTGCCAGTCGCCTGTCTTTATGTCAACGACGTATACGTTGTACTTATCCTTGTTAAAGAAGGAGTATATTCCTGCTCCTGAACGCAGCGAGACATCGTGTTCCGAAGAGTCGCCGCCACATATTATGGCTATTCGTTTCATCTATTCTGAATTATGAATTCTGCATTAAGAATTATGCATTGTGCATTATGAATTATGAATTATGAATTATGAATTATGCATTGTGCATTATGAATTATTCTTGAGTTTCCTCCACTTCTCAATGAGAGCGGCGAAGTCTGCGGGCCATTCGCTGGTGAAGTCCATCTGTTCGCCAGTGACGGGGTGCTTGAATCCGAGCGTCTTGGCGTGCAGTGCCTGTCGCGAACAGAGACTGAAACAGTTCTGCACGAAGGCTTTGTACGAGGCGGAACGCTGTCCGCGTAGTATCTCCATACCGCCGTAGCGTTCGTCGGCAAACAGGGGATGCCCGATGTGCTTCATGTGCGCACGTATCTGGTGTGTGCGTCCCGTCTCGAGTATACACTCCACGAGTGTCACGTAGCCGAACTTCTCCAACACTCGCCAGTGCGTCACGGCGGGTTTTCCTATGCCGGAGTCCGGCGGCATCACGGTCATACGCAGGCGGTCCTTGGGGTCTCGGGCTATGTTGCCCTCTATCCTACCCTCATCCTCTGCGAAGTGCCCCCATACGAGACAGTTGTACGAGCGGTGCGTGTCGTGCACGAAGAACTGCTTTCCAAGGCTTGTCTTCGCCTCTGGCGTCTTCGCCACCACCATCAGTCCGCTGGTGTCCTTATCTATGCGGTGCACCAGTCCCACCTCGGGTGAGTTGGGGTCGAACGTTGGCACGTCCTTCATGTGCCATGCCACGGCGTTTATTAGCGTACCGTTGAAATTGCCCGCGCCGGGGTGCACCACCATGCCAGCCTCCTTGTTTATTATCATCAGCTGGTCGTCCTCGTACACTATATTAAGAGGTATATCCTCGGGATAGATAGTAGTGTCGTGCTTGGGTCGCTCCAGCATCAGGGTGACCACGTCGCCGGGGCGCACCTTGTAGTTGGCCTTCACTGGCTTGCCGTTGGCATGAATGAAGCCAGCCTCGGCTGCCGCCTGTATGCGGTTGCGCGAAGAGTGCGGCATGTGTTCAACGAGGAACTTGTCTATTCTCAGCGGCACCTGTCCAGCATCCGCCGCTATGCGGAAATGCTCGAAGAGCTCTCCTTCGGTGGACTGTCCTTCTTCCTCCGCCAGAGTCTCCTCGTCGTCGAGGTCTTCTATGTCGTCGATATATTCTTCGTTCATGTATTTTTACGGTGGTCATTTCGGAAACCACCCTATAGAGTTATTCTACAACTTCAAAGTTGTCTACGTCTCCTGCAGACGAACCCGTGTTGCCGTTTGATTCTACACTGTACACATTGCTGAACGGGTCTTCCTCTGTTGACGAAGCCGTCGGTGCATCGGTCATGTAGACGGAGTCTTCCGCATTGCGCTGTCCGTTGCCCACCTGTATGACGAGCACGGCATCCACGGGCACTTTCTGTCCAGCCACCACGCTACGTCCGTTCACCAGTATGCCGTACACCCAGTCCTTCTCGCCGGAGACATACTTCGGTTCGCCCAGCTTGAATCCCATGGCTGTGAGTCGTGCCTGCGCCTCGCGCAGCGAGCTGTTGTCCACAAGGTCCGGCAAGGTCATCGTCGGACTGTCCACGGCATTCACGGTGATATAGATGACGCGTCCGCTCTTCACCCTCGTTCCCGGTGCCGGTATCATGGTCAGCACCGTGCCGGGAGGCAATGCCTTCACGTAGCCCGTGTCGCTCACCTCCACCCTCATGCCCAAGTCCTCCAGGGCCTTTGCGGCCGCCTCGTACTTGTGCTGGCGAACGTCGGGGAGCGGTATGGACTCGCCATGATGGGTATATATACTCAGACCCACCTGCAACAATACAATCATGAGCACTACCACTGCGCCCATCGCAAGGATGTTCAGCCAGAGGTAGCGCCCAGACAGTTTATGTAGGAATTCCGAAGTCTTCACTTACTTACTTCATTGCTTTGAGTTTCTCCTTCATGAGTTGGATTTCGTCGCGCAGCTTTTCCATCTTGCGCTCCATCTCAGTGATGAGCGAGTTGCCCTTCTTGCTTGATGCCGTGAGGAACAGCATATTGTTCTCGTAGTTGGCCAGTTCCTGCTTCATAGCGTCGTACTTGCGCTGCATACGCTGGCGCTCGCTCTGCACAGCACCCTCGCCACGCTTTGCCACCTCAGAGAAGCTCTTCTTGAAACCCTCCAAACGTTTTGTGGCCTGCGATTTACGCAGACGACCGTAGAGGACATCGAGTGTCTCGTGGTACTGCTTGAACAGTTCATCCTTATCTTTAAAAGGTACGTGACCGATGGCATTGTACTCAGCCGTCAGCTCCTGCACCTTCTGCTGCAGTCCTTCTGTCTCGGCCTCAACGAGTGCCTTGAGCTTCTCGATGACGGTCTGCTTCTTCTGCAGGTTCTCGCGCTGGTCGTTGCGCTCGCCGTTGCCGGATGCCTTGCGTGCGTCGAAGAACTTGTCGCAAGCGGCACGGAAATCGTTCCAGAGCTGGTCGCCCACCTTGCGTGGCACCTGACCAATCTCCTTCCACTCCTTCTGCAACTGCTGCAGTTTCTCTGCCGTAGCCTTCCATTCGGTACTCTCGGCAAGCTCCTGCGCCTGCTTAACGATTTGTTCCTTCTTGGATATGTTCTCGGCGTACTTCTCCTTCAGCTGAGTGAAGAAGTCATTCTTCGCCGTAAAGAACTGGTCGCAAGCCGTGCGGAAACGCTCGTATATCTTAACATTGACGTTCTTCGGTGCGAAGCCAATAGTCTTCCACTCTGCCTGCAGGGCAATGATTTCCTTACCCTTAGCTTCCCAGTCGGCAGCCGTCTTCAGGCCGTCGGTTGACACGGTCTCCACCTTGTCGCAGAGCTCCGTCTTCTTCGCCAAGTTGTCCTCCTGCTCCTTGCGGATGGCATCGAAGTGGTCGGCGTGGCGCTTATTCACCACGGTGCTGGCCTGCTTGAAGCGTGTCCAGATAGCCTCACGCTGTTCTTTCTCCACGGGGCCAATCTCGCGGAATTGGTTGTGGAGCTCCTGCAACTGCTGGAAGGCGCTGATGACGTCCTCCTGCTCGCCGAGCTTCTCGGCAGCCTCACAGAGGGCAGTCTTGGCCTCAAGGTTCTTCTTAAAGTCGTACTCGCGCGCCTCGATGTTCATCTTCAGCATATCGTAGAACTGCTCCGTGCACAACTGGTAGTTGCGCCAAAGCTCGGCAGCCTGCTCGGCCGGCACGTTCTTCAGCTCGCGCCACTCCTGCTGCAGGTCCTTCACCTCCTGGTATGTTCCAGCAGCTTCCTCCGGCGATACGGCCAAGGCCTTTATACGTTCTATTATCTCGAGTTTGCGCTTCAGGTTAGCCTGCTTCTCAGCTTCCAGCTGTAGCATCTGCTCCTGTCTGCGCTCCTTGATTTGCGCTAATATCGTTTTGAACGCCTCCTCGTCAGGGTCAACAGTAATGACATACTGCATAGGGTCGCCGCCTTCGTCGAGGTATTTCTTCTGTTCTGCCTCACGCTCGTTGTTCAGCAGACGATAGAAAGCGGTCTTAAGATGGTCCAGCTCCTGCTTGCTTATTTCGGCATTACTGTTTGCCAGTTCGCGGGTACATTCCAGCACTTCTGCTTTGGAGTTGAAGATACGTTTTTCCGGTGTCTGAGCTTCCTGCTGCACCATCTCTTGAGAGTCCATCATTGTAAGTTTAATTAATGATTCGAAGTAGTTATACACATTCACGGACCGTCGTAACGGCCTTGCCCTCATACAGCACAATGTGCGGTATAGGCGGTACAAAAGTAAGCAAATCTATCATAACAGCCAAACTTTTGCAACAAAAAATTGGTTATGAGATATTTTTTTGGTAATTTTGCCCCCGACACACACAACATATCTTTAAATCTACACTCTTATACTATGCAAAAGAAATTCACAACAATGGGAGAGATTATGCTCCGTATGACACGCCCCGACTTCCAACGTATCATACAGGGCAGCAAGTTCGACGGGTACTTCGGCGGCAGCGAGGCCAACGTTGCCGTGTCGCTCGCCATGATGGGCGACGACGTGGACTACATCACACGACTTCCCAACAACGCCCTCGGCCAGGCGTGCCGCAACGAGCTGCGCCGCTACAACGTGGGCACCGACAAAATCGTATGGGGCGGCAAGCGACTGGGCAAGTACTTCTTCGAGCAGGCGGCAGCCGTACGCGGCTCCAGCGTGGCGTACGACCGCGAGTACTCCTCAATGATGGACCTGCGCACGCACATGATCGAGTGGAACAAGGTATTCAAAGACACTGACGTCTTCCACTGGTCGGGCATCTCGTGCGCCCTTTCCGAGAACTCTTGCAACGCCACCCTCGACGGTCTCGACGAGGCACTGCGCATGCGCCTCTACACGTCGCTGGACATCAACTACCGCAAGAACCTCTGGAAGTACGGCGTCAACGCCATCGACGTCCTCGTGCCTGCCGCCAAGCGATGCCACATCATCTTCGGCGACACGGGCGAGATGCAACTGCTCACGGGCAACAAGCTGCCACCGTTCGACGCCACAGACACGTCGTACAAGATGGACATCGACGGCTACCGCACCTTCTTCGACAAGGCGCAGGGTAAGTTCCCCAACTGCCGCCACTTCGTCATGGCCATACGTAACGTCGTCTCGGCCAACCACCACCTGCTCACGGGCGTGATGTACGCCGACGGCGAGCTGTACCACACACGCATCATTGACATCAACCCCGTGCTCGACCCTATGGGCGTAGGCGATGCCTTCATCGCCGCCTTCCTGCACGCACACTTCCGCTGGATGGGTGAACACCAGAAGCAACTGGACTACGCCCTCACCGCTTCGGCAATGAAGAACTCCATCATGGGCGACTTCAACATCGTCAGCGAACAGGAAGTGCTCGACGTCATGGACGACCTCTGGAACAACCCCGACGACAAACACACCATGAAGGTACGTTTATAATATATGTAAAACGACATAAACTATGGAAGCTTTAGAAGCACTCTACACACGCCGCAGCATCAAGGGATTCACCGACCAGATGCCGGCGCAGACAGACATTGACAAGATTACCCAAGCCGGCACCGCCGCCCCCACAGGCATGGGGATGCAGGCCCCACTCATCGTGGTAGTAAAGAACAAGGCGATCCGTGACGAACTCTCTCAGCTTAACGCCGAGGTGCTCGGCACAAAGGCCGACCCGTTCTACCAGGCCCCCGTCATCATCGTAGTACTCGCCGACCGCACACGCAACACGTACCTCTACGACGGTTCGCTCGTCATCGGCAACATGCTCAACGCCGCCCACGCCGTAGGACTCGGCGCATGCTGGATTCACCGCGCCAAGGAGATATTCGACAGCGAGCGCGGCAAGGCACTCCTCAAGGAATGGGGCATAGAGGGCAACTACGAAGGTATCGGCCACATTGCCTTGGGCTATGCAGCCGTAGAGCCAAAGCCGGCGAAGCCACGCAAGGAAGGCTACGTTAGGGTAATAGAATAAGTCTGTTTCTAATCCAATAGAAGTTCAAGGTCCACTACGCCGAGCCACTCGTCGAACTTGCGGCCCACCTCTTTGTATTCCGACACTTGACGGAACCCCAACTTCTCGTGCATCCTCACGCTCGCCTCGTTCCCCTCGGTGATGCAGGCGATGAGGGCGTGGTAGCCATGCTCGCGGCAGAGGTCCACGAGGTGGTTCACCATCAGACTGCCAATGCCGCGGTGCGTGGCATCCTTGTGCAGATAGACGGTAGTCTCGAGCGTCTTAGAGTAGGCAGCGCGCTCCTTCCACAGGTGGGCGTAGCAGTAGCCCAGCACCCTACCGTCCTCCTCGTAAACGAAATAAGGGAAGCGGGCGGAAATCTCGCGTATGCGCTCCGCCATCTTCTCCACCGTGAGCGGCTGCACCTCAAACGTCACCGTAGTGTCAGTGATGAAATAATTGTAAATATCCACTATCGCCCCGGCATCTTCCAAGATGACGGGGCGTATCTTTTTCTCATTGGCCTGACTGTTCATCTGCTTCTTGTAAGTTTTTATACAGTGCAAAGTTACAAACAATAGCCTTACACTTTACCACTCTTCGTTGAAAAGATTATTATTTGGCTCGTACAACAGTTAAAGTCAAGGAAAGATTTGGCAGTTAACCGATTTCATCGTATATTTGCATATCACAAAGAAAAATCAAGATATGGCAAGGAAATTATACCCTATAGGAATACAGACATTTAGTCGTATCCGCGAAGAGGACAAGTTCTACGTGGACAAGACGGAGTATGTGTACCACATGACACATACCGACGGCACATATTTCTTCCTCAGCCGTCCGCGCCGTTTCGGCAAGTCGCTGCTGGTTTCCACATTCCAAAGTTACTTCGAGGGCAGGAAGGACCTCTTCGAGGGGCTTGCCATCGAAAAGCTGGAGAAGGAGTGGACGGAGTACCCCGTGCTGCACTTCAGCATGGCTGGCGGCAAGCACATGGAAAAGGAACAGCTCAACAGGTATCTGCTTTATATCTTAAGTGACAACGAGCAGAAGTTTGACGTTGTATGCGATTCGCCTGACCCCAACGTGCGCTTGTCAAATCTGATAAAGACTGTCTACAATAAGACTGGCAAGAAAGTGGTGGTTCTCATTGACGAGTACGACGCTCCCTTGCTCGACGTGGCACATGAAGAGGCTAGTCTGGATATTCTTCGCAACGTAATGCGTAATTTCTATAGTCCGCTGAAAGATTGCGAACCGATGCTGCGCTTCGTTTTCCTTACGGGCATCACCAAGTTCTCGCAACTGAGCATCTTCAGCGAATTGAACAACATCACCAACGTAAGCATGGACGAGCCATACGCCGGCATCTGCGGCATCACAAAGGACGAGTTGCTTACCCAAATGAGCAGCGACATCGACGAACTCGCCAACAAGCTGCAACTGACTCGTAAGGAAACCGTGCAGCAGCTGAAGGACAACTACGACGGCTACCATTTCTCATGGCCTTCGCCAGATGTATTCAATCCTTACAGCTTGCTCAACTGCTTCGCCAAGCAAAAAATGGACTATTTTTGGTTTGGCTCGGGCACACCGACCTACCTTATTAATATGATGAGGAAATTTGAATTCTTGCCGACAGACTTAGGAGAGATAACCGAAACTGCCAAGGAAGACTTTGACGCTGCCACAGAGACGATGTCCACCATCATTCCACTACTCTACCAGAGTGGGTACTTCACCATCAAAGGATATGACGAAGAAACTGACCTTTATACATTGGGGCTTCCAAACAAAGAGATTAGGATAGGACTATTCCGTAGCTTAGTGCCCCACTATCTGAACGAGAAAAGCGCAAAGGGAAATACCACCATGGCAAAGATGTCGGTGCTGGTGAAGAAAGGCGACATGGACGCAGCCTTCAACATGTTCAACGATTTCCTGGCTACCGTCCCCTACTGCGACAACACGCACTACGAAGGCCATTGGCAACAGACACTATACATCATGTTCGCCCTACTCACCAACTACCGCATCCTCGTGGAGCAGCACACGGCAAAGGGCAGAACGGACATGGTACTGGAGACTGCCAACACCATCTACGTAATGGAGCTGAAGTTCGGCAAGAGCGTAGATGAAGCTTTGTCCCAAATAGAGAACCGTCACTACGCCGATGCCTTCAAGACGAGGGGCAAGGAAATAGTAAAAGTTGGCTTAAACTTCGGCATAAAAGACGACGTAAACAGGCTGGACTGGAAAGTGGACAAGTAATGTCTAAAACAAACTTGGGTTAATGTTTATTCTGGTAGCGTAGCTACGCGTGGCTCTGTCTCCAAGGCTGTAGAAAGGTGGGTTGTCGCATACCGTAATGGTATAAAATAGAGGAGTAGCTCCTATGGAAAATTTATGGAAACAGCCGCCTGACCAAACAGACGGCTATTTTCAGTTATTTCCCATTTGTTACGTTAATCTCATGCACTTCACCATTGGTCTTGTAGTTGCCAATCTGCTCTCCGCGAATCACTTTATCCGCTTGAAGGATTTCTCCAACTTTAATTTTGTGGATGTATAATACATCATTCTTCAGAAGGCTACTATTCTTTGCGGATACGACTTTGAGAACTTTCTGACCATCTTGTTGGATAACAACAAAAGAGACCTCCCGGTCCAAATACTCTACTGTAAGAATGGAATCTACAGCTAACTCTTGGATGTAAAAGGTTTCATCTTCGCTGAAGTTCCATACGCTATCTATACTGTTCGCCTCTGTAAAGTTTTGCCACGTCTCATAACCCAAGTACAACGCTATGGTATTTAGCGTGTACTCGTTGGTCTTACGGCTGTCGTTGACTGCACCCAAAAGCCGTTTAAGCGTTGTCACTCCAATATTCCTTCCAGTCTCTGAGAAAATCTTGCCTGCCAAGACACTATAGTCTTTGGCTTGTTCGAGTAGCAACCCAGACTTTTCCTTTAGCTGCTTTATAATTTGCTCATTTAATATCATAATTCTACTTTAATAAACGAGAAATTATCAGAGATGGTTGATGCTTTATTTTCAAAATCTGCCTTGCTCAACTCATTGAAACGTCTTGCATACACCATATCAAGTTCCTTATGATACCCATCCGTACATAGGATGAAGACATCGCCGTCCTCTACTGCTACTTTTCTTATAGGTGCTTCATCCACATGACTATCACCCATGATGGCTTTTGTCACAATGGATGAAAACTTATCGTAGCTAACAGCACTGAGCGTCTTCATTTTGGCAAGTTCGTTTACTACAGAATGGTCTTCTGTCCTATATACTTCTTGCTCATTCCTATACATATATATACGGCTATCACCAAGCCAAGTCAAGTATGCATAGCCGTCGGTTAGAAGAAGGACGGCTATCACACATCCCATTTTCTGGTTGGACGATGCTATACGTTCAAGCATCAATGCGTCATTTGCGAATGATATTGCTTCTCTGAGAATTTCTGATGGTGTGAATTGTTTAAAGTTTACCTCTACAAATTCTACAATGGCATTCGAAACTACCTTTGCAGCCACAGCACCGTCGCTGTAGCCACCCATGCCGTCTGCCACAATGAATATGTCGGAGTTCTCGGGGAGAGAACTGTGGACAATATAGTCTTGGTTCTCCTCCCGATTACCTTTGTTCGTGTATTCAAAATACTTCATCATTTTACTGCTTGTATAGTGTCACCGCCGTGCTTGGTAACACGTGGGCGAATACTAATCTTTATTGGGCGTTGAGTAATCGTCTTGTCCGATGCCTTGTTAGCCCATAGGAAAGCTTCTCCAGAACCCAGGGCGGCCATCTCTGTCGCAGTCAATGTCTGCAAAGGGGTTATCGCTTTCTGAACGTGCTTAACCCAAGCAGGTGAACTGAACCTGTGCATCACCACGATAGAACTCAACTCAATAATCTCTGTTGGCAGACTCATAGGGTCTTGGCTTGCTATCATGATTGACACACCTTTGTGGCGCATCTCTCTAATGGCTGTTGTAATTGAACCGACCAGTTCCTTGTTGTTCATATACTTGTGAGCTTCATCAAAGACGATGAACTTGTTGAACGCTCTGCCATCTATCTGCATGACAGACGAGAAAATGTTCAGCATCACAACGAACAAGCCCAGTGCTTCTTCCTTCTCAATGAACTCGTCACGCAAGTCTACAATGATAAGGCGGCCCGGTTTGAGATATTGTTGCAGTTTATTCCCATCTGTAATGTATTCTTCCGCAAAGTCCAATTTCTGTTCTGCCAAAGAGCGTTGAGAAGAACTCATGTGGTCGCTCGCAGCAACGCCGTTACGGATGTTTTGCAGACTCATGTTGTGACGGCATGCCCTCATAATCTGTTTGAGTTCCTTTATATAGGTAGAGTCGTTCCCCATTGCTCCCAACAGGAACATCCAATCACGTACTGCTAACTCTGATGAGTCGAAACCTATGCTGTGCACTTCAATGTCTGGATATTCTGTCTTGCGTATTTCTACTTGACTTTCGGGTGCCAACAGAACAACATCCTTAACGCTGCCTGGTTCTGCTCCATACTCAGCCTTGAGCTTGGCCAACTGACCGGCTTCATCATTCGGGTACACCATTGATGTAAACTCAGGGGCATAGTCCATACTGTCGCTATAATGGAAGATAACACTCGCCATTGGTGCAGGCAATTTGTTCACCTTAGAGAACTGACGAAGAACCATCTCTGTAATGGAGCCTATTGTGTAACTCTTTCCTGCTCCTTGCACACCAAAGAGGCTGATGGTATTACATTCGTTCAAATCTAATCCGATTATCCGTCCGTTACTTATCATCTTTCCGAGAACACCAAATTGAGGACTATCAGAATTCTTTCCTATGATGACATCGCAAGTAGGTTCTTTATAATTGGAATCAACAGGCTCTTCTTCAGCCATCGGTGTAGGCTCAATCTCCGATTCTGGAGTGAACGAGACAGAAGGTTGGCTATTTGCTGTAATTGGATTCTCCGTCTCTTCTTCTGGCACTTCTGGATGTTTGGGTATGATGATTTCATACTCATCATCATCATTTGGCACTGTTTCGTTCTGAGACGCTTCATTTGCCGCATTTTCTACGGGTACATGAGCGACTACCGATTTTGAATGAAGTGCAAGCGTAGGCTCAAAGAAGTTGACGAAATCCCTGTCCATATCTTCAAGTACCTGAGTATTAAGCGTTGCATCGGTATTGAGAATGTCGTCTATTACTGGTTCGCCCATTGTATAGATTAGGGCATCACCATAGTAATCCTTCTTCTGACGCTCCTGTTGGGTAAAATCAAAGATAACACCAAGCTGCTTAAAGCGAATAGAATAGCCATCTGCCAGTTTGCTCAAGAACAACAAATATTCGTGGGCACACTCTGGGTTAAGTTGTCCGTAACGCATAGAACGGCGGATATAGAACTCCAAAAACGATTTAAGTTCAATCGTTTTAAGTTCTCTATCTAAGCGGTCATAGCCATCAACGGCTATTTCAAAATGAGAGCGTAGTGCATAGATAGTGTTCTCTATCTGATTCACAATCTTAGTATGCAACTCCTCTGCATTATAATGAGCGTTACGGCATTTAATCTCTACTACAGTAAATAGAATCTCCTTCTTGGCAGGGTCAAGCTTCACCACCAGATTGTCGGCGCGTTCCTTGTTCTCGTTATCCAAATCCGCAAACAACTCTTTATGCAAGTCAATCGGGATAAGGAAAGACTCTTTTGTGATATGTTTTTTCTCTAAGAATCGCTTGCAAAGAGTCGTACCAATAACCTCAAATCCCTTTCGGGAAGTTGCGTTCACCTGCATAATCAGCGAACTACTTACAGAACGCACGTCTTCAAGTATCTGCTTGAAGTTTTCATATTTTTCCAAGTTGATGCCATATTCATGGAAAAGTGGAATCATCATAGCTCCAATTTCACTTGTTGGCTTGGTAGTCAGATAGGAAGAAACACCCGTTGCTTCCTCACCAGGAACATAGTCCAGGAGATATGGGATGTCGTTCTCACCAAGACAAGGCAAATCATAGAACTCAGGTCCCATATTCTTGTCAAACGTGATGACCCAGTCACTACTGTCGTGGATAAAAGACAGCAACATCATGTCATTCTCTTTCAGTCGCAGCGTCGTTGCAGGTACAGACTCCTCCAAGGTTGATGACAACAACTTACCTGTAGTCTCCTGAATCTTCGCAAACAAGCCTACTTCCAGATTGGCAGACTCCGACACAGGGTTAGGCATAATCTTATTGGAATAATATCTGTTCCATACAAATGACCTACCTTCCTGAGATGCACTAACAACATCACGACAGATCGTACCGTTCAAATAGAACGAACTGCTTAACTCATCAGGACGTACCAATTCTGTATGAACTGCGAATGGATTTACCAAGAATGACAGGTGCGCCTGATACTGGTCGTGGTCATTGATGAAGTCGCTAATCTTGTTCAAAGAAAAGCGCAACTTAGGAAATAGTCTGTTTGCTGAAGCCTGGGAAAACACCTCTGCTTCAGGTACAGTGGCAGAATCAGGTGCAAGTAAGTCTTTTAGAGACTCACCTGACTGCAACATATTGTCATCAGAGAACAGGCGTATTTCATACGTCAAGTCACTTCCCAGCCCTATTTTCTCAACTTCAACTAATGCTTTTGCAAAGATAGCTGCATCGCCAGCATTAAACAGATTGATAATCAGCTTGTCTGTATATGGATGAGACAACGCATAGTTGAAGATGTGGCGCACCACCAAGTCCAGACTCACGTCGCTGTCTATACGCTTTTCACGAGCCACGTTAAGCAACATGGCTGTATATGATTTAAGTTGTCGATAGCCAGAAGCGAATGCTTCCTCTTGTCCAAATGTAGGCTTGGCGTATGTACCCCATCCGAAGGTCAGTTCTCCTATATACTGATACGCCTCTTGCATAGAACTTTCGCTCAGTACCAAAGGAGCTATATCCATAGGGATTTTCCCTTGGAAGAGTTTGTCCAGCTTTCTAAACCAGACCTTACGGTACTTCGGATTTTCAAGAGTCTTCTCTTCCCAATCTTCATAAAGCTCATACAGGTTCACCATCCATGCCAAACGCAACGGATGCAGCGGAGAAATCAGTTTGATGTCTGTCTTCGAACCGTCAGGCATCTCCACGGTAAGTTTTACCGTATCAAGGTTCTGAATACAGATAATCTGTTCTTCACTCAAATTGGAAGGTTGTATGTCACGCAACCATTGCTCGTATTCGGACAGGTAGTTTTTGATAATTCCCATGTTATTGGAGAAATCCAATGTACATGTCAGACCACAGTCGTTGTCAACGGAGTCTTTTATCAAATCGAATAACTCCGAGCGCAAGGAGCTTAAACCATTAGGGATATTCAATTCCGTTGCAGCAACGAATTTCGGTTCTCTTCTTGCCGTGTCCGCAGGGTCCAACAGCGTCGCATCTGTTGGGTTTCCGCTCAAAAATGCTTCTACCTGTCCAAATTGGTCCTCGTTATTCAGGAATGTACGTTCCAGTTGTATCAATTTCTTTGACAACTGGATTTGGTAAGCAAACGAAGGTCCGAAATCAAATTGATATGTACTGTTTAGCGCACCTTCAACCCAAGCGTTTCTGTCAATACCTTCTTCGGGTATTTCAAGGTCTTCCCCCTTAGGCAGATGCATACTGCGGTAGTGAATAATCGCCTGAGTAATGCTATTTACCTTTGCTCGCTTATCAACACCTTCAGATTCAACTTCTTCTCCGGTGTTATCAATAGTAAATACATCAGACTCGTTGCAATACGCCACATGATTTTCCAACCTGTATTGTTCCATTTGCAAACTTGGATTTTGCTTGGAGACTTCTTGCCAAGCATCCTGCACACGAGCTTCCTTGAATTCTTTCTTCATATCAAGGACAATGCCGTTTGCATCCAATGCACGAACACGTAACATATACTCGCCATCGTCAAACATGCCATTGGGTATGTTGTACGACAACTTACGGCTGGCACGTTTGTTTGTGCCAACCTTTGCTTTCTTTAATATACCGACTTCGCTGAAGTCATCAATATTGACAAGAGCAATCTCAAAAGAACATATATCTGGATTGTCTTTTGGAGAAGGGTCGGTGCTAATTGTAAATTTCACCTTTCCTTTCTTTTCGCTGGCAATACTCAGAATAAAGTCGCCTGTCGCAGGGTCTCTCACCAGTTCTTTCTTGGGGTCTTTTCCAAGGTCAAGGTCTACAACAACCTTCACAGGACCGCCATCTCCTGGGAGTACCCATGGCATTGATGCATAATTGAACTCAGGGTGTTTCTCTGCAACACTTTCGAATAAAGCAATATTGTCATCGATTCCTGAGTCATTTGTAAGGAATACCATCAAGTCCTTTTGGATGGAGTTCTTCTGTAATGGCAATTCTGCAATTCTATCAGCGGCAGGCATCGAAAAGTCAGACAGAACCGATGAAATCTTCTCAAGATTTATCATGAATCTTCTGCGAATCAAAGAGTCATCTTTTACAAGATCCTTATCTGGCAGCATGCCAAATAGGTACAGACCATTTCCCCATGCCTCATCTTTGTATTGGTTTAGTTCAAGATAAAGAAGATAGTTGGTAATGGTTGTGCGTGAAGGTGACAGCTCTTCGACAAGCTCTTGAATCTGTTGCCACAAATACTCCTTTTCCTCGGGCAACTCGTCTATGAGTTTCCCAATAAAAGTGACTTGCAAATCTGCCACTGACAGATTTTGGAAAGTAGCATCTCCGTAAGAGTCTTCTGCCGAAGTTCTACTGTTGGACGGCACAAGAATGAGTACCGCCTTTTCCGGGTTGTTACGCAACTCTATAAGTTTAGTTGCATGAATAAACTCATCACCCTTTTCTTCCTCAGAAAGAATATAGACATCCATCCCCGTATTGATTGGACGGAGTAATGGTAGGAGTACACGCAACTCTTTCATAGCCAGTCCTGTAATCTTCATACAATGACCAGGCTTGGCTGCTTTTAATTTTGCTGAGTATGATTCTACGATATGCTGTATGAATCGCTCGTAATATAATGTCTTGATATTTTCCATTAGTCTTCCAATTTGTAACGTGGACGAATCTTTTGCAGGATGCAAGCATCACTCATGTCGGTGTAGAAACCAATCTGTCGTAATTTGTTCTTAAATGCATCCATGTTAATGCGGAACGCCGAATTCATCTCAACGTCGGCATCAGCAAAACGCTCTTCTCCGACACCATTGATAACGAGACCATAGCGTTTGCGTATAGCCGTTGCCAGCTCGTCTATAGAAAGTGAGCGGGTTTCATAGCTTCCGTCTTCTTTCTGACGGAGTACAAGCAGCTGTACCAACGTTTCCAATAGCTTAGACCCTATAGCTCCTCTTCTCGGATGTCGTTTAGAGCGACTGTCTGCCAAAAGCATCGACGAAGAGTTCTTCATGGAAACAGAGTCGATGAAGTCGTGCAAGAATTTATGCTGCCTGTTTCCTAAATTCGACTTCTCCAATACATGAACCAACATACCGAAATAATCTCCTTCCGGGAAATATGCAAGCATTTCTGCGAAATCTTCTTGATCAAACTCCTTATCGTCTTTTTCAGGAAGGTCTTTCCGAATTCCGTTCAATATCAACTCGTAATATTCCTGCTTGTCATTATCTTGCTTCAATATTCGGAGTGCTTCATCGATGTTGCACTCTTTTCTCTCTTGGATAAGGTCAACCATATATGTTGAACGAATATATTTGCCAAAGCCGTTCTCTATTCGCTCCATATCCTTACAGGCATATTGTGATACGATACTGTCCAAATCGTCTGTCAAATCAACAATCATTGACCAATCGTCTTTTACATTACGCGTTCCGGCTTCAACCATTTTAGGTAGAAAATATATTACCTTAAAGGTATAAAGCGCAAGATGTAAGCCACAGAGAATGCGCAGGTATTCTATAAATACTGCTCTTGGAAGTTTTTCTTTGTAGATAAGCAATCTTCTGATGTCATCATTGAACAGACTTGCTTGCTCTGCTAGAAAAGGTTGAGGTACACCATCCACTTCCTTATTCATATTCTTCTTTTCTCTCAGTGGCTTCGTTATATATAGTATACCTGTGGTATCTACGTCCAGGTCTTCTTTAACGACAATGTCACCAGTATTCTTATCCCATCCTTTGCTCAGATATTTGACCAATCCATTCATTACTTCTGGATTGCTTTTGAGCATAAGGTATAGTTGGTCCGACGCACGATAATCACGGCAATATTTGCTGTTCTGTACACGAAAACTGAGAATATGCAATGGTTTAAGCGTTGATACATGTTCCTTGATGATGTTTCCTCTATTTACCAACTCAAGCAAAGAGCTGCGAAGCCAATCCTCAACACCATCGGGGTTATCTTTAACACCATGTATATATCCTTGGTCCTCAAGTTTATTCATATTCTCTTTCAGAACATCGATAGTATATTCTTTGCGGAATGCAAGAGTCACAGGTCGGCCGTCGGAATACATCTTGATGAATAGATTCGTCAGGACACGATCTAACTTTACGGACTTCACATCCACAAAGAGTATATCTTTGTTCATGAACGCTGTAACGCTTCCTTTTTTCAGTTTTAGAATCATAGTCTTTCTTCCTTTGCGTTAAGTGGTTCAATAACTATATGTTTATTGTCATCCAGATGTATCATCGTAAACCTGCGATTGTTTTTGGTGACAAGTATCTCTGAGTATGTCTTTGCCTCCAACAGATTCTTGAAAATCTGGAGTTCGATGAATCGTCCTCTGAGGTCATTGACTGATGGGCTGAAGCCAGCACGGATATACTGCAACATCTCAAACAGGTCAAGACTTACAGTCAGTTGTATGAACTTATCCGTTTTGTGACGGAACGTCAGGCTGTCGCTCTCATATTCAATATATTTGGTCAGATGGACAGTCTTGTTCACAAACAGCTCAAACTCATCCAGCGAGAACCTTCGATAGCTCTTTGAGATAGGGTCGCCCACATTCGAACTTGCCAACAGGAGATAACCGTTAGTCAAATCCGCATTGTCACAACCTTCGCTTGCAGAGATGGCTCTTGCTAAGTCCTGCATGGTCTCATGTAAAGATTGCTCGTTCTCCAGTTTGAGCTGTTCCTCAAACATACCAGCATATCTATATGGCAATCTTCTGCGAAAATCTATCTTGCCCTCAAAGTACTGATGACGGATGAAAGATTTATGTCTGAACGTAGACAGGAATCTTGCATCGTTGCTCTTGATTTCGTAGGCTGGCATCAAAACGTTGTTGTCGTTGAAGCTCTTCAAGAGACTTCGCTTGCGGTCACTGAAGATGAGGTAGGCGTTGGGCTGCTTCGTCGTAAAATACAAGTCACGGTCGTATGATGGCAGAGCCACGCCTGCCACGTCTGTTTCACGCAGTAGCTTTATCAGTCGGTCATTTGACTCCAACGTCGGAAGCATAAAATTCTTAAGCAACCCTACGACTGGGGCCGTTATGTTGAAATAGTAATACAGCCAGTAATACTCTGGAACTTGCTCTGTCTGAACATACTCCACCAGTTGCTTCACTTCTTCGCAAGAATAGTCACGCGTAATCATCCATGCAATCATGGAGCGCAGGTCACGCATTGTGATATGCAGTTCTCTCTTGTACACGATGATTCTCAACAGCCATTCAAGTCTGTTGATAACTTCGTCACCGGCACTACTGTCTTGGAAGGTGTCTACATTATATTTTATGTAGCAACGATCAGCAATCGGACATCCTTCGCATTTTGACCAAAGTTCTGGTCGGGTCAACTTCTTTACTTGCAGTGCCAGCAAACTTGGGGCGTTATCATCACGGGCTGTTACAGAGCGTAGGTTGAGGTTTATCACCATAAGTCCCGGCAACAATTCTGCATGTCCTTCCTGATAGAAGTAGTCTTCTATGTTGTCCTGCAACTTGCGAAGCTCGGGTTGAGTGGAAAGGAAATCAACCAATCTACCTTCGTTAATGGCAATCACACGACCTTCGTTAGCCTGTGTGTAGTCATCAAGACCATAAAAAGGACTGAGAAAATCGGCAAGAACGTCATTGTTAGCCTTCTCTGCCTCGTCCTGCGAACCGTCATAATTCGACTCAAAGCGGACATTGTTAAGGTAAAATTCTGAACCGTTGTTAGATTCGTTTGAAACCTTGTCCGTACCTTGTTGCTCTATTCTATGGATGAAAGCGGTTTTACCGTCACCAGCATTACCAGTGATGATAATAAGCTTATATTTCAAGTCTTTGATGTCCTTGATAAGTTCCTTGTCCAGTTTTGTTTCGCTATAAGTCAGCGTATCAAAAGTGTGTCCTTTTACTCCTGCTCTTGTACCTCCATTTCCATGACGGCTTTGGCTATACAATGAATTGATATAATCAACAGGGTCAAGGTTCTCATTCCCATTCGATGCGTTTTGTGAATAGGTTACTGTGCGAGTATCTTTAAGTATGCCATCCAAGCCGATTGCTTGCAGGGCATCAAGCATCTCTTTTGCAGTACGGAAACGCTTGTTCTTGTCCGTAACGATGGCCTTCATTACGAAATCGGCAATCTCGTCAGTCAACTTACTGTTGTACTTGCGGATGTCCGTTGGCTCCATGTGGATATTCGGACGCATACTGCCGCCTGGCCATGGGTAAGCGTGCGTAAGGAGTTGGTATATAGTTACACCAAGTGCAAAGGTATCGGCAGACTTGTCCCAGTCTATTTTGTTTCCACTGACAATAAGGTCGGGAGCCATATATGGAAACGTACCGCCAAACGATTTGTCGTCTGTCGTTGTTGAGATGTTGAAGTCTATCAGCTTATACACCTTACGCTGGTGCCACATGATGTTGCTCGGTTTGATGTCACGGTGATATACTGGAGGCTCTTGCTCCTGCATATATACCAAGGCGTTCAATATCTGCGTAGCCATCTTATATACCTCATCTACTGGCAGACGGAGGTCGCCTTTGATGTAATCTTGCAGGTTGTCACCTTCAAGAAGTTCCATCAGAGTATAGAATAAGCCTTGCTGTGTGCGGTCGATGAACTTGAATTCAACGATGTTAGGGTGATGAAGAGCTTTTAGTGCTTCAAACTCATTGGTGGCATTATCGACCGAAGCATCACGTTCGAATATCTTGATGGCAAGATACTGTTTCTGCATATCGTGCCATACCTTGAATACACGTCCAAAACCTCCACGTCCAAGCACTTCGTGGAGTGTCATGGAAGGCGTGACCTTTACACCGGGCTTCATGTCCTTCAGGTATGCCACCTTATCTTCGTTGTCGCGGTTTGATGTTTGATGTATTGTCTCAATCGTCTCTCTTTCGTCGTCCGCCATTGCGTTGTTGATGAATTCTATCATCTCATTTGCATCATTCCAACGTTTTTCAGGATCTGCCACGATGGTGTTCTTCACCACTTCGTCCATCCATGCCGGTAAGTCTTTTGAAACCTTACTGGGCAACAATTCTTCTGGCAGCACACCACCAAGTGTCGTGGTAAACGTTATCATGTTGTCGAACGGCAGTTTGCCTGTCATCAGCTCATAGAAAATGATGCCCAAAGCATAGATGTCGCTTCCAGAGTAGGCATCCCCATCCATCAACTCTGGTGCCGTATAGGGAGAGTTGAGGTCGGCATTCAGATTGATGGTGAAACTGAGGTCAGAGTGTTCTACAAACCAAGCCATGCGGAAGTTTGCCAAGGCTGCTTTTCCTCCTTCATAGACATAGATATTCTCTGGGCGCACGTCTCTATGATATACGTTCCCTTTATGGGCAGCCTTCAGGGCATTTGCCACGTCGAGGATGATGCTTATCTTGTCCGTCTGCTTGAATGTCTTCTGGCGCAACTTTGAGCGAAGGGTACTCTCGTCTTGGTAGCGGCTTATCTCGTAGAAATAAGTCTGCTCTTCGTTCATGCGACACTCCGTCTTTACGATATACGGTGAGTCGCCCATCTTATCCTGGGCCATGCCGGGATTCTGTACCTGAAGCTTGAGCTTTTCCAGTTCTATTGGACTCTTCCCGGCAAAATCAAGAGGATACTCGCGTATCTTGTAATGCGCTGTGGCTATCAGCTGCGGCACACACAGAAACTCTGTGAACTCCTCGGTCTCCTGCAACACTTCTTCTATCTGATAGTTGAAGATGGATGTCCGTTTCGCTCTCTTTTGTACGGCAGATTGTCCAGTCAGCATGTCTGCCAACTGGTTCTGTATGTTTACTATCTGACCTTCACGCCTATTGATGAGGTCAGGACGTGTCAGGAACTCTATCAAGTCATTGCCCAATGTGAATGTCTGGTTGTAACATTCGCACTGAGGGTCGATGCCGAACTTTGACTGTTGGGGATTGCTCAGCGTGACAGCGGTTAATATCAAACCGAATTGCCAGTCTGGATGCTGATTCTTGATTTTACTTGCAAGAATGCGGCTTTTGAGTCCTGCTGTCTTGTGAGGATTGGCAACTTCCTGTCCGCTACGGAACCATGCCCAATCGTCTCCTTCAAGATTTCCGCCCCAGTCCTTGTTTTCTATGTGATACACTGCATGAGGTGCCACTACAATACAGTCATATTCCCAATACTTCATCACACGTTTTTTTCCCGTAATGGCAATGTTTAGGTTAGGAATGATGATGTAATTACTCGGCAACTTCAAGTCAAGAAAGTCCAGTAAGCGCTGTTCACCGGCGTTTACTGGGCCATCGTCATGTATGGGTCTTCTTACTTGTGCCATGTCTATATGTTATAGGTTATTCTATTATCGTTTTCAGTACATTAATTATCTGGTCTGCTCGCTTCGGAATAAAAGTTTGCTTATCCAACCTTCATGGTGGCAGTGTGGACATTCAATGTTTTCTTTTCTCAACTGCGACATATTCTTGTTCTTTTAATCTGTTTGCAAGTTACAGGCAAGTTAAAATTATTCTTGTAACTTCTTTATAGTCAACTCTTCTTACCTCCATCCCAGCCTGTTATTCTAACCTTAGCAAGTTACAGGCAAGTTAAATATGTGGGACAGCGTCCCACATATCCGCCCGCTCTTTGCCTCCTTGCTCATGACATTCTTGCTCTATTTGTTCCAACGCTCTATTTCCTGCTCTACCATGGAGATGGCTTTGCGTTCGTTGCAATTTGCCCGATACCGCTTTGTGTATGCCCCCTTTACCATCTTGTCAATCTCTTCCATTACACTTTTCTCCACAACGGGAACGGGTATTTCCAATACAAGACGAGGTATAGGGCGGCAAAGTTTAGTTCCTGCTTGTAAATTTCTCAGCAACCTGAAACCGTAATCGGATGCAAACCAAGCGTATAAATAGCCCGATGGCATTTTCTCATTTGTCTTCATACGGATAAATTCACCAGAAATAAGTTGTCCTACAAGATCTTCATTGGCGAAAATAGTTCGGCAAAAAGTTTCATTTTCGCCAAGAGTTCCAACACCAGCGATTAAGACCTCACCATATTCAACCAAATTGTCGGTCTTGACATTTCGTTTGGATATATACTTGCCTCTGACGATAGTATCAAATATATCCTTCTGGTTAATCAACATTACACCATATCCTTCTCTCACTTCTACACGAGGAAAAGAACCTGTTGAGAATGTGTCACCATTCAACAATACATCCTTTAGGGGAATCGTTTCACAAGGCATTGATGCTTTGGTCTTACGTATTCTTTCTGAGTGATTAAATGCATTAATGGTAGTCGTGTCAATATCCTTACGCCTTCTTACAAAGCACGAAACCTTACGACCACTATTACTCATGCCATAGTAGTCGTAATCTTCCGGTGTCAAGTCACGCAGTTTCGCTGCTTTCTTTAAGATTTTCTCTGCTTCGTTCAATTCGTCTACAGCCTCTTCCCTCAATCTTGCGGACTCTTGCATCAAATCATCCACTTCCTTTTGGAAGGAATCGGGAAATTGAGGAATGGGGAGAGAACCGACGAAATTCGGCTCAATATGTTGGATGACAGCTCCGAATGTACCTTGAGTAAGCAACGAGTGCCCATACTTGGAGGCGAGGTATGCATAAACTAAGCCTCCTCTGAGGATGTTATTCGGCACTAGCCGAATAACATCCTCAGAAGCAAGCTTCTGAGCATGTTTCGCGGTAGCGAAAGCGCAATTACCAATAGTTCCCGAACGAGAAATCAATGTCCATCCCTTTTGAAGCAACATCCTGTCTATCTCTGGAGTGTATTTCTTTGAAGCTAATTTTACATGCTCCAAATCTCCTTTTAGAATGTCCGAGCTACTCAGAAAAGGAATTCCATGCTCTGCACTGCTCACATAGACACGTTTCGCTCTATTACCTATAAATATATCACTTGACACATCTTTTATCTGCATCAAAGGATATGGTGAAGAGGCAATGTTCTTTTGAACAACTTGTCCTTCGCTTAAATGATAACTGGCATCGGTACGCAGACGTGCTGACCTTACGTCTTTTATGTTAATAGTGGAAACCTTCATACTCGTTCCTCCTTAAATTCCGCATAAGCCTTTGCAACCTTTGGAAGGTCATCAGCCAGATGCTTGATACGTTCTTTGCGTTGCTTCACTACCTCTCTGCCGTTCTCGGTAATGGAAAGCCACTTCTTGGTGTGCTCAAAGAGAATCTCTGCGCCGTCATCGTCCTTCTCGTAAACAGGTACGCCACGACGGTCTTTGCCCACTTGCTCCACAATGGCCATGAATACATCATAGTCCTCTTGGTCAAGCGGCACAAGCATCTCGGCATCGGTCTTCTTCTGGAGGAAGAGGAGCGACGCTTGCACACCTACCTGTGGCAGGAAGGTCTCTACGGGAAGGTCTACGCTGGCTATCAACTTGAAATGCTTCAATATCCAAAGGCGCACACTCTCTGTGTTGGGGTTGCCGAGAATGCCGTCGGGAAGTACGATAGCCATCTTGCCGCCCGGCTTCAAGAAGTTGTAGCATGCTTCGATGAAGAGCACCTCGGGGGCCTTGCTGTTCAGCTCGTAGCGTTCAGCTATCTCCTGGTCCACTTCCACCTTCGTGCCGAAGGGTGGGTTCGTGAATACCATGTCGAACTTGCCTTGGGCATTGTCGTCTGAAGTGCCGAACTTGAAACTCTTGTCAGCACTATTGGCAATACTCTGGTTTACAGCTTCCGCAATAAGAGGCACGTCAGGCTTGCTGCCATGAGGATAATCGAGCGAGTTGATGTTGTAGATATTAGAATGACCGTCGCCAGCCATCACCATGTTCATGCGTGCCGCCTTCTTCAAGTCGGGGTCGAAGTCGAAGCCGAAAATCATCTTCTCGGCATATTCACGCACAGCTTCGTTAACCTCGGGCGAGTTGTATTTCGCCTCCAAGCGTACCTCGTCAAGGTCGGGGTAGAGGTTCTTGGCTATCTTACGGCGCACATGGTCGAGTACCATCACGAGGAATCCGCCCGAACCGCAAGCTGGGTCAAGTACACGGGTGTTTTGGTCGGGGTCCATCATCTCCACCATACATTTGATGATGTTGCGCGGAGTGAAGAACTGACCAGCTTCCTGTTTCAAGGTGTTGCTGACGATGGTCTCGTAGGCTGTACCCTTCACGTCGACAGTAGCGTCGAGGAACGAATACTTGGCAAGCTCGCTGGCCACATAGGCAAGTCCACGGTCAGAGAGGTTAATCTGCTCGCTTCCGTCGAACACGTCTCTGAACACGTGACTATCCTTCAAGTCCTCAAAAATGCCCTTGATGCGTTCTGCCACGGCAGCCTGTCCCTCCTTCGTGTTCTGCTCCTTTACGCCAACCCAAAAGCGGCGGCGATAGCTGATGCCTTCTTTTGCATCGGAGAAACGACGCTTCTCGTCATAGAGCTTACAGAAGATGAGGTTGAGCAACTCCCAGAAGGCAGTCTTCTTCATGCCCTCATTGCCGTAGATATAGTCATGGCAACGCTTGAATGTCTTTACGAGCGACTCGTTGGCAGGCTTACGTGGCATGGCACGCTCGCCTTGTGCTTCAAGGTCGGCAAGCGTCTGCCCCTCACCTGGGAAATCGGAGATGGCTTCGCAAGTCACCTGACAGAAGTCATCCTCACAGGCATGGACATACTGCAGGTCTTCGCCGTTGGTCCAACAGGCAAACTCGCAGTCGGTGGCACAGAGAATGTTGTCGGTTGTAGCTTCCACACCAGCCTTCTTGTCGTTGGGCTTCACCTTGGCATCCTTGGCAACGATGACAAAACGAATCAGCTCGCTGGCATCGTGGGCATGCCCAGCGTTGAAGATGGCCAAGTCCACCTTCTGCGTCTTGGTCTTGCCACTATCCTGGTCCTCATATTTCACTTTGAAGTCACGCTACATGTCTTCCGATGCAAAGCCATACTCTTCAGCTATCATCGCAATCATAGACTGTAACGTCATCTCCTTATCCGTAGCCTTCACCACGCGATTGGTGAGAGAACAAACCATTTCGTTCTCTCCCAGTACTATCTCGTTTTGATATGTTGCTGTATTGTCGTTTTCTTTAGTTGCCATATTTGAGTGCAAAGTTATACTATTATACTCAGGAACAGGTATTTCTGCATTGTTCAAGTTCGTCCAAGTTCCCATGTGCGCCATATCAGTCTCGTTGCGCAGGGGCAAATTTACTAATTTTCTTCTACATTTGAGTGATATTGCTCCCGTTTTTCGTTTAATTGTGTTCATTTCTTGTATCATCTGGACATACCATGTGTCCTCTTCCGTGACGTGTTCCCCAATCTCACCTTCTCCGTCTCGTCTCAATTCGTGAGCTGGTCAGCGCAGCCGTTGGAGCCGCCGAGGGAAGAATGTCAGAGTTCCATTAAAATCAAACCAAAACTTTGGCGGTGTTGAGAATTTGTCTTAACTTTGCACACACTAATACAGTTCATGATATGGCAACAAGATTATACCCTATAGGAATACAGACGTTCCAGGAGATTAGAGAACTCGATAACCTCTACATCGACAAGACGGAATACGTGTATCGCATGACGCATACGAGCGGAAAGTATTTCTTCTTGAGTCGCCCGCGCCGTTTCGGCAAGTCGCTGCTGGTTTCCACTTTCCAAAGTTACTTTGAGGGCAGGAAAGACCTCTTCAAGGGGCTTGCCATCGAAAAGCTGGAGAAGGAGTGGACGGAGTACCCCGTGCTGCACTTTAGCATGGCTGGCGGCAAGCACATGGAAAAGGAGCAGCTCAACAGGTTTCTTATTTATCTTCTGAAGGAGAACGAGCGAAAGTTTGACGTTGTATGCGATTCGCCTGACCCCAACGTGCGTTTGGCAAACTTGATAAAGACGGTCTATGAGAAGACTGGCAAGAAAGTGGTGGTACTCATCGACGAGTACGACGCACCATTGCTCGACGTGGCACACGAGGAGGAGAATCTGGATGTTCTTCGTTACATCATGCGCAATTTCTATAGTCCGCTGAAGGCCACCGACCCAATGCTACGCTTCGTCTTCCTCACAGGCATCACGAAGTTCTCGCAGCTGAGCATCTTCAGCGAACTGAACAACATCACCAACGTAAGTATGGACGAACCATACGCTGGCATCTGCGGCATCACAAAGGAAGAGTTGCTTACCCAGATGAGCAGCGACATCAACGAACTCGCCAGCAAGCTGCAACTGACCTATGAGGAAACCGTGCAGCAACTAAAGGACAACTACGACGGCTACCACTTCTCATGGCCCTCGCCCGACGTATTCAATCCTTACAGCTTGCTCAACTGCTTCGCCAAGCAAAAAATGGACTATTTTTGGTTTGGCTCGGGCACACCGACCTACCTTATTAATATGATGAGGAAATATGATTTCTTGCCAGCCAACATTGGCGAGAACAAGTGGGTTGGACAGAATGACTTCGACGCTGCTACGGAAACGATGTCCACCATCATTCCACTGCTCTACCAAAGTGGATATGTTACAATTAAGAACTATGACCCAATGAGCAAGCTCTACGAACTGGCAGTACCCAACCAAGAGATTGCCGTAGGCTTGTACGGTTCACTCTTACCTCACTATCTTGGTCGTCAATCAGCCGACGGCAACACGACGATAGCGAGAATGTCTGTGATGATACGTCAGAACGACATGGAGGGTGCCTTGCAGTTGTGCGCTGACTTCTTGGAGACAGTCCCCTACTGCGACAACACGCACTACGAGGGCCATTGGCAGCAGACGCTATACATCATGTTCGCCCTACTCACCAACTACCGCATCCTCGTGGAGCAGCACACGGCAAAGGGCAGAACGGACATGGTACTGGAGACTGCCAACACCATCTACGTAATGGAGCTGAAGTTCGGCAAGAGCGCAGAGGAGGCCTTGGCACAGATAGAGAGCCGCCACTACGCCGATGCCTTCAAGACGAGGGGAAAGGAAATAGTAAAGGTCGGGCTGAATTTCGGTATAAAGGACGACGTGAACAGGCTGGACTGGAAAGTGAATTAGAACGTAAAAACTGCTATATTATGGCTATAAGAGAAAGAAAAAAGCGAATATACCGCAAGCGCATACCGTATGGCATGCAGAACTTTGAAGATGTAATATTGGAAGACTGCTACTATGTAGACAAGACCCCATTCATTGAGGATATTGAAGACAGCAACAAGTACTTCTTCTTCATACGTCCGCGCCGCTTCGGCAAGACGCTTACCATCTCCATGCTCGAGAACTACTACGACGTAAATAAAAAGGATAAGTTCGAGCAGATATTCGGTAAGCTATATATAGGCGAGAACCCTACGCCGGAGCGCAACAAGTATCTCATCATCCACCTCAACTTCTCTGAAGTCGTGGGCGGACTGGACGACTACAAGGACGGACTGGACACGCACTGCCGTATTGTCTTCGAGCACTTCTGCGACCGTTATGCCGCCCTACTGCCACCGGGAACAAAGGAAGGGATGAAGCCAGAGCCGGATGCCGTGTCGAAACTGAAGTACCTCTGCCAGAGATGTACCGACGCCGGACAGAAGATTTACCTCTTCATCGACGAGTACGACAACTTCACCAACATGATTCTTGCCAACAAGGAGTATGAAAAGGGATACCGCGAGCAGACACACGGCGAGGGATACCTACGTCGGTTCTTCAACGCCATAAAGTCGGCTGCAGGGTCTTCGCTCGGCAGAGTCTTCGTGACGGGTGTCAGCCCCGTGACGATGGACGACCTCACCAGCGGCTTCAACGTAGGCACCAACTACTCTCTGGAACCAGAATTCAACGAGATGACCGGATTCACCGAGGACGAGGTGCACGATATGCTGGAATACTACGCCAACACATTGCCGTTCAACCACACGCCGGACGAACTCATCAAGGCAATGAAGCCGTGGTACGACAACTACTGCTTCGCCTTGAACAGATACGGCAAGACTACCATGTACAACTCTGTCATGGTACTTTACTTCTTGGACAAATACATACGCAACGACTACAACTTCCCCGACAAGATGGTGGAGAGCAACGTACGCATAGACTACGACAAAGTGCGCATGCTCATACGCCACGACAAGAACTTCTACGACGATGCCAGCATCATACAGGAACTCGTAACCAAAGGTTTCGTCACGGGCAAGCTCAACGAGAACTTCCCCGCCGAGCAAATCAACCACCCCGACAACTTCCTCAGCCTGCTCTTCTACTTCGGCATGGTGACGATAGACGGAGAGTACGACGGCGAAACGAAGTTCGTCATCCCCAACGAGGTGGTGCGCGACCAGATGTACACCTACTTGTTGTCTACCTACGACGAGAACGACCTTAAGTACGAGCCGTACGACAAGAACAAACTGGAGAGCCAAATGGCATTCCACGGCGACTACAAGCCGTATTTCGACTACATCGCCGACTGTCTGAAGCGTTACGCCTCTCAGCGCGACAAGCAGAAGGGCGAAGCCTTCGTACACGGATTCACGTTGGCCATGACAAGCCAGTGCCAGTTCTACCGCCCCATCTCCGAGCTGGACAACGGCGGTGGCTACGCAGACATCTATCTCCTACCCCTCTGCGACATCTACAAGAGCATAACCGACTCGTACATCGTGGAACTGAAGTACTGCAAGTCGTCCACAACGGATGCCCAGGTGAAACAGCTCTTCAAGGAAGCCTCAGCCCAAATCTGTCGCTACGCCGACAGCGACATCGTACGCGAATCCGTCAGGACGACAACGCTCCACAAGATCGTTGTCATCTACCGAGGAACGGAGATGGTGGAGTGCCGCGAGGCGGAAGAACATTAAATTTCGCCTCCGCAACAGTTAAAGTTGCGGAAAGATTTGGATGTTTGCTAACTTTGTCGTATTTTTGCATATCGCAAAGATACGTTATCTTAAAAGGCGACGTGAATATCCACCTCCGTTTCAATCAGAATCCTACAAAACAACTCCCCAATATGAGAAAGACAATACTAGCCCTTCTGCTGGCTTGCACCACACTGGCCGTACCTGCACAGTCACTTAAAGAATCCGTTGTAGCAGGCGTGGAGACCAGCGTACGCCAATCAGAAAACCACCTGTGGCGCGAGGCCTTCACCACCTGCCGCAATCTTGACACAATGATTGGCGCAGGAAACCCTGACCTCCACTACCTAGTGGCAAAGGAGCGTTTCCGCCTCTACTTCCGCATACACAAGGCAGCGGAATGCAAGACCCAACTCGCCCTAATGGAACAGTACGCCCGCGCAAGCAAGCAAGAGGCCATCATCGAAGACATGCTGATGAGGAAGGCCGGCTACGCGCACACTGCCGGCAACATCGTGCTCGCCACTAATTGCTACAAAGAAATATTCTCCATGCGGTCAGCCGGAAAGGGCGACAACGGCAAAGAGAAATGCTTCAAAGACATGCTCGCTGCGGCAAAGCAGAGCAACAACCCCACGATGGCGAGCGTGATAAAGAGGATGTACAACGATTGGACCGACTCCATCTCCAGCATACGCGCTGCAAAGGAGCTGACAGACACGAAACAGCAGTACGCTGCCGCACAGGAGGAGATAATCAGTAAGGACACCAAGATTACTGCACAATGGACCTTCATCATCATACTCATCATCATAGCAGCTGGCCTCGGCGTAGGATTGGCTTTCTTCGTACTTCTCATGCTGAAGAACACCCGTGAGATAAAGCGTCTGAAGAACAGCCTGCAGCTGTCCGACTCCAACAACGAGCGCAAGAACAAGTTCCTCAACAATATCAGCGCACAGCTTCGTCCGTCGCTCAACGCCATTGCCCAGGGCAACTCCAAGCAGCACATCGCGGCTCTGCAGAGCTTCATGGACCACATCGAGAACTACATGTCTCTGGAGCAGTCGCGCGATGAGCACTACGAGCTAACCAGCCAGAAGATAGGCCCATTGTGCGAGGCACTGAAAGAGGAGACAAAAACACTCGTCCCAGCCAGCACAAAGGTAACATTCGACTGTCAGCCTATCTCCTTCGCCACCAACGCAGAGGCACTGCACACTCTGGCAATGAGCATCGTCGGGGAAGCAACGAAATGCAACACCCTGGAGCGCATAACGTTCGAGTTCAAGAAGCGCAATCCGCATACCGCACACTTCATCATTACCGTAGTGGGCATGACCCTACCGGAGGAGAAGCGCGCCACCCTCTTCCAGGCATTCGCAGAAGTCGTGGACCTCACGAAGGACGACGGTCTCACCTACCCCACCTGCAGCCTGATAGCATACAAACTGAACGCCCACCTGCGCCTAGACGACGAATACAAACACGGCACACGCTTCGTCGTTGAGATGAAGGACGAAGCATAAGGTTGCCCCTACACTTAAATATCGACAAATACGAAAATCCGCTTGGGACTAAAGACTACCAAAGTCTAAGTCCCAAGCGGATTTTTTTTGTCTGTCTACCCTCGCTTTAGGCACGGACAACCCACGTTGAGCCGACATGACGGTGCAGAAGCCTGATTATCACGGTACAAGAGCCTGCCCATCACGTGCGCGAATCCTTTTCACAACGATTGTTGGCAACAGCCAACAACGTGGACGGCAACTGCCAACAACGTGGACGGCAACTGCCAACAACGT
>CAVAHD010000019.1:0-50927 GCA_963588475.1 Oscillospiraceae bacterium | reverse complement strand
CGCGACGGCTTCGACATCATCTGCGGCAATCCGCCGTGGATTAAGATGGAGTTCAATGAGGCGAACATCATTTCTGAGAAATATCCCGAAGTGGCTATCCGCAAGGTGTCTGCCCCCGATGTGCGTCAGAAGCTATCGCTTTTTATGGAGAACCCTGCGCTCAAGTCGCTCTATCTGAGCGAGCAAAGCGAACAGGCGTGCAGTACGGCGTTTATGAACGCCTACTGCAACTACCCCTTGTTGGTTGGTCAACAGACTAACCTCTACAAGTGTGTGCTCGAAAACTGCATGGACTTGGCTTCGGAAGAGAAGGGATACATCGGTATTCTTTGTCCTGAGAGTATCTATGATGACCCTAAGGGACAGCCGCTTAGACGTGAATTGTACAAACGCTTGCGCTACCATTTCCAATATGTAAATACGTTGAAACTGTTTAGTGAAGTACTACATTGGGTAACTTATAGTACAAATATTATTGGAAAATCAAATTGCACTCCGAACTTTTATAGTATCAACAACCTATATCACCCAGCAACTATTGAAGTATGCTTTGCCCATGATGGTTTCGGTAAATGTGGGGGATTGAAAACTGATGATGGGAAATGGAATGTTGCTGGTCATAAGGAACGTATTATCCAGTATGATTCAGATAAGCTAAAAACACTTTCAAACATCTTTGAAAATGGAACAACGAAAGATTCGGCAAAACTTGTAAGCATCCATTCTGTTGGTATGCTGGATGTTCTAAATAAAATAGAGCAGTTTACTGGACATGTACGTGACTACAAACATATTATAACCGAGTGTTTACATGAAACAGGAGCTCCAAATGCAGGTATAATATTAAGAGATACCCATTATCCTAACGTAGATGACTACGATATGATTTATAATGGACCACACCTATATGTGGCAAATCCATTCTGTAAAAATCCTCGTAAGGTCTGTGAAGTTGCTAATCGAGATTATGATGCCATAGATCTTACGAGGATGGGAGAGGATTTTATGTCCCGCTCGAATTATAAGAGACTAATTCCCAAAGAAATCTATAAGGATTATGTTCAAGGTTTTTATATAGGACAGAATGCAGATGGAGAAGATATATATGATAGCTTCATCGACTATTATAAAGTTGGATTTAGAAATATGATGAGTCAAAGTGGTGAACGTACGTTGATATGTGCTATTTTGCCACGCAAAACAGCACATATCCACGGTGTTCGTTCTATCTCGTTCCTCGATAGAACGAACACCGTGGATATGGCTGCACTTTGTGCATCCATAGTTATGGATTTCTATATGAAGACTATTGGTTCGGACAATCTGATGCCCTCGCGTATGCAGTCTTTCCCCCTCGGCATCCCCTCAAAGTATCAGTCCGCCATGTACTCCCGCGCGCTCCTCTTGAACTGCCTCACCTCCCACTACGCCGACCTGTGGTCCAGCTGCTGGCGCGACGAGTATGCCGCCGAAACGTGGAGCAAAGCCGACGCGCGGCTCAAGCCCTTCGCCGCCTTGCAGCCCGACTGGGCCTGGGAGACCCCTCTGCGCAACTACTACGAGCGCCGCCAGGCACTGGTGGAGATAGACGTGCTCGCTGCCATGGCACTGGGCCTCTCGCTGAAGGACCTGGAGATGATCTACACCATACAGTTCCCCGTGCTGCAGCAGAACGAATCCGACACATGGTACGACGCCAAGGGCAACATCGCCTTCACCTGCTCCGGGGGCCTCTCCGGAGTGGGCCTCGAGCGCAAGCGCAACGGCAAGACCGGTGCCCTCGGCTGGGAGGACATCCGCGGCGAGCAGCTCGATGCCAACACCTACGCCGGTGCCGCCCCCACCCACACCCACACCATCGACCCCCAAAAGAGCGAACTCTACGGCGGACAGCAAGTGACCTACCACGCCCCCTACACCCGCTGCAACCGCATAGAAGACTACCGCACCGCCTGGGCACACTTCGAAAAGATACTCAATAAGTAAACGAACCATTCACAATATGATAACCGAATTAAGACTGCAGGACTGGAAGAGCTTTTCGGATGCAAAGCTCTACATAGACCCTCTTACTATTATAATAGGTACGAATGCCAGTGGCAAATCAAACCTGTTTGATGCTCTGAAAATGTTAGGGGCTCTGGTATCGCCAACCGACATCTTGGACATAGCAAAAGAAGTGCGTGGCGGGGCAGAAGGAATTGTCCGAAGAGGACAGGAAAGCTGCACGCTTACCACGGTAATGGACACGGACAAGAGCGGCGAACAACTGACCTATGCCATCACTTTGGCTCTTGACAAGCAGAGAAACGTTTGGATAAAGGGAGAGAAGCTAACCTCTTCCAGTTCAAAAAAGGAACTTACCCTTTTCGAGAGGAAGGAAACAGACGAGAACAACTCCACGCTTGTTTCGGTAAGCCTCTATTCTGAGGGCAAGCCGCGCCTGCAGAATTTCCCGGCGAAGTCGTCCATCCTGTCGCAAATAGAGTATGTGAACTGCGCCCGCAAGATAAAAGAGGCTACGGCGACGGTGGTGGGCAACTTCAAAAAAATACGTTTGTCCAACCCTATCCCTGAGCGAATGAGAGACTTCACGGCCCTGTCGAAGACGATTGCGGACGATGCCTCCAACCTGGCAGGCTATTTGGCAAACTTGGACGAGGAGACGCAAACGAAGACCTACGATGCCATACTGAAATATCTCCGTCCGTTACCCGACAAGGACATCAAGAGCCTCAGGGCGGAAAAAGTGCCTTTGACCGACATGGCGATGATCTTCTGCACGGAGGAGTGGCAGGAAGGCGTAGCACAAGAGCAGAGCGCACGGGGCATGAGCGACGGCACACTGCGCTTCGCCGGAATCATAGCCATGCTGGTAACGGCAGAAGACCACAGTCTAGTGCTCTTGGAGGAACTGGACCAAGGGGTGCATCCCTCGCGCGCCAAAAACATGGTGGCAATGCTCAAAGAGATAGGACGGCAAAAGCACCTCGACATCATCTGCACCACCCACAACGCCACCTTTGTAGACGAACTGGGGCTACGGATGATACCGTTCATCTCCTACGTAAAGCGAAACGACGCCAACGGCTGCACGGACATACGCCTGCTGGAAGAAAACGAAAAACTGGCACGCATGATGGCAACAAAAACCGTCGGCGACATGATGACAAACAACGACCTGTAAGAGAACTATGAACAAGAATGAACTACGAAGTAGAGATTCTCACCGCCGACCAACTGCTGAAAGCATACGAAAGCGTGGATATAGACCAAATGGACATGCCGAAACCTAGAAGAAGATAAAACCGCACCGCCTGGGCGCACTTCGAAAAGATACTTTCAGAGAAATAACAATTCAGCAACCACTGCTTGCTGTTTTCAAGTAAACGAAGAAATATGATTAAAGTACACGATACTGCAGACTTCAGCCACTACATAGAGGAATTGCTGAGCCAAACAGAAGGGAAAGACCTTGAGTTTAAAAGCGCAGCAGGTGGATTCCCCGGTAGTTTTTGGGACACATACAGTGCCTTTGCCAACAGCGAAGGAGGCACTATTGTGCTTGGAGTGGCGGAAAAGAAAGGCGTATTCCATATGGACGACTTGACACAAGAACAAGTTGAGAAATACACAAAGGATTTCTGGAACAACGTAAACAATAGGCAAACAGTAAGCTGTAACCTTATGCGTAACGAAGATGTACAGACCGTGGAGTATAAAGGACACAACATAATGCTCTTTTTCATTCCACGTGCAATGCCGGAACAACGCCCTGTATACCGCACTACCCAACCATACAATGGTACGTTTAAACGAAACCATGAGGGCGATTACAAATGCACGGAAAAGGAAGTGCAAAGAATGTTTGCAGATGCCAATGTGTCGTCTCCTGTAGATTCGCGCATTCTTAAGAACTACACCCTTGCAGACATCGATGAGGTGTCGTTAAAGCAATACCGTCAACTGTTTTCCGTGGCAAAGCCCGACCATCCCTGGCTGGCACTGGACGACAAAGAATTGCTGACAAAACTTGGCGGATATCGCATTGACCGCGAGACACACGAGGAAGGGCTTACCGTAGCAGCACTACTGATGTTTGGTCGCTATGATGCCATTACAGATACCAGTTGTTGTCCTTTTTTCTTCCCTGACTATCAAGAACGTCTTGACTCCAATGAGCGCTGGACCAACCGCATCTATCCCGACGGTACATGGGAGTGTAACCTTCTTCAGTTTTACAGGACTGTGCTGCCAAAGCTGCAAACTATACTGCCCAAACCATTCATATTGGAAGGAAATACACGCAGAGACGAAACACCGGCACACATTGCCGTGCGCGAAGCGTTAACCAACTGCCTGATACACGCCGATTACACAGAAAACGCCTCATTAAACGTGACATTGTATAAGGACAAAATGGTGTTTTCAAACCCTGGAACGCTATTGGTGTCAAAAAGGAAATACTATGAAGGGGGAGAAAGCGTCTGCCGCAACAAGTCCCTACAGAAAATGTTTATGATGCTCGGCACAGCAGAGAAAGCGGGCAGCGGAGTGGACAAAATAGTGAGTGGCTGGAAGAACAATCGCTGGCAGACACCATTGATAGAACAGAAGGTGCAGCCAGACAAATGTCAGCTGACGATGCTCATGGATAAGGAGCTGTCGCCAAACGACTCAAAGCGCCCAACACCTCAAGAAGAAAAGATTACGACCTTTACCCATGAAAGTTCGGGAACTGGTTCGGGAACTGGTTCGGGAACTGGTTCGGGAACTGGTTCGGGAACTGGTTCGGGAACTGGTTCGGGAACTGGTTCGGGAACTGGTTCGGGAACTCAGCAAAAAACTACAGATAAAATAGTAGAGCTCATTAGGAACAACCCTCAGATATCTGCACCTAAAATTGCTAAGGAATTGGGAATTTCTACCCGTGGAGTTGAAAAAGGTCTCCGCACATTAAAAGAGACGGGAGTCATTAAAAGAGTAGGTTCCCCCACCTTTGGCGGACATTGGGAGATTATAAAATAAAACAAGCCTATGCTACCACTACAACAAGCGCGTGAAGTGCGCGACTCTATCATAGAATACATCAAGGCCACCTTCCGGTTTAAGGAGAAGGTGGTGGGCGACGCCTTCTACCGCTTCGTAGAAGACAAGGAGGACGGACTGTTCAGGGGACCTTACGTCTCCCTGAAGACGCCCTTTGTCTCTGCCTCGGAAGAGGAAAGCCGCAACATTCCGCTCGATATTGCGCCCGCATTTCCGCCGTACAAACACCAGCTGCAGGCATTCAGCCAACTCTCCATGCACGACGGACACCGGCCCGAGCCTACGCTGCTCACCACCGGAACGGGTTCGGGCAAGACGGAGTGCTTCCTCTACCCTATTCTCGACTACTGCTACCACTGCAACAAGTACGAACGGCAGACGGGCGTGAAGGTCATCATCATGTACCCCATGAATGCCCTGGCCAGCGACCAGGCAAAGCGTCTGGCCGAGACAATATGGGCCGACGAGAGGCTGCGCGGAAAGGTGACAGCAGGACTCTTCGTGGGCGAGGGAGTGGACGCACAGGACTATCCGCGCACCATGGGCGAGCACAACATCATAGAGAACCGCGATGCCATACTCGACACCGTGCCCGACATTCTGCTCACCAACTTCAAGATGCTCGACTACGGACTGATGCGCCAGCGCTTCAGCACGTTGTGGCGAGGGAACATAGACACCGAGACGAAGGCGCTGCGCTTCATCGTGCTCGACGAGCTGCACACCTACGACGGGGCGCAGGGCACGGACGTGGCAAACCTCATACGCCGACTGAAGCTGAAGCTCAACATGCCCAAGGGCGTGCTCTGCCCCATAGGCACGTCGGCCACCATAGGCAACGGTCCCGACAGCAAGGCACGACTGTGCGAATATGCCACGGACGTGTTCGGCGAGAAGTTTGAGGAGAAGAACGTCATCGAGGAGCACCGCATTCCGGTAGGCGAATACATCGAGGCAACGACCGACACGCTGCCTACAGGCAAGCTCATCAAGACCTGCGAGTTTGGAGCCAACGACACGGTGGAGACCTATATGCGCCGCCTCTGCAAGGTATGGCTGAAGGCTAGCAGCATCTCGCCCGTGGACGCCGGACTGCGCCTGCGCCAGATGAGCATCGTGAAGTCGCTGCTGGAGGCACTGGCAGCAGGGATACTCTCGATTGACGACATCAAGAAAAAGCTCATAGACCACGATGGCAACTTCCGCAGTCTCTATCTGCAGGAGGGCGAGAGGGTGTGTCTACTGGCCATAGAGAACCTGCTGGCGCTGATAGCCTACGCCAAACGGCCGCTCAACGATACAGGAAAGCAGATACCGATGCTCTACCTGCAGGTGCAACTGTGGCAGAGGGAGCTGAGCGGCGTGCTGCGCTACGTGCAGAAAGAGCCTGAATTCGTCTGGAGGCACAGTCTGAAGAAGAACGACGACCGCGTGGCTCTGCCCATGTACTTCTGCCGAGAATGTGGCGCAAGCGGCTGGCTGACACGCCGACTGCAGACGGACGACAGCTACTGCACGGACGTGGCGGCTATAAACAAAGCCTTCATGAACCACGAGAAGGAAGTGGTGCTCATGAACATAGAGAACGCCAGCCACAAGCCCGTCGACGAGTATCTGAACGAGACAGCCACCGACGTGGTGCACCACGTAAGCACCAAAGACCTGCGCGAAGCGGACCAGACGGACGAGGGCACGCTCCGCGTGAGAGTATGCCGACGCACCACATCGACCCGAAACGGCAACCAGCGCTTTGCCACCAACTGCCCCGAGTGCAACAGTGACACCATCTGCCAGGTGGGAGGAAGAACCTCCACACTGTCGAGCGTAGCGGTGAGCCAGGTGCTCTCCAGCGACTTCGACCCTGCCGCGGACAAGGACCGCAAGATACTGGTCTTCACCAACAGCGTGCAGGATGCGGCACACCAGGCCGCCTTCTACGAGGCGAGGACTTTCCGTTTCCTCTTCCGCCAGTCGATGCAGCAATACCTCAACACGATCGACCGGGCGGTAAACGTCACCGAACTGCAGGAGGGCTTCAAACGCTACTGGAAAGAACGCCTGACGGAGGAGGACTACTACAACCGCTTCCTGCCCGCAGACCTGGCCACACACATTGACCTGCGCAAAAACTACCGCGAGGGCAACGGATTCATGGAAGCGTTCAAGAGGGAGTTTGACCTGCGGGTGGACTGGGAGATAGTGAGCGAGCTGGGCCTGACGTCGCAGCTGGGCCGCACGCTCGAGAAGACGGGAGCGTCTGCCACCTTCTTCAAGAGCGAGGACATACGCAAGGTGTACGAAGGGATGAGGGACTTTCTACAGACGAACAACCTGGAGATGGCGGACGACGAAACGAAGTTCTGCCACTACGTCTACGGCGTGCTGCAGCGTATGAGGCAGCACGGCGCGGTGGACCATCCCTACCTATATAAATATAGGAACGAGGCACTGACCCTGTGGGCACTGAACTGGAACCGCGACGGCCGGCACTTCCTGAACAGGGCGTTCGGCGGTGGCATCCGCTTCCCCAAGCTGCTCGGCATTACGTACCAGGAGCGCAACGCCGACATGCTCGACATGACCGTGCTGAGAAGGGACAAGCCCAACTGGTACAGCAACTACTTCTGGCAGTGCTTCAGCTGTCCCATGGAAAAGAACATGACCCTCTTCAACGACTTCATGCGCACGCTGCTTAGGACCATGGAGGCGGTGGGGCTGGTGAACTGCGCACCGCAGGGCGGCGGCAACTATGCCGTCTGCGCCGACCACATCTGGGTGAGCCGGAGCGTGAAACACATCAAGTGCTGCAACTGCCAGTCGACCCTCTACGTGGCACGCCAGGACTACTGGAGCGAGGACACGCCTTGCCTCAACTACCGCTGCCAAGGCAACTACTCGGAAGAGATCAGCCCCGAGCTGAACTACTACCAGCAGGTGTACAACCGCAACCGGTCGCCGCGCGTCTATGCACACGAGCACACGGGACTGCTGGACAGGGAAGACAGAGAGCAGCTGGAGCGCGACTTCAAACTGCACCCCCACTCCAACTCCGTCAACGTGCTGGCCGCTACGTCGACGCTGGAGATGGGTATAGACATCGGCGACCTGAACGTGATGGGCAATGCCAACATAGCACCGAAGCCCAGCAACTTCCTGCAAAGAGTGGGACGCGCCGGACGTAAGGAGGGAGCGGCACTCGTACTGAACTATGCCCACTCGGGCGAACCGCACGACATGTACTACTTCACCTATCCGAAGGAAATGATGGAAGGCGAAGTGAACACGCCGGGATGCTTCCTGCAGGCCAAGGACATACTGCGTAGGCACTTCCTGGCTTACTGCATAGACACGTGGGTGGCGGCAAGCAGGGAGAACAGCATGCCGGACAAGGTAAGGGAACTACATCTGACGGAGGACGCCATGTCGTCACCGGCTTTTGTGGTGAACAGAATCATCGCCTTCGTCAAGGAGAACAAGAACTCGCTGAAGGCGAACTTTGCCGGGCAGTACGACGGGAAGACGGAGGAGACGCTGGCGCAGTTGGCAGCCACGCTGGACGACGAGTCGTTCTACCAGCACATCATCAAGGAGTTTCAGACGCTGGCAGACAGACTCTATGCGCTGGCAGACGAACTGAACGAATATAAGGAGCAGGAAGGCAGACTACAGCACAACGACCCCGCGAAGGAGACATTGAAAGACCTGATAAGGGCGTGCAAGAAGCAGTACGCCACCATAATGGACGAGAGCGTCATAGAGTACATGACGAACTGCGGACTGCTGCCCAACTATGCCTTCCCGGAAACGGGAGTAAAACTGGAAGCCAGCGTATACTCCACCCGCGAGAAGGAGGACAAGAGGGACAACGTGGCCGAACCGAAGGTGATAGAACTGACGAGGGCGGCATCGCAGGGCATCAGGGAGCTGGCACCGGGCAACAAGTTCTGCACACAGAAGTTGCAGCTCGAGGTGAGCGGCATACCTACCTTCGACTGGAAGGACAACCTCGTGACGATGCGCTACTGCTCGAAGTGCGACTGCATAGCGGAAAAAGGCACGGCAGAGTATGCCACGGCAGGCTGCCCCAAGTGCGGCGACCCGTCGTGGGGCATCAACACGCACAGCTACCTTAGGTTTACCAGTGCGCGCAGCGCCATGATGAAGGCAGATGCCGTGCTGGGCGATGCCAACGAGGAAAGGGTGAAGGAACAGTACGTCGTGAAGAAGCACTTCATGTTTCACCACAACGGCACCGTGTCGGCGTACGCCATGAGGAGTCTAGGCTTCGGCATAGAGTTCTGCAACAACATGGACCTCTACGAATCGAACTACGGCATGCAGCTGCAGACGGGCAGCAAGGTGGAAGTGAACAACGACGGACAGATACCGGAGAACGGCTTCGTGACGTGCCGCTACTGCGGAAAGTCCACGCCGCTATTGGGCAAACAGACCAAAGAGCACCAGCCAGTGGAACAGCACTACAAGTTCTGCAACCACAAGGAGGCGAACTTCGCCAACGACACGCACGGCAACGTGTTTGAGCGGCTATACCTGTACCGCCACATGCGCACGGAGGCCATCAAGATTCTGCTGCCCATACAGATTATGGACGCGAAGGCGGCTGTGGAGATGTTCAAGGCCGGAATGGAACTGGGCATGAAAGAATATTACCATTCGTCGCCCGAGCACATACGGATGGACTCGTACGCGGAAGTGAACCAGGCAACGGGACAGAAGGACTATTACCTGGTGATGTACGACACCATTCCGGGCGGCACGGGATATCTGGCGAAGCTCTACGACACGGAGCAGTTCTCGAAGATGATACTCCTTGCCTACGAGAAGATAAAGGGCTGCACCTGCCAGCTGGAGGGAAAGGACGGATGCTACCACTGCATCATGACCTACGGAAACCAATACAGCCGCGCTGACTTCAGCCGCGAACAGGCAGAACAGCTCTTCGGGAAACTCGTAGGCGGAGCCAAGTCGTGGGAACATCTGTCGGGCTCCGTAGGCACGATAGCCACAAACGGCGCGGCGGAGGACAGCGAGCTGGAACTGAAATTCGTGCGTGCCCTACGGACCTTAGCCCACAACAATGGGTGGACGTTCGAGAAGAAGCCCGACGACACTACATATTACTATAGGCTGCACATGGAAGAGGCGGAGACCGACACGGAGCTGACCTACCACATCAAGCCGCAGTTTGAGTTGACCGTGGCTTACGGGGTGAGGAAGGTGACGATACCGGACTTCCAGATAATGTGTACCTACGCAAGGATTGACGGCGAGGAAATAGCCGACAGGGCAGGCATCCCGTGGTTTGCCGTGTATCTGGATGGCTATGCCTACCACGCCGCTGACCCCAACATGCGCTTTTATGCCGACCTGGAGAAGCGCGAGGGCATCAGGGAAGCCCAACCGCAGAAGATGGTCTCGTGGACGTTGACGTGGGAGGACATACAGCTCTTTGAGCAGGAAAAGGAGGACGAACTGGGACAGAACTCCGTGGCACGACTGGGAGAATTGCTCCGAAATCCGCAACCGGGGGCCATCAAGGAAAGCTGCTTCTGGGCCATCAAGGACGCGGACGACTTTCTGGGGCGCGGCGGCTCGCTGTACAGGGGCCGAGTGGCGCAGGACGAGAACTGCTGCGAGCAGCTCACTGACGACTCTACGGACGAGGAAGTGGACCGTGCCTATACGAGCGGCATGGCGTATGACCTTGACATAACGCGGGGACTAAGGCAGGCGGACAAGGACGAGTGGGTTGGCTTCTGGAGAAGGTACAACCTGCTGCAGTTCTTCAACCACTATTCTGCCGAAGAGCAGAGCAGCACAGAGGAGGAAGATCAGACTGACCGCGAGGAGATAAAGATGTTCTATCCCGGCATGGAGGACATCGTGGACCTGCTCCTGGACAACGACATTCCTTTCAGCCATGAGGGAATGTGCGAACTGACCGACGAGGACAACGAGGTCATCGCCTGCGCCGAACTGCTGATAGAGAGTCCGCTGATTGCCATCAGCCCTTGCTCGGAGAACGACCGAAAAGTGTTTGAGGAGAAAGGTTACAAGGTAATCACCAAAGAAGAGTTCAACATTGAAATGACAACAACATAGTAATATGTAAAAAATAACTTGAGCAGTTTTGTCCTGCACGCCCTGAAAGGGCAACAACTACATAGCCCAGGGCAACGCCCTGGGTATATCAGGCCATCAACCGCCGCCCTGTAAGGGCAAAAGTCCATAGTATAGTGCATGAAGGTTTATGTACTTTTGCCCTTTCAGGGCGCGTAAATACATACAAACAAAAACCCAGGGCGTTGCCCTGGGCTATGGAGTTGTTGGGCTTTCAGCCCGTCGTTGACATAATTTTCGGATTACTCAAGTTATTTTTTACACATTACATAAAAAGAATAGACACTATGAGACTGTTTTTTTCAGATACTTGTTTTGACGCTATCCTGAAACTTCCGAAGAAGATACAGGACAAGGTGGTGGCGTTCCAGCGTAAGTTCCGGGAGAACAATACGACGAACGGCATTCACCTAGAACCCATTGCGCAGTTTAGGGATTCGTCGCTACGTACGGCAAGGATAGACGACAACTACCGGGCCGTGGTGGGCGTGCTTGACGGCGACAACTACTGGCTGCTCTATGTGGCCGACCACGAGAAGGCCTACCGCTGGGGCATAAACAAACGTTTCGCATGGAACGAGAACACGCACGCCTGCCAGATTATAACCGTGGAGGAAACGACGGAGGAAGTGGCGGTGACGCCGGACACAGCTGCAGCATCTGCAGCCTTCTTTGCGGATGTGCCGCAGGAGAAGCTGCTCAAGATTGGTGTGCCGCAGGAGGCGATTGGCAAGGTGACGGCAATACAAACTTTGGATGACCTTGATGCACTGGAGGCGGTGCTGCCGGAAGACGCTTACGAGAATATCTTCAACATCATGGACGGTGAGAGCATCGACAACATCATCGCCGACATAGAGGAGGGACAGGCGCACGGCGACACGGACAAACTGCTCAGCGACAACAACAAGCGACGCTTCGTGGAACTGACCGACGACGATGCGCTGCAGCGTATCATAGAGCAGGGCATGGACAAGTGGCAGATATTCCTGCACCCGTCGCAGAGGAAACTGGTGTACGCCGACTATAAGGGTACGATGAAGGTGAGCGGCGGTGCTGGAACGGGCAAGACGATAGCTGCCATCCACCGTCTGAAACACCTGTGCGAGGCTCCCGGTGCCAACGTGCTCTTTACAACCTACACACGCACGCTGAGCGAGAACCTTGCCGAGTCGATAGAAAAGCTGGGCATTGCCAAACAGAAGTACACGCTGAAGAACATCGACCGCGTGCTGCTGGACACGGCAGAGAAATATAAGGTGAAGGAGGGCTACAAGGTGCTCGACTATAGCGGCGACGAAGAGTCGCTGAAGCTATGGCGCGAGGTGCTGGAAACAGAGGTAACGGAATTTGACGAGCAGTTCCTCTACGACGAATACATCGACGTAATAGTCTACTTTGGCAACAAGGATGCAAAGCAGTATATGCTCCAAAACCGCGTGGGGCGCACTAAGGCTCTGAGCCGCAAACAGCGTATGGAGATTTGGAAGCTCGTGGAGAAATACGTTGCGCTGAAACAACAGAGGAAGCTCGTAGACCGTCTGGAACTGTTCAACGAGACGACGAACTTCCTGACCGGGAACGACATTCATCCCTATACGAATGTGATAGCCGACGAGTTTCAGGACTTCTCCAACCCGGAGCTGAAGTTCCTGCGCTCGCTGGTGGCAGAGGGACGCAATGACCTGTTCCTTACCGGCGACCCGATACAGCGAATATATACGGGTAGAAAAATAAACTTCAGTGCCGCCGGCATCAACGTACGCGGCGTGAGAAGCAGACAGCTGAAGATAAATTACCGCACTACCGAGCCCATCAAGCGTGTGGCGGTGAGCGTGGTGAAGGGCACGGACTATGACGACATGGACGGCGGAAAGGAAAAGATGAACGGTTACGTGTCGCTAATTCATGAGGGGGAGAAGCCAAAGTACCGCATAGTGGACGACGCCAATGCGGAGGTGGAACAGGTGATGGAGTGGATAAAGGAATGCCTGGACTCCGGCATCAAGTTGTCCGAAATCTGCATTGCCGCACCAAGCATGAACCTGCTGAAGGACATACAGAGTCGCCTGCACCACGACGGGACTGACTACCGGATACTCAAGGGCGCGCAGAAGCAAGGCTCGGCAAACGGCATTAACCTCTGCACGCTGCATTCGCTGAAGGGGCTGGAGTTCCGCGTGGTCATGCTGACGGGCATCAATGAGCGCAACATGCCGTCGAAGGCTGTTGCCGGATACCCGTTCTCCGGCATGGACAAGGTGGGGCAAAAGGAATACATATCCTCCAAACGCTCGCTACTATACGTAGCCATAACCCGCGCCAGACAGCTGGTATATATGGTAGGAGTAGGAGAACCGACAGGACTGGTGAGGCTATAACTAGATTAACTAACAAGAAATGCTGAAAATCAGCACTTCACAACTTAAATATTTTCGATATGAAAAAGTTTATATTGACATTAAGTTTGTTCATGTCCTTAGCTTCGGTAGAGGCTAAGGTTTGGATTAGTCATCCAACGGTAGAGGGGCGTACAGAGCCTTTGGGCTTGGATATGCCAACTCCACGGTTGGGATGGATGCTGCAATCTGACCAACGGAATGTGGTGCAGAAATCTTATCATATCATCGTGGCTTCTACTCATGACAAAGCAGAGAAGCATGAGGGGGATGTGTGGGATAGCGGCATCGTGAAGTCCGATCAATCCCAATGGATAGGGATAGCTGACTTGAAACTTCTTCCTAACCATGAATATTATTGGACGGTACAGGTCAAGACCAACAAGGGAACGACAGGTTGGTCTGTGCCTCAAAGATGGTCTATGGGTATGATGGACATACCTTGGAAAGGTTGTTGGATAGGCACTGATTCACTGTACCCTGGAGAAACAGACAGTAAACATTCTCGCGTCGCTGCCCGATATTTGCGCAAGGAATTTAAAACCTTGGGAAATATACGGAGAGCGACCGTGCATGTGTGTGGATTAGGCTTGTATCAGCTTCTGATCAATGGCAGAAGGATGGGGAATAGCGAACTTGCTCCTTTAGGTTCTGATTATAACAAGACGCTTATTTATGATACATACGATGTAACTCATGCTTTGAGTTCCGAGAATGTACTGATGTTGACTTTGGGCGCAGGTAATTATTTTGCACCTCGTCAGCATTATCAAACCAATGTACGCTCTACATACGGCAAACCTATGGCATTGCTCAACTTAATCGTGGAATACCAAGATGGTCATGCGGATACTTTGGCAACAGATGATACTTGGCGATTGAATGTGAATGGCCCCATCCGCTATTCCAATTTCTACGATGGAGAAATGTATGATGCAAGGCAAGAACTAGGCGATGTCTTCCACTTGGATTATGATGATAGTCGCTGGATGCAAGCTCAACGTATGGCTGCGCCTCAAGGAAAGTTGGTTGGCAATTTGAGTTTGCCAATCGTTGGATATCGAGAGGACAAGCCTGTGCGAATATGGAAAGCATCGAACAAGCGATATTTGATAGACTTCGGAACCAATGAGGCAGGACGAGTTTGCTTTCACTTTCATAACTTGTCACGGAATGATAGCATAAAAATAAGGTATGCAGAATTGCTGGATAGAGATGGCAATGCTCTTTATACCAAGAACTTGCGCTCTGCCGAGAATCTTGACACATATATCAGCAGTGGCAAGGATGCAGACTGGACAACGGCTTTTACTTATCATGGCTTTCGGTATGTAGAGGTCACAGGCTTGGATGCACTGTCGGAATCAGACATCAAGCGAGAACTCTTGGCAGACGAAATGAATGAAGAGGGTATGAACTTCTATGCAGAGGAGTATGGTAAGCCATCTCTTTTAAACCGATTGGTGGAGAATGCAAGGAGAGGAATCCGTAGTAATTACAAGGGAATGCCTTTGGATTGTCCGCAAAGAGACGAGCGAATGCCTTGGCTGGGAGATCGTACAACTGGATGTTTGGGTGAGAGTTACCTGATGAACAATCATGCGCTTTATGCCAAGTGGATGCGAGACATTGAGGATTCGCAAAGAGAAGATGGGAATATCTCGGATGTGTCACCTTCCTATTGGCGGCTCTATACGAATAATATCACCTGGCCTGCCGCTTATCCTTTCGGTTGTGAGATGCTTTATCGACAATATGGGGATGATGCTCCTATTCGTGGGCATTATGATTCCATCAAACGATTCTTGGCATACATGAAAGGAAAGTTTTGCAAGGATGGCTTGATAACCAAGGACAAATATGGTGACTGGTGTATGCCTCCTGAACGGTTGGACATGATATTCAGCAAAGACCCGAACAGAATCACCAATGGTACATTGCTCAGTTCTTGTTATTATGCTTATCTTTGTCAGATGATGGCAAACTTTGCGGAAAAACTCAGTTTGTCAGAAGACAGTTTGCGATATAAGCAGGAAGCTACAGATATGATAATGGCTATCAATCGAGCATTCCTAAAAGATGGAAAATATGACAACAATACCATTACGGCTAACCTTCTTCCTTTGGCTATGGGATTTGTGACAGAGGAAAGCAAGGATTCTGTGGAGCGTAACCTCTTGGAACAAATCATTGCCAATGATTATCATGTTTCTTGCGGTGTGATAGGCATCCAATGGTTGATGCGTTATCTGTCTGATAGTGGGCATGGTGACATCGCATACAAGATAGCTACTCAGACCTCATATCCTAGTTGGGGGTATATGTTGGAGAATGGAGCCACCACGATATGGGAACTTTGGAATGGCAATACTGCCGATCCAGCCATGAACAGTGGCAATCATGTGATGCTCTTGGGCGACCTCTTGCCTTGGTGTTATGAGCGATTGGGAGGCATCAGACCTTTGAAGCCTGGTTTTAAGGAAATAGAAATCAGTCCAGACTTCAAGGTCTCTATATTAAATAAGGTGGAAACCTCCCATCTTTCTCCCTACGGACTTATCAAGAGTTGTTGGGATAGAAAAAACGGTAAAATAGTATGGGATGTAGAGATTCCTGCCAATACTTCTGCGGTGCTGACCTTGCCGAATCATAAAAAGGTAAAGGTGAAATCTGGGAAATATCAATATGTAATAAAGGATTAAGTTAAGTACTTGATAAATACTTGATAAACAAAGGTGAACATGAATGAGCTTGAAACTCAGGAATGTTATCAACTGGTGAAGTTGTCATAACAGGCACAAACGAAACTGCCCAATTTGATGCAGCCGAGGCTCTCTCTTTGCAAGGGAGCCAGAGCACATCAAATTGGGCAGTATATATTAACATGTATAGGGGCGGCGGAGATTACTCAGCCTCCAGACGCTGGCGGATGGCAGCGGTCTCGACCTCGTAGCCTGGCTTCTCGAGCAGGGCGAACATGTTCTTCTTGTATGCCTCAACGCCGGGCTGGTTGAAGGCGTTGACGCCGAGGAGCTGGCCAGAGATGCCGCAGGCTATCTCGAAGAAGTAGATGAGCTGGCCGTAGTTGTAGGCGTCGAGACGCTCGATGGAGATGAGGATGTTTGGCACGCCGCCGTCTACGTGTGCCAGACGTGTGCCGAGCTCGGCATTCTTGTTCACCTCGTCAACGCGCTTGCCGGCGAGGAAGTTCAGACCGTCCAGGTTCTCCTCGTCGTGAGGGAAGAGGAGCTTCTTCTCGGGGTTCTCCACGGAGATGCAGGTCTCGAAGATGGTGCGCTCGCCTTCCTGTATCCACTGGCCCATGGAATGGAGGTCGGTGGTGAAGTCGCAGGATGCAGGGTAGATGCCCTTGCCGTCCTTGCCCTCAGACTCGCCGAAGAGCTGCTTCCACCATTCAGCGTAGTAGTGGAGCTTGGGCTGGTAGTTGATGAGTATCTCTATCTTCTTTCCTTCGGCATAGAGGGCGTTGCGGGTAGCGGCGTAGATGGCAGCAGGGTTCTCCTCGAAAGGCACGTCGATGCCGCACTGCTTCTCCATGGCCTGTGCACCTGCCACGAGCTGCTCGATGTCGATGCCGGCGCAGGCGATAGGCAGCAGACCTACCGGGGTGAGCACTGAGAAACGTCCGCCTACGTTGTCGGGGATGACGAAGGTCTTGTAGCCTTCCTTATCGGCGCAGGTGCGTGCGGCACCCTTCTTGGCATCCGTGACGGCCACGATGAGGTCCTTGGCGGCAGCCTTGCCCACCTGTGCCTCCAGCTGGGTCTTGAGCAGACGGAAGGTGAGGGCTGTCTCGGTGGTGGTGCCAGACTTGGATATGTTGATGATAGAGAAGGTCTTGGTCTTCAGGTACTCGGTGAGCTCAGCCAGATAGTCCTCGCCGATGTTGTTGCCAGCGAATACTACGATGGGGTTCTTCTTGTCCTGGATGAGCCATGCGAAGGAGTTGCTGATGCCTTCGATGACGGCACGTGGACCGAGGTATGAACCACCGATGCCAGCTACTACCACTACCTCCGACTTTGAACGGAGCACTTCGGCCGTTGCCTTCACTTCCTTGATAAACTCGGGGGTGATAGACGAGGGCAAGTGCAGCCAGCCGAGGAAGTCGTTGCCGGGTACGGTGCCTTCTTCGAGGCCCTTCTGTGCCTCTGCTACCTTTTCTTTGTAAGCCATTACTGCGCCTGCAGGAAGAAACTGCTGCGCCTTTGTGATGTCGAGAGAGATGTTCTTCATTGTTTTGTTTGAGTGATATTTAGTGGTTTTGTCATTCACCGCCAAAATTACTAATTATATTTCAGACTGCCCAGCCTTTAAGCATTATTAACACGTGTTTCTCATTATTATATAATAAAAGGGCAAGATTGGCGTTTCTTTAGACGTGAAAGGGATAAGAATCGCCATACTGACTGCAGTGACGGCGCTGGCTGCACAGAAAGCCGGCGCTCAGGGCGACGCATACTTTGCCCACTACTTCGACATGCAGACGCACTTCAACCCTGCCGCAGCGGGCAAGGAGGCGAAGCTGAACATCTCGGGAGCCTACGCCATGTCGATGGCGGGATATGAGAATGCGCCGCAGACGGCATACATCTCGGGCGACATGCCCTTTGCCACGCGCAAAATAATACACGGCGTGGGCCTGCAGCTGATGAGCGACAAGCTGGGCCTCTTCACCACCCAACAGATAGCGGCGCAGTATGCCATGCGCCGCCGCATGGGCAAGAAAGGCTGGATATCCGTTGGCGTGCAAGTGGGCATGCTGAGCGAGAAATTCCGCGGATCGGAGGTGGACGTGTCGGACGAGAGCGACCCCGTATTCTCCTCCCGAACGGACATCAACGGTGCCGCCTTCGACCTCGGGCTGGGCATGTACTTCCAGCGCAAGAACTGGTACGCCGGCATCTCAGGACAGCACCTCACCTACCCCACCATACTGCTGGGCGACAAGAACGAAATGAAGCTGAAGGGAGTATACTTCGCCACGGGCGGCGTGGACTTCCAACTGCGCAACCCGACGCTGAAGGTGGCCACGTCGGCACTGGTGCGCTCGGACTTCTCCTCCTACCGCGCCGACGTGACGGGCCGACTGATATACACCACCGAGAAGCGCATGCTCTACGCCGGCTTCGGCTACAGCCCCACGATATCCGTCACGGCACTCATCGGGGCAAAGTTCCACGGCGTCATTCTGGGCTACTCGTACGAACACTACACCAACGGCGTTGGGCCCAAGAACGGTTCGCACGAGCTCAGCGTGGGCTACCAGATGGACATCAATCTGGGCAAGAAAGGCAAAAACAGACACCAAACGACAAGAACACTATAGTAATATGTAAAAAAATAACTCGAGCAGTTTTGTCCTGCACGCCCTGAAAGGGCAACAACTCCATAGCCCAGGGCAACGCCCTGGGTACGTCGGGCCATCAACCACCGCCCTGTAAGGGCAAAAGTACATAGTATTGCAGGTGAAGGTTTATGGACTTTTGCCCTTACAGGGCGCATAAACATATACAAACGAAAACCCAGGGCGTTGCCCTGGGCTATGGAGTTATTGGGCTTTCAGCCCGTCGTTGGCATAATTCTCGAATTCAAAAATGCTCAAGTTATTTTTTACACTTAACATAATCTCAGAAAAAAAAAGAAACGACAAGAAATAATGAGAAAGATAACATTTCCCCTGGCCTGCATGACGCTGGCACTGGTGCTGACGAGTTGCTTCGGCGGCAAGTTGACGCAATCCACACGCGGCGGAGAAGTAACGGGCACCGGAGGCGGCAAAGCCTTTCAAGAACCCACGCCCTACGGCATGACGATGGTAAACCGTGGTTCGCTGCGTATGGGACTGGAGAAGAAGGACACCCTCTGGGGCACCAACACGTCGACAAAGGAAATATCCGTCGACGGCTTCTGGATGGACGAACACGAGGTGTCCAACGCCAAGTACAAACAGTTTGTCATGTGGGTGCGCGACAGCATCATACGCACCCGACTGGCTGACCCGGCCTACGGCGGCGACGAGACGTACATGATAACCGAGGACAAGAACGGCGACCCCGTAACGCCGCACCTCAACTGGAAGAAGGCTCTGCCGCGCAAACCAAACGAGGACGAACTGCGAGCCATAGAGAGCGTCTACACCATCAATCCTGCAACGGGAGAGAAGACGCTCGACGCCAGCCAGATGAACTACCGCTATGAGGTATACGACTACGTCACAGCTGCTATGCGCAAGAACCGCCTCAACGCAAACGAACGCAACCTCAACACGGACATCACTCCCAACCAGAACGAAGTGGTGATGATATCCAAGGACACGGCATACATCGACGACGAGGGACGCATAGTACGCCAGACCATCGACCGCCCACTGAGCGGACCGTGGGACTTCCTCAACACGTACATCGTCAACGTATACCCCGACACCACCTGCTGGGTGAACGACTTCACCAATAGCGACAACGAGATGTACTTGCGCAACTACTTCTCCAACCCAGCCTACGGCGACTACCCCGTGGTGGGCGTAACGTGGGAACAGGCCAATGCCTTCTGCGCATGGCGCACAGACTACCTGCTGAAAGGACTGGGCGGAGCGGCACGCTACATACAGCGCTACCGACTGCCGACAGAGGCTGAGTGGGAGTACGCCGCACGCGGAAAGGACGGCACGGAATTCCCTTGGGAGAACCAGGACGTGAAGAACGGCGACGGATGCTACTTTGCCAACTTCAAGCCTGAGCGAGGCAACTACACCAAGGACGGCAACCTCATAACGAGCAAGGTGGGAATCTACGCCGCCAACTCCAACGGACTCTACGACATGGCCGGCAACGTGGCGGAGTGGACCTCCACCGTTTACACCGAAGCCGGTGCGGACGCCATGAACGACCTCAACCCACAGTTGGAATACAAAGCGGCACTGGAAGACCCATACCGACTGAAGAAGAAATCAGTACGCGGCGGATCGTGGAAGGACCCCGAAAGCCAGATACGCTCGGCATGGCGCACGTGGGAATACCAGAACCAGCCACGCTCATACATCGGTTTCCGATGCGTAAGATCGCTGGCCAACTCCACCAGTATCAATGCCAAAGGTAAGAAAAAAAGGTAACACATAACATATAGTTCACTCTCCATGACCAAATACAGCAAACTCAATATAGTCTACCTACTGCAGAAGTGGATGGACAGCGTACCGGGACAGACGTTCCTCAACTACGCCTACTCATGGGGTGCAGCCGTCGTAATCCTCGGCACACTCTTCAAACTGACCCACCTGCCCGGAGCCAACGTCATGCTCTTCGTCGGCATGGGCACGGAGGTCGTCGTGTTCTTCATCTCGGCCTTCGACCGTCCGTTCGACAAGACGACAATCGACATGCCGCTCGACACACACATGGCAGACACGGACGAGGCATACGTGGCACCCATTGCGCCGCAGGCTGAGAACGTAGCGCCTGTGGCACCGCAGATGCAGAGTGCAGCACCTATTTCAAATGCGGCTCCACAGGTGCAGAGTGCAGAACCTATCACTTTCGAAGTGCAGAGTGCAGAACCTACATACGCCGCTTCCTCAGAGACTTCCGAAACTGCTGCACCACAGTATGCACCTGCCGCCGGCAATGCCGTGACAACCCCTGCACCGGCAGTAAGCCAGGAGACAGCAGAAGCCATGGAGACAGCCACCACCACATACGTCGACCGCCTCAACGAGCTCAACGAGATGCTGGAGAAAGTGGCGGCACAGAGCGCACGCCTCTCCACAGACAGCGAAGAGATGGAGAACCTCAACCGCACGCTCACGGGCATCAGCCGCGTCTACGAGATGCAGCTCAAGTCTGCCTCACAGCAGATTACCACCCAGGACTCCATCAACGAACAGACACGCCTCATGGCTGAGCGCATCAAAGAGCTCAACACCATCTATATGCGCATGATAGAAGCCATGACCGTCAATATGCCCAACGCAGTAAAATCATAAACTTGCCCAACGCAGTAAAATCATAAGTATGGCAATAAAGAAACGACCGCTCTCCCCACGACAGAAGATGATCAACCTCATGTACGTGGTGCTCATGGCTATGTTGGCCATGAACGTCTCTACGGAGGTGCTCAACGGCTTCTCTATCGTGGAAGATGGTCTCAAACGCTCCACCGACAATGCCACAAAGGAAAACGGCAGCATCTACGACGATTTCGAGGCGCAGATGAAGAGCAATCCTACTAAGGTGCGCGCGTGGCACGCGAAGGCCATGGAGGTGAAGAAGATGAGCGACCAGCTCTACAACTTCGCACAGGAACTCAAAGTGGCCATCGTCAAGGAGGCGGACGGAGACGAAGGCGACATCAACAACATACAGAACAAGGAGGACCTCGAGGCTGCATCGCAGGTGATGCTCTCACCCGGCAGAGGCAAGGGACCGCGCCTGCAGAAGATGATAGAGGACTTCCGCTACCGCGCCGTAAACATGGTAAACGACGAGCGTCTGCAGAAGGTCATCGCCGACAATCTCTCCACCGCCGTATCGCCCAAGGCAAAGGCTCTGGGCAAGAACTGGCAGGAATACATGTTCGAACAAATGCCGGTGGCAGCTGCCGTCACGCTCCTTTCTAAGCTGCAGAACGACGTGCGCTACGCTGAAGGCGAGATGCTGCACGCCCTGGCAGGAAACATCGACGCAAAGGACATACGCGTAAACAAGCTCTCGGCCTTCGTCATTCCGAACGCACAGACCGTGGTGCGCGGCGACAAGTTCTCCGCACAAATCGTAATGGCCGCCATCGACACCACGCAGCAGCCGGAGATATTCATCGGTGGCCGGAAGATGAACCTGCGCAACAACACCTACGAGTTCATCGCCGGACGCACGGGCGACTTTAACCTCACGGGCTACATCACCATGCGCAACGGAAACGGCGACGTGCTGCGACGCGACTTCTCGCAGAAATACACCGTCGTAGACCCCTCCGCCACCGTATCGGCCGACCTCATGAACGTGCTCTACGCCGGATACAGCAACCCGATAAGCGTCTCCATCCCTGGCGTTCCGCTCAATAAGGTGTCGGCAACCATGACTGGCGGCACACTGACACCCGTCGGCAACGGCAAGTACATTGCTCGCCCGTCGGCAGTGGGACAGGACGTGACCATCACCGTGTCGAGCCTGCAGACGGGACGCGCACAGCAGATGGGACAGTACACTTTTCACGTGCGCAAACTGCCAGACCCTACGGCCTATATACAGGTGGGCGACAACCGTTTTCGCGGTGGCAACCTCGCCAAGGCTTCGCTGCTCAGTGCCTCCGGCATACGCGCCGCCATCGACGACGGACTGCTCGACATAGAGTTCAAGGTGACCGGCTTCGAAGCCGTATTCTTCGACAACATGGGCAACGCAGTGCCCATCGTCTCCAACGGAGCATCATTCTCACAGAGACAGCAGGACACCTTCCGAAAGCTCTCACGCTCGAAGCGCTTCTACATCTCGCGCATACACGCTGTAGGCCCCGACGGCATACAACGCCAACTGCCGGCATCGATGGAAATCATCGTGAAATAATACAAACCACAAAAACGTAAAACCACACACATACGCCCATGCGTCTTCACTTATTACTCGGCACCGTTGCCCTCATAGCTTCCACATACGTCACTGACGCCAGCGCACAACCTGCCGCACGACGCCAGCAGCAAACCGCCGCACAGAAGAAGAACGCCAACACGCTCTCACTGCGCGCACAACTGTCTTACCCCGTAGCACAGCAGATGGACGAGGACGTCGTATGGCGACGCGACATATACCGCGAGGTTGACATCACACAGGGTGTCAACGCCGGACTCTACTACCCCGTAGAGCCTACGGGCACGCAGACGAACCTCTTCACGTACCTCTTCAAACTGGTCCTCTCCGGACAGGTGAAGGCATACGAATACCGTCTGGACGGCAACGAGTCCTTCGAGGCCGATGCCGTGGTAAAGCCCCTCGCCCTGCTCGACAACTACCACATCTACTACGAGCGCAAGGACGGCAAACTGAAGCTGGACAACTCCGACATTCCCTCGCGCGAAGTAAAGTCGTACTACATCAAGGAGTCGGCATACTACGACCAGAAGAGCGCCACGTTCCACAAGAAGGTGGTGGCCCTCTGCCCTATCATGGTGCGTGAGGACGACTTCGGCGACGGCGCTTCCAAGTACCCACTCTTCTGGGTGAAGTACTCCGACGCCGCACCCTTCCTCACCAAGCAGACCATCATGACGAGCGACATAAACAACGCCGCCACGATGAGCATAGACGACTACTTCGTAAAGAACCTCTACTCGGGCAAGATATACAAGACAAACAACATGCTCGGACAGACGCTGGCGCAGTACTGCCCCACGGACTCTGCCATGGCAAAGGAGCAGAAGCGCATCGAGGACGAGCTGAAGACCTTCGAGGAGAACATCTGGGGCGACAAAGTGCGCAAGGACTCCCTCGACTCCATCGCCAAGGCGGAACTGGACACCAAGGCCGCCAAGAAAAAGGCACGCAAGGCTAACCGCCGCAGTTCTGGTAGCACCACCACGGTGAAGAAGAGCTCCAGTCGCCGTTCGGAGAGCAACAGCGGCTCTGCACCGGCACGCATTACGGTTAGAAGACAAAGGCACTAAGCCTCATCCCATAACATTCCAATTACTTTACATCTGATGAAAAAAACTCTACTCATTATTGCCGTGGCAATGCTGACGGCCTTCTCCGTACAGGCACAGGGCTTCAAGTTCGGTCTGCGCGGCGGTGTAAACCTCACCAGCCTCTCACTGTCAGAAAGTGCAATGGACAACCTAAAGTCAAACAGTGCCGGCTTCTACGTCGGTCCTACTGTAAAATTCACCCTGCCGCTGATAGGACTTAGCTTCGACGCTTCAGCACTCTACGACCAGCGCAAAGCAGAAGTGGACGGAGATGACCTCACCACACGCTCACTGGCCATCCCGGTAAACGTACGCTACGGCTGGGGACTCGGCTCGCTGGCAGACATATTCCTCTTCGCCGGTCCACAGGTAGCATTCAACTTCGCTGACGGCCCTACGAACTGGACAATGAACAAGAGCCAGTTCAGCGTAAACGTCGGCATCGGCACCACGCTATTCTCTCACCTCGAAGTAAAGGCTAACTACAACATCGCCTGCGGAAAGACTGCAGAATTCCAAGTAGCGGACGTAGCCACAAACTTCACAGCCAAGTCAAACGCATGGCAGATAGGCCTGGCATACTGGTTCTAATTAATTCATAATTCATAATGCATAATTCATAATTAGGCTCCGCACGACCTCTGCGGTTTTGGCACAACAATAATTATGAATTATGCATTTTGAATTATGAATTAGATATTGTGAATTAGATATTGTGAATTATGAATTTTGAATTATGAATTATCAAAGGGTTCTCCTACTCACCGGCGGCAGCTCTGGCATTGGCAAGGCTGCCGTCGAACTTTTTGCAGCCAAGGGCTACAAAGTATACGAGCTCTCGCGACACGGCGAGAGCAACGGCAGCATCACGCACATACACTGCGACGTCACCGACCCGACACAGTGCAAAAGTGCGGTTGAACAGGTCATTAAGACGGATGGACGCATCGACGTGCTCGTCAGCAACGCTGGCATGGGCATCTCAGGTGCCGTAGAGTTTACCACCCTCGAAGAAGCCCGCCGACAGTTTGACGTGAACTTCTTCGGCTCGCTCAACATCGCCCAGGCCGCCATACCATATATGCGCAACCAGCGCGGCGGTACCATCATCTTCGTCACCAGCTTGATGGGCCTATTCTCCCTACCCTTCCAGGCCTTCTACAGCGCCACGAAGTCGGCACTGAATAGCCTCGCCCTCGCCATGCGCAACGAGCTGCGCCCCTTCGGTGTGAAGGTGACCTGCCTGTTGCCAGGCGACGTGAAGACGGGCTTCACCGATGCACGCAACAAGAGCATGGAAGGTATGGACATCTATCCACACATGCAAAAGGCAGTAAGCACCATGGAGCACGACGAACAGCACGGACTCTCCCCCGAGAGCATGGCAAAGGAGCTCTACCGACTGGCCGAGATGAAGAATCCGCCCTGCTTCTCCACCATCGGTTTCATGTACCACGTCTTCGTACTGCTGCAGCGCCTGCTCCCAACGTCGTGGGCCAACTACATAATATCCAAAATGTACTAAGATAAAGGTTGTTAAAAACATTTAACGTTTTGCTTTTCTCCTATTTTATTAGTAACTTTGCACCCTAAAGTGCGTCTATGCCCTAGATGCGCCCTAAATAGGCTAGCATAAACAAGCAAAACAAAACCGTATAAACAACAAAATGAACATTACATTTGAAAATCCAGAGAAGGTAAGCGCTCTGATGACCATCACCGTCGAGGAGGCTGACTACCAGGACAACGTCCGCAAGGCACTCAACGACTATCGCAAGAAAGCTAACATCCCTGGCTTCCGTCCAGGACAGGCTCCTATCGGCCTCATCAAGCGTCAGATTGGCGCACAGGTGAAGGTGGACGCCATCAACCGCCTCGTGGGCGAGAAGCTCTACGGCTACATCAAGGAGAACAAGATCAACATGCTCGGCGAGCCAATGCCACACCTCGGTGAGGAGCCTGTAGACCTCGACGCTCCAGCACCATACGTTCTGAAGTTCGACGTAGCTGTAGCTCCAGAGATGGACGCTAAGCTCTCTGCTGACGACAAGATTGCTTACTACGACGTAAAGGCTGACGACAAGATGATCGACCAGCAGATTGACGCTCTGGCAAGCCGCACCGGTTCTTACGAGAAGGTTGACTCTTACGAGGAGAACGACATGCTGAAGGGCGACCTCCGCGAGCTCAACGAAGACGGCAGCACCAAGGAAGACGGCATCACCGTTTCTGAGGCTGTGCTCATGCCATCATACATCAAGGTAGACGACCAGAAGGCTCTCTTCAACGGTGCAAAGGTTGGTGACATCATCACCTTCAACCCTAAGAAGGCTTACCCAGAGAGCACTGTAGAGATTTCTTCTCTCCTCAAGATTTCTAAGGAAGACGCAGAGAACGTTACAGCTGACTTCTCATACCAGGTAACAGAAATCACACGCTACAAGAAGCACGCTATCGACCAGGAGCTCTTCGACCAGGTATTCGGCGAAGGCGAGGCAAAGGACGAGGCTGACTTCCGTTCAAAGGTAGCTGAGGGTCTACAGGAGCAGCTCGACGCTAACTCTGAGTTCCGTTTCCTCGCTGACGTGCGCAAGTACGTTGAGGCCAAGGTAGGCGAACTGAAGTACGCTGACGACCTGATGAAGCGCATCATGCTCGCCAACAACGCTGACAAGGGTCAGGAGTACGTAGACAAGAACTATGAGGCAAGCATCAAGGAGCTCACATGGCACCTGGCAAAGAACCAGCTCCTCGAGCAGTGCGAGGTGAAGGTAGAGGACGCTGACGTTAAGGAAGTAGCCGGCGAGATGACTCGCATACAGTTCGCTCAGTACGGCATGGCAAACATCCCTGACGAGTACATCGACAACTACGTTGAGGAGATGCTGAAGAAGCCAGAGCAGGTTGACATGTTCATCAACCAGGCTGCTGACCGCAAGCTCATGAAGGCTCTGAAGGACGTTGTTACTCTCGACCATAAGGAGATCAGCTTCGAGGAGTTCTCTAAGCTCGACGCTTAATAATATGTAAAAACAAATTGAGTAAATTTGTACCAGTACGGGCTGAAAGCCCAACAACTACATAGCCCAGGGCAACGCCCTGGGTTTTTGATTATATGTATCTACGCGCCCTGTAAGGGCAAAAGTACATAAACCCTCACGCACTATAATAAAAGGTGACGTATCACACTGCGTGATACGCCACCTTTCTTTAATGGTTGACACTAGCAGAAGGTTTGCCGAAATAGCAATAGCGGGCATTGTCCGGATTCACGATGATACGCTCCAATACAATCTCGGGACTAACCATCCATACCTTGAGGTGGTTTACTTGCTTGCGAGGCATGGGCAACTTCACATCGAGCCATCGCAGATTGTCAAACACCTCGTTGCGCATCCTTCTTCCTGAGCCGTTGAGATACAGTTTCTTGTTGGTACGAGGAAGCGGAGAGAGTACCTTGGAGCGAGACAGGTTATTGCGGTTATACTCATTGAAGGTATCCACGAATCCCTTGCGCGCATCTATCTCGATGATTTCGCCATCGTTTACTGACACGGCTATCTTCAAGCCTTTCTCCGGATGAATATCCTGTGTTGGCAGTATGCCCAGACATACGACCGACGTATCTCTGTCACCTACGTAGACATCGTACTCCAAAGAAGCATAGTTGTTCAAAGGCTTCTCGTTTTGTGCTTGAGGCATCCGATAGGTGTCAGCCCCCATACAACCGTTGCTTCTGCCAAGGTCGGGAAGGAAGGTCCAACGGGGATAACCGGCCACATGATTCTCGGCACTGAAAGCTTCAGCAGGAATTGACATCTCACCCGCCAACGTGATGTGGCAAGGCTTGTCGCCTTGTGCGGCGAGGACAGCGTCCACGTTTTCCTTGACAGCTTCCACCTTGACGACAAAGGTCTGCTTATTGCCAGTAACCTTGACCCATCCCTGATGATGCCCGTCGGTCAACTGCTTCCAGTCAATACGCACCATCATGCGGTCTTCCGTCTTCACCTTTCCTGACTTACGGTCGACGGCAATCCATTTGTCGCTCGTCTTCACCTTATAGACAAGTTCCTGCTCGCCTTTATTGCATATATCTACATATTGCGAAACATCTTCGTTGCAGGCAAAGGTAGGCAATGTGGCTTCTGCCTGTGTTCCCGTCATGATTTCCTCACGCCCCTCAACCGCTACCGTCAGTTCCGGCTTCTCGGCAGGAGTAACTTCTATCAAGTCCGGCAATTTGTTCTGGTCTGGCATCGACCATTTCTGGTAGCCTATATGCTTGTCAAGCATCATGCCTTTCCACTTGCCGTCAAGCATCTTGTTATTATAGTAGTCGGTCAGACGCTTGTCCTCCTCAAAGAGTGCCTTCGCCTTCTGTGCATACTCGTTGGCGATGATGCGGCCCTGCTTGCCGTAATACTGGTTCATTCCGGCATATATATACATCTGTGCTACTCCGGCCGAGCCCTTCACAGGATAGTAGACCAACTGATAGAACGCATCTTGCGCCTCAGCAGGAATCTTCTTTTTCAAGGCATCCGCACGATTGGAGAGGTCTTGCCAGAGAGCCAGGAGGCTGTCAGCCTCATGGTAATTGACGATGCTGAAATAATCCGTCGTCTCCACCTCGGGCTTACGCCAAAGGTTATACTTTGTGTATTTAGCCATCAAGTCTGCAGCCTCATCCGCACAGGCATCGCCAAAGGCCTTAGCTGTGAATTGTCGCAAGTAGTTCATTTCCTGTCCCACAGGAATTGCGTCAGGATTCCAGGCGTAATTCATGATGAAGTCGATGGCCGACTCGCGTGGTTTCAAGTCGCCCACATTGACAATCCAGATACGGTCGATACCCGTCCGGTAAGCCATATTGAGCTGTTCGCGCATCTTGGGGATTGTTGTCGTGTTGACCCAACGGTCATTCCAAGGACCGCCATTCATGTCTATATGATAATACAAGCCCAGTCCTCCCTTGCGCTGGAGTTCCTTCTCAGGACCGATACGGCGGATATATCCCCAGTTGTTGTCACAGAACAAGAGGGTCACGTCGTCAGGCACATTAAAGCCGGCATCGTAGTATCGCTGCACCTCCGTATAGACAGCCCAAAGCTGTGGCACTTCAGCAGGACTCTTGCCATAGACCTTCTGGATGATGTTCCGCTGTCCGTCGATGACATCATGGAGCACACGGATGTTTTCAGCATCATTGCCCTTACCCATCTCCACGTCACCGTCACCGCGCATTCCGATAGTCACCAGATTGTCATAGTTCTTGTTACGCTCCATACCTTCCAGGAAGAAGCTGTCCAGGCGGGTCTTGTTTATGGAATAGTCCCACGGACCTACCTGACTTCTACGCTTGCGGTACTCCGCATGGGAGCGCATCATTGGCTCGTGGTGAGACGTACCCATCACTATACCGTATTCGTCTGCCAAGAGCGGATTCTTCGGGTCGTCCTCATTGAAGTTGCTGCTCCACATGGCAGGCCAAAGATAGTTGGCTTTCAAGCGCAGCAGAAGTTCGAAAATGTGAACGTACATCTTGGAATTGTTGCCGCCGAAATGCGTTCGTGCCCATGTACAGAACGAGGGTTCTTCGTTGTTGATGAAGATGCCACGATACTTCACTTTCGGTGAAGGTTGCATATACCTGCCTGCTTTCACGTAGAGCTGGCCGGACTTCTTGGCCGGCACATCCGCCCACCAATACCAAGGCGAGACACCTATCTTCTCCGACAAGTCGTAGATTCCATAAATGGTTCCTCGCTTGTCGCTACCTATTATATATAGGTTGTCCTTGTCGCTTTGTATCAAATAGGACTCCCATTGCCCTCGGATGTCATCCACCTTGACCTTGCCTTGCTTCACCAAGGCATCCACCAGAGGACTCTTGCCCAAGGTGCCTACAATGACGCTCTTCAGCAGAACCTTACTGCCTTGAGCTACTTGGGCAGAGACACCTGTGACACGTCCGATGTCTTCCGACAAATCATTAGCGGCACGTTGCACTCCCTTCCAATCGTCAGCAGACACCAATATCTGTGCAGATTTGCCCGACTCGGAAAGCACAAAAGACGAAGTATTCGATTGGAAAGCGATGTAGCTCTCCTGCTTTGCCTCCGCCATCAGGGACAGCAGGAAGCAAAGCGAAAACAACATATATCTTAACATACAGTCTATCTTATTTGTAGTTAATATAACAAGCAATTACTCTTTCACACTGGCTGGTGTGCCATAAGGAACCAAACGGATATTGGCTACGCTAAACTGGAAGTTGCTTACCTCCTTGGCAGGATGCAGCTCGTCCAAAGGATAGTTGACCAAGGTCAGCAGTGTCTGCAAGTTGCTTGACTTCAGTGAGGCTACCAGTCCGCCCAAGGTAGACGTAGCCGAGCTACTCGTCACGGTAAATGTAGACAGTGGTATCGTAAAGGTGCGCCATCCGTTAGCAAAACTTGCAGGTTCTCCGTCAGACCACATCGCCACGTTGGCAAGCATATCACTGGTCAGGGAACTCTGGTCCTTGTTTAGGCGATAAGAGATATAGCCCGTGTTCCAAATCGGTTCGCCGTCGGTACTTACGTATATATCCATCTGGATAGCCAACTGTCCGCACGGAGTATTCGACTTGACATCCTGCAGGTCATTGTTGTCTATGACATACTGGAAGCGGTCAGCTGAGCTAAAGCGGAGATAGCCCTTCTTGTCGTCCGTCTTCGTAGCGACAGGCCAGATAGCCAAAGGTGTCTTGCCAAAGAAACTCAAGAAAGCATCGGGGTGCTTCACATCCTCTGCTGCCAACGAAAGGCTGTGGCCTGAAGGCAGTCCTTCATAAGTCAGGTTGTTGACTTTGTCCATCAATGTACCCATCGACTTGATGGTGTACTCAAACTCCGTACCCGTATAAGGCGCTTTAGTACCTTCGGTGCTGAACGTATGGAAGAACACGCAGTCGTTGCGGAACATATAGGCGGGCGAGTAGCAACTGATGTGCGCAGTGGTGGACTGGCAGCGGATGGAGCCAGGAGCATAATCGCCCTCCGGCAGCACGAAGCTAATCTGCTTCGAACCCTTCTCGAAGTCCGTCACTTCCTTTTCGCCTTCAGACGTTGGCAGGTAGATATGGTCAACAAACTGCAAGTTGCGGCCCGAGATGGTCACCCTCTCGCCTACGCTTGGCAATGTGCGGTCAACGGAAGTAACACTCGGCGCAGGGTCTGCGGTACGACTGAGCGTACAGATGGAGTCCGTACGACCAGCCTTCTGCGTATAGAGCAATATACGGTTGTCGCCTACCGATATACCGCGGATGGTATCGGCTCCGAGTATGGCATAAGCCGGCTTCGGTGTCATCTTTAAGTTCTTTCCATCAAACTCGTAAGTATATTCATAGTTTACCGTCGAGTCGGCAATCTCCGTTGCGGCATCGGTATACCAATGCGAGAACACGGCCTCAGCATCTTCCACAGTCTGGAAGGATACTTCGTATCGCTGGGTGAAGTAAGTGCTGTTGGTATTGCCCTGTGCAAGCGTCTTTCCCCAAATTCCAAAGAGAGTGTTGGCATCCAAATCTTGTGCGGCAGGCAGTGTGAACTGCGATGGCTGTGGCAAGACGGGGCTATCCAAGTCTTCGCTGCAAGAGGCGACGGACAGAGCCATCATTCCTCCTGCCATATATGTAAATAGTTTATTCTTGTTCATAACTTTATCCTTTTAAAGTCCAACATGGCATTCACCTTTATTTATTGGCAAAATTTATCTTGGAAGAATACACGGACTCGGTGTAGTCCCTGTCCAGTTCCTCACTATGCTTGTTGAGCACCACCTTGACCATACCTTTTGCAAAAGTCACATTCTCCGGTATGACAACAAAGACTGAGGTTGCTGTCTGCTCCTTGTCTGCTGCCAACTCGCATTTCACGCTCTGGTCGAAGGTGAGAGGAAGGTATACTTCCGATGCACCCTCCAAATTCTCACCCTTTATTTCCAGTATGCCTCCAGCCGTTAGCGTCTGGGTAGACACGCCGGTGACCTTTGGCTGCTCTGCGGTCGGTTTGATGAGAAAATACTGGTAAGTGCTCACGCCGTTGGCTGTCTTCACCTTGATTTCGGAGAGTCCGCCCTCGGCTGTGGGCTGAACCTCTTCGGGGATGGTGAAGGTGATGAAGCTGTCCGTATCGTACATGATGGTCTTCATCAGTTCGATGGCTACGCCGTTCACTGACACTTCCTCAAGGTCGGAGAATCCACGCCCGTGCAAACAGACGGTTGCACCGGGATAAGAGAAATCAACTTTCTCGGCTGGAGCTGCCGAAGAGTTTGTCCATACGCTCTCGATGACGGGAGTCTCATTGTCGCTGCTGCACGACGTCAGCTGAAGTCCCACGAGCGCAACCAATGCTATGATGATATTTCTGAAATGATTCATATTCTATTCCTTATTTTTTCGTTTTATTATCTCAGTGAAATCAAAAGCAACCGGAGCTTTCAGGAGATTGCGGTCTTTGTTGGTCTCTGCTGTCGGATAAATCATAGACCACAGATTGTCGCCCTCGCCTACTTCATCGGTATGGCAATAACTGCCTTCACTGATATTATGTACGCACTCACGCGACTGGCGTTTAATCTTATAGTTGCCATTGCTGACAGACAGTTTCACACTACCAACCTTATTGACATCGGCATCCATCGTATATTTATACTCATACATACGGTGGCATCCCATGATGGAGTCGCCCTCCGTGTCTATGAGCTTGTTGTTGCAATAGTCGAGCATGTGCTGCAGGTCCTTTTGGCTCATGAAGGAGCGGCGCACAATGTCAGCCCAGTTCAAGCCCTCCATGAAGAACTCCATGCGGCGTTCCTGCAATAGGGTATCGAGGTTGATAGTCTCGTAATCGCCCTTGTAGGTGCCATGCTCTATCTCATATTTGTAGGCACGGCGGCGCACCTTGTTGATGCCCTCCATAATCGCAGGGTCGGAAGTCTCGTCTACCCCTTGGTAGCCCATCTTTGCCTCCGTCAGGTTGAGGTAGACCTCGCTCATTCTCAGCAGAGGAGTGTCGAAGCCTGAGTTCTGGTTGTTGGCAACATTGTCTGTCGCCAACGGTCCGCCCACCACTTGCTTCTTGATAGGCAACGTAGACTGTGTCTCGCTTACAGTCCAAACCGTACCTATCACCTTGCAGGTATCATACTCATGATAGAGATAGTCGTAGGTCATGCCGGCCGGCATCACGTTGCCACGGGTTCTGCTCAGACCGCCACGGTGCTGTGCCACGTAGGCGAAGTCATAGCTGGCCCAAGTAGAATAAGCCTGTCCGAAACGGTCATCCATACAGTTGTCGTAGCAGAACTCCTTCTGCAGTTCGTTGCAAAGACCGTAGGTGGTGCTTCCCGGCACAAACTGCAAGGCGAAGAGCGACTCCTTGCAGTTGTTGTTCTGCACACGGAATATCTGCTCGTAGTCGTCCATCATACCATAGCCGCCAGTAGCCGCGTCATTGATAACGTTCTGTGAAGCATCAATGGCTTTCTTATAGAAGAAGGTGGACAATGAAGCTGCAGCAGAGTAGTCGGCATCTTTTGCATAGTACGCATCCAATACGGAGGTCTTGAAGTTGGCCGTAATGTGCTCGCCCTTGGCGTATGCAGCCAGCGTATTGTACAGACGTGAGAGCAGTGCCTCGGCAGACTGCTTGGTCACGCGTCCAGTCTGATAAGGTTTCGTCGGCAACCACTGTGCAGCAAACTCGGCCTCGCTGATGGCATACAGCATCACGTCCTCAAAACGGTTGGCGTATGCCACGGTGCTGACGGTGGTTGCGTTCTCCACGATGGGAACGTCATGCCAATACATGGCAAGATACCAGTACGCCATGGCGCGCATAAAGCGGGCCTCGGCAATGCAGACGTTGGCCTGCTCCTGACTGCATACCGCATTGCTCACACAACGTGGAGCATAGTCGTCGACGATGTAGCCAGCCTGCGTTATCACATTGTAAAGACTTGCCCAGGCATGGGTAAGTGAGGTATTCTCTACCACCTCGTTGAAAGTGCCTTGAGCATTGTTGTCATTGCTGGCAGTCTCAGAGATATAGAAGTTGTTGGCACGGGCATCGCCAAGCTGCACGAACCTACGCTTATGGAAATAGTACCATGGGTAAGCATACAGGTTGGCAGTAGTAGCCGTCAGTGCGTCGTAAGTCGTCAACTCATTGTAAGCAGGAGTCTCACGCTCATTGGTGGTATCGAGATAACTGTCGCAAGAAGCCAGTACCGTCATACCCAACATACCACAGAATATATATTTTAATGTCTTGTTGCTCATAATTCTCATTCTTAAAAGATAGTGTTGGCAATCCTGAAGATGTTGCTCCGTTCGCATTTAGAACGTAGCGTCTATGCCGAAGATGAATGCTCTTGGAGAAGGCACCTTGCCCGTATCCACTCCATACATCAGCATACCCTGTCCCTGCATGGTGTACTGTCCGTTCTGGCTTCCCACCTCAGGGTCGTAGCCGGTATAGCCGGTGAAGGTGCAGACGTTCTGCACATTGAAGGAGACGTTCAGGTTCTGCAGGTAGACCTTGCGTATCCACTTCTTTGGCAACGAGTAGCTGAGCACTATGTTCTTGATGCGCAAGTAGCTGGCATCCTCCACATAGCGGTCGCTGACGCGGCTGTTGTAGTTCTTGTGGCTGCTGTCTATTCTTGGCATGCTGTCGTCTGCGCCTGGGGCTACGTAGACATTCCATACGTCCGTGTTACCCGGGTTGCCGTCCGCATACGCCCAATGGGCATAGTTGCCTACGCGGGCAAACTTGTTGGTCATGCTGCCCTGGAGCATGGAAGGCTCATCCATCTGACGACGGGTCCAGTTGAACACCTTGTTTCCCACACTTCCGTACATGAAGATGGAGAGCGAGAGGTTCTTATATGTAAAGGTGTTGTTCCATCCGAAGGTATATTTAGGCAGTCCGTTGCCCAGATATGCCTTATCCTCCTCGTTGATGATGCCGTCGCCGTTGTTGTCCTTGTAGAGGAGATCGCCGATGGAGGTCTTCAACTTGTTGGCATCCTCATTGCTTACGATGGTGCCTACCCGATAGTTGGGCGTGGCAACGATTACCGTGCTGGTGCCGTCGCCGTTGTTGCGGAGGTAGTCGGCAGCGGAATTGATTCGTCCTGCCACCTGGTAACCGTAGAACTGGCTGATACTGTGGCCTACCGCCGTGCGGGTGATGGTCTCGCCGCCCCACTGGGAGAAGTCGAGGGTCTTGTCGATGAAGCCGTTCTCCACGTTCAGACCCGTCACCTCGTTCTCAGATAGAGTATATAAGAGCGACGTTTTCCAGTTGAAATTCTTTGTCTTGATGACGCGGGCGTTCACGGTCAGTTCGATACCCTTGTTGCGCATGCTTCCCACGTTAGCCCATTGTGAAGAGGCACCGCCCGTCACGCCTGTACCTGTAAAGTAAGGTTGGGCTGTCTGCAGGAGCAGGTCGTTGATGTTCTTGACGTAAGCGTCGAAGACCAGTTCGATACGGTTGTTCAGAATTCCCAAGTCCAGACCGACGTTCCATGAGGTTGTCTTCTCCCATGTCAGACCGTTGTAGTTCGGCATGTTTGAAGTAGCATAGCTGGTACCGAAGTTCGACTCCTTATTGGAGAAGTTTGGCAGATAAGTGTTGTCTGCAAGGTTGGCATTGCCCACGATACCCCAGCCTACTCTCAGTTTGAGGTTGCTCACGACAGGCGTAACAGGAGCAAAGAAAGGCTCCTCGGAGATGCGCCATGCAAGTGCGGCAGAGGGGAACGTTCCCCAACGGCGTCCGCTCTCGAAGAGGCTGCTGCCGTCACGGCGCACGGTGGCTGTGAGCATGTACTTGTCCTTATAGTTATAGGAGAGACGGCCGAAGATACTGCTGAAACGTTGGGTGGTGGTGTAACCCTCATTCTGGTCGCGGGTGGCATCGCCTCCGGAAAGGGACTCGTTGGTATCGCTTCCGCCCAGACGCTGTCCCCACAGGTAGTCTACATAGCGACTGCTCAGGTCCACACCGAGCATCACGGACAGCTTATGGTATTTGGCTATCTTCCAGTCTCCCGTAGCCACAGACTTGAAGGAGGTGTATTTGTTGTACCGCTTATAGGTCTCATGTGTAGCATAGTCACGTCGTGTGCCGCCCAAGTCGTATGCAGGGAGCAGATAACGATAGTTGTCCGTATTGGTGTCGTACGTTCCCTCGTTTCTCCACTTGAGCCACTTCCATGGCTTTATGGTGAAATAGACGTTGGCACGGGTGCTTGTCACTTTGTTCAGTTTGGTAGTGATGGAAGCTATGGCCACGGGGTTAGGCTGGTAGGTATTTGTCTCGCTGTTATAGCCAGCCTTTCCCCACTCGCCGTCGGGAGTCTTCACCGGTATATTGGGAGTCTGCGCCAAGGCGCTGCTTACCACTCCCCACGTAGCCATACCCGTGTTTCTGTCCGTCTGGGCCATAGAGATCGTCGTACCCAAGTCGAGCCATTTGAACGCCTTGACATCCACGGCAGAGCGCAGGGTAAAACGGGAGAAGGCGTTGTTGATGACTATGCCGTCCTGGTTGAAGTAGCCTCCCGATACGCTATAGTTTACACTCTTGGAGCCGCCACGCACTGAGAGGTTGTACTCTTGCTTCACACCAGAGCGGAACAGGGCATCCTGCCAGTCTGTGCCCTCACCATAGTTCTCAGGGTGAGCCAGGAAGTTTGACAGATCCTTACCAGAAATCTCGCGACAATCCCTTGCCCAAGTGAAGTACTCCTTGAGGTTCATCACGTCCAGCTTCTTTGGCAATGACTCCCAACCTACCTGTGCCTTGAAATTTATCTTGGGTGCTCCCTCCTTGCCTTTCTTCATATTGACGATGATGACACCGTTGGCAGCCTGCGAGCCATAGATGGCTGTAGCGGAAGCGTCCTTAAGCACCTCGATGCTCTCCACATCGTTCGGGTTGAGGTCGGCAAGGGGATTGGAATAGATATCGGAGGTGCTCTCACTTCTTACGATGGCACCGTCGATGACGTAGATAGGCTCGTTGGTGGAGCTTAGTGAGTTGATGCCGCGAATCTGTATACTTGTGCTGGCTCCAGCCGCACCGCTGTTGCCCATCAGCTGCAGACCGGCGGCACGTCCCTGCAGCATCTGGTCCATGGTAGCCGCACTGGTCTGTTGCATGTCTTCAGCTGTGACGGAAACAACGGAGCCGGTGATGTCGCTGCGCTTCATCGTACCGTAGCCCACTGCCACCACTTCGTTGAGCACATGGGAGTCTTCGCTCAGAGTGACGGTCATCTTGCCGGAAGCCTTCACCTCCTTGGCGTTGAAACCAATGTACTTGAACTGCAGGATGGCATCCGCAGGAGCCTGCATCGTAAACTTACCGTCAAGGTCGGTAACCGTAGCCACCTTGCTGCCCTTCATTTGCACGGAACAACCGATGAGCGGATCACCCTTTTCATCATTTACCACGCCAGTAACCGTCACGTAGTCGGCTGCCATCATGGTGTTGGCGGAAAAAAGGAACGCCATCATCAGAAGCCTACTGGCAATTTTCTTGTTTAGATTTTTGTTCGCCATATTATATTGTAGATTGTAGTTATTTGTAGATTGTAGTCATTAGCGCAAAAAAAATGCATTCGCCAAAGAGAGCAACGCCCCCTTTGACGAATGCAAAGTTACACAAATAACACGTGTCTTCTATTTCTAAACGTTTACACCTACTTGCTATTTGTGTCTACCTTTCTTACGAAGCGTAACTTTCTGTTGTCTATTTGTTACACTCCTCGCCATCAGCCTCACTGTCAGTCAATTTCTGCATATATAGCTTTGGCGACACGCCGAAATACTTCTTGAAAGCAGCCGAGAAGTGGGTAGGATTGGTCAAGCCCACGGCATACGTTATCTGCGAGATGTTGAGGTCTCCTTTCTCTAAGAGCCGGGCTGCCTGCTGCAGTCTGAGGTTTCGGATGAAGTCGCCCACGGTGATGCCCATTGTCTCCTTTACCTTGCGGTGCAACTGCACTCGGCTTATTCCCACTTCCGATGCCAGAGCCTCCACGTTGAAGTCCGGGTCAGTGAAGCGTTCCTTGGTCACCTTCATGACACGCTCCATCAGCTGCTCGGTGTTTCCCTTCATCTCGATGTCGGCAATGACGCCTTTTTGCTCCTGCATACCCGAGAACTTACCCTTCACGCGGAGACGGTTGGCAATGAGCGAAGCCATGCGGGCCTCCAGTTCGTCCACGTCGAAAGGTTTGTCCACGTACGCATCCGCACCGTGTTCAAATCCCTTCATCCTGGACTTGTGCTCCACCTCAGAGGTCAACAATATGACAGGCACATGGCTCGTCTTCGTGTTGCTCTTTATACGCTTCAGCAGGGTGAAGCCGTCCATCTCGGGCATCTTCACGTCAGTCACCACAAGGTCCGGCTGATCTTGGATGATGCACTCCAAGGCGTCAGCTCCATTGTTGAAAGCCTTTACGTGGTAAACCATGCCCAACTCTTCCTGCAGGAATTTCAGCATCTGCTCGTCGTCGTCGACTACTACCACGTGATAGTTCGTCCTGTGTCTGGCCGGCTTCTCCACCGTTTGCTCCAGAAGCCCCGACTCACGGTCTGCGGCATTCTGCTCTTGGGCATGGATGAAGAACGACTCCTCCACCTTGTCCTCGGCAAGCAGCCCAATGGCATCCGTCGGCAGCGTGACCACGAACTCTGCCCCGTGCGTGTCCTTGCGGTTGTGCACTTCTATCTTGCCGCGATGCAGGTTCACCAGTTTGCGTGTCAGGTTGAGTCCTATGCCGAAGCCCAACTGTCCCACCTCCGACGAGGTAGTCTGGTAGAACCGCTCGAATATCCTGTTGATTTGCTTCTCGTCAATGCCGGAGCCGGTGTCCTGCACCTTCAGCAACAGGTAGGTCCTACCCGAAGCATCGTTCTCCGTCTGCAGGGACACGCATATCTCCCCACCCTTCTCCACGTACTTGAAAGCATTGGAGACAAGGTTGGATATCACCTTGTCAAACTGTCCCCAGTCTATCCACGCCTTGATGTCGTCGGCAGCGTGCTCGAGCTTCAAGGCTATGCCACGTTTCTCTGCCTCATACTCGAAGTTGTCCAGGACGCTTTCCACAAACTCCACCACGTTCGTCTCGGCGAAGTGCAGCCTCATCTGTCCATTTTCTATCTTACGGATGCTCAGAATCTGGTTGACCAACAGCAGCAGGCGGTCCGTGTTGCGCTTGATGTTGTTCAGTCCGCGCATGGTCTCCGCATCATAGTTGCGCTTGAGCATCGTGTCCAGCGGACTCTTTATCAGCGTCAACGGCGAGCGGAACTCATGGCTTATGTCTACGAAGAGACGCACCTTCATCTCGTTGTCCATCGCCAGGCGTTTGTTACGCTGGTTATGCCAGTATAGATATCCCAACGCCGCTACCACAAGGAGATAGAACACGTATGCCCACCACGAAGCATACCACGGCGGAAGGATATGGATGGAAAGCTTCCTTACTGGGGAGTAAGCCCCATTGTCCATCGCCCTTACCTCCAAGTGGTGCGTACCCCAAGAGAGGTTGGTGAACATGATGGAGCTGTTGCCCGTCTGCGACGAATGCCATACGCCCTTCTTCTCGTTGGAGAAGCGGTACTGGTACGTCACGTTCTCCAAGTCGCGGTAGTCCATCGTGGAGAACTGCAGGGTGAACGTGTTGTCCTCGTAGGAGAAGGTCAGGTCCTTGGCATCCTCCACGGCACAGTCCATCACGTTGCTGCCGCCAGACTTGTCCTTGGCGGAGAGCTGCTTGTCCTTGAACAATACTCCCGTCAGGGTAATGCCCTTCATGAAGTTCTTATTGACCACGTTCTTTGGCATAAAGTAGGTGAAGCCATTGTCATTGCCAAAGCATACCACCCCGTACTTCGTGCGGCAGCCCACACTCCTTGCGTAGTTGGTGTACTGTAGTCCATTACCATAATAGTATTTCTGCCATTTGCCTGTCTTGATGGTCAGGCGCGCCAGTCCCTTGAAGGTGCTCATCCAGAGGTTGCCGTCCTTTGTATCCACTACTTGGCATACTATATTGTTGGGCAACCCGTTGTCAACGGTATACCGCGTCCAAGCCCCGTCCTTGCTCTGCCAGGCATACAGACCACGGTTGGTGCCCAGCCACATCGTGCCGTCTTGGGTCTCTTCTATACTATAGACGGTAGCACTGCGGAGCGTGGAGTCCATTGGTATGTCTACCTGTCGGTCGTGTGTGGCATCATAAACCTCAAAACCATAGTATGTTCCTGCCCAAATGCGGTTATGGCTATCCGCAAAGAGAATGTTCACATAGTCATTGTACAGCTTAAAGCCGCCCTTACACATCTGCCGCTCATGCTCTCCCGAAGCATCAAAGCTCTTGATGCCCTGCATAAACATGACGGTATATATATTGCCCTGTCTGTCCTTGGCAATGGACTTGACACGAGCAAATTCGGTTGCCTCCACCTTCTTGCTCTCCCCACTCTTGGGATTCACAATGTAAGCACCACCATCACGCACGCCTACCCACCATTTGTCCGGTGTCAGCTCACAGACGGAGAGAACCATCTTGCCGGGAAGAAGTACCTTTCCTTCCAAAGACTTATTTTCTCTCACGACCTGCAGACCGTCGTAACCTCTACCCACGTAAACGTTACCGTAGCTATCGGCAAACAACAGACTTGTCTGCTCGTCGTTGGACAACGACACATAATGGAAAGGATATGCGTCATCGCGGAATGTCATGGCACCCTTACGTCGGCATCCCACCCACGTCTGGCCATCCTGGTCTTCGTAATAGGAGGAGATATCCTGTTGGTTCCAGTTCTTCCACTCTTCCGAGTCCTGATATTGTGGTATCAAGGATTTGTGGGCTACATCGAACAGATAGATACCTACCTTGTCGGCAACCAACACGATATTCCCTTTCCTGTTCTTATAGACATGAATGGGATTCATGCCAATGGAGAGACTACAATATTTGTGGAACTGCCCACTCTTGTTGTCGAAGACAAAGGCGTTCCTATGCGAGAAGACATACACACGCCCCTGGGCATCATCCGTCAAGGCAGAAATTCTGTCACCGTATTGCAGAGAGTCTTCTCCAAAGTACGTTCTCACCTTACCGTCAAAGAGATAGACCCCGTTGTCCGTACGAACCCAGATCCTTTGCTGCTGGTCTATCAGCAAATTGTGCGACTTCGTCTTGCAAAGGTATTTGTTGTACTGCTCCACACCGCTTGCCTGCATGGTCTCTTCGTTCAACCGGAATAGCCCCTTTTCGGCAGAGAGTATATAGATAGTCCCGTCCTTGGCTTGCTGCATATCCTTACAGTATACTCGTCCCTGCTCTTGCGGGAATTGCACATTGGCAAAAGAGTCCCCGTGAGGTACATAACGTTGCACATTACCTTTATTTATAATCCACAACCTTCCGCTCCGGTCCGTAAAGAGTTTTTCTATCGCATTGTTGCCGAGAGATGTCGTATCGCCTTCCTCATTGTAATACTGCGTATAGCGCACTCCATCGAACTTGTTCAGTCCGTACTCCGTACCTATCCAGACGTAGCCCCTCCCATCCTGCGTGATGGAGGTAACCAATGTGGAGCTCAACTGTTTGGAATCATAAAACCGGACAGTGACCGCATAAATCACGGCCACGAACATAAGCAATACTGCCAAAACAATATACTTACACTTTGTCTTCATTGGGGATAATGTTTAGTTAGTTACGTAGGTGTTACGATTGCAAAGTTACAAAAAGTACAGGAAAGATCAATGGTTTTCAAAGAAAAATCTCATCAAGAGTATACAGCTTTCAACAAGCCTTTACCTTGATGAGATTTGCATTTAGGTTATTCTTTCGTCCCCTATGCTATCCATAGGGAATATTCATTCTTAGAGTCCTGGTGAGTCTATGTCTGATTCTTCATCATAGATAGTGTTGCCGTTTACACCATCGACGCCGCTGGCGGCCAACAGGTTCAACTTGCCTTCCAGGCTGATAACGGTCATGGAAGGGACTATGTATTTCTTTGTTTTCATACGCTTTACTTTATGATATACTTTTTGCCGTCTACTATAACTATTCCCTTGTACTGGTCAGACACCTCCACACCGGACAGGTTGTAGCGGCGACCATTTGGAACCTTTTCTGATTTCTCCACTTCCGATATGCCGGTAGTGCCGTCAAAGGGCTCGTCATCGAAGTTGATGCTGAGCAACGATGGCATGCTCGCAGTATTTGTATCCTCTATCTTCAGATAAGCGCGGAAAGGAAGTATTTTCTGCTTATTGTCTGCTGCAACTTTATAGAAGCCGAGCTTGCCATCTTTGTTCTGCAGCACATAGCTGTCTTTTGGAGCTGTGAACCCTGACATATACTGACCATTAAGAGCGTCTTTGGTCTGTAGTGTGCTGCCTAAAGTAGGAACGGTACTGCTACCATCTGTTCTGGTAAACTCGTACTCACCAGCTTCAGCATTAATCAAGACTGGAGTATTGGCAGGGATGGTACCTGTCAAAGTCGTTGCGTTCACATTAGTGCCAGAAGTATAAGTCAAGGTATACGCCTTCACACCATCAGGAATTGTCACCGCATAAGGAAGGACAAGGGTAGAAGCACCAGCATCAGTTACTGTCAATGTATACTTCTCGCCAAAAGTCTTGCTGTAGAACTTTATTGCCTTGATGGTCATAGTGCCTGACTTGTTGATATTCCATGTCATCTTGGCAACAGCATTTTTTTGGGCACCATCGTCTTTTGTTGTTGAAGTGAAATCCAAATTATACTTACTACCATAAGCATCAAATACTCTTTTGCTATTCGTATCGATTATCTTAAGATTTTCGACGATATCATCTCCTTTATATTCCGTCACAATACGGGCAACATTGCTCATGTCCACACCAGTAGTTGGCAAAGACAAAGACAACGTTCCAGAGCCAGTACTCTTCACCTCGCCTGTTTTTTCATCAAAAGTTACTTTCGAGGCTTCAAGGTCTGTAAAGTCCACCGTAGCGATACCTTCCTTATTGAAATCGAGGCTGGTCAAGGGCTTTACCAAATAAGCCTTATTGATTACGATAGAGCCACTATTAGAGTTAGTATTGACTCTGACTTCTTTTACGTCCTTCAACTTTTCTGTCTTACCCGCAAAGACCGTCTGCAAGTTTATCGTCTTTGTGCCTGTAGTATAAAACCCTGTTCCTTGGAAAGTCTCACCATCATCGCCAGCAATAAAGTCAACGCGCCAAGTCGCGTTATATTCGGATGTCTCCAACACCAAAGAAGTGTACTCGCTCAAATCGCCCGTCAAACCGGTCAATAGCATTCGGGCATTAGTACTTGCCGTCCAACTGAAAGTTTTGGTCGATGCCGTCCACTTACCAGAACCTATAGTCTGGTCTGCACTCAAATCAGCATAAACCTTCTTAGCCTGCGCCCCCAAAACACATAATGCGGCAAGGCACAATGTTATAAGTTTCTTTCTCATAATGTTGTTCCTCTTAAGTTTAAATGTTGTCTAACTAAAAACTTAATACACGCATACCTTGCCGAACTGGATGTTCCAAGGCTCTTCCTCGCCGGCTACTGCCTTTGCCATTGCCAAGCGGATGCCCACTACATCCTTGAAGTACTCTGCCAGAATCTTTCCGCCGTTGGTCAGGTCACACTTCAAGACTTTCTTACCATTGATGTTCTTTGCCATCGAGCCCCAGAAGGTCTGGCAAGTCACCTGCTTCGTCTTTCCCTCCGCATCCTTATAGCGAAGGTTGACGTTCATCACGCAGTTGCTTTTCAGCACCTCGATAGTCATCTTGTCGTGGCCAGTCAGGTCGCCCTTCAGATTGGGGATGTCAATCCAACGGTCGTTATTTCCCTTAAAGGATACGGTAACGGTCTCGTCGTCAAAGCTGGCATTGCCGCCCCAACGGGTTGCCTCTTCCATGTTGAAGATTTGCCAAGGAGTATCATTCTTACCCTGGGCAAGAACATTCACGGACACGAACAGCGCCACGATGAGCGCAAACAAATAAGTAATTTTTTTAATCATAAACTTCCTCCTGTTGCTTATCGACGAATATACTTTTTACCATCCACGACAACAATACCTTTGTATTGGTCGGAAACCTCAACTCCTTGCAAGTTATAGCAACGTGCCTCCTGCTTGGTAGTGGTTACACTTGCTGAATTTATTCCACTGGCTACTTCTGAATAGAACTTGATAGCCTTGATGGTCATAGTGCCTTCTTTCTTGATAGTCCACGTCATCTTGGCGACAGGTTGTGTATTGTTGGCTACTTTAGAGTAATCCAAATTATACTTACTTGAATAAGCCTGGGTTATTTTGTTTCCTTCAGCATCGTTCATAAGAAGGTTGTCAACGATATCATCACCTTCATATTCCATCGTGATACGGGCAACTTTGCTCATATCCAAACCAGTGGCGGGCAGAGACAGAGAAAGCGTTGAAGATGACGCGCTCTCACTCTTCACCACTCCAGTAGTTTCGTCAAAAGTCAAGCCGGAAGCTACGAGGTCTGTAAAGTCTACCGTTGCAATACCGTCATTGTCAAATGCAATGCTGGTCATGGGCTTTACCAAGTAAGCCTTGTTGATTACGATGGAGCCAGCATTTGAGTTGGTGTTTACTCTGACTTCCGTTACGTCCTTCAGCAAGTCTTCCTTGCCACTAAATGTTTTCTGAAGGTCTATCGTCTTTGTGCCTGCAGAATAAAACTTTGTTCCGTCTACTCCACTGATAGTCTCACCACCTGCAATGAAGTCAACGCGCCAAGTCGCTGTATAATCAGCTGTCTCCAGCACCAAGGAAGTGTACTCGCTCAAATCGCCCGTCAAACCGGTCAATAGCATTCGGGCATTAGTACTTGCCGTCCAACTGAAAGTGTTAGTCGACGCCACCCACGCACCTTTACCAATAGTCTGGTCTGCACTCAAATCAGCATACATTTTCTTAGCCTGCGCACCCAAAAAACATAATGCAGCAAGGCACAAGGTCATAAATTTCTTTCTCATAATGTTGTACTTTAATTTAGGTTTAATGATTTTGTGATATTGTTTGGTTTCTTGGTTGCAAAGTTAGGCATTTTTCGCCTAACCTTACAACCTTATAATTTCCACGAACTTTCCATTCGTTACACGGTACTTACAAAACGTTCCCCTAACGCCACTATTTGTTACGCAGTAGGTATTTATCGGTTGAAACACTGCCATTTACGTGGTATTTCTTTATAATATACACGCCAGGGCGAGCCTGCGAGAGGTCGCTCAGCCTGCGTCCTTCAAGGTCAAAGAACTCGGTTCTCAGCATCCCGTCGGTCGCATTGTCTACCACGTCAATGCCTGTTTCCGACTGACAGCCCAGCATCACGCAGTCGAGATACACGCTTGCCGCTGTAGTCTTCGGACGAATGGCCAGCGCAGATGCAGCAGACTGGAACTCTACCACCACCGACGCCTCGGTCCACTCCGTAGCTTTCGGCAGGGCTATAGTGTATTCTTTGCCGTCCACCTCTATGATGTACGTTACGTCTGCAGACGTTTTGTAGCGGAGGGTGACTTTATATTGTCCAGCCTTGTCAACAGGATTCTTGTAGCGGATGACAGCCTGAGAGTTTGTTCCCATCTGTACGTAACCCTGACCATAGTAGCCGTAGTTCGCCTCGCCATAGTTATAACCGTTGGTACGGCAAGCTGCGATATACTTGTAGTCGAACACCTCTGCCTCATACTGCAAACGTCCCTCGTAGACTTCGGGGATGGATGGGGCTTGCAGAGGAGAAACGGTATAATCGGTAAGGCGGTCACTGTTGTTGCCTGAGCACTTTATTGCCAAGTCGAGCGAACCGTTGTGCGTAACCGTAATGGTCAGCACACCGTCTTTCCACTCTTGATTCACGGTGCTCTTCTGATGACTGGCGCGGTCTTTCCATTCCACCGTCGGACGCGCAGTGGCTCCGTATATCCGTATAGTGTCTGTCGTTGCTCCGTCCTCAGTAAATCCGCTGGCCGATTGTTTCGACTCCGTATTGCGGTAGTTCTGCAAGTAGAAGTCGATGTGGTCGGCATATTCCTTGACTACTCCCATAGAATACGGTGCATAGTCCAGCCCCACAGACCGACAAGTGTTGTACTTCAAGGATATTTCACCCGCAGCACGCTTGGTGGCGAGAGAATACACTCGTCCTATGTATGTCTTGCCGCTTGAAGCATCCGTCATCGTCTCTGTCGTCTCGTCATACTGGTACGGGTTGTACGTCACCCATCCGTTTTCGTGTCGTCCGGCATAGATGTCGCCAGTATATTCCTGTGGGAAGAGGGCATTCAGCTCTGCCTGCTTGTCGGCGATGTTGCCCCATCGGGTAGTGTATTCGGATGCCTTTACCACCTTCAGTTGCTTGGCATCATCGTCCATCAGGGCTGCCATCTGTGGGATGGTCGGGTAACGTCCCGTCTTCTTCAGCCACCATAGGTTGTCCAGCCAATGGTTCTCGTTGAGCCTGCCGCCTTGGTCAGCGTCCTGGCGATACAGTCCGTCGAAGAGAGTACGGGGAGTGAGGTACGGGGTTCGCATGTCCTTGTCGTCGGCAGCGATGTCGTTGAGGACGCATACCTTTGTGCGGTCAAGGACTTCCTGACGGGTAGGAATGCGTACCGTGCCGTCAATCAGTTTGCGGAAACCATCAAACGTCACATTCTCGTACTGGGGAAACAGTCCCCAGTTGCGGCTGGTGTATCCGTCGACTGTTGTCGTAGAAATTTCATGGATACATTCTCTTGGAATCAACTCCGGACCATCTATCACCGTTTGGCCCGTAAGCATGGCGTGTTCAAAAGTTGGCATAAGGCTCAGGCTGCGTGGAAACACATCGCTACTCGCCCATCCACAATTGTCAAAGCGTATACCGCACTGCCCTGCATAACCGCCAAGGTAAGCGCCGAGGCAGTTGCTCTCTATGTCGAAGAAGGCATTCTTCATCGTGTACTTCTCCAGACAGATGAAGCTCTCCTTGGCATCGCCCGACAGGAGAGACTGCATCTCCGCATTGCGCTTGAAGTAAGCCAGCGGATTCATCTCGGCAGACCAGTATGCCTGCGTGAAACTGACGGCGAGGTAACCTCCGTTGTCGTGGCATATCTTGAGGATGTCGGCCAACAGCTGCAGACGCTCAAGGAAGGTTGGCATCCCCTCCTTGTCGAAGTCCCAGAACTGCTCGGCAAACTGGAAGCCGATGAAATTGGGATACTCGTCGAAATACTGCTTATACACTTCCCGGTCCGTGTCGGATAGGCGGTTGTGGGCACCGGACGAGCACTGTATCATCGTCCACACCCTATTGCGGGCGCACACCTTCATCCAACTGTCGCATATCTTCTGGCCGTCCAGCGTGACAGTGTTGTTGGAAGAGAGGGAGATATTGAACACCACATACGGGCGTATGTCATCGGGAATAAGATTGATAACCTTCTGAGGGTCGGGATAGTTCCATGAGTCAATATGGACTATCCACATTGGTTGAGTTGGAGAAATGGGGCGTCGCATCGCTGCGACGCACTCCATGCTCACTACTAACCAAGTTACTAGTAAAATACCTAAACTCTTTTTCATGGTTCAACTCTATCTATTACTAAAAACTACTAACTTCATTTCAATGTCTCAGGCGCGCCCAAGAAGCTCTTGCGCATGCCGCCCAAGTCTATCATTATCTTCTGAAGGACAAGTCCGTTGTTCAGCGGGCGGATGCGTAGGGTATGCTTGCCCTTGCCCATCTTGAAGATGGTCTGAGTGTCTATCACCTGCTGCTTCTGTATCTCGCCCAGGTCGCCCTTGTAGCCACCGTTGATGTTGATGGTCTGCTCATCCTTGCCGTCTATGCTGACGGCATAGCGCAGGCCTGTAGTATTGAAGTTTAGCGTAGGGGCACAACGGACGATGACCTTGGCAAAATCGCTATTGGAAGTCACCTCCATGTCGTATTCCAAAGCCATTCCATCCACCGAGGCCGTTGCCGGCATGGCGGTCAAGCCGCTCAGCGTACGTCCCAGTTCGGGGATTACCGTCCATCGGGTGTCCTTGCCATGAGTGCAACGGGTATAGTGCTCAGCCTCCATGCTGATGCACCCGTCCTTCTCCACGAAAGTGGGCTGCTTCAAGGCTGGCATTGTCAAGGTCAGCTTGACAGGACTCGGCAGGGTGATGCCCTCTGTGGTCTGGCCCTCCAGGCGGACGACTTTTGGCATTGTCGCCTTCTTCGGCGTATTCCAACTGGTATAGCCGATGTGTATCTGGTCCATCATGTGGTTCCATTTGCCGTTGTTCATCCGGTGGTACTGCTGCACGAGGGCCGCATCGCGCTTGAAGCAAGCCTCAGCCCGGTCTGCCCAGGCATTGGCAAGAGGATTCCCTTTCTTTACCAACCGCTTGTTCATAGCCACGGCATAATACATGTCGTAGAGGTTGGAGCAAGCCTTTATGGGGTAGCCCAAGAGCTGGAACAGGGCATCCTGCACGTCGGCAGGCATCTGCTTCTCCAGTGCTTCCACGTCCAGCACGAGCTGGTTGTACTCGCCCACTACACGCTCCCACTCCCCGTAGTTCATGGAGTAGGTCTGGTCGTTAAGCTGCTCGGGCGTTACGCGGTGGTTCAACTTGGCATAGGTACGCAGCAGCCGTGCTGCCTCCTCTGCATATTTCTCACCGAAGACGCTCGCGCAGAAGCGGACGGAATGCTCCGCCAGATTGTCTGCCGTGAACTCTTCGGGATTCCAAGCCATGTCGAACCAGAACTGTATGGGGTACTCCATCGGTTTCAGGTCGCCCACGTTGACTATCCACATCTTGTCCACGCCATGGCGGTACGTCAGGTTCATCTGTTCCCATACACGGGGCATCGAGTTGGTGTTCACCCACGTGACACAGCGCGGACCGCCCACGTAGTCGAAATGGTAATACATGCCGTAGCCGCCCTTTCGCTTGGGTGCATCGAGGGCAGGAAGGCGGCGCACGTTGCCCCAGTTATCGTCGCAGAGCAGGAGCGTCACGTCGTCGGGCACCTTCATGCCTTGGTCGTAGTAGTCCTGCACCTCTTTATACAAGGCCCACACCTGCGGCGTCTTCTCCACCGGCTTGCCCGTCACGTCCGTGATAATCTTGCGCTGGGCGGCAACGACATTCTCCAGCAGCTTGCGGTTGTCGTCGCTCTCGTCCATCGGCATGTCACCGTCGCCGCGCATGCCCAGCGTCACGATGGTTTCCCAGTTCTTGCTGCGCTCTATGCCCGATTTCCAGAACTTCAGGAGTCCTTCCCTGTTGGTCTGGAAGTTCCAGGCTCCCTCGCCGCGACGTTTCCAGTCCTGCTGGGCCAGATCCATCGGCTCGTGGTGGGACGTACCCATCACGATGCCCATCTTGTTGGCAAGCACGCCGTTGTCCTTGTCGTCGTCGAAGAAGGCGCTGCCCCACATGGCGGGCCACATAAAGTTGCCCTTCAGACGAAGAATCAACTCGTACACATGGGCGTACATCTTGGAGTTGATGCCACCGAAATGGGTGGTGGCCCAGTTGCCGAACGCAGGCCACTCGTCGTTGATGAAGATGCCGCGATACTCCACCTTCGGCTCGCCGTCCGTATATATACCTTTATTTATATAGACATCGGCATGCTTCTGCGTGGGGACATCCATCCACCAGTACCACGGCGAGACGCCCATCTGCTGCGACAACTCGTACACGCCATAGATGGATCCGCGCTTGTCGCTGCCCACAATGACCAGCGCCTTATCGACTCCGGCCATCGGCTTCTCCACCACCTGGAGGAGATACTTCTCGCGCTTACCCTGCAAATCCTTGGTGGACAACTTGCCGCTCTTCGTCATCTGCTTTATGAAAGAGGAGTTGAGCGTACCGACGATGAAGCACTCCCGTTCGGGCGCGCTGACCACCTGCGCCTTCGTGCCGCTCACTCTCTCCATGTCGGCGCAGAGGCTGTTGACAGCCATCCCCACCCCTTCGTCGTCACTATTGTCGAACAAAATATTGATAGGCTTACCTGCCTTGACAACAGCCAGGCCATTTGCGGCATCTTTCTGAAACGTCACAAAGCGTGGTGCTGCCCCTGCCTGCATCGCCATCAGAAAAGCCACAGCTAACAAAGAAAATTTCTTCATAAGTTCAAGTCGTTCTTTAGGTTTTGGTTGTATTTTCGATTTGCATCGCACTCTCGATTTGCATCACACTCTCGATTTGCGTTGCATTTTCGATTTGCAAAGTTAGAGAACAAGAAAATACGCTGCAATAGGATGTAACAAAAGCGTACATCCCTGTTATTCCACCCGTCTCTCCCCACAAACCAAACCTCCAGCCACGACACAAAAACAAAGGGTTTGGTTACAATCCGAAACAACCGCTCCCTTTTTCAAGTTGAAGCACTATGGCACATCTCATGCCAAGTATATGCAGAAACATCTATAGTCTACCATCTCTGTAGACAAATTCATTTATTGTAGGTTGTCAGATGCACTTTCTTCAGCTGCTTCCT
>CAVAHD010000018.1:0-52878 GCA_963588475.1 Oscillospiraceae bacterium | reverse complement strand
TCTGCCGACGATAAAGGGATTTAATGTAGCCAACTTTTCCATGCTAAAACCTTGTTTCTTGCTATCTTCGCGATTTTATTGCAAAGATAATAATTATATTTGCAATAATCGCGGAAAAGAAACAAAAGACTGGTAAACGTTGGATTCTGCGTTGACTTAAATCAAAAAAAGGAGACTCTTTTTCCTCTTTAGTAACGTGTAAAAAATAACTTGAGCAGTTTTTTTGATTCGCGAAATGTGCCAACGACGGGCTGAAAGCCCAACAACTATATAATCTACGACCGTTTCTTCGGCATTTGGTTGAGAAAGTAATGCTACACACCACCAACATTTTTCCCACGGCTTGGGCACACGATGCCCAAGCCGTGGGCATCGTGTGCCCAAGCCGCGAGAACCGTGTGCCCGAGCCGCGGGCACTTCAAGGATTCTTGAATATGAAACTCTTCGCAACATTTTGGAAACATTCTGACATTTGAAATCGGGGGAAATGTGGTAAATTTGCAGCCACAATTCCTAAACATTTATATATGTACAACCACCCAATCTCTACATTCCTACTCTCTGCTGCCATGCTGCTGGGCTCAGGCATCGCCACGGCGGCGGAACGTTTCGTATCGTTTCACGGCGGCGACGTGCTGCTCAATCCCGGCAAGACCGCCACGGCATATCTCGACCCTAACGACTGCCGGGGCGTCGGCATCGCCATGGAGGCACTGACGAAGGACTTCCAGCGCACCTGCGGCAGCACGCTGACCATCTCGTCTGCTACCGACGGCGGACAGGGCATCATCGTGGGCACGCTGGGACACTCGGCACGCATCGACCAGCTGGCGCGGCAGGGCAAGATTGACGTCCGGCAGCTGCGCGGCAAGCGCGAGAAGTTCATCATAACGACCGTGGACGGGCAGCTCGTTATAGCCGGCAGCGACCGCCGCGGCACCATCTACGGCATCTACGAGCTGTCCGAGCAGATGGGCGTCTCGCCATGGTACGACTGGGCGGACGTGCCCGTGCAGCACCACGACTCCATCTTCGTAAATAAGGGAACATACACTGACGGCGAACCGGCCGTGCGCTACCGCGGCATCTTCATCAACGACGAGGCACCGTGCTTCACCTCGTGGGTGCGCAACACCTACGGCACCGACTACGGCGACCATCGCATGTACTCCCGCATCTTCGAACTGATACTGCGCCTGCGCGGCAACATGATGTGGCCAGCTATGTGGGGATGGGCATTCTACGCCGACGACCCCGAGAACGAGAAGACGGCGGACGAGATGGGCATCGTCATGAGCACCTCGCACCACGAACCCATGGCACGCAACCACCAGGAGTACGCACGCAACCGACAGGTGTGGGGAGCGTGGAACTATAATACCAATAGGGAGAACCTGCAGAATTTCTTCCGCGAGGGCATCCAGCGCATGAAGGGCACAGAACAGATAGTGACCATCGGCATGCGCGGCGACGGCGACGAGGCGATGAGCGCCGAGGCGGACACGAAGCTGATGCAGCAGATTATCGCCGACCAGCGCAAGATAATAGCCGAGGAGACGGGACGCAAGGCGAGCGAGACACCGCAGGTGTGGGCCCTATATAAAGAGGTGCTGGACTACTACGACAAGGGCATGAAGGTGCCGGACGACATCACCCTTCTGCTCTGCGACGACAACTGGGGCGACGTGCGCCGTGTGCCCAACGCCAAGGAGCGCAAGCATCCGGGCGGATGGGGGCTGTACTACCACGTGGACTACGTCGGGGCACCGCGCAACACGAAGTTCCTCAACGTCACGCCGGTGCAGAACCAGTGGGAGCAGCTGACGCTGGCCTACGAGAACGGCATCGACCGTCTCTGGATTCTTAACGTGGGCGATCTGAAACCGATGGAGTGTCCCATAGACCAGTTCATGAGGATGGCGTGGAACCCGCGTCGCTATACGGCGGACAGCGTCACGGACCACACCGTCGCCTTCTGCCGCGACATCGTGGGCGACGAGTATGCCGAGGAGGCAGCGCGCATCCTCAACCTGTGCTGCAAGTACAACGGCCGCTGCACGGCGGAGATGCTGAAGGCGGACACGTACGACCTGGGCAGCGGAGAGTGGCAGAAGGTGGTGGGCGAATACCTGAAACTGGAGGCTGATGCCCTGCGCCTATACGCCAAGATTCCGGCGGAGAGCCGCGACGCATACAGGGAGATTATCCTCTTCCCGACGGAGGTGATGAGCAACCTACACCAGATGTACTACGCCCAGGCGATGAACCAGCAGCTGTACCAGGAGAACAACCCCATGGCAAACGAATGGGCCGACCGCTGCGAGGCGGCCTTCCGGCAGGACTCAGTCCTCTGCGCCGCATACAACACGGAGATTGCCGGCGGCAAGTGGAACGGCATGATGACGCAGAAGCACATCAGCTACACCAGTTGGAACGATGCATTCGAGCGTGATGTCTGCCCCGAGCTGCACCGCATCACCGCGCCCGGAGCCGTGGCAGCCAGTGCCGACGGCGTGATAAACATCGAAGCGCCGCACTACGCCTCATGCACGGAGGCAAAGGAGGCCCGCTGGACCAAGATTCCATTCATGGGCAAGAGTCTGGCGGCCATGACGCTGATGCCATACACGGCAGCCGTAGACGGGGCGAGCCTCACGTACCAGTTCAAGTCGGAGGCGGAGAAGGTAAAGGTACACGTAGTGACGAAGTCGACTCTGGACTACCTCAACAAGGGCGGACTGACGTTCAGCGTCAGCATAGACGGTGGAGCACCCGTGGTGGTCAACTTCAACAAGAACCTCAACGAGAAGCCGGAGAACATCTACGACACCTACTACCCCACCATAGCGCGCCGCGTAGTGGACAGCGAAGTGGAGGCAACGCTCCAGAGTGTCCCCGACGGCATCCACACCATCACCATAACTCCGCACGACCCCGCCATCGTCTTCGAAAAGATTGTCATAGACACGCGCAAGGGCAACAAGCGCATCTCGCATCTGTAGAGTTGAAATAATAAAAAAAGTGCCGATAGCAGTGCCAAAAGTCCACAAAAAGCAACTTTTGGTACCGCTATCGGCACTTTTGTATGGTGTTCAAAAAAAACTCTATATTTAGTTTGCCTCACCAAGGTCGGCCTTTATGAATTCGAGAAGCTTCTCCACGGCATTTGCCTCGGGGATGGCTTTCTCTATGCATTCCTTGCCTTTGTATAGGGATATCTTGGCGGGGCCGGCTCCTACGTAGCCGTAGTCAGCGTCGGCCATCTCGCCTGGTCCGTTGACGATGCAGCCCATGATACCTATCTTCAGGGTGGCGAAACGGGGGTCGGTCTTGGCGGCCTCGGCTACGGCCTGCTTGATGCGGGCTATGGTGCCCTGCAGGTTGTAGAGCGTGCGGCCGCAGCCGGGACAGGAGATGTACTCCGTCTTGGTGAAGCGGACGCGGGCGGCCTGCAGGATGGAGTCGGCAAGCTCGGGGCAGGGAGTACCATTGTTAGTGATGACGAGCTCGTGGGCCTTGCCGTCGATGAGCAGTGCTCCGGCGGCCATGGCGGCTTTCAGCTGGAGGTCGTCGGTGGAAGGTTCGTGGAAGTCTAGGCGGAGCGTGTCATTCTCTATGCGGGCATTCTCGCGCAGGGCGGCGCACTCGTCGATGAAGCTGACGAGGCGGCGTGCCACGGGGATTTCACACTCGGGCTCCTCGGAGAGGGAGACGCGGATGGTGTCGCCGATGCCCTCGGTGAGGAGGGCGCCGATGCCTACGGCCGACTTGATGCGGCCGTCCTCGCCCTCGCCGGCCTCGGTGACGCCGAGGTGGAGGGGATAGTGCATGTCCTCCTTGTCCATAGCCTCAACGAGGAGGCGTACGGAGGTGACCATGACGACGGTGTTGCTGGCCTTGATGGAGAGGACCACGTCGCTGAAGTTCTCGCGGCGGCAGATGCGGAGGAACTCCATGCACGACTCTACGATGCCGGCCGGGGTGTCGCCGTAGCGCGACATGATGCGGTCGGAGAGGCTGCCGTGGTTGACGCCGATGCGGAGGGCCGTCTTATGCTCGTGACATATCTGGAGGAGGGGCAGCAGGCGCTGCTCTATCTTCTGGAGCTCGGCGGCGTACTCCTCGTCGGTGTACTCGAGCTTCTTGAACGTGCGTGCCGGGTCTACGTAGTTGCCGGGGTTGATGCGCACCTTCTCGCAGTGCTGGGCGGCGATGTCGGCCACGTTGGCGTTGAAATGCACGTCGGCTACGAGGGGCGTCATGATGCCCTCCGCCTTGAGTGCGGCGGAGATGTTGGCCATATTCTCAGCCTCGCGGCGCCCCTGCGTGGTGAGGCGCACGAGTTCGCCTCCGGCACTGATGATGCGCTTTGCCTGCTGGACGCAGGCGGCGGTGTCGTTGGTGTCGGTAGTGGTCATCGACTGCACGCGGATGGGGTTGTCGCCGCCTATGGCAATGGGGCCGACGTGGGTAACGGATGTGGAGCGTCTTTTCATGTTAGTTACACTTGTACGTGTATTTTATCTCGGCCAGATCATTGTTTGCCTTTTCTATCTTGGCGCCGAGTCCCGACTTGTATGTCTTCAGTCGCTGGGCAATGTCTGCATCGCCGAGGGCGAGCATCTCCATGGCGAGGATGGCGGCGTTCATGGCGCCGTTCACGCCGACTGTGGCAACGGGTATTCCCGGTGGCATCTGTATGATGGAGAGCATGGCGTCGAGTCCGTCGAGCATGCCCTTAATGGGTACGCCGATGACGGGCAGTGTGGTGCTGGCGGCGATGACGCCGGGCAGTGCAGCAGCCATGCCGGCAGCGGCTATGATGACGCGGATGCCGCGGCTCTCAGCCGAGCGTGCAAACTCCTCCACGGCATCGGGAGTGCGGTGGGCGGAGAGGGCGTTAACCTCGAAGGGCACTTGCTGCTCGTCGAGAAACTTCATTGCTTTTTCCATAACGGGCAGGTCGCTGGTGCTGCCCATGATAATGCTTACGAGTGGAGTCATAATAGTATATCGTTATGTTATCGTTAGTGTTGTCTACGTATGAAAGGTGCTCTCTAGCAGAGCAGCACGGTGGTGAAGCCTGTGGCGCTGCCCAGCAGGAAGCCGCCTACTACCTCGCCGAGGGTGTGCTGGCGGAGAATCATACGGCCCGTGCCTACTACGCCGGCCAGGATGATGAGGGTGCAGGTCCACCAGAGGGGGTTGAAGCCGAAGATGATGGAGAAGGCTACCAGGCAGCCCATCGTGCCGCCGATGGCAGCCGTGTGGGTGGATATCTTCCAGAAGTTGTTGGTCAGGGCGCAGAGTATCTGCACGGCGATGGCCGCCACGACGATGCTGCTCATGAAGTACGGGACGTGGAGCAGATTGAGCAGGTAGAAGCAGAGGAAGTAGCAGGCTATGGAGATGACGTAGGGCACCATGCGCTCCTCGCGCGAGAAAACGTGCCAGATATGCCAGCCCTGGTAGTGGCGGTAGATGCGGATGAGATAGGTGGGGGCCATCACGGTGCACGTATATATTAGTAGTAGCACGGTGAGCTTGTACGTCAGCGGGAGCATGCGCATGTAGCTGAGCGCAAAGAGGGCTATCTGTCCCATGAGGGGCAGATAGAATGGGGTGAAGACGATGCTGACGTAACGGGCCAGCACCAGAAGTACTCTTTGGTTCATTTTGTTTTTGTCTATGCTCTTCTTTTTTATCCTGAGTCCTTTGCTCTCTTGAAACCTTGCAGTCTCTGTGGAGGAATACGCGTGTGTGCCTTTACTTTCTCAATACCGATGTGGGTATGCCCATCTGCTCGCGGTATTTCGCCACGGTGCGGCGCGCTATGGGGAAGCCCTGCTTCTTCAGTTCGGCAGCGAGCTTGATGTCGGAGAGTGGATGGCGCTTGTCCTCTTCGCTGATGAGGTCGCGCAGTGCCGCCTTTATCTTTTTGGTGGACACCTCCTCGCCGTCGCCCGTGGAGTAGCCGTCGGCGAAGAAGTCGCGGAGGGGCTTGATGCCCCAGGGTGTCTCGGCGTACTTGGCACGGCAGACGCGCGAGATGGTGGAGATGTCGAAACCGGTGCGCTCGGCAACGTCGCGAAGGGTCAAGGGAATGAGGTCAGACTCGTCGCCGGTGAGGAAGTATTTCTTCTGTAGGTGTACGATGGTCTGCATCGTGGCGCACATGGTGCGCTGGCGCTGCTGTATGGCGTCGATGAACATGCGTGCGCTGTTCACCTTCTGCTGGGCGTAGAGGAGTGCCTCCTTGTCGCTGCGCGTCATGCTGGCGGGGTTCTGGCGGTAGCCGCTTATCATCTCCTCGAAGTCGCGCGAGACGTGCAGTTCGGGCAGGCGGCCCTTGTTCAGGGTGAAGCTGACGGCGCCTTGACCCTCGTTGGCGTTGGGGTCTACGTCGACGGTGAAGTCGGGCGTCACCTGCTGCGTGTTGCGCCCCATCGTCTCGCCCAGTGCTGCGCCAGGGCGGGGATTGAGGCGGCATATCTCGGCGAACACCTCCTTGGCGGTGGCATCGCTCATGTGCATGCGCTGCTGCACGACGGTCCAGTGCTTGCGGGAGAAGTCGTTCCAGTAGGAGTCGATGACGGTATGCATCAGTTTGGTGACGGGCGACGGCTTGCGGCGCAGCACCTGTATGAGCAGGCACTGCTGCAAAGACTGTGCTCCGATGCCGGCGGGGTCGAAGGACTGCAGCACGTTGAGCACGCGCTCCACGTCGTCCTCGTTGATGTCGATGTATTCGCTGATGGCTATCTCGTCGCAGAGCGAGGAGAGGTCCTTGCGGAGAAGCCCGTCGCTGTCGAGGGAGCCGATGAGGTAGTCCATGATTATCTCCTGCTGCTCGGTGAGCGACTGCTCGCGCACCTGGTTGTGGAGGTAGTCGTAGAATGACTCGGCGTTTCCGTAGACGCGCTCCTCCTGGTCGGCATCGGGGTCGTGGTTGTTGGCACGCTCGTAGTTGGACGTGGGGAGGCGGTCGTCGCTATCTAGGGAATCGAGGGCGCTGTCCAACTCGTCGCGGCGTTCTTCGCGGGCTGTCTGCTCGTTGAAGTCGTCCGTGGTGTCGCCGCTGTCCTGTGGGCTGTCGAAGCTGTCGTCGGAGCCGTATGCCTCATCGTCGGAGCCGCCGTCGCTCTCCAGTGCTGGGTTGACGTCCATCTCCGACTGTACGTTCTGCTCAAACTGTGTCAGTGGCATTTCTATCATGCGCACTACCATCACCTGCTGCGCCGTAAGACGCTGCACCTGCTGCTGTTCGAGCCTTTCCTCCTGTGTCTGTATAAGTTCTTGTGCCATTTGCGAAGCAAAATTACACTTTTTCCCCCACACCGCCAAAGTTTATCCGTGAAAAAAGCATTCACGGAACCTATCTCGCATAATTCTCCAGAAAGTTCCTCAAAACCTTATTGACAAATCTTGTTGAACGTTTTACATGAATGATACTAATAACAACGATTGCATCATCCTCCAACAAATAGTAGATAACATTTGGAGTTAAGGTGACGTGATGAACAGTATAGATTGACGAGGAATATAATCTGTCCAGTACTCCACTCGTTGGAAATACCCTCAGCCTTTCTACTCTCTCGACAATCTTGCTGACAGTTTTCTCTGAAACAGTATCACCAAATTGCTCAGAGACATAAAGCGCAACTTCGTTCAAGTCACGCATGGCAAGGTCAGACCAAACTATCTCCATCCCATTTTCTCTTTTATACGGGTCATCACTTCTGCATGGGGCGTGCATTTTCCTTCCAAATATTGCTTATGGGCAAATTCAGCTGCCCTGCGCATCAAATCACCATCAAGCTCAGACAGAAAGTCTTCAATCTCCTGATTGGTGGTTTCTTCCTCAAGGGAAGACTCTATCAGTTCGACAAGATTGCTTCTATCTTCCCGACTCAACTTCTTTATTTCATTCCAGTATGGAAGGACTGATGTCCTTGGTGATGCGGTTGTCATACACATAACGCTTTCCTCCTAATCGCTAGTCTTATATTTTGCGACAAAGTTACGACTTTATTCCTTAATAGCCAAATTCCCCTAAAACTTTTTGTCCCAACGAGAAATTTCACGTTGGGACATTAAAGCATTTGTACTTAGACCCATGCCAGAGATTCTATGCTCAAACGACAGTCTCCGTCAGAAAGCCCCGGCTCAGATGGTTCAGCGCCTCGGATATAGCCTGATAACGCGGCGCGCCACTGGGGACTTCTGCAGAATGGGGGCCAGGCGACGCGACGGCATACACAACGCCGTCGCGACACTCTAAACCACTGTCAGACAGAGGAATACGGTAATTCTTTATAAACGGCGGACGGACGAACTGCACGTAGCTCTCGCCTATACGTACTCGCGTCACAGCGCGGTGCGCCGTCACGTAAGAGTAAATTATTAAGGCTAAAGGTCTAACTGCACTTCCGTCTATGCGGTGGACCAGAAATAGGTTAATCTTCATAGTTTGCTCTTTTGTGTTTTCTTTTGGCTAGGGCAGAACTAGTCCTAATGCATCATTTATCGGTCTTCTTTATTAGGCAAATTCTGACTATTTTGCAAAGTTAGTAAATATTTCGACAACTCCAAACTTTTAGATATATTTAAAAATACCCCCCCCCGATTAGGTGACCCATATCAAGAAAGGGGGCGGTTTCGCAGAAAAAGAGCACAAACGGGCGCGCCGATGGTGTTAAAAAGCGTAAAAAGCTGTACCTTTGCATGCGAAACGCAGAGTGCGTTTTAAGGGGTGCCCACCCGTTGGTGGAGCTGAGATTAGACCCATTGAACCTGGTCCGGGTAATGCCGGCGTAGGGAAAGCGATATAATCCAGACGCCTCTTATCTATACATTATTTATATATAGGGCGGACGGGCAATGCGAATTACGTGTCCGCCTGGGATAACAAACAAGAGACAAGCAAAAAGATGCAGAAGACTTTGTTGCTGACGGCCGCACTCACCACCGTGGGAGCCGCCGCAGCCAATGCACAGAAGACAGCAGACTCGCTCAAGGTGCAGAACCTTGACGAAGTAGTGGTACGCGGTGTACGCGCGAGCAAGGACGCTCCGTTTGCCGTGGCAAACATCAAGAAACAGGACCTGCAGGACTTCTCCCGCACTGGTAAGGAGCTGCCATTCCTACTGCAGCGCACACCGGGCATTGTGGCATGGAGCGAGAACGGCATGGGCACGGGAACTACCTACATGCGCATTCGTGGCGCGGCAGGAAGCCGAATAAACGTCACACTGGACGGTGTGGCACTCAACTCCCCCGAAGACCAGACCGTCTTCTGGGCCAACATGAACAGCTACGCCTCCCTGCTGGGCAGCATACAGGTGCAGCGCGGCGTTGGATCGTCAACGAACGGTGACGGTGCCTTCGGCGGAAGCATCTCGCTGGCTACGGCAGCACCTTCGCTGAAGCCTACGGGCGAGCTGACCGGTTCGTACGGCTCATACGGCACATGGAACGCAGGTGCCAACTTCTCCACAGGACTCATCGGAAAGCACTTCGTATTTGACGGAGCTTACCACGAGACAAACACCGACGGATACATCGACGGCACAGGAGGACGCTCCGGATCATACTACGGCGGACTGACATGGCTCGGCGACAACTTCAAACTGTCATACAAGAACATCGGCAACTTCGAAAAGACTGGCCAGGCATGGAACGGCGTGCTCGCCGGAGACTACGACAGCTACTACGACCTCAGAAACGGTGCCGGCATCAAGACCTACGAGGACCTCTACAACTATGGTCTGGGCAGATGGAACACGCTGACGCACAACGTGGCGTTCGACGACAACTACAACTTCACCCTCACACCGTACACCATGCGCGACGGCAGCACATGGGGCAAGACAACGGACTCCTTCCACCAGAACCACAACATTCTCTCCGGCGTATGGCAGCCCAACGAGCACTGGTCGCACATGCTCACGCTACACTACACGTACGGATACGGATACTACACCGAGTTCAAATACAAGAACAAGTACAAGAAGTTCGGCATCATGGAGGACGGCAAGACCGACTTCGTGCGCAAGAAAGGTCTGACGCAACACACGTACGGCATTGTGTACAACACCAACTGGAAGAAGGACAACTGGAATGTGCTCGGCGGCGTGAACCTGCAGCAGTTCCGCGGCTCCCACTGGGGATACCTCACATACATCAAGGACGAGGAGATGGAGCGCAAGTACCTGGCCAACGGCGACTACAAGTACTACGACTCCGACGCCAAGAAGTACGACTACAGCGCATTCATCAAGGCCAGCTACACCTTTGCCGACTACTGGAACGTCTTCGCCGACGTGCAGTACCGCCACGTGACATACAAGACGGACGGCAACAACGACAAGTTCATCAGCGGAAAGGCACAGCTGCTCGACATCAACGAGAACTTCGACTTCGTAAATCCGAAGGTGGGAATCTCATATACACGCGACGGACACAAGGCTTACTTCTCTGCCGCTATGAGCAACCGCGAGCCTGAGCGCAACAACTACACCGACCAGGGTTCGTCAGACCCCTTCCCGAAGGCTGAGCGACTCTACGACTTCGAACTGGGATACCAGTACGACAACGGTACCGTACACGCCGGAGCCAACATCTACTACATGAAGTACGACAACCAGCTCGTACAGTCAGGCAAGACCAGCGACATCGGCGAGGCACTCACCATCAACGTGAAAAACTCGTACCGCGCCGGTCTCGAGTTAAACGTAGGCTACGAACCCGTCTCTTGGTTCTCGTTCGACCTGAACGCTGCCCTCAGCGACAACAAGATAAAGAACTTCACCGAATATGTCATTAGTACCTGGGATGAAACAGACGCAGACTACCTGACTGCCGTGGAGCACGAGACCAGCCATCTGGCATTCTCGCCGACGACCGTCTTCAACGGATTCCTCGACTTCCACCACAAGGGATTCTCTGCTACATGGCACACCAACTTCGTCAGCAAGCAGTATCTGGACAACACGCAGAACAAGGACCGATCACTGCCCAGCTACACACAGACCGACATAGCTCTGAAGTACGACCTGGGCTTTGCCAAGAAGTGTTTCCTAAAGAACATCATCTTCGGCCTCGACTTGAACAACATCTTCAATGCCCACTACGCCGCCAGCGGCTTCGTATGGTACTCACACGCCGTAGAAGGCACGGGCTACACGACGGACAAGCAGTTCTCCGCCGTCAGCTACATCCCTATGGCAGGATTCACCCTCATGGGACACTTGACGTTCAAGTTCTAAAGTGGAATGTTCTTTTCCAAAGGATAGTCATCTACATTGACTGCCCCCTAAAACTGACATAAGACACAAGTCAACATAATGATAGCAGAATTTCTCTCTTCACACTATCTCGACTTCTTTACCACGGTACTCGGCCTCCTTTACATCTGGCTCGAGTACCGTGCCAGTATATGGCTGTGGATAGTAGGCGTCATCATGCCCGCACTGGACATATACCTCTACTACTCACACGGGCTGTACGGCGATGCCGGCATGGCAACGTACTACACGTTCGCCGCCATATACGGCCTGCTCGTATGGCGCTTCGGCAAGAAACGCGGACAGGGCCGCAAGGCGCAGATGCCCATCACACACATGCGCCCCACCCTATACCTGCCCGTAGCCGCAGCGTTCCTCGCCGTATGGGGAGCCACATACTACGTGCTGTCGACGTACACCAACTCCACCGTCCCCGTGCTCGATGCCTTCACCAACGCACTGAGCATCGTGGCCCTCTGGGCACTGGCGCGCAAATACGTGGAGCAGTGGGCCTTCTGGATAGTAGTGGACGCCATCAGCTTCTACCTCTACTTCGTAAAAGGCATACCCTTCAAGGCGCTCCTATACGGACTGTACATCTTCATAGCAGTAATGGGATACCGCAAGTGGAACAAAATTGCCTCGAAGAACTCTCTGGAAAGACGCTAATTGCCGGAGAACTATCGGCGGGGGACGTTAATTGCCATTAATTGACCGTTAATTAGTCATTAATTATTTTTCTCCATCCGGAAGGAAAAGAAATTTAAATTAATGGTCAATTAACGGTCAATTAATGGCAATTAACGTCCAAAAATATCTTCCTGGAAATTCTCGTCCCAAAATGTCTTCAATGGCAATTAGAGTCCACCCACAAGAAACAAAAAGCCCCTCGGAAGCCTTGCGGCCGCCGAGGGGTATTTCTTTTTGGGAAAGACAAGGGGAAGACTGATTAAATCAGACCAGCACCTGCCTTGAACTTTACAACCTTCTTCTCTGCAATAGTGATTGTCTCCTTCGTTGCTGGGTTGATACCCTGACGGGCTGGGCGAACGGAAGTAGAGAAAGTACCGAAGCCGATGAGCTGTACTGTCTCGTCGTTGCCGAGAGCCTCCTTGATTGCAGCCAAAGTAGCATCCAGAGCATTCTTGCTGTCTGCCTGAGAAAGACCGGTGCTCTCTGCAATCTTCTTAGTCAAATCTGTCTTGTTCATGTGAGTTTTGTTGTTTAGATTTTTTTGTTGTGAAATGATATAGCCGCAAAGTTAGCGTTTTCCCATCGTAATACAAACTTTTTAGTGTGAAAAGTTCAAAAAACACTAAAAATACAGCCTTTTTAACCCAAACATCTGCATGACAACACGTTCTATCCGCATTTTTTCGTAAATTTGCACATATGTTTAGAACGATTCCACCCATCACGAAGAACCTCATCATCATCAATGTGGTCTTCTACCTCCTGCAGCTGGTATTCTCCTCGCAGGGGGCCGACTTGAACTATATGCTTGGTCTTCACTACTTCCAGGCTAACGACTTCCACTTCTGGCAACCGCTGACATACATGTTCATGCACGCATCACTGATGCACCTCTTCTTCAACATGTTCGGACTGTGGATGTTCGGAGGACTCATCGAGCGTACCTTCGGACAGCGGCACTACCTCATCTACTACCTCGTCTGCGGACTCGGTGCAGCCTTCTGCCAGGAGCTCTCGCAGTTCTTCCAGGTATACTCCATGATAGCCGCCCAGGGAGCAGGCCTCACGGACATGATGCACCTGAGCATGGCAGACAAGATGATGCTCAACAACTTCGGACTCACCGTCGGTGCCTCAGGATGCATCTACGGCATACTGCTGGCCTTCGGCATGAGCTACCCCGAAGAGCGCATCTTCGTCTTCCCGCTGCCCGTGCCCATCAAGGCGCGATGGTTCGTCTGCATATACGTCTTCATAGAACTATGGCAGGCCATCAGCAATGCACACGGAGCGTCCGACGGCGTGGCACACATAGCGCACCTCGGAGGCATGGTATTCGGCTACCTACTCATAAAGTACTGGCGAGGATCATCGCCACAGTTCAACGGGTGGGACGGATACGAAATGGGAAGCTCGCGCGACGGATTCTTCTCCAAGCTGAGCAGCTGGCTGCGCAGCAAGACAACAAAGAGGAACGAATACACCTTCGGTCAGCAGGGCACGAAACGCGGACCGTGGTTCGAAGGAAAGTGGCACGCCGCAAAGACTACCACCACGACAACGGCCGAGGAGGTGAACGAGAGCAAAAAGAACTCTGAAGAGATAGACGCCATACTGGACAAGATACGCCGCTCAGGATACGACTCCCTAACGGAGGCGGAGAAGAAAAAACTCTTTGAAAAATAAAGCTCCTTTGAGAGATAAAGGAGAAGAAACTCTTTGAGAAATGAACAAGCTAAAGAAGACGCTATACGCGCCCCTGCTTGCCGGCAACGCCCTCACTGTACTTGGACTTTGGCTGACAGGATTCGGCGGCACGCTCAACCCCATCACATGGCCGCACATCGGCGTGACGGGCTACGCCTTCCCCGCACTGCTGCTGCTCACATTGGCATTCCTGGCCCTGTGGGTAGTGGTGAAGTGGCGCTTCGCAGCCGTCTCCATCGTCGGACTACTCGTGGCCTACCAGCCCGTGACGCTCTATTGCCCCATCAATGTACTGCCATCCTCGGAGGTGTATGACGACAACACGTTCTCCATCATATCCTTCAACACGTGCAACTGGGGCGAAGGCGGGGCCATCACCAACGAGGAGCAACGACAGACGGGAGCAGAGAACACCGTGGCATACCTGCTGGAAAAGGACGCCGACATCGTATGCATACAGGAGGGCACATTCACCGAGAAGACGGAGAAGCTGGACAAGCACTACCCCTACCGCGACAACGTACTGGCTCCCGAAGGCAACACGGACATCATGATATACTCACGCTTCCCCATACTGCGCAAGGAGACGCTGCAGCTCGAGTCGAGAGCCAACTCCGTAGGCGCGTTCTGGATAAACATCCACGGGAAGGAGGTCATCGTCGTCAACTGCCATCTGGAGACGATGGGACTCTCCATGGACGAGCGTGAGGAGTTCGGACAACTGGTGCGCGGAGACAAGGAAAGCGGACGACGCAGCTTCTCCCACTCCATCTTCGACAAGATACGCACCGCGGCACAGACACGCGCACCGCAGGCAGACGTAGTGGCGCAGTTCATACGCATGCACAGCCAGACACCCATCGTCGTATGCGGCGACTTCAACGACGTGCCGCAGTCATACGCCCACCGCACCGTGGCAAAGAACCTCACCGACTGCTACCGTGCCGTAGGGCGCGGACCGGGCTTCTCATACCGCCACGCCAGCTTCGGCATCATGGCACGCATCGACAACATGATGTGCTCTGAGCAGCTCACACCATCCACCTGCTACGTGGACAACACCGTGCACACCAGCGACCACTTCCCCATCGTAGCCAGGATAAAGACAGCAGAATAAGGCTTCTGCAAGCCATAAACAAACGCACGACACCGTAGGAGCCAATCAAGATAAACCCAAAAGACTTTAAAATAACAACAATGGAAGTATCAAACGCATTTGCAGAAAAACTGCTCGCCGTAAAGGCAATCAAACTGCAGCCTAACGACCCCTTCACATGGGCTTCGGGCTGGAAGTCGCCAATCTACACAGACAACCGCAAGACACTGGCATACCCAGAGCTGCGCTCCTTCGTAAAGCAGGAGCTGGTGCACCTCGTACACACTGAGTTCCCCGAGGCTACTGCCGTTGCCGGCGTGGCAACAGGTGCCATAGCACAGGGCGCACTCGTGGCTGACGAGCTGCTCCTCCCCTACTGCTACGTACGTCCGAAGCCAAAAGACCATGGCATGGGCAACCAGATAGAGGGTACCATACCAGAGGGCGCAAAGGTGGTAGTCATCGAAGACCTCATCTCCACTGGCGGTTCTTCGCTGAAGGCCGTTGACGCACTGCGCAAGGCTGGCTTTGAGGTAGTAGGCATGGTAGCTAGCTACACCTACGGTTTCCCCGTAGCAGAGGAAGCCTTCAAGGAAGCCGGCGTACGCCTCGTCACCCTCTCCGACTACGAGCACACCACTGCCATCGCTGCCAAGACGGGATACATCAAGGAGGAAGACCTCGCAGTCCTCGCAGAGTGGCGCAAGTCTCCAAGCACCTGGAAGCAGGACTAATCCATACTTTAACGTTAATGCCCGTTAATGGTCCGTTAATCTAGCCATTAATTTATTCATTAATCTACATCTACATCAGCCCTCCACAGGGCGATGCATTCTACAATAAATATTAATGGATAAATTAATGGGCAATTAACGGGCATTAATGTCTTAAACATTCATTGGCGTCTAAAAGATATTAGCGTCCCACAACAATTAAACGTAAATGGCTAAATACGAAAGTCAAATAAAGATGCTGGCAGCGCCAGTGGAGCGCGTATACCAGCGCTTGTCTGACCTGGAGTCCTTCCGCCCCATCATAGAAGGCGCAGCAAACAACGAGATGGTGAAGCAGAAGATACAGGAAGCAGGGCAAGACCCCTCGCAGCTGGAGAAGCTGAAGGACGTGCGACTGACCTCAGACAGCATCACCTTCCCCGCCCCGATGGTAGGCGAGTTCACACTGCGCATCATAGAGCGCGAGGAGAACAAGTGCATCAAGTTCGCCACGGAGCAGTCGCCCATAGAGGCCAACCTATGGATACAGGTGCTCCCCGTCAGCACAGGAGGCTCCAAGATGCGAGTGACACTGGCAGCCGACCTCAACTTCATGCTAAAGACAATGGTAGGCAAGAAGCTCTCAAAAGGCGTAGACCAGTTCGCAGACATGCTGGCAATGCTGCCGTACTAAGAGTGGTTTCCTATACTGAGGCAATGCACTTGCCGTACATTAAGAAAAAAAGCCTAGGACACAGAGATTCGTGTCCTGGGCTTTTGTCATATATAAGCCAGCTTTGGATTATATTGTCAAAATATCTTGCGTAGTTTTTGTACTTCTTGTGTGCACTATCTGGTGTACGAGCCGTAGGCGATGCGGCGGTGCTGGAAGTCTGAGGCTCTCTTCTCGCTGGACGGCGAGAGCTTGCCCATGATGTACTTCTCCATTATCAGACTGCCGAAGGGTACGCCGTACGTGGCACCCCATCCTCCGTTCTCCACGTAGACGGCAACGGCTATCTTGGGGTTCACCATCGGTGCGAAGCCCATGAAGACGGAGTGGTCCTGGCCACGGTTCTGCGCCGTACCCGTCTTGCCGCACGCCTCGAAAGGCAGGTGGCGCAACTCAGCGCACGTACCCTTCAGGGCAGAACTGCGCATACCGGCCACTACGATGTCGTACGCCTGCCTGTTGGCCATGCTCTCGTGGCGCTTGGTGTAGGTGGTGTCGAGCGGTTCGCCCTGCACCTGACGCACCACGTGCGGTGCTATGTAGTAGCCGCGGTTGGCTATGGTAGCACCAAGGTTGGCTATCTGCAGCGGCGTGGCGTTCACCTCACCCTGACCGATGGAGATGGATATGACAGTCAAGCCGTTCCACGAGCCCTTATAGGCGTGGTCATAGTAGTCGCCGTTGGGGATGAGTCCTCGCTTCTCGCCCGGCAGGTCGATGCCCAGACGGTAGCCGAAGCCCATGGATACCATATAGTCGCGCCACTTGTTCATAGCGGCCATAGAGCCGCCGTATTTGGAGTTGCCCACCATGTAGTAGAGTCCATAACAGAAGAAGCCGTTGCACGACGTTGACAACGCCTCTACGATGGACAGCGGCGAACTGTGGCCGTGGCATCCCACGTGCAGACCGCGGAAAGAGAAACCGTGGTGGCACGGGAAGGCCGTGGAGGGCGTTATGATGCCCTCGGTGAGGTACGTCAGCGCCTGCGTAGTCTTAAACGTTGAGCCCGGCGGATACTGTCCCATGATGGAACGGTTGAGCAGTGGCTTCCATACGTTGCGCTGCAGGGCGAGCTGGTATTTTCCGCGGTTCTTTCCCGTCATGAGGCGTGGGTTGTACGTTGGTGACGATGCCATGCAGAGCACCTCGCCCGTGGACGGCTCTATGGCAACGATACTGCCTATCTTGCCCTCGAGCAGTCGCTCGGCAAGTGCCTGCAGCTCTATATCGATGCCAAGCGTCAGGTTCTTGCCTGCCACGGGTTGTCGGTCGTAGGCACCATCCTTGTATCGGCCCTGGATGCGGCCGTGTGCATCGCGCAGGTATATCGTCATACCCTTCTCGCCGCGCAGCTGTTTCTCATAGTAACGCTCCAAGCCGAGCTTGCCTATGAAGTCGCCGCGCTGGTAGTACTCGTCTGCCTCTATGTCGTCGGGAGACACCTCGGCAACGTCGCCCAACACGTGGGCCGCATTGGGATAATGGTACTGGCGCTGCGAACGGGTCTGGTAGTAGAAACCGGGGAAGCGGTACATCTTCTCGCGAAAGATGGAGAAGTCGCGCTCGTTCAACTGTGTCATGAACAGCTGACGGGTGAAACGCGAGTAGCCGGGATTCTTCTTGCGGTCGCGGATGTTTTCCATGCGCAGGTCGAACTCCTCCTTCGTGATGCCAAGAGTCTGGCACAGCTCAAGGGTGTCTATCTTGTCCTTCGCCTCGTTGACAACAACCATTATGTCATAGGACGGCTCATCGTAGACAAGCAGCTTGCCCTTGCGGTCGTACATGGCACCGCGCGCCGGGTAGTCCACCTGCTTCAGGAAAGCATTGGAGTCAGCACTCCTGCGGTAGTCGTCGCTGACCACCTGGAGCACAAAGAGACGGATGATGTACACAACGACGATGATGGCCGCTATGCCTGCAATGATGAGTCCGCGCTCTGAATATTCGTACTTGTATTCCCACTTGCTCATCTGCGTATAGCGTCAATAATAAGAACAAGAAGAAGTGTCAACCCAAAACTGCTGCTCACGCAAAGTATCCACTCTCCAAAATGGGAGAAGCTGAACGTCTCCAGCGAGAACATTACGACGCAAAACAGCAAGGTGAGGATGAGGGCATAAAAGAAATAGCGCGTAAAGCCCATGTTCTTCATGCTGGGCACATACGTGTCTGAGTCTTCGTTGCTGAGGAACGCCTCCAAGAGATATGGCTGTACGAAGCCTACCAACGTGAGCGTTGCCGCAGAGAGCCCGGGGGTATTGCAGAACATGTCAACTATCAGGCCCACAACAAAGCACAGCACCAACTGCAGCCAACGCGACGCATTACGCTGAAAGAACATGGCGAAATAAACGTACACGAAGGGCGTAGCCACACCAAAAACGTGTATGCGGCTAAACACCAGTGCCTGTGAGAGCACCAGAACTATTGCAAGGAAGAAATACTGCATTGCGCGATATAAAACACAGACTTAGTTTTCTTTGTCCAGACTGAGGGAGTCTTTCGCCTGACGCATCAGGTTCAGACGTTCCTGCATAGGGGCATCGTCGATGACGCAGACATCGCGGAGGCGCGAGAAGTCAGTATACAACTGCACCTGCACGCGGTAGCTCAGTCCGTCCGTAGAGTTGTAGACATGGAGTATCTTGCCAACGGGGATTCCGGGAGGGAATACAGACGAATAGCCCGACGTCACTACGCGGTCGTAGAGCTTGAAGTGCGCATGGCGCGGAATGTCGTTGACGTAAGCCAGATTGGGAGCCTTGCCGTCCCAGTTGAGATAGCCGTAGTATCCGCGGCGCTCTATCATGCAACTGATGCTCAACTTGGAGGACAGCACCGGTATGACGATGGAATAGTGCTCTCCCGCCATGAATACGATGCCCACGACGCCCGTGCCGCTCACAACGCCCATATCCTTGTGTATGCCGTCCGCCTTACCCTTATTGATGGTGATAAGGTTGTCCTTGTCGTTGATACTGGCGGCCACCACCTTTGCCGGTATTACGCTGTAGCCGGCAAGGAGGGCGGTGAGGGGCTGGTGTGCGAAGGCCGTGTCGCCCGTTGCCGTCTCCAGCTGCTCGGTGAGTGTCTTCACCTGGTGCTCCAGATAGACATTGCGTGAGGTGAGCTCCTCATTGAGCCGCGTGAGGTTGAAGAAATGCCCCACGTACGACTCACCCTCGTACACTGCGCCCGCCACACGGTTAGCCGAGGAGACCCATACGGCCCCCTGGTAACCATTGTAGCGACACAGTAACGTTAGGCTCACCGCTTCCAACAGGAAGAAGATGAACCAATGGTAGTGGTTGGTTATAAAGTCAATGAGGTTTCTCAACGTCTCGTAATGTTATGACTTTTATCTCATCAAGAAGTTATGACTATCTCTCATCAAGAAGTTATAACTGTCTCATCAAGGAGTTATGACCTATCTCATCAAGAAAGAGAACTTGTCGATGTTCTTCAGGGCAATGCCCGCACCCTTCGCAACGCTGCGGAGAGGCTCGTCTGCCACGTGGAACGGGATGCCTATCTTAGCCTGCAGACGACGGTCGAGACCGCGCAGCAATGCGCCGCCGCCGCTGAGGTAGATGCCGTTCTTGACGATGTCGGCGTACAGCTCCGGCGGTGTGCTCTCCAGAGCGGAGAGTACGGAGTTCTCAATCTTGGCTACAGTCTTGTCGATGCAGTGCGCAATCTCCTGGTAGCATACAGGCACCTCCATAGGCAGTGCGGTGATGCGATTAGGACCGTGAACCACGTAGTCCTCCGGTGCCTCGTCGCCCAGCTCAGTGAGAGCCGAGCCCACGTGAATCTTGATACGCTCCGCCATACGCTCAGACACCTTGATGTTGTGCTGGCGCGCCATGTAGTCCTGGATGTCGGCTGTCAGCTCGTCGCCGGCAACGCGGATGGAGTTGTTGCACACGATGCCGCCGAGAGAGATGACGGCAATCTCGGTGGAACCACCGCCGATGTCGACAATCATGTTGCCCTCCGGGGCCTCCACGTCGATACCAATACCCACGGCAGCCGCCATAGGCTCGAAGATGAGGTACACGTCGCGACCGTCAGCGTGCTCTGCAGAGTCACGTACGGCACGCAGCTCCACTTCCGTAGAGCCTGAAGGAACGCCAATCACCATGCGCAGTGAAGGCGAGAAGATATGACGGCCACGTGGCACCATCTTTATCAAACCGCGCATCATCATCTCGCAAGCGGAGAAGTCGGCAATCACGCCATCGCGCAGGGGGCGCACCGTCTTGATGCGGTCGTTAGTCTTCTCGTACATGCTCTTGGCACGCTCGCCGACAGCAATCATCTGGTTGCTGTCTCTATCTATTGCTACAACGGAAGGCTCGTCAACGACTATCTTGTCATCAGAGATGATGATAGTGTTGGCCGTACCGAGGTCCATTGCAATCTCTTGTACAAAGGAAAAGAATCCCATTTCTTGTCTAAACCTAAATTTTATCTCGTTATAACTCTACTCGTTTTTCTCTGTCGCAGTCAATGCATCCTGCGGGAGTACAGTACGCGCCTTTACTTTGTCTGCTCGAACCAAGCGTTGATGGCTGTGTCGTAGTGCGAGCTTACGCCGAAGGCACGTGTAGCGAACATGCGGCGGTCCTCGATGTCGGTCTGGGCACCCTTCTTGTTCAGGATGTCGAGCAGCACGCTGTACTCAGCCTTTGAAGGTACGATAACAACGTCCTTGAAGTTCTTCGCACCTGCGCGAATCAGCGAGATGCCGCCTATGTCAATCTTCTCGATGATGTCAGCCTCAGAAGCGCCACTGGCCACGGTCTGCTCAAACGGATAAAGGTCAACGATGACGAGGTCTATCTCGGGAATCTCGTACTTAGCCATCTGTTCCTGGTCGCTCTCAAGGTCTCGACGACCCAAGATGCCACCGAAGATTTTGGGGTGAAGAGTCTTCACGCGACCACCCAGAATGGACGGGTATGTCGTAACGTTCTCCACTGCCTCACACTCGTAACCCAGAGACTCGATAAACTTCTGTGTACCACCAGTCGAGAGGAACTTCACGCCCTCTGCGTTCAGCTTTGCCAACAATTCGTCAAGGCCGTCCTTGTGGAATACACTTACCAACGCTGTCTTAATCTTTTTTGCTTCTGCCATGTTATTTTTCGAAAAATGTAATGTTATCTATTCGTGTGTCTGTTGAAACCGTCTGGAGTCAATGCTCCAAATAACGAGTACAAAATTACTACATTTTTAAAACTCTTCCAAATTTATGCGATTTTATTGAGGGAATAGGCTAAAAACTTGAGCCATTCGTTGTCTGCCACGTCTTTTTTGAGTAACTTTGCATTCAACAACCACCCACCTAACCTATATATGCAATACACAACAGGCAACGTCATACGCCGGCTGTGGCTGTACGTTCTGATGCTCTGCTCCACCGTGACGGGCATCCGCGCACAACAGCAAAAGCCACAACAGCCTGACAAGACACAACAGAAGAAGTCGCCTCAAAAGGCAAAGCAACAGAGGGGCAAGGCATCGTTCTACTCCCGACGCGCCAATGGTGCACGCACCAGCAGCGGTGTCCGTCTCAACAACGACTCGCTAGTCTGCGCCCACCGCACGCACCCCTTCGGCACGCTGTTGCTCGTCAAGAACCCTGCAAACGGCAAGGAAGTGGTGGTAAAGGTGATAGATCGCGGCCCGCACTCGCGCGGACGTGTCATCGACCTCTCCTACGAGGCGGCAAGACGGCTGGGCATCATCGCCGACGGAGTGGCCGTCGTGGAGGTCAGCATATATCAAGACACACAGATACCGTACCGCGCACCAGCATACGAGGCTCCTGAGATAGACATCGACCTGCCGCAGCGTAACAACGACCCGACACCGCAGTGGCAGCACCACCCCAAAAGCGAGCATTCTGGAAGCAGCCATTCAGGAAACTCCCATTCAGAAAATGCCCATTCTGGAAGCGACCATTCCAGCAAGAACCATTCAGGAAACGAAACGACCAAATAACGAAATAACGAAACAACGATGAAAGAGTATACCGACGCAGAGCTGGCGCAAATACTTGACAAAGACATTTTCCATATCATATCGGAAGCTGCAGACGAGCTGCAGCTGGAGTGCTACGTCGTGGGCGGCTTCGTCCGCGACATATTCCTCGAACGCCCCTCGGACGACATCGACTGCGTCGTCGTGGGCAGCGGCATCGAGATAGCGCGCGCAGTGGCCAAGAAACTGGGCAAACGCGTGCACCTCTCCGTATTCAAGAACTTCGGCACGGCACAGGTGAAGATACCACCAATGAAAAGGTTCGACTACAAGGAAATCGAACTGGAGTTCGTCGGCGCACGCAAGGAGAGCTACCACCGTGAGTCGCGCAACCCCATCGTGGAGGACGGCACGCTAGAGGACGACCAGAACCGCCGCGACTTCACCATCAACGCCATGGCCATCTGCCTCAATGCAGACCGCTTCGGCGAGCTCGTAGACCCCTTCGACGGTCTGGGCGACCTCTGGGACGGCATCATACGCACGCCGCTCGACCCGGACATCACCTTCTCCGACGACCCCCTTCGCATGCTGCGCTGCATACGCTTCGCCACGCGCTTCCGCTTCATGATAGAGGACGAGACGTTCGAGGCCCTCGAGCGCAACGCCGACCGCCTTAATATAATAAGTAAGGAGCGCATAGCCGAAGAGCTGGACAAGATACTGCTCACCCGCTACCCCTCCGTGGGTTTCGTGGACCTGCAGCGCTCCGGTCTGCTGCAGATAATACTGCCGGACCTGGCCGCCATGGACATGGTGGAGGAGCGCAACGGGCGCAAGCACAAGAACAACTTCTACCACACCCTCGAGGTGCTGGACAACGTGGCCAAGATGGACACCAAGGGCAACCTCTGGCTACGCTGGGCGGCCCTGCTACACGACATCGGCAAACCACGTAGCAAACGTTGGGACAACCTGAACGGCTGGACCTTCCACGGGCACAACGCCATCGGTGCCAAGATGGTGCCGGGCATCTTCAAGAGGCTCAAGCTGCCGCTGGACATGAAGATGAAGTACGTGCAGAAGCTGGTAGACCTCCATATGCGCCCCATCAACATAGCGGACAATGAGGTGACCGACAGCGCCATCCGCAGAATGGTCAACGAGGCAGGCGACGACATCGACGACCTCATGACGCTCTGCGAGGCGGACATCACCAGCAAGAACGAGCTGCGCAAGCAGCACTTCCGCGCCAACTACCAGCTGGTGCGCGAGAAGATAGAGGACCTCAAGCAGCGCGACTTCAAGCGCCTCCTGCAGCCCGTCATCGACGGCAACGAGATAATGGAGCTCTTCCACCTGCGCCCCTCGCGCGAAGTGGGCGAGCTGAAGCAGTACCTAAAGGACGCCGTACTGGACAACCGCGTGGAGAACGAACGCGAGCCCCTCATGGCGCTATTGCAGGCAAAAGCCAAGGAAATGGGATTGGTATAGACACAGAGTGGGCTGAAAGCCCTATACTACATAGCCCAGGGCAACGCCCTGGGTTAGCGTTGATTGTATCTACGCGCCCTGCAAGGGCAAAAGTACATAAAACTCATGCGCTATACTATGGACTTTTGCCCTTACAGGGCGGCGATTGATGGCCCGGTATACCCAGGGCGTTGCCCTGGGCTATGTAGTTGTTGCCCTTTCAGGGCGTGCAAGAACAAATCTGTTCAAGTTATTTTTTACAGATTACTATATATACGATGCAAAAAGCCCGGAGCACTACAGTGCTCCGGGCTTTTTTTGTTTCCTAACCCCTCGGGGATGGAGGGCTGGAGTATGGTTGTCAGAGATTAGAGACCTGCGATGGTCTTTGCTGTTGCGTTCTCTGGGTCAATCTCAAGCAGCTTTGCTGCGTACTCCTTTGCCTTTGGAGTGTCATTGGCAATCTTGAAGTAGTAGATCTGGAGATAGTTGTATGCTTCCTTCAGCTTCTTCTTCTCGGCATCACCCTTCTCGGCTTTTGCGTTTACCACCTCAACCAGCTCAGAGTAGAACGGCTGTGCCTTGCCAGCCTTGTCCTCCGGGTCGAGGATGAACGGAAGGTGAGCACGCTGCAGCACAGCGTAGTCAGCCACGCTTGGGAACTTCTGCTGCATCTCAGCGTATACGGCATCTGCCTTAGCCACAGACTCTGCCTTCTTGGCTGCTGTAGTCTTGGCATCGTTAGCCTCTGCGAGGTAGATGGAAGCCAGGTTGCTCATAGCGTAAGCGGTGATGGACTTCTGCGCCTTAAGGTACTTGTCATAGTAGTCGCCGGCCTTACCGTAGTCGCCCAGTTCCTTGTAGCAGTCAGAGATGCTCTTGTTGGCGTCTGAGATGACATCAGCGCCTACGCCCTCCATGCCCTGCAGCTTGGTGAATACGTCGATAGCCTCCTGATACTTCTTTGCGCCCTGCAGTGCAGAAGCGTAGTAGCTACGGTCGAAAGAAGAAATCTTTGCCGAGTCGGAAGCGTTGAAGAGCTTGTCGGCAGCCACGAGAGCAGCGTCATAGTTCTTCAGAGAAGTCTGGTTGAACATGACGAGACGGTTCATGGAAGCATTGCGTGGCTCCTTGTTCTGTCCGAACGTAGCCACCTCGAGCGACTTCTGGTAGTCGGAAGAGAGGAAGAGGTTCGTAGCGTAGTCCGAGAGCTGGTATGTATCCATGTCCGAGAGCTTCACCTTGCTGTAGTACTGTATAGCCACCTTCATCTTACCAGCCTGAGAAGCGATGTCAGCTGCAATGAGGTCAACAGGATAGTCTGGGCGTGCAGCGCGGAGGTCCTCCAGTGTCTGTACGGCACCAGCCGGGTCCGTCTTGCTCATGATCTGTGCGTAGCGGCGGTATCCGTCCGGGTTAGTCTTGTCGGCATAGATAGCCTGCTGGAACCATGAAGCGGCACTACCGCCATCGTCCATGCTAACGGCGATGTTACCCAGAAGGAGATATACGGCAGACTTCTCCTGTGCGGTAGCCTTCTTGTTTACGATTTCGAGAGCCTTCTCTGCATACAGCTTGGCGTTGTTGTAGTCCTTCTCCACGAGGTACGCCTTGGCGATGCTAGCCAGTGCAAGAGGTTCCTTCTTGTGCTCCTTGGCAACGGCCTGCACCTGCTTTTCAGCGTCAGCGGCGCCGCTCTTGATGATAGCACTAACCTGCTCCTGTAGAGGGTCCGCCTGCTTGTTCTGGGCAAAGGAAGGAGCTGTCATGAGCATGAGAAGAGCTCCTACGAAATAGTGTTTGATCTTCATATTGTTCAGTAGTTGTTCGTTAGCTTTTTTAGTATGTTATATAGTAGTCAAAGTGTTCTTACTCTAAGAGAGGGTGTTGAAACACCCCTTAGGCACGAATTATGAATTAAGAATTATGCATTCTGAATTATGCATTAATCCGTCACGTGGACATTGCGGATTGTGAGGTTGCCGTATGCGGGGAGCAAGCCTGCCTTGAGCATTATCATCTGTCCCTTGTCCTGGGAGATGATGAAGTTCTTGAAGCCAGTGGGGAGTCCCATGTGCACGTCGTTGAGCAGTACGTATAGTGTGCGTACGAGCGGGTAGTTGCCGTTGTAGAAGTAGTACTGGTACGGTTTCCATGAGTTTGCCACGTTGGCCACGTCGAGGCGCGTCACCGCCATGGGTCGCACCTCCTTGCGGAAGGTGAGGTTTGTGGAGTCACGCTGGTCGTTGAGCCAGTTGCTTCCTATGATGCCAATGGCACCGCGGTGCTTCTCTACGTACTCCACTACGTCTGCCGTCTTCTTCACGGCCGAGACGTTGGGGGATGTGATGGGCTTTCCACCAAGGATACTATCCTCCACGTAGTGTACGGTGGAAGAGTGTTTGTTGTCGAAGACCACCGTGATGTCTCCGTTCTTTGAACCGGGGTAAATCTGTTCCCAGCGTGTCACCTCACCCGTGAAGATGCGGCGTATATCTTTCACACTGATACAAGAGTCAGTGTTCTGAGTATTCTGAATCAGGGCCAGTCCGTCGTATGCTATCTTGACGGAGATGGGGAACTGCTTGCGGTCCTTCATGCTCTGAACCTCTTCAGGGCGGAAGTCGCGAGAAGTCACTGCGAGCCACACCTTGCCTTGCAGCAGCATGTTGATGGCGTTAGACTCGTCGGTGTATATGGGTGTGAGTTTAGCCTCCGGATAGATGTGCATGAAGACGTCACGCTCCTCGTCTATGATGGGACTAAAACTTTCGTCAGAGGCGAACGAAATCGCCCCTGACGAATAAGTGTCTGTGCGACCGTCTTTGCCCTTGTTCTGGCAAGAGCAAACGACGGTCAATAGTGTTAATCCTACTATGATGTAAGATATCGGTTTAATCATATAGTCAGCTTGCGCTAAGAAAATTGTATTACTGCAGACGGAATGTAACAGGCAGTGTGTACTTCACACGAACGGCAGAACCGTTCTGCTTACCTGGGATCCAGTTAGGCATTGACTTCACGACGCGGATGGCCTCCTTGTCGAGAGATGGGTCAACGGAACGTGCAATCTTGACGTCTGTGATAGAGCCATCACGCTCTACGACGAAGGTACAGATTACGCGGCCCTGGATGCCGTTCTCTTCTGCTACTACAGGATACTTGATGTGAGAAGCGAGGTACTGCATGAGAGCGCCCTGGCCGCCAGGGTAAGAAGGCATCTGCTCAACAACGTCGAACACCTTTGTTTCTTCTTCCTTTGGCTTAACAGGCTCGGTCACGATGACTTCCTTCGCCTTGAGCACCTCACCAGACTCGTCGTTACCCTTTACGTCGAAAGAGCCGACAGCTGCCTTGGTGTTCATAATCTCGTCCTGAGTCTTCAGCTCGTCCTCAGGCTTCACTTCATTATCCTTCTTGATGACAGGCGCGGTGAACTTCACGGAGCTCTTTACCTTCTCCACTACTCTTTCCACGTCTACCTTCTTTACGATTTCTTTACGCTCAACCTTGGCTTCCTTCTTCTGCTCGAGGGCAGAGAGCTCGGTCACCTGGGTCATAGCTGCTTTTTTGGCTGCTTCCTCATCAGCAATATTCTTGATGGTGAGACCAATCTGACATGCGATGGCAAGCAAGATCACAGCCAAGATCGCTATCGCGTTACGGCGTCCCGTGCTCTTACGCAGGGCGTATGCGCCGTATGCCTGGTTGCGGTTCGCGAAGACGATGTCGGTCCACTCACCAGAGATAAGATCTATTTTTGACATTTGTGTATCTTTTTAATTGTTACTAACTGTCCTCTTTTGGGACATTATCAACATCTAGGATGTATGTGCGAGCAACAACCCGTATGGGGGTGTGTTACTTCACGTGCTTCTCTTCGAGGAGCTTCTTGTCCTGGTCGTTGATTTTGTCGAGGACGTACTTACCAATGCTGCATATCTGCATTTCGTCCAGCACATCAACCACGTTCTTGTAGGTAGAAGTGTCCATTGCCTTGATGATGACCGTCATGGTCTGGATCTTCTGTCCGTTGATGACACCGCTCTTTATTTCAGAGAGCTGCTTGTTGTAGACGGTATCAGGTAGATCCTCCTTCTTGAGGTCAAGTTCGGCCTTAGCCTTCATCACCTGCAGTACAGGCTGTGTGTTGTCTTCTGTCACGTGGGTCTGTAGCACCTTACGGATGCCGTTCTTACCCCAAGTAGTCTCCTTCAGGCATGAAGGGTCGTCGTACTTTGGCAGACCTGCTACGTAGTAGATCTTGTTGTTTCCTGCCACGTAGATGGTGATGGTGTAAGAAGCCTTTGTAACAGACTTATCGTTATCTTCAAGATTCTTGTCGTTTGACGGCATACTCAGCTCCATAGACTGAGGTTTAGCCAGAGAGGTACAGAGCATGAAGAACGTGATAAGAAGCATCATCATATCAACCATAGGCGTGAAGTCCACGCGTACGTTTATTTTCTTTTGCTTTCCTTCTTTCTTTGCCATGTATTATTCCTCCCCTGTCTTTAAAGATGTGATAAGGTAGTAACGGTTCTGGTCCATATCCTGGAGTTCAGACATCACCCTCTTGATCTTGGCGTAAGGAGTATCAGAGTCTGCCTTGATAGCTATCTTGACGTCTTCGGTGTTGTCAACTACAGAAGTCACCCACTCCTGGAACTCGCTCTTTCCCTTGTCGATGGAGTCAGTAGGCACACCGGCTTCCTTGCTGGTGATGGCCTCTGTCATCTTGTCGGTAGGGAGGTTGAGGTATGTTCCGAGCTTAGAGAGGCTTATGCCCCACATTGGGTCGGTCTGGAACTTCTTCAACTGTTGGTTTGTCAGATTGAGGTTGAACTTGTCATTCATATCCTGGATGACAGTCATGACGTCATTCTGATTGTCCATGCTCATGAACACCTTGCCTTCCTTGTCGACAATGATGTTCAAGACGTTCTGTTCTGGAATCTTGATCTCCGAGACAGACATAGGCTGGTTTACTTTCACGGGCTCATTCTTCACGAACGTAGACGTCAGCATGAAGAAGGTCAGCAAAAGCACCATCACGTCTGACATAGGAGTCATGTCAATCCAGACGTCGCTTTTCTTAATTTTTAACTTACCCATAAGTGAATAAAATTTAAAGGGTTAGTAAAAATTAAGCTTCTGGGTGCTTGTCTTCGTAGGTATGAGCGATTGTGTAACCGATCTCGTCCATTGCAAAGGTGAGCTTGTCGACCTTGTTGGTGAAGTAGTTGTAAGATACAACGGAAACCCAAGATGTTGCGATACCAGAAGCTGTGTTAACGAGGGCCTCAGAGATACCGGTAGAAAGAGCCATAGAGTCAGCACCACCACCAGCAGCGAGGGCTGCGAATGAACGTATCATACCGAGCACAGTACCGAAGAGGGCGGTAAGAGTACCGAGTGTAACGATAGTAGCGATGATAGGGAGGTTCATTGTCATTGTAGGCATCTCGAGAGCGGTAGCCTCTTCGTGTGCGTTCTGGATGGTAGCAACCTTCTCCTTGAGCTTGATAGAAGCAGACTCCATTTCCTTGTATGACTTGAGGTCAGCCAGAACGACGTTGGCTACAGAACCGCCCTGCTTGTTGCAGAGAGCCTCGGCCTTTGCGATGTCGCCTTCCTTGAGTGCCTTCTTGATGTTCTCAGTGAACTTAGTAACGTTGCCCTTACCAGCGCAAGCAGAGATAGCGATAACGCGCTCTACAGACATTGCGATAACGGTGCAGAGGAGACCGAGGATGATAGGAACGACCCAACCGCCTTTGTAGACTGTACCGAGCATGTTGAGAGGATGTCCTTCTGGGTCGCCACCAGCGAAGTTGGCTGGGTTACCGAGGAAGAAGAGGTAGAAACAGATACCTACGATGAATGCAAGTACGATGATGATGATTGCGTGTCTTACGCCCTGGAAGCCTGTAGACTTCTTGGCTGCGGCTGGTTTTTGTGTAGCTGCCATAATTGTTTTTAGTTAGATTTGTTGTTATTTTGTGAATTTAAATTTTAGCGAAGGTCTGCGTATTGACTGTGTTAAGGTCAACCATTAGTTTAAGGTGGGTTTGGGTTAGCTGCACTGCCGCAGTGACGGCATGCAAGCTAGAGGCTCGCATAATTTCAGACACAAAGTTAATACTTTCGCTGAAACTATGACACTGTTTAAAGACTTTTAACAATAAAAACATGAAAAAAGGCAGAAAGTACGCTTGCCTCTCCGCCTTTTTTCGTTGTATTGAAATATTTTTACTTCAGTTTAGCCAATGCATCGGCGATGCGCTTCATGGCTTCGCGGATGTTGTCGTCGCTGGTAGCATAGCTCATGCGGAAGCACTCTGGGTCGCCGAAAGCGTCGCCGCCTACGGTAGCTACGTGTGCCACTTCGAGCAGGTACATTGCGAAGTCGTTTGTGTTGTTGATGGTGTGTGTGCCGTCAGTCTTTCCGAGGAAGCTCTTGCACTTAGGGAAGACGTAGAAAGCTCCGTCCGGTACGTTCACCTCGAGTCCCGGAATCTCTTTGACGAGGCTTACGATGAGGTCGCGGCGGCGTTCGAAGGCCTTGCGCATTTCCTCTACGCACTCCTGGGAGGCGGTGTATGCTACGGTAGCAGCCTTCTGGCTTACCGAGCATGGTCCTGAGGTGTACTGTCCCTGAAGCTTGTTGCATCCCTTGATGATCCACTCAGGAGCTGCCATGTATCCGATGCGCCATCCTGTCATGGCGTAAGCCTTTGACACGCCGTTGATGATGATGGTCTGCTCCTTCATGCCTGGGAACTGTGCGATGCTCTCGTGCTTGCCCACGTAGTTGATGTGCTCGTAGATTTCGTCGGCGAGAACGTAAACTTCAGGGTGCTTGCGGAGCACGTTGGCCAGTGCCTCGAGCTCTGCCTTGGAGTATACGGAGCCTGTAGGGTTGCTGGGTGAGCAGAGGATGAGGAGACGTGTCTTTGGTGTGATGGCAGCCTCGAGCTGCTCTGGTGTGATTTTGAAGTTCTGTTCGAATCCTGCGGGGATGTGTACAGGCACGCCGCCAGCGAGGAGTGCCATCTGTGGGTAGCTTACCCAGTATGGTGCGGGGATGATTACTTCCTCGCCTTCGTCAACGAGTGCCATAACGACGTTGCAGACAGCCTGCTTTGCGCCGTTGCTGACGAGGATCTCGCTCACCTTGTAGTCGAGTCCGTTCTCGTTCTTGAGTTTTGCCACTACAGCTTCGCGCAAGTCGGCGTAGCCCGGCACTGGCGAGTAGCGCGACCAGTTGTCGTCGACAGCTTTCTTTGCGGCTTCCTTGATGTGGTCAGGCGTGTTGAAGTCTGGTTCGCCCACACTGAGGTTAATCACGTCGATGCCTGCTGCCTTCATCTCGCCGCTCTTCTGCGACATGGCGAGAGTGGCTGAAGGTGCCAGTCTGTTGAGTCTGTTGGATAAACGTCCCATTGTTTTCTGTATTTGTTAAAGTTAATCTATGGTCTGCTTTGCTTGATATTTAAATTGCTGCGGCATTTCTACTTCTCTGCTTGCTGCATGTCGTTTATACGGTTTACGACTAGGGTGTTGACCTTTATGATTTGCTTTAGGTCTTTGAAGAGTCTGAAGCGGAAGCGGCACATTCTTATATATAATAATGTGCCCACGGGGAAGATGATGCCTGCCGTTACGTTCATCCACTTTCGATTGAAGGGTCTGGTGTGCGCCTTCTCCTGCAGCACGGGGTACTGGCTGAGGTATGAGAGGATGAAGCGGTCGCGGGTGTTGCCGAGGTCTTCGATGACCTGCTCTAGCTCGTCGGCGAAGTGCTCCACGTCGTGGTCGTCTTGGTACTGAAAGAATACCTTTATGGGGTTAGGCGGCGTGCGCAGGCTGTGCTGCTGCGAGTATGTCTGTATCTTCGCAGTGAGCGTCTGCAGTCGCTGGGCGTCCATCGGGTAGTCTGGGTCGTTGATGATGACCTCCTTCCATGCTATGTTTCGTTTCAGCCTTATGCCGAAGAGGCGTATAAAGAAGCTGCGGTAGGCTTCCATGTTGAAGACGACGGAGTCTTTGTTTGCCTTGTACGTGATGAACACGGCTAGCGGTATGAGCACACCGGGGGCTAGTCCCTTGCCGAAGGTGATGGTCCACGATGCCTGTCGTGCCATTCGGTATCCGGTGTTGTCGAGGACGTAGAAGACGATGAAGACGAGCACGGAGATGATGACGGGCACGCCGAGTCCGCCCTTTCGTATGATGGCTCCTAGGGACAGTCCGATGAAGACGAAGATAACGCAAGTGAGCGAGAGGGTGAACTTATTTACCATCTCGATGATGTACTGTCGTTCGTTCTCGTGCATGTCGGCGGACATGTATCCGCGGAACTCCAGGTCCATCGTCATGGAGTGCACCCGTGAGTTGGCCTCCTGCATGACTGAGCGCTGTTTCTCCACGGGCAGCTTTTGGAAGATGCTGTCTGCGTTTACCGTGCCGTCGGCGGCGCGCTTCAGGGAGCGCAGCGAGTCGGACTTGGATATCTTCGGTTTATAGACGTACAGTCGTTCCATGTCGTTCTTGACGCCTGTGCCTACGCTGTCCATCACGAGTCGGATGGAGTCGAGGTGCGTGCGTAGTCCATTGAGTCCCAAGGCTTTTGCCTGCGAGGCCAGTCCTGACGCTTCGGACATATTGAAGCCGCTATCGAAGTCCAGGACGATGACTTTCTGTATGAATGTCTCTCGTCTGTATGGGACGTTGGCCTGTCCGCCCAGCTCCTGGGAGCGTAGATTCTCGAACCATTCTCCGCTATATAGGGTGAGCTTGAGGTGCTGCTTGTCTGCTGTGGACTGCATCATGCCGGAGTCGGCGAGGATGATTGCAGCGTCCTCGTAGCTCGTCGTCATGCGATATATCATGACGCCGTAGAGCTTTCCGGTCTCCATGTCCTTGCTCTGGACGTAGAGGTTACAGTTTGGAATGCCGTTATAGAAGATACCTTCCGGGATTTCCAGTTCGGGGCTTTTCTGCCTCATGGAGAGGAGCAGCTGTCCGAGTTTCACGTTGGCGTTGGGGCCGATGTTGTTCTGGAAGACGAAGGAGCATCCTGCCACGAGGCAGGCGAATACTATCATTGCCCTCGTCGACTTGAGCAGCGACACTCCGGCGGCCTTTATCGCCGTCAGCTCCGAGCTCTCGCCGAGGTTGCCCATGGTGATGAGCGACGAGAGGAGCACAGCCAGCGGCAGCGCCTGCGGCACGAGCATGAGGCCCATGTACCAGAAGAACTGCGCCAGCACGTCCATGGTGAGTCCCTTGCCTATGAGGTCGTCGACATAGCGCCAAAGGAACTGCATCATCAGCACGAAGAGACTGATACAGAACGTTCCGGTGAAGAGCAGCAGAAACTGCCTGAGTATGAATATGTCGAGTTTCTTTACTAACCGCAAAGGTGTAGGGGTGTGTGCGTTACAGATGTTACTGTACTATGGCGGCCCACGTGCCGATGGCACGCGGGCGCCGCGTATGTGTATTGTTGTTTACTTACTTATGGCGATTGGCGCGCTGTTCGCGGTACTTGGCTTTTTGTTTTGCCGAGCCGCTGCCGTGTGCACCGGTGATGTATTTCTTTTTCTTCGCCTTTGTCTTTACTTTGCCGTCATCCTTCGGTCGCTGTCCGCCGCGCCCGAAGTTGATGCCGTTCTGTAGGATGAGTTCGAAATCGTCCATGGGGCATTTTTAAATTCATAATGCTGAATGCATAATGCATAATTCATAATGCAGAATGCATAATTCATAATTCATAATTAGGCTCCGCATGAGCATGCAGTATGTGCCGGATGGTAATTATGAATTCAGCATTATGAATTATGAATTAATTAGTGGTGGAACAGTCGTACGCCGGTGAATGCCATTGTGATGCCGTACTTGTCGCAGGTGTCGATGACATTGTCGTCGCGAACGGAGCCTCCGGCCTGTGCTATGTACTCTACGCCGCTCTTGTGTGCGCGCTCTATGTTGTCGCCGAAGGGGAAGAAGGCGTCTGAGCCTAGTGCCACCTTGGTGTTCTGCGCGATCCATGCTTTCTTCTCTTCACGTGTGAGAGGCTCCGGTTTCTCGGTGAAGAAGTTCTGCCATGTGCCCTCTGCGAGCACGTCCTCATAGTCCTCTGAGATATAGACGTCGATGGTATTGTCGCGGTCAGCGCGGCGTATGCCCTCCTTGAATGGGAGTGCCATTACCTTCGGACACTGTCTTAGCCACCAGATGTCGGCCTTGTTGCCAGCGAGGCGTGTGCAGTGTATGCGGCTCTGCTGTCCGGCGCCGATGCCGATTGCCTGACCGTCCTTCACGTAGCATACGGAGTTAGACTGGGTGTATTTCAGTGTGATGAGTGCGATGATGAGGTCGCGCTTAGCCTCGTCGGTGAAGTTCTTGCTCTGTGTGGGGATGTTCTCGAAGAGTGCGGGGTCGTCGAGCTTCACCTCGTTGCGTCCCTGCTCGAATGTCACGCCGAAGCACTGCTTTATCTCCACGGGTGCGGGCTGGTATTCGGGGTTTATCTTTATGACGTTGTATGTGCCCTTGCGCTTCTCGCGCAGAATCTGGAGTGCCTCTTCGCTGAAGCTTGGTGCGATGACGCCGTCGCTCACCTCGCGCTTGATGAGTGTGGCGGTAGCTGCGTCGCACTCGTCGGAGAGGGCGATGAAGTCGCCGTAGCTCGACATGCGGTCAGCGCCGCGGGCACGTGCGTATGCACAGGCTATCGGAGTGAGCGGCAGCTTCACGTCGTCCACGAAGTATATCTTCTTCAGCGTGTCGCTGAGCGGCAGACCTACGGCAGCTCCAGCCGGGCTGACGTGTTTGAAACTTGCAGCAGCAGGCAGTCCCGTGGCGGCCTTCAGCTCCTTTACCAACTGCCAGGAGTTGAGCGCGTCGAGGAAGTTGATGTAACCTGGACGTCCGTTGAGTACTTCGATAGGCAGTTCACCTTCGTTCATGTAGATGCGTGATGGCTTCTGGTTGGGGTTGCAGCCATACTTCAGTGCAAGTTCTTTCATCGTTTATTTGTGAGAGTTTGTTGATTACGCGTGCAAAATTACGAAATATATTTCAAACTGGCAAGCCGCGGGCAGAAAACTGCGCCCCAGTGCGGCATTCTTGTCCGTTTTCAGAGTACGTTGACGTGTATCCACTTCTTAAAGAAGGGGTCCTCGATGTCGTAGCGGTCGCTGCGGATAATGTATCCCTTGCATATTGAGCCGCAGGTATGGCCGCCCCGTCTGCGCCACGGCTTTCTTCACGAGGCTAGACTTGCCGAAACGTCGCGGCGAGATGAGTATGAGGTGGTTCTCGCTGCGCAGAAACTGCACTATATAGTCCAGCTCCCGTACCCTGTCGGTGAAGTACGGCGTATCCACTAACGAGCCGAATTTAAAGGGATTATCCATAGTCGAAATTTTTCGTAACGAAATTTTTCGTTACCGTCTTTTGCGTGCTAAATTACGAAATATATTTGGAATCGCCAAGACTGCCGCCAATTACTTGTTACCCTTTAGGCAGACCATATTCCCTTTTTATCCACAGTTCAAAGAGGGGGTCTACGAAGCCCAGGTATGACAGGCGCTTTTCCAGGAGGTCTTTCTCCACCAAGACCTTTTTGTTTCTGGTGATGCTCTGTGGTTGTCCCAGCCCGTATTTCTCCACTGTCTCTTTGGCGTTCAGATGCTTTTCGCCGGAGGCTACTGCCTTCAGCATACCTATCTGGGTGGGGGTCAGGGAGTCCATCTCGGTTAGGAACAGGTCTTCGTTGGTGTCCAGGACCAGCTGTAGCTGTTCGTCAAGCGTTTGCTGCGTCACTACCTTCTCCGTATGCGACCACAGGAAGAAACAGTACTGCTGCACGTACCATGAGTTGTACTGCACGCGCTCGCAAAGGGCCTCGGCCTGCTCCTGGGTGATGCTCTTGCCCGTCCGCTCGAAGTTGCGCATGATATACGGCACCCAATAGTCCTTCGATATGCGTTTTAGGTTCATCAGTTGTCCGAACTTGAAGAATGGGCTGGTTGCCCTGTTGAAGATGTCCTTCATCATGTGCATCTTGCTGCCATACAGGCAGTAGGTGGTGCGGTGCTGCAACTGCCATTCTGAGCGCAGCAGGGCCTCCATCTTTTTCCAAGTCGGCAAGCATGCCAACTGCTGGAACTCGTCGATGCAGACAATGACTTTTACGCCCTTTGCCTCGGCTATCTTCTCGGGCAGCTGCAGGATATGCTCTGGACTGTCCTGCGTGGGGTTCACCTTGAGGTTCACTTCTATGCTGTTCAGAGGGTCTGACGCAATGGTGACACTCGGCGTGAAGCGGTTGATGAAGCGGACCAAATCGCTGAGCTTCTGTTCCACGGTGGAAGACACTCCCTGTATGACCGCCGAGGCAAACGTATTGTAGAACTCCTCCTCAGTGTGTATCTTGGAGGCGTCCATAAAGCATACCTTGGTATGTGGGTCCTCCGCCACCAGTTCGTCCATAGCGGTCTTCACCAGCGACGACTTGCCCCATCTGCGTGGCGACACAAGAATGACGTTGATGCCGTGCACGAGAAAGTTCTTCAGCTCTCTTCTGTCATCGACCCGGTCTATAAAGCTCTCTTTTTCAGCGAGCCTGCCATATATAAAAGGTATATCCATGCGCTATCAGTTATTACTGTTTCCGTGCAAAGTTACAAAAATTATAAATACTGTTATAATAAGTGCATTTATAATTATGGATATTTAACGCCAAGCAACACCCCTCCCCCAACGGCGCCGAAGTTATTCGTCTGGGTCTAACTCTACAATGTTTTTGAAGTACCATAACTCTGAAATCCAATACTCTTAATAAGTTCTTTGGGAACACTTGGAAAGGTGGAGATGCCCGCGGCTTGGGCATCGTGTTCTCGCGGCTTGGGCATCGTGTTCTCGCGGCTTGGGCATCGAGTGCCCAGCCATCGGGCATCTCGCTCTCTCTGCGCCCAGTCTTTGGCGCTACCAACTAAAGAGGTCTTCGTGTGACCTTTAGGTCATATAAAGACCTCTTTAGTTTCATTTCTACTTTTTACGGATTTCGGCATATTGGCACTAAAACATTTTGCGGATTTCGGCAAAATAGGGTTAAAACATTTTGCGGATTTCGGCAAAACCCTTACCTTTGCATGCGTAAACCGTTAAATACAAGCAAAATATGGAACAAACTATTATCTTTAGAAGAAAGATATACGAGGAGATGCTCAAATGGAAGGAAGAACGGCAGGGTGAAACCGCCCTTTTGATAGAGGGGGCGAGACGAATCGGTAAGTCTACCATAGTGGAGGAATTCGCCAAAAACGAATACATCTCCTATATATTGGTGGACTTCTCCAAGACATCACCTGAAATCAACAATCTGTTCAATGACCTTTCAGACCTGAACTACATCTTTCTGCGCCTACAGCTCAACTACAACGTCAGTCTGCAGGAGCGCAAATCTCTCATCGTCTTCGATGAAGTACAAAATAACCCCAAGGCACGTCAGGCCATCAAGCATCTGGTAAAAGACCATCGGTACGATTACATAGAGACAGGTTCGCTCATCTCCATCCGAAAGAATGTACAGAGCATCATCATACCAAGCGAAGAAACACGAATCACAATGCACCCGATGGACTTCGAAGAGTTCAGATGGGCTATGGGCGATACCGTTACTTTTCCTCTGTTGAAGACAATCCTTGAGAAGAGACAACCCCTCGGCGATGCAACCCACCGTAAGCTGATGAGAGACTTCCGGTTGTACATGTTGGTCGGCGGTATGCCACAAGCCGTAGACAAATACATCAAGAGCAACGACCTCAGCGCCGTTGACACCGCGAAGCGTGACATCATCGCCCTTTACGAAGAAGACCTCAGAAAGATTGACACATCGGGCAAGGCAACGGCGATGTTTGATGCCATACCGTCGCAGTTGAGCAAGAATGCCGCACGCTATGCCATATCGTCTGTCATCCCGGGCGAAAAGCAAGACAGGGTAAGCGACATCGTCCAACTGATGGAAGAGTCCAGAGTGGCAAACATCGCCTACCACTCCAACGACCCAAACGTAGACCTTGCCCTCACGAAAGACCTGCAGCGATACAAGATGTACACGTCCGATACGGGGCTATTCATAACTATGGCTTACAAGTCAAAGAAATTTACCGACAACGTCATCTACAACAAACTGTTGAGCGACAAGTTGGACACCAACCTCGGGTACATCTACGAAAATGTAGTAGCCCAAATGCTTAGAGCTTCCGGCAAGGACCTGTATTACCATACCATTCCCAAGCCCGACGGGAAGGGATATTATGAAATAGACTTCCTACAGTCAGACGGGAGTAAAATAAGTCCTATAGAAGTGAAGTCCTCTGGCTATAAGACCCATACCTCTCTCGACCAGTTCTCCGAGAAATTCAGTTCGAGGGTAAACCAAAGATATCTGGTTTATACCAAAGACCTAAGCAGGGACGGCAATGTGCTCTGCCTACCTATATATATGGTGCCGTTGCTTCCATAAAGAAAGGTCCCAAGTAATGTTCAAAAAATAACTTGTGCAGTTTTACATTTTCCTTAATATTCATATAGCTTGACGTGCAGGATTTTGTAATCTCCGCATGAGATGCGTGCGTGGCGGCCCTGGTGGCTCTGGTCGCCGTTGTCGCGGCGGAGGGGCTGTGGTGTGCCGTCGGCGTTGATGGTTATCTGGTCTACGGAGGCCAGGCCGATGCGCTTGCCTGTGAACTTCTTTGCGGTTGTCTTTGCGGCGTTTTTGTTTGTATCATTGCCGTTGTCGATGAAGCCGTCCTCGCCGAGCTTCTTCTCTTCCGACTGCTGCTTCTCCGTGACCGTCTGGAACGTCACTACTACGCCGCTGCCGGCTATGATGTATTCGTTCTTGGCGAGGCGCATCACGAGTCCGCCGCCTTCAGGCCATGCGCTGCCGTCCGTGGCGCGGGGGTCCCAGGGGAGGGTGAAGAAGTGTCGGCAGGTCATGACGATGTTGCCGTCGGTGATGATGCGCTCCTTGTCCTGCTGGTCGAAGAGCAGGCCCCATGTCTTGCCCTGTCCCTGTCGGTCGGTGAGCCATGGGGTGAGGGCGTTGAGGATGGAGTAGCCCTGCGTCACGTGGGCGGTGGTCTGCGCGGCACCTTGGTCTATGGCGAAGGGCGAGTAGCTGATGGCATCCAGCTCGCCGAAGGTGTAGAGGGCGCGCACGCCACAGTAGTCGCCGAGGCGCACCTCGGGGGTGAGGAAGGGGTTATCGAGCGTCTTGTACTGCGACACCCAACCCTTGTAGCCGTTGTCGTAGATGTCGGGGGCGCAGACATCGATGCTGGGTGCTGCGTGCTTCCATATATTAAATAGGTGTGCCAGAGGACCAGCGGAGGGGTATTCGCCGGGCTTGCGTCCGCGGCTGTTCATGGCGGCGTTGACGTACATCGGGATGTCGTAGATGTCCTTGCCGGCGCGTGCCAGCTGCTCCACGTATTTGGCGTACCAGTAAGCCTGGAACTTCTCCTGACCGTAGACATCGGAGCCGAAGACCTCTGCCCATGTGCCCTTCTTGGCTTTCTGACTGGAGTTCTTGCCCTTCTGCTCAGCGTTCTTATTCTTCAGCCCGGTGTTCTTGTCCTTGCTGAGGGCGCTGATGAGTTCGGCTGGCACTTGCTTGGCGTATTCGGCGTTGGCAAGAGGGGAGAAGTCGCGTGCCGACTCGAGCATGCCTATTTCGTTCTCCACTTGCATCATGATGACGGTGTTCTGGCGGCTGTCGGTGTCCTTGATGTGCTGCATGAGTTTGCAGAAGGCGGTTTTGTCGGCCTTCAGCACGTTGGGGGAGAAGCAGGAGGCTATTTCGAGTGGCTTGCCGGTCTCGGTGAGGCTGCGCGGGAAGCGTTTCGTGTCGGTCTTGAACCACGCCGGGGCGTAGCAGCTCATGGAGTTCTTCCATGCGCCGAACCAGAGGAACACCACCTTGAGGTCGTTCTCGCGCGCCTTGCTGATGACGCGGTCGACGAGGGTGAAGTCGAACTTGCCCTCCCGCGGCTCGATGAACTCCCAGTATGCCGGGACGAAGACGGTGTTGAGGCCCAGGCGGTGCATACGTGGCATCACCTCGTCGATGTCCGCCACGCTGGTGGCGGCGGAGTTGCTCAGTTCGCCGCCAAGCAGCAGCATCGGTTTGCCGTTGACGACGAGTTGCGTGGCCGTGCCCTGCTTCTGCAAGCGCACCTCCGCGTGCAGTGTGGCGGCGCAGAGGGCTAATATCATGATAAATAGTTTTCGCATAGTTAGTGTAGTTTTAGTAATATACGGGTGTAGTTTTAGTAATATACAAGTGCGAGTTTAGTAATATACAGGTACGGGTTTAGTAATATACAGGTACGGGCTTAGTAATATACAGGTACGGGCTTAGTAATATACAGGTGCGGGCTGAAAGCCCAATGACTACATAGCCCAGGGCAACGCCCTGGGTTTGTATTTGATTGTGTCTACGCGCCCTATAAGGGCAAAAGTATATAGTAAAGCACGTGAAAGTTTATGTACTTTTGCCCTTACAGGGCGGTGGTTGGTGGTCTGATGTACCCAGGGCGTTGCCCTGGGCTATGGAGTATAGGGCTTTCAGCCCATCGCAAAAGTCTTTAGACTCAACTGTTATATACTTTTATTTTTCTATCGGCAGCTTGGAGAAGGTTTGGAAGTACTTTAGGCAGGTGTCGCGCCATTCTCGGGCGTTGTCCAGCTGGACGTTGAGGAGGGAGTCGGTGTGTGCCCATTCGGCTTCGTGGCCTTTCATGTACTGGCGGGTGCTGGTGTGCCAGAAGTTGCGGTAGGTCTCTACCATGCTGACGCCCAGGTTATAGCGCTGGCATAGCTCCTGCCATAGGGTGCTGCCAGACTGCATACGGTACGTCCATGGCAGGTGGTGGAACCAGAGGAGGTACTCCTCGGGGCAAGTGCTGAGGTTGTCGTACTGGCTGCGGTATGGCTCGGGGTACTGGCTGACGGCATCCGTGCCCTTCGACGAGCGGTCGAAGCCTATGCCGTCGGCAGAGGCGTTATGGTAATAGACGGGGCACCATTCTAGCGGATACTCCGCCTTGAAGCCGTCCGGCTCAGGACCGTAGTGGTGGTCGAACTTGAAGATGTGGTGCAGGCCGAGCGGCATCATGTAGTTGACGCAAGCCTCGCGGGAGGTGAGCATCATCATGGTGACGGGCTCAAGGAAGCGTTCGTCCTTGCTGCCGTAGGTCTGCACGAGCCATTCGCGTGCTATCTGTTCGGAGGAGAGGGAGGGGTTCCACGCCAGACGTCCGAAGGCGTACCAGTTGGCCTGCGAGAAGGGGTGGCCGCACCAGTTGGCGTCGTCGCCCGTGTTGGCCACGCCAGCTATGCCCACCAGTTTGGATGGGCTGACGAAGCCGAAGAACTCCTTCCACATGGGAGCGAGGTATGTGAGGTGCAGCGACTGTCCGAGGTACTCCTGCGTTATCTGGAGCTCGGCTATCTGCGGTGTCTGGTGGATGTTGTCGAAGATGGGGGCGTAGGGCTCTCGGGGCTGGAAGTCGAGGGGACCGTTCTTGGACTGCAGTATGACGTTGTCGGCAAACTTGCCGTCAAGGTTCTTGAACTCGCTGACCGCCTGCTTTACGCGGTCCTCGCCTTTGTGGTTGGCACCGTAGACGAAGGAGCGCCAGATGATGGTGCCGCCGTAGGGCTTCACTGCCGCGGCGAGCATGTTGGCTCCCTCGGCGTGCGTGCGGTGGTAGTCGCCAGGACCGGGCTGTCCTTCGGAGTTAGCCTTTACGAGGAAGCCGCCGAAGTCTGGTATGATGGAGTATATCTCCTTGGCCTTTGCCGCCCACCAGCGCTGCACCTTCTTGTCGAGAGGGTCGGCCGTCTTGGTGTAGCCGAGGGCCATGGGCGATGCGAAGTTGATGGAGAGGTAGACGCGTATGCCGTAGGGGCGCAGGGAGTTGGCGATGACGCGTACCTTGTCGAGGTACTCCCGCGTCATCATCTTCGGCGAGGCGTTCACGTTGTTGAGCACGGCACCGTTGATGCCGATGGAGGCGTTGGCCCGTGCGTAGGTTATGATGCGCTGCTGCATGTAGGCAGAGAGTGAGTCGGCCTTTCCGGGCTTTATCTCTTCCCATTTCCAGATGCTCTTTCCGGCATAGCCACGCTCAACGCTGCCGTCGAGGTTGTCCCAGTGGTTAAGGATGCGCAAACCTACGACAGGGCGCTCGGTTCGGGCGCACCCCTGTTGAAAGTTCTGAGTGCACTTCTTTTGGATAGACTTTTGTGCACATTCCACGGTCTTCTGAAGACATTCTGGCTGCAGAGCCTGTCCACGCAGGCGGTCGTAGGCCCCGTAGAGCAGTCCGATGGGAGTGCTGGCGATGATGCTGTCGTGTGAGATGGTGTAGCCTTCGCCGAGTTGGCGTGCCGGGTCCAGATAGAGGGTGACGCCGGGGGCGTGCAATGCTTGCTCCAGTTCGCGGCGTGCTATCTGCACCGTGGGGTTGCCGGCCGGTACGTTGGTCGTGACGGTGCAAGACTGTTTTGCGGCATTGGGCTGCAGCCATAGTGCAGAGCCGTCCGTTGCCGCCTGCAAGTGTGAGCAGACTGCCAGTGTGAGCAGTGAGATTACGCTTTTCTTCATACAGAATATTGTTTAGATAGTTGAGTTATGCAAAGTTAGGGGTAAAAGCGTAAACTTATATTGCCCGTTTGCTATTTCTCGTTTCTTTTTGTTTCAGCGTATTCGGTAGGCGTCATTCCGTAGTGTTTCTTGAAGACGGTGGAGAAGTGGGTCTGGTTGTTGAAGCCCACAGAGTAAGCCACTTGCGTGATGTTTATCTTGCCCTCGGTGATGAGGCGCGCGGCCTGTTCGAGTCGGAGGTTGCGTATGAACTCGCCAGTGGAGATACCCGTTATCTCCTTCATCTTGCGGTGCAGCTGGGCGCGACTGATGCCTGCCTCTCCGGTGAGCTTCTCCACGTTGAAGTCGGGGTCCTGGATGTTGTCGTTGATGCACTTCATGATGCGCTCCATGAGTATGTCGTTGTTGCCCTGCACCTCTATCTTCTCCACCTTCTCGGCCTGGTCCTGTGCGCCGGAGAACTTTCCTCTGAGGCGGCGAACGTTGTCCACGAGGTTGTCGATGAGAATGTGCAGTTCCTCCATATTGAAAGGTTTGGCGAGGAAGGCGTCCGCACCACGCTTGAGTCCCTCGAGGCGGTTCTCCACCTCGGCTTTTGAGGTGAGAAGGATGACGGGGATGTCGCTGATGTTGCTGTTGCCCTTGATGTTCTTTAGCATAGTGATGCCGTCCATCTCGGGCATCATGATGTCCGAGATGACGAGGTCGTATTTGCCCGTAAGCAGCATCTTGAGACCCTCCTTGCCGTTGGGGGCATAGCCAAAGCGGTACCAGTCGCTTAGCTCGGCGCGGATGTACTGGGCAATGTCGGCATTGTCATCTACGACGAGGATGTTGAGGTTCTTGCTTGCCTGCCTCTTCTTTGCCGGCGTGCCTTCGGCGGTGGCGATGTCTGTATCCATTATCTCCTCTGGTTTGAGATGGTCCTTACCAAGGGGCAGTTGTATCTCGATGCACGCTCCGCGCTGTCCGTCTGTGCGGTTGTACGCCTTGATGCTTCCGCCGTGCATCTGCGTGATGGCGCGGCAGAGGTTGAGACCGATGCCGGTGCCCTCGATGTGGAGGTCGCTGGAGTTCTTGCCCTGGTAGAAGCGGTCAAAGAGGCGCGCTGTGTTCTCGTTCTTGAAGCCGAGGCCGGTGTCCATCACTTTGATGACGGCGGTGTGCTCGGTGCGGCTGACGTGTATGGTTATCTTGCTGCCGTTGAAGGTGTACTTCATGGCATTGGAGAGGAGGTTGCTGATTACCTTGTCGAAGTTGATGCGGTCTATCCATACGGGTAGTCCCTTGGCCGTGTTCACCGTGTCGTCCGTATGCAGCGAGATGTCTATGCCACGCTCGTTGGCGTTGAACTGGAAGAGGGCGCAGATGCCGCGTATGAACTCTATGAGGTTCGTCTCCTGACAGTGCAGGCGCATTTGGTTCTTGTCGAGGCGTCGCTCGTCCAGAATCTGGTTTACCAACAGCATGAGTCGCTTGGCGTTGAGGTCTATGACGGAAATGTCCTTGCGGCTCTCCTCGTCGGCAATGCGCTCCTTGAGTTTGTTGAGGGGACCCATGATGAGGGTCAGCGGCGAGCGTATGTCGTGCGTGGCGTTGATGAGGAACTGCATCTTTGCCTCGTCCAGTTCCGACTTGCGGCGGCGGTTGTAGGAGAGGAGTAGGAAGATGACTAACGCGCTGAAGATGACGACGTAGAAGAGGATAGCCCAGGTGGAGGCGTACCACGGCTGGCGCACGGTGACCCATATCTTCGTTATCTTCTGCGAGAAGTGTCCGTTGCTCTCGGCGCGCACCTCGATGAGGTAGTTGCCGGGCGTGAGGCTATTGAACGAGATGGCGTTGATGCCCTCGTCGGTGCGTCTCCACTCTCCGCCGTTGATGCGGTACTGGAAGCAGATGGTGTGGGTGTTCTTATAGTTGAGCAGCGAGAACTCCAGGGAGAAGGTGTTCTCCGTGTGCTTCAGCTCGAAACGCGTCTTGAGGCAGTCGATGGGCTTGCCGTTGACGATGAAGTTGGTGAGGTAAACGTCGCCCAGCTCCATCTTGTCGGCGCGCACCTTGTCGGGGTGGAACGTGGTGATGCCGTCTGCCGTGCCGAAGCCGATGAAGTCGTCGGGGTTGTGGAGCACTACCCCCTGTATGTACTCCTTCTCGGTCAGTCCGTTGCCGTTGGTGTGCCCGATGAGCTGCTTCTTGTAGTGGTCGTACTGCCAGATGCCGTTGGTGGTGCTTATCCAGAGGTCGCCGGTTCTGTCGCATACGATGCTGCTTATCTGCTTGTCGCTCAGCATCTCATGATATGGGAAGGTGCGCGTCTTTCTTGTTGCCTCATCGTAGGAGTACAGTCCCTCGTCGGTGCCTATGATAATCTGCCCCTTATTGTTGGAGCAGATGCTGTTGACGAGTAGTCCCTTGAGGATGCTGTTCCATCCGTAGTCGTCGAACGCCAGTGTATGCGTGTTTAGGCACGCCACGCCGTTTGAGGTGCCCAGCCAGAGGTGCCCTTTCCTGTCGAGCACCATGGAGCGTATCCAGTCGTTGCAGAGGAAGCCGTGCTTTGTGCGTTGTAAGCTATTGATGACTTTCACCTCGCCCGTCTTTACATTATATATATATAGTCCCTTGCTGTAGACGGAGATATAGAGTCTGCCCTCATCGTCGTCCGCCATGCAGTATATGCCCTCGCTGGCGAAGCTGAGCTTGTGCGTGGCCGCACCGGTGTAGGGGTTGTAGGCGTAGAGGGCGTTGCCCGTGCCCACCCAGTAGTTGCCGCTGCGGTCGCGGTGGATGATGCTCGTGCCGGCTGGCGACGAGGGGTGCGCCACTATTCTGCCAGCAAGGTCGAAGGCGTAGACACCGCTGTTCTGCACGGTGCACCACGTCAGTCCGGCGGTGCCTGGTGCAATGCTGGACACGCTGCTGCCCGTGATGAAGTTCTGCGCAGAGAAGCTCCAGCTGTTGAACGTTGTCTTGCGGTCGGCCATCTGGTAGAGTCCCTTCTTGTAGCATCCCATCCAGATGTTGTGGTCTTTGTCCTCGAAGATGTCCTTGATGTACGCCGTGCGCAGGTTGAAGGCGTGGCTGTCGCTGTCCATCTGCACCGCCTTCTTCGTGCCGCGTGCAAAGAGCAGCGCGCCGTGCTCGGAGGTACTGATGTACAGGTTGTTGTCACGGTCCAGTGTGGCACTGTTGATGGTGACGTTGCCCGTGAAGGGGCCGAGGTCGTAGGCGGAGGGGCGTATCTGCGAGGTGGCGTAGTCGTACTCCAGTATGCCGTACATGCAGACGATGGTGAGGCTCTTTGCTGACCGCTGCATGAACGCCACCGGTGCGCCGCAGGGCGACTTGAAGTCCTTGCGGCTGATACGTCCGTTGCCCTCCTCCGCATAGCGCGAGAAGGTGGAGAGGTGGCTGCTCTGCCAGATGTAGCGGTATTTGTCCTCATATATATGTGCGAAGAAGACATCTGAGTCGCGCTGGGCGTACTGCCTCTCGCGCGAGACGATGTCTGCGCCTTTGCGTATGGAGTACATGCCGTAGCCGGCGGTGCCCAGGAGGACGTCGCCGCGGTGGTTCTCTATGATGGAATAGATGCGCGGGCTGCGCCCGTCGGGGAAGGGGTAGCGGCGGAAGCTGTTGGTGGTGTAGTCGTAGCGTATCACGCCGCGCGAGGTGCCTATCCAGAGGTTGCCACGCGAGTCGGTGAGGAGGTCGGTGATGATGTTGCCGGCAATCGACGTGGTGTCGTCCTTACTATTGAAGAAGGACGTGAAGCGGTAGCCGTCGAACTTGTTCAGACCGTAGTCCGTACCCACCCAGATGTATCCGTGTGCATCCTGCGTGATGCAGTTTATCTGTGTGCTGGAAAGTTTGGCGGAGGTGTACAGTTCGCCGCTGTCTGCAAGGGCAACGACGGAGAGCTGCAGTCCAAGGAGGAACAAGTATAGATGTTTGAGCATTGTAGGTTAGATATTGGGGTTGTTAGGGGTGATTTAGGCCTCTTTTCGTTTTATTTTGTTGCAAAAGTAACGAAATAAAACGGAATGAGCAAACATTTATCAAAAGATGAAACATTTTGAAACGTTGATGGTATTACTTATTAGGTCTCTTTGCGCGAATAGTACTAACTTTGCAACAGGGAAAAAGTCACAGACCCCAGAAAAGAGTGACAGACAGAAGTCCCAATCTCATTTTCAATCTAAACACCTAAAGTCATCTACAATCTAACCAATCACCAAAAGACTATGCATTACTTGAAAACAGCTTTCATCTTCGCCGCCGCCATGATGCTGGCGCTTCCCTCCGCTGCCGCCGACGTATGGAAAGGCACATGGGCCACGGCCGTGGAATACCCCGGCAAGGGCGACATGCCCAAAGAAAGCCTCAGCGGACGTTCCTGCCGCCAGATTATACACGTGGCAATGGGAGGCGAGACACTGCGCCTCAAACTGAGCAACGAGTTCAGCGACCAACCGCTGGAGGTGAAGTCCGTATACATCGCCGACGCCACCAAATCGGCGTGGGGTGTAGATACAAAATCTGCAAAGTACCTCAAGTTCGCCGGCCGTAAGAACGTCACCCTGCAGCCGCACAAAGCCGCCTACTCCGACGAGCTGAAGTTTCCGCTCAAAAGCGACCAGTGGTTGGCCATCACCATAAACTACGGCGAGAAGACACCGCCAGTGCCCACGACCCACCGCGGCTCGCGCACCACCTCCTATATTATAAAAGGTGAGACGAAGGCCGCCGCTTCCTTCGATGGCGCAGAACTGCAGGACCACTGGTACAACATCTCGGCCCTCGAGGTGAAAGCCCCCGAGGAGACCGACGTCATCGCCGTGCTCGGCAACTCCATCACAGACGGACGCGGCAGCACCACCAACCTGCAGAACCGCTGGACCGACTTCTTCTCCACCGCACTCAATGCAAAAGGCAAGGCCGGTGTTCTCAACCTTGGCATCGGTGGCAACTGCGTGGTGCAGGGCGGACTCAGCCAGCCGGCACTAGTGCGTTTCGACCGTGACATCCTCGACCAGCAGGGCGTGACGAAACTCATCATCTTCGAAGGTACCAACGACATAGGCACCAGCAACGGCAACTACGAGCACCTCGCCGACACCCTCATCGCCAGCTATAAAGTGCTCATCGACAAGGCACACGCCAAAGGCATAAAGGTATACGGCGGCACCATCACGCCCAACAAGGGTAACGGCTGGTACTCCTTCTGGCATGAAGCAGTGCGACAGACTGTCAACGAATGGATACGAAACGGCAAGGCCTTCGACGGCGTCATAGACTTCGACGCACTCACCCGCGACCCGCACGACCAGCAACAGCTAAAGCCGGAATACTCCGACGACTGGCTCCACCTCAACCCCAAAGGCTACGAAGCAATGGGCAAGTATGCGGCGGAAAAACTATAGAACCAATAACAATTCTACATATCTAACCTAAGTGGGTGGCTACGTATATATATATAATGTAGCCACCCCTACTCTAAAACTCATCGCAACCTATATGGATACGACCAACACCCAAGAGTCCAAGGGATTCTACAAACTAAGCTGGGTGCAGCGCATCGGATTCGGTTCGGGCGACTTGGCGCAGAACCTTATCTACCAGACCATCTGCATGTACCTGCTCTTCTTCTACACCGACATCTACGGTCTGGACCCCGGCGTAGCAGCCACCATGTTCCTCGTAGTGCGCCTCGTCGACGTGCTGTGGGACCCCCTCGTGGGCACCTACGTCGACAAGCACAACCCCCGTTGGGGCAAGTACCGCTCCTACCTCATCCTGGCCGGACTACCGCTGACGGTGCTCGCCATCCTCTGCTTCTGGAACGGCATGGAGGGGCAGACCGACACCGCCAAACTCATCTACGCCTACGTCACCTACGTGGGGCTCTCCATGCTCTACACCCTCATCAACGTGCCCTATGGCGCGCTGAACTCATCGCTGACGCGCGACACTGACGAGATTACCGTACTCACCTCCGTACGTATGTTCATGGCGAACGTCGGCGGACTCTGCGTGTCGGCAGGCGTGCCCATCATCGTGGCCTTCCTGGCCGCCGCCAAGGACCTCCCCATCGAGATGGCACTCTTCATGGGTCTCGGCTCCCTGCCCTCGTTCATCTTCATGCCAATGGTGCCAGCCATAAAGAGAAAGGTAGGCAAGAAGAATATGTTCTACATCTTCCTCGCCATAGCCATCATAGGCATGGCAATGCTCTACTTCATCAGTAAGATGGGCCCCGTCAAGGACCACATCACCCTCGTCTATGTGGCGCAGTTCATCAAGTCCACCGGAGTCATCGTTGCCACGGGCTACATGTGGGCCCTCATCCCCGAAGTCATCTCGTACGCCGAATACACCAGCGGCAAGCGCATCGCCGGCATCGTCAACGCCCTCACTGGCATCTTCTATAAGGCTGGCATGGCCCTAGGCGGTGTAGTGCCCGGTGCCGTACTGGCATGGACGGGCTACCAAGCTGCCGCAGCACAGCAGAGCAACTCGCTCCCCACGGACAGCAACGCGTGGTTCATCGCCATGCTCATCTACGCCCTCGTAGGCTTCGCACTGCTCATCTTCTGCTTTACGCAGACAAAGGAGCGCGTCGTAATGGCGGAGAGCGAGACGAAGAACGTGAAGGTCAGCGACCTTTGGACAGAGTTCTTCCACAACCGCCCCCTGCGCGTCGTGGCACTCTTCTTCATCACCGCCTTCGCCATGATGTCCGTAGGCAACGCCGCCGGAGCATACTTCATGAACGACCTCGAACAGCAGACACCACTCGCACAGGAAGGCATCCGTTGGCTCGTATGCGTCATACCCGCCATACTGCTCGTAGTAGCAATGTTCATCATATCAAAGTACGAGCTGACAGACGAGATTATTGACAATATTAACAGAGAAATAGAAGGAAGGAACATTAATTCATAATTCATAATGCATTATGAATTATGCATAATTGGCTATGCAGAATGTTTAACTCATAATGCTGAATTCATAATTGGCTATGCAGAATGTTTAATTCATAATTCAAATATAGACAGATGAAACGTAAGATACTTTCAATGACAATGCTGGCGATGATGGCTACTGCCTCTTACGCCGCTACCCCTACGCTGCAGGAGACCCTCGGCAAATATTTCCTCGTGGGTGCTGCCGTGGACAGCCAACTGGCCAAGGGTGCTGACCCTCGCGCTGAAGCCATCGTCAAGACACAGTTCAATCAAGTTGTGGCCGAGAACGGCATGAAGGGCGAGCTCATACACCCCGAGGTGAACCGCTACGACTGGTCCTACGGCGACCGCCTCGCCGATTGGGCAGAGAAGAATGGCAAGACCCTCATCGGCCACTGCCTCGTATGGCACTCCCAGCCGCCAAAGTGGATGTTCACCGACGCTGAGGGCAAGACCGTCAGCCGCGAGACGCTGATAGGACGTATGTACAGCCACATCATGACCGTCGTCACCCGCTATAAGGGACGCGTCAAGGGATGGGACGTCGTAAACGAAGCCATCAACGACGACGGCTCCTACCGCGAGTCCATGTACTACAAAATAATAGGCCCGGAATATATAGAGCTCGCCTTCCAGTTCGCACACGAGGCCGACCCTAACGTGGAGCTGTACATCAACGACTTCTCCATGGCTCAGCCCGGCAAGCGCGAAGCCTACTGCCGCATACTGAAGAACCTCAAGGCCAAGGGACTGCGCATCGATGGCATCGGCATGCAGTCGCACAACGGCTACAACTACCCCGACTACGCCGAGTACGAGAAGAGCATCGAGGCCTTCGCCGCTGAGGGCGTCAAGGTGATGCTCACCGAGCTGGACATGAACATGCTGCCCAACCCCGCCGACTTCAACGGTGCAGAGATAAGCCAGAACTTCAAACTCATGGAGAAGTACAACCCCTACACTAAGGGTCTGGACAAGAAGGCCCAAAAGCTCTTCAACCAGCGCTACCTCGACCTCTTCGCCATCATAGCCCGCCACAAGGACGTCATCTCGCGCGTCACCTTCTGGGGAGTGGACGACAACCACACCTGGCTCAACGACTGGCCAATCAAGGGACGCACAAACTATCCCCTACTCTTCGACCGCGACGGCAACCCCAAACCCGTCCTTAACGACATCATCAAACTCTTTGAATAAGTAAGAGCGAAACCTCCTAAAAACACCCCACAGATATGAAATCACGTTATCTCTTCCCTAAAGACTATATGGCAGACCCCTCTGCCAACGTATTCAACGGCCGACTGTATATATACCCCTCTCACGACTGGGACAGCGGCGAGTGCTTCGACGACGACGGCGGACACTTCCAGATGAAGGACTATCACGTCCTCTCCCTCGACGACGTCATGGAAGGCGAAGTCACCGACCACGGTGTGCAGCTCTCAGTAGAGCAGGTACCATGGGCCGAGAAGCAGATGTGGGACAACGACTGCGTGGAGAAGGACGGCAAGTACTACCTCATCTTCTCCGCCAAGGACTACAACGGTGTCTTCCACCTCGGCGTTGCCGTGGCAGACAGCCCCGAAGGTCCCTTCATCCCCAATGCCGACCCCATCCGCGGCTCCTACAGCATAGACCCTTGCGTTTTCAAGGACGACGACGGCGAGATATACTGCTACTTCGGCGGCATCTGGGGCGGACAGCTCCAGTGGTACAAGGACAACAAGATGCTCAAGTGCGAACACCTCCCCGAGGGCAAGGAAGACCCGCTGCCCTCCCGCGTGGCACGCATGACCGCCGACGTGCAGCAGTTCGCAGAGATGCCGCGCCCACTCATCATCCTCGGTGAAGACGGCAAGCCCCTCCCAGCCGACGACCCGCACCGCTTCTTCGAGGCCAGCTGGATGCACAAGTACAAAGGCAAGTACTACTTCAGCTACTCCACCGGCGACTCCCACCTCCTCTGCTACGCCATCGGCGACAACCCCTACGGCCCCTTCACCTACCAGGGTGTCATCCTCGAACCCGTAGTAGGCTGGACCACCCACCACAGCATCGTAGAGTACAAAGGCCAGTGGTACCTCTTCCACCACGACTGCGTACCATCCAACGACACCACATGGCTGCGCTCCGTAAAGGTAGCACCCCTCTTCTACGACGAAGACGGCAAGATACTCTTAGTAGAGCCATAAATCATACAACACGGACAGACTGCCCACAGACAAAAAAAAGCCCACGATGCATTCATCGTGGGCTTTTTTTTGTACACCCACTTGTCCATCACATAACCTAGTGAGACGCTTCACTTAATGGGGGGATTTCCCGGGCGGACAAACGGTGCTACCTTTGCAGTCAGCAATAAAAATACTCTCTGCAATGATGAAATACTCTGTAACAACGAAACGCTCTGCAATGATGAAATACTCTGTAACAACGAAACGCTCTGCAATGACGAAATACTCTGTAACAACGAAACGCTCAGCAACGACGAAGCACTCCCTAGCTTTCGCTATACTTCTCCTCTCCATCCTCATCGTCCTCTCCTCCTGCTCCAGCCGCAGCCGCCAAGGGCGCATCGATGCCGACGGGACCATGCACGGCACCGTCTCCCTCTCGGGTGCCTTCGCCCTATATCCGCTGGCCGTGCAGTGGGCACAGGAGTTCCAACGGCTACACCCCGACGTGCGCGTGGAAGTGGACGCGGGCGGTGCCGGAAAGGGCATGACGGATGCACTGACGGGACAGGTGGAGTTCGGCATGCTCTCGCGCGAAGTGTCTGATGCTGAGCGCAAGAACGGCGCCGTAGCATACACCGTGGCGGTGGATGCCGTAGTGCCCACCGTCAGTGCCGACAACCCTCTGCTCAAGGACGTGCTGGCTCACGGCATCTCCGCCAAGGACGCCAAGGAAATATGGGGTACGGGAAAGATACGCACGTGGGGCGACCTGCTGGGCAAGCCGACAGAGACTGCCCCCATCGCCGTCTTCACCCGTTCTGATGCCTGCGGCGCAGCTGCCACATGGGCGGCATGGATGGACCTCCACCAGGAGGACCTGCTGGGCGAGGGCGTCAACGGCGACCCCGGCATGGCCATCGCCGTGGCAAAGAACAAATACGCCATCGGCATGAACAACATCGGATATGCCTACGACGACAAGACGAAGAAACCCCTGAAGGGCATCACCGTGCTGCCCGTCGACATCAACGGCGACGGACGCATCACCTCCGACGAGCAGTTCTACGACACCGCCGACCACCTTGCCGCCGCCATAGAAGCCGGCATATACCCTGCCCCACCTGCACGCTACCTCTACCTCGTCTCCAAGGGCGAACCAAAGGACCCCGTAGTCCGCGCCTTCCTCGAATACGTGCTGACGGACGGCCAGGCCCTGAACGCCAAGGCCGGATACATCAAAGCACCGAAATAACGTTTAGTAATGTACAAAAAATAACTTGAGCAGTTTTGTCCTGCACGCCCTGAAAGGGCAACAACTACATAGCCCAGGGCAACGCCCTGGGTA
>CAVAHD010000017.1:0-53144 GCA_963588475.1 Oscillospiraceae bacterium | reverse complement strand
GCCTTGTAGGCATCAAGGAGATTCTTTATAATGGCTGTCTCTTCGTCAGACTGGCAGATGTTTCCATGTTTGCCGGAAAGGATGTCATTGGCTGCAACGTATGCCATCTCAATCTGGGTGAACAGATTTATTCGTTGTTCGCCGTCACGGTCGTAAGCACCCAGTTGCTGGTAGTAATTCTGAATTATATGTTCTTCATCGACAAGGGAATTAAGATAGGCTACGGAGAAACTCTTGGCTGTTTTGAACAGCTTGTTTATACGCTCGTTATACAGTTCCGGCTCACGGCGTTCCTTGGCTGTGGGAGTGGCATTGCGGCGCAGCTCTTGTTTTATAGCAGATGTATATACGTCATATTGACCAAACATCTGCTGGGAGATGTCTGTAAGCCCAAGGTCATTGGCAATGTAGATGTGCTCAATGTCGTATCTGTCGATGTTGAGAAGCAGGTCGCGAAGACCGTCACTGCCTGTCAAAACCTCCTCCAGCGAGTTGTATGCTTCATTGACAGCTTTCATCATCTCCTCGTCACTGGCAAACTCGTCCGGTAGCCAAGACAGGGCGACTCTGTCGCTCAATATCATCTTGTACAACGGCTTGAGCAGAGGCAAACGGGCATCACGGTGCTGCTGGTTGTACAGGTTTACGAACTCGTTGATGCCTTGAAGCCTTGTGCCGTCTTCCAAAGTCCTACCGCCAATAATGTAGTTGTAAACCGCTATCTGCTCTTGGGTCAAAGTCTCGGTAAAGTAGTCAAGCTGGAACATGTCGGCCAACTGTACTACATTGAGATACTCGGAGAAGGACTGCTCTATTTCTGCAAAATGCTGATGTACATCACTGTCTGCAATTCTGGCGAAAGACTTCATGTTGTCCAAAAACATCGGAAGATTCTCATGGATGAGTCTGTAGGCGATGGCAGTGGACTTTGCCTCGTCGGAATACATGTTCTTTCGGTTCTCGTTGAACCCCGTAAAATAGGTAGTAAACTTGCTGAAGTTGGCAACAAGATCCTTATTCGTTTTATCTTCAACGAAATTGGGCAGATGCTTCTGGATGAGTTCTTTCTTGAACAGGTCGCCATACGAGCCGCCCTTTTTGAATGCGTCTACTATCTGCTTGCGCAGAGTCTCCTTTACCTTGTCGAAGTCGTTTTCATCCCGGTTGGGATTGCCGGCCAATGCAGCATACTTCTTAAGGTCTTCTATGCTAAGAGTCAGACCTTCAAGGCACATTCTGATAAACGCCTTGTGGTATGAGTCTATGATGTCCTTCACCTTTTTGTACTCTTCGGCACGCGTTTCGTCTTGGGCTATAAGTCCTTTCTTCTGAATGTTTTTGAGGGTTTTGCCCACAGGTTTCAGTTCGAATCTTAAGGTCTTGCCCAAGGAATATAATCCCGTCAGTTCACTTATTTGTTTCATCGTTATTGTTATTTAGATATTGTTGTTGGTTGTCGTTTGGGGGGCTGATTCGGAATCTGCAACTATTGATTTCAGTCGCTTTTCCCTACCAATTGTCTCGGGAAAAGCATAGTGGCCCCAGCCTGTTTCTTTGCGGTTTTTGTTTATCTGTTCGTCGTACCACCAGTTGTACGTTTGGCTGTCTATTATGGAGAGGTCGTAGGCGGTGTGCACGAGGGCGGAGACGGACACCCCGTAGAGTTCCTTCAGGTCTATAAGTTCGCCAAGTGACAAGCGGCGGCGATGCCTGCCGAGCTCTTCGATGAGCGTTTCGCTAGGAAGGATGAACACACCGGCAAACTTGTTGCAGAGCTTTTCCCTTTGACGTTGCTCCATGTCGTCGGGGAATGTGAACAGCAGATGCGCCAGTTCGTGGGCGGCAGTGAAGCGGAGTCGCTCCACGGTGGTTTTCTCTTCGCGCATGTCCACTATGACGAGTGGACGGTGAGCGGAAGTCCATGTGCTGAGCCCCCAGACATCCTGGGGCAACGAATCGCTCATCACTCCGATGCCTTTGCGCTCGAAGAGACGGAGTATGCCGGGGACAGGACCGGTGCCCATGTCCCATGCCCGCCGCACGTCGGCAGCGGCTTGTACGGCATCGTCGGGAGTGGCGACGAGGCGTGGCGCGATTGGCGGCAGGAAGGGCGGCGGCTGTATATCGGCGCTGCACTCAAGCGTAGCGTAACGCTCAGCCCAGAAGACTATGCGGGCTTCTATGGCAGACTGCTCGTCTGCCGACAGTGGGACATCTCCGACAGATGTGCGCAGGGCAGGTGTGTCGATGGACGACTCGCCGAGAAAGTACGCTTCGCTGATGCCGAGAGCATGGGCAAGGGAGGTCAGTGCTTGCCTTCTGGGACTGGAACGCCCCTGTTCGTAGTACGAGATACTTTGTTTGCTGACCAACCCACCGGTATGGTCGGAGAGGTCCTGCATACTCAGCTGCAGCATCTGGCGTGCTTCGCGCAAACGTATATGTAAAGTAGGGTATTTGTTGTGCATAGAAAGCGGATTTAGGTCTAATTGTTGACAAAAGTACAAAATATTTGCCGTAATGTCAAAAATACAGATAATAATTAACAAAGATTTACGGATGTACCGTCATTGCTATTGCTTCGTGAATTCACTGTTGCAAAATTATCATGGAACTGCCTACAATCTTCTGCATTATTTTGTCTTTGACCGAACGCGGTTGAAGCCAATCGCCAATGGCTGTCGGCAGCTGCCAACAAGGTGGTTGGCAACTGTCAACAACGTGGATGGCAACTGCCAACAACGTGGACGACAACTGCCAGCAACGTGGATGGCAACTGCCAGCAATCACCATGACAAAGTTTCGAACACATTGCATACATGTATCTATAGCACAGAAAGCTGTTGGCGAAGCCGCTCAGTCTTGCACCCTGATGTGTTAAAAATGCAAAACATCGGCTACTTCGTACACGCGTGCGAAAAAAAAGTGTTACCTTTGCAGCGAAATTTCAATTTTTGCGCAAGGGGACAGCACTAACCTGGTCCCGCATTACAATTTAGGACAACGTAGATATGAACTTGGATTTGCTCACAGCCATCTCACCCATTGATGGCCGCTATCGTGGAAAAACAGAGAGTCTTGCTAATTATTTCTCAGAGTATGCTTTAATAGAGTATCGCGTGCGTGTAGAGATAGAGTACTTCATCACACTTTGCGAACTGCCCCTCCCACAGCTGAAGGACTTCGACCAGAGTCTCTTCCCGGCCCTTCGTGCCATCTACCAGAACCTCTCCGAGGAGGATGCACAGCGCGTCAAGGACATCGAGAAGGTGACCAACCACGACGTGAAGGCTGTGGAGTACTTCATCAAGGAGAAGCTCGATGCCATGGAAGAGGAGAAGCTCGGCAAGGGCTACTTCGAGCGCAGCCGCGAGTTCATACACTTCGGCCTCACATCGCAGGACATCAACAATACCTCGGTGCCCCTCTCCGTAAAGGAAGCCCTCGCAGAGGTGTTCATCCCACAGGTGGAGGAACTCATCCAGCAGCTCTCCGACTACGCCGAGGAGTGGAAGAACGTGCCCATGCTCGCCAAGACACACGGACAGCCAGCCTCGCCTACACGTCTGGGCAAGGAGGTGATGGTATTCGTATACCGTCTGCAGGAGCAGCTCGAGACACTGAAGGCCTGCAAGTTCACCGCCAAGTTCGGCGGTGCTACGGGCAACTTCAACGCCCACCACGTGGCTTACCCGGAGTACGACTGGCGCGAGTTCGGCAACAAGTTCGTCAGCGAGAAGCTCGGACTGGAGCGTGAGCAGTATACCACCCAAATTTCAAACTACGACCACCTCGGCAGCATCTTCGATGCCGTGCGCCGCATCAACACCATCATCATCGACCTGGACCGCGACTTCTGGATGTACATCTCCATGGAGTACTTCAAGCAGAAGATCAAGGCTGGTGAGGTTGGCTCCAGCGCAATGCCGCACAAGGTGAACCCTATCGACTATGAGAACTCCGAAGGCAACCTCGGCATAGCCAATGCCATACTGCAGTTCCTGGCACAGAAGTTGCCAGTGAGCCGTCTGCAGCGCGACCTTACGGACTCCACCGTACTGCGTAACATCGGTGTGCCCCTCGGCCACAGCGTCATCGCCATCCAGAGCACGCTGAAGGGACTGCGCAAACTCATCCTCAACGAGGAAGCACTGCAGCGCGACCTCGACAACACATGGGCCGTGGTGGCTGAAGCCATACAGACCGTGCTCCGCCGTGAGGCTTACCCTCACCCCTACGAGGCACTCAAGGCTCTCACACGCACCAACAAGCACATGGACGAGGAGACCATACACGAATTTATCAAGACGCTTGATGTAAGTGATGCCGTGAAGGCAGAGCTGATGAACATCACACCAAGCAATTATACAGGTATCTAAATTATTCAAACCAATTCATTTCTACTATTTCACATCATGATGGAAACAGAGAACGAGAACATGTACAACTCTGCGGAGAACGCAGGGGGTTCCCATGAGGGAGCAGAGAACAACGGTCAGCCACGCCGTCAGCGCGTGCGCATCACATCACAGCGAGCCTCCTACGGCTCAGCTCCACGCCAGAACAACTACCGCTCGAACGACGAGGGCGGATTCCGCCCAGGAGGCTTCGGCGCAGGACTGGACAACCACTCCAGCGACGAAGGCGGCTACAAGCCACGCCAGAGCTACGGCAACCGCGGAGGTTACGGCAACCGTGACAACAACGGTGGCGGATACAACCGTGGCGGCTATAACAACAACCGTGGCGGCGGTTACGGCAACCGCGACAACAACGGTGGCTACAACCGTGGCGGATACAACAACAACCGCGGCGGTGGCTACGGCCAGCAGCGCCCATACCGTCAGTACAACAACGACGGCGCTGAAGGCGAGAACACACAGCAGGAGGGCGGCTACCAGCCACGCCAGAACTACGGCAACCGCGGCGGCTACGGCCAGCAGGGCGGTGGCTACAACCGTGGCGGCTATAACAACAACCGCGGCGGTGGCTATGGCAATCGTCAGGGTGGCTACAACAACAATCGCGGCGGTGGCTACGGCAATCGTCAGGGTGGCTACAACAACAACCGCGGCGGTGGCTACGGCAACCGTCAGCACACCCCAGGCTACGACCCGAATGCCAAGTACTCTATGAAGAAGCGCATCGAGTACAAGGAAACAAATATCGACCCAATGGCCCCAGTACGTCTGAACAAGTTCCTGGCCAACGCCGGCGTTTGCAGCCGTCGCGAGGCCGACGACTTCATCGAGGCAGGCGTTGTTACGGTAAACGGACAGGTGGTAACAGAGCTCGGCACAAAGATTCTGCGTACCGACGAGGTGAAGTTCCACGACCAGCCCGTGACACTGGAGAAGAAGGTATACGTGCTCCTCAACAAGCCGAAGGACTACGTAACCACCAGCGACGACCCACAGCAGCGCAAGACCGTAATGGACCTCGTGCAGGGTGCTTGCCCAGAGCGCATCTACCCCGTAGGACGTCTGGACCGCAACACCACCGGCGTGCTGCTCCTCACCAACGACGGCGACCTCGCTTCGAAGCTTACTCATCCTAAGTTCCTGAAGAAGAAGGTTTACCACGTTTACCTCGACAAGAACGTCACCGTTCACGACATGCAGCAGATAGCAGCCGGCATCACCCTCGACGACGGCGAGATACACGCTGACGCCATCGACTACGCACACGACACGGACAAGAAGCAGGTGGGCATCGAGATACACTCCGGCAAGAACCGTATCGTACGCCGTATCTTCGAGAGCCTCGGCTACCGCGTCACAAAGCTCGACCGCGTACAGTTCGCTGGTCTGACTAAGAAGAACCTCCGCCGCGGCGACTGGCGCTTCCTCACCGAGAAGGAAGTGGACATGCTGCGCATGGGAGCGTTTGAATAAATACACAACAAACACATAATGAAACGTACAAAGATTATCGACGCACTCTCCATGACCGACTTCGGCAAGGAGATAAGCGTAAAGGGATGGGTGCGCACACACCGTTCCAGCAAGGCCGTCGACTTCATAGCCCTCAACGATGGCTCCACCATCAAGAACATCCAGGTTGTCGTAGACCCTGCGAAGTTTGATGCCGACATGCTCAAGCAGATAACAACGGGTGCCTGCATCCACGCCGTGGGTACTCTCGTAGAGAGCCAGGGCGCAGGACAGACCTCCGAGATTCAGGCTACAAGCCTCGAAATCTACGGTCTCTGCGGCAGCGACTACCCCATGCAGAAGAAGGGTCAGACGTTCGAGTACATGCGCCAGTATGCACACCTCCGTCTGCGCACCAACACCTTCGGTGCCGTTATGCGCATCCGCCACAACATGGCGATGGCCATACACACCTACTTCCACGAGCACGGATACTTCTACTTCCACACCCCGCTCATCACCGCAAGCGACTGCGAGGGTGCCGGACAGATGTTCCAGGTGACAACGAAGAACCTCTACGACCTCAAGAAGAACGAGGACGGCAAGATCGACTACTCCGACGACTTCTTCGGCAAGCAGACCTCACTCACCGTGAGCGGTCAGCTGGAGGGCGAGCTGGGTGCTACGGCACTCGGTGCCATCTACACCTTCGGTCCTACGTTCCGCGCCGAGAACTCCAACACTCCGCGCCACCTGGCCGAGTTCTGGATGATAGAGCCGGAGATTGCCTTCATGGACCTCGACGAACTGATGGACCTGGAGGAAGACTTCATCAAGTTCTGCGTGCGCTGGGCACTGGACAACTGTAAGGACGACCTCGAGTTCCTCAACAAGATGATAGACAAGGGCCTCATCGAGCGTCTGAACGGCGTGCTGGCAAACGACTTCGTTCGCCTCCCTTACACCGAGGGCATACGCATCCTGCAGGAGGCCATCGCTGGCGGCAAGAAGTTCGAGTTCCCATGCGAGTGGGGCGACGACCTCGCTTCCGAGCACGAGCGCTACCTCGTGGAGGAGTACTTCAAGAAGCCTGTCATCATGACCAACTACCCGAAGGCCATCAAGGCGTTCTACATGAAGATAGACGAGAACGAAAGCGGCTACAACGGCAAGAGCGGACAGACCGTACAGGGCACTGACGTGCTCTTCCCGCAGATAGGCGAAATTATCGGCGGCTCCGTACGTGAGGAGAGCTACGACAAGCTGATGAACGAGATTACCGAGCGCAACATCCCGATGAAGGACATGGCATGGTACCTCGACACACGTAAGTACGGCTCATGCCCACACGCAGGCTTCGGCCTCGGCTTCGAGCGACTGATTCTCTTCGTCACCGGCATGCAGAACATCCGCGACGTAATCCCGTTCCCACGCACTCCGAACAACGCGGAGTTCTAATGGGACAATACCCTAAAAATAAGTATGGCAGGAGGGTTTTTCGGGCTCTCCTGCCATTCTTGTTTAGGTATGAGCACAAGATTATTGGGCTCTTGGCGCAATAATACAAAAATATTTCGTAACTTTGTGGCTGAATATGGACTTTAAAGACGTCATAGGACAACGCCCGATGGCAGAGCGCCTTCGCCAGCTTGCTGACGAAGGCCGGCTGCCGCATGCCATGATGCTGTGTGGCCCCGACGGGGCCGGCAAGATGGCACTCGCCATGGCACTGGCCACATACGTGCTGAACAAGGGAGCTTACCAAGTGCGCGGCATCGCCGAGCACCCCGACCTGCACTTCTCGTTCCCCACGATAAAGCTGGCCAAGTGGCGCGCAGAGTACAAGCCCACCAGCATCGACTTCCTCGAACAGTGGCGCGAGATGATCAAGGAGAACGGACCGTACTTCTCGCTGGCACAATGGCTGGAGGCCATGAAGGCCGAAAACCAGCAAGCCGTCATCACCGTTGGCGAGGCTGACGAACTGCTCAAAACCCTCATGATGAAGTCCAACCAAGGCGGATGGAAAGTGAGCATCATCTGGCTGCCCGAACGCATGAACATAGAGTGCGCCAACAAGATGCTGAAGCTGATAGAGGAGCCGCCAGCGCAGACACTCTTCATCATGGTGTGCCGCGAGACGGAGAAACTACTGGAGACGATACGATCCCGCGTGCAGAGGTTCGACGTCAAACCCATCGACGAGGCAGACATCATAGAGGCACTGAAGACGCGCCGCATGCTCGCCGACGACGACGCGCACCGCATAGCACGACTGGCCGGGGGCAACTGGCTGGCAGCACTGGAGGAGCTGGATGCCGGCAACCGCAACCGCCGCTACTTCGACCTCTTCGTTACGCTGATGCGAAAGGCATACATGCGAGACGTGCGCGACCTGAAACGCTGGAGCGAGAACGTCGCCGCCATGGGACGAGAGGAGCAGAAGGAGATGCTCACGTACTTCCTGAAGATAGCACGCGAAGCCTTCATGTACAACTTCCGCATGCCGGAGCTAAACTACATGACTGCCGAAGAGGAGAACTTCTGCAAGAAATTCGCACGCTTCGTAAACGAGGGCAACATCCTCGGATTCCAACAGCTATACCAGACGGCACTGCGCGACATAGGGCAGAACGCCAATGCCAAGATTGTATTCTTTGACATCACAATGAAAGTGGCGGTGCTGCTGCACACCACCTGAAACGACATACATATACTCACAATGGACAACAACAATACAGAAGATAAAAAACTCACCGAGTTCGACGAGGAATACTGGCGCAACATGAAGTTCACCATGGGGCCGCTCTGCTCCCGTGGACTTTGCGGGCGCAGCGTGTCGCGCAGTGACCACCAGCTCAACACCTACGACTGGCTCGCCGACGTGCCAGGCAACGCCGAGAGCACCGACCTCGTGGAGGTGCAGTTCAAGAACACCCGAAAGGCGTACTACCACAACGTCAACAACCTCGACTTGAAGAAGGGCGACTGGGTGGCTGTGGAGTCGAACCCCGGCCACGACATCGGCATCGTGTCGCTCACGGGACGCCTCGTGAACCTACAGGTGAAGAAGGCCAACCTCAAGTCGGCCGACGACATCCGCAAGCTGTACCGCTTTGCCAAGGACACCGACATGGACCGCTACTACGAGGCGAAGAGCCGCGAGGAGGCCACCATGATACAGAGCCGACAGATAGCCAAGGACCTCGGACTGAACATGAAGATAGGCGACGTGGAGTACCAGGGAGACGGCAACAAGGCCATCTTCTACTACATCGCCGACGAGCGCGTGGACTTCCGCCAGCTCATCAAGGTGCTCGCAGACACATTTCACGTGCGCATTGAGATGAAGCAGATTGGCGCGCGCCAGGAAGCCGGACGCATCGGCGGTACTGGTCCCTGCGGCAGAGAACTGTGCTGCGCCACGTGGATGAAGAACTTCTCCAGCGTGGGCACCAACGCCGCCAGATTCCAGGACATCGCCCCCAACCCGCAGAAGCTCGCCGGTATGTGCGCCAAGCTGAAGTGCTGCCTCAACTATGAGGTGGACACCTACATGGAGGCAACCAAGAAGCTGCCGCCGCGCGACGCCGTGCTGCAGACGCAGGACAAGGACTACCACTTCTTCAAGCAGGACATACTGGCAGGACAGGTGACCTACACCCCGGAGAAACGCGCCGCCGTTGGACTGGAGACGATAAGTGCCGAGCGAGCCCACGCCATCATCGAGATGAACAAGCGCGGAGAGAAGCCACAGTCGCTGCAGGAGGACGGCAAGGTCAAGGAGCCGGAGAAGCCAAAGGATATGCTGGACGGCTCGGACCTCACACGCTTTGACCGTGCAAAGAAAAAGAAGAAAAAGAACAACCGCAATCGCCAGCGCGACAACAATAATCAGCGCAACGAGAACAACCAACGCAACGACGCAAAACAAAGCAACGATGCAAACCAACGACGCGATGCCGACCAACAGAAAAAGCAGGCTCCTAAGCAGACTGGCGAATAAGGGACGGGCTGCGGCGATGCTGCTCCTTGCGCTCACCACTCTTCTGGCGTGCGACACCGGCACGGTGTACTACCACTACGAGAGCGTCGACACACAGGCGTGGGACGGCGAGACTTCACTTCATTTCGACGTGGCACCGGACACATGCGGCGGCACTTACGAACTGGGAGTGGAGGTGCGCATCACGGCAGACTATCCCTACAAGCAGTTGGCACTGCTCGTCACGGAACAGCTGAACGACTCCACACAGCGTACACGCAGCGTACTGCTGAACGTGACCGATGACAAAGGCAGACGCACGGGCTACGGACCATCGTACTACACGCTGAAGCAGTCGCTCGGGACTACTACGCTGCAACCCGACGACACGCTGCACATCAACGTGCGGCACAACATGAGGCGACTCGAAATGCCGGGCATAGCAGACGTTGGCATCATAATGAAAAAGTAATCAGGCATGAACGTAAAGATTCTTTGGGCTGACGACGAGATAGAGCATCTCCGCGCCCATATCTTACTGTTGGAAAAGAAAGGCTACGACGTCATCGTGGCAAGCAATGGCGTGGATGCCATTGAACAGTGTCAGCAGCAGACGTTCGACCTCGTGCTGCTGGACGAGATGATGCCCGGACTGACTGGTCTGGAGACGCTGCAACGCATCAAGGACATACAACCGCAGACTCCCGTCGTCATGGTGACGAAGAACGAGGAGGAGGACATCATGGACCAAGCCATCGGTGCCAAGATTGCCGACTATCTCATAAAGCCCGTTAACCCGATGCAGATTCTGCTTACGCTGAAGAAGCACGTACACCAGCGCGAGATTGTCACCGAGATGACGCAGCAGAACTACCGCCAGGCGTTCCAGGACATCTCCATGCGGATATCCGACTGCCGCACCATGGACGACTGGACGGAGGTGTACAAGCTGCTCGTCAAATGGGAACTGGAGCTGGCATCCACTGGCGACAACTCCATGGGCGAGATGCTGCAGATGCAGAAGGAGGAGGCGAACAACGGCTTCGCCAAGTTCATCAAGAAGAACTACCTCACGTGGATGAAGGGAAAAGGAACTGCCGCAAAGCCTACGGCAGACATGCCGCTGATGTCCGACCGCATACTGCCCGACCGCATCTTCCCTATGCTGTCTGCCGGAGAGAAGGTGTTCCTCATCGTAATAGACAACTTCCGCTACGACCAGTGGCGCACGCTGGCGGCCGAGATTGGCGACATGTATGACATAGAGGAGAACCTATACCTCTCCATCCTGCCGACGGCAACGCAGTATGCGCGCAACGCCATCTTCTCCGGTCTAATGCCGACGCAGATACAGACCATGTTCCCGAACCTCTGGGTGGACGAAGAAGAGGAAGAGGGCAAGAACCTCAATGAGGCTCCGCTGATACAGTCGCTGCTGGACCGCTACCGCCGGAAGGAGACGTTCTCCTACAACAAGCTGAACGACTCGCAGGCGGCCGACAGACTGATGAAGCAGTTTAAGGCACTGGAACAGTACGACCTGAACGTCGTCGTCATCAACTTCGTGGACATGCTCTCGCACGCCCGAACGGAGTCGAAGATGGTGCGCGAACTGGCAAACAACGAAGCCGCCTACCGCAGCATCACGCAGTCGTGGATAAGACACAGCGTGCTCCACGAGCTCTTCACCGCACTGGCGCAAACGGACTACCGCGTTGTCATCACCACCGACCACGGTTCAAAGCGGTGCGACAAGCCAGTGAAGATAATAGGCGACCGCAACACCAACACCAACCTGCGCTACAAGCTGGGCAAGAACCTCAACTGCCAGTCGAAGGACACCTTCGTCATCACAGACCCGAAGGCGGCACACCTGCCGGCGCCAAACCTCTCCACCAGCTACGTCTTCGCCACGGGCAACGACTTCTTCGCCTATCCGAACAACTACAACTACTACGTGCAGTACTACAAGGATACTTTCCAACACGGCGGCATCTCGCTGGAGGAAATGGTGATACCGTTCATCACCCTTAAGGGGCGAAAGAAGTAGGCGTACAGCTTACATACGACAATCGTACAAACACATATAGAGAGCCTTATACATTATTTATATGACACTTACAATAAAGAATACCGACACGATACACGAGACAGCGAAGCAATTTCTCGCTGCCACGAAGGACATGGGCACCTGCTTCGCTTTCTACGCTCCAATGGGCGCCGGAAAGACGACGTTCATCAAAGCCATCTGCGAGGAACTGGGCGTAGAGGACGTGATAACATCCCCCACATTCGCCATTGTCAACGAATACACCGACGGCGAGGGCGCACCCGTCTACCACTTCGACTTCTACCGTATAAAGAAGATGGAAGAGGTCTACGACATGGGAGCCGACGATTATTTCTACAGTGGAAACCGCTGCTTCATGGAGTGGCCAGAACTGATAGAGGAAGCCCTCCCCGAAGACGTCGTGAAAGTAACCATCACGCCGCAGCCCGACGGCTCGCGCGAGGTCATTATAGGATAAAACAAAAAAAGCTCCCTGCAAGAGAATATTCCTTGCAGGGAGCTTTTTATTCTTAGATATTGGCTTCGAATTTGTCCTTCAGCTGAGACTTGTTGACGGCACCAATCATCTTGTCTACTACTACGCCGTTCTTGAAGAAGATGAGCGTGGGGATGTTGCGGATGCCGTAGGCTGCGGTGATGTCCTCGCAGTCCTCTACGTTGCACTTGCCAACGACGATTTTGCCGTCGTATTCTTCTGCAAGTTCGGAGATGATAGGCGAAATCATCTTGCATGGTCCACACCATTCTGCCCAAAAGTCAATGACGAAGGGCACGTTGCTGTTTCTGAGAGACTCGAAGTTCTCTGATGTTACTGTAACTTCCATAGTGATTATAAGTATGAGTTAATGATGTCTTTAGTTTAATCTGTAGCGGTTAGAATCCGTCGAACTCGAAGTATTCGTCCGTGGACGCATCCTTCTCCGCTTCCTTGCTATCATCCACAATTTCTATGCCATCGCCTGCTGCCGGCGCGTTGTCTTCGGCTATCGGCACTTCTACCTCCGTCTGCCTAGGAGCTTCAGCCTTTGGCTCGTCAACGACTATTGTACCTTCTTCGGGCGATACCACTGCAGGTTCCTCTGAGACTACCGTTTCAGTCGGTGCAGCCTTCGGCTCTTCCGTGACTATAATCTCGGTTGGCTCAGACTTTGGTTCATCCGTAACGATGATTTCCGTTGGCTCCGTCTTCTGCTCATCCGTGACGATGATTTCGGTATCATTCGGAACAGTGATGACGTTGTTGTCCTCCTTTATCTCCTCGCTACCGTCGTCAGGCGTAGCCTTGTCTTTAGCATCCGGCTGTGCACCATTTGGTGCAACGTCTGCTCCTGGCAGGGCTGGCGCTACTGGGTCTGCGTCGGGCAGTTCTCGGGTGACGGTACCTTGCTGTGCCTCGGCTTCACGACGGCTGTCTGGCTCTGGACGTGATGCCGGCTTATCCTCAACAAGAGGCTCGTAGAGCTGCTCCATGCCGCGCGGCGGCAGTGGGGCAAAGTTGGCCACGTAGAACTTGTCGTAGTCGTTGTAGCTGTACTGCAGACCGATGAGGTCGAGGTTCTCTTGCGAGATGACGATGGGGCGTGCCTTGGCTGCCACACGGCGGATGTTCTCCTGCTGCATGACGATGCGGGCGTACTGGCGTGCTTCGTCGAAGTTGCGGAAGCCGCCCACGGTGAGGTGGTGCATGCCCTGCGCGTCGGAGATGGTTAGGTCGAAGTTGCGCACCATGAAGCTGGTGAAGTTGTACCTTGCCAACTGGAAGAGCAACTGGTTCTCGTTGAGCGAGTCCGGCACGTAGGCCAAGACGAAGAGGAAGTCCGTGTTGCGCTCCTTGGAGAAGGTCTTACCGGCCAGACTGTCAGCATCGCTGAAGGTGGCGGAGCGGCGGTCCCATACGTTGGCGAGGTCGAACTTGGCGCCGTGCAGTTGGCGCCCCTTCTTCACGCCGTTTATTATCATGCCCGCCATTTCGCCGACTTCGCTCTGCGGATAGTACTTCACCACCGCCTCCATACGTTGCAGGCATGTGCGCGAGTCGCCGTCGTTGAGTCGTGTCAGACCCTCAATGAACAGGAAGCGGTCGCGGTTGGCGCCCATGGGGAAACGTTTCTCGGAAAGCTGCGCATTGCCGTACACCTCCTTGAAGCGGTCTGCCTTGAATGCCTCGTACGTTGCTCCGTAGATGGAGTCCTCTATCTGCACGCCGTAGCGCGCATTCTCGGTGAAGTACGGGTCGGAGAGTATCGCCGTCAGCTTAGAGTCGGCACACTCCTGCTTCATCCTGTTGAGATACGTCTCAGCCTGTGCCGTGTCGCCCTGGCGCGAGTAGAGCAGGAAGAGGTGGTAGTATATCTCGTCCTTCGGCGTGCAGTCGGGGTACTGCGTGATGAGTCGCATTAGGTGCTTCTCGCTCAGGTGGAGGTTGTCCAGCTTGTCCTTGAAGATGATGCCAGCCTTGAGCAGACTCTCCTTTATTATATTGTCGCTGGCGGTATGCTGTTCCTCCGTAAACGGTATCTGCGCCAGGTAGTACTCACGTTTGTGTGGGTCGTTGACGGCAGAATCCATACGTGCCTCGCGCTCCTCCTGCTGCTTCTCTGCGGCGGCAATGGAGTCGCGCTGCTGGTCGGTAAGCTCAGCCTCATCGACTGGTTGCAAGTCTGCGCCCACGACGGTGACGTTGCTGCGTTGCCAGTTGTCCTTGTTCTCTCGTTTGCCCCATGTGCGCTGGAACGTCTGGCGTCCCTGCAGCACGGCTTGCGGGTTATAGAAATACCACGTGGATGCCGTCTGGTTGCCGAACGAGTTGGTGCCCATCTGGCGGTTTATAGCTTGTTGAAGGTTGGCATTGTTTTGAGCATTGGCGGCAGAGCCTTGGGTGTTTCTGCTTATACGTACGAGGCTGTCTCGCTCCGCCTCCTTCTCTTTTCTTTTCAGTTCGGATATGACACGGTCGATGGCTTCGTTGCGGTCCTTCTCGCTCATGCCGGCAAGAGTCTGCAGGGAGTCCTGCAGGTGAATAGCCTCGGTGTGCGGCACCAGTTCGTCGAGCACCTGCGAGCGTTCCGACAGTTGGGCGTACCCCTTTCTGTCCTTGTCCAGCAGTCCCAATGCCTCGCCGTAGCAACGCTTGGCATCGCTGAACTTCTCACGCTGCCAGTAGAGGTCGCCAAGGCGGAGGAGCAGTACACCCTTCTCCGTTCCGGTGCGTGTGGCGCGTGCTGCACCGCGTTCGTAGGCACTGATGGCCTGCGTGGTGTCCTTCTCGGCCAGGTATATGTTGCCTATGGCATAGTAAATCTGATCCTGGTAGTCGGCATTGTTGTCGTCGCGCGCCATGCTCTTCAGCTTGCCTATCATCTTCTTGGCTTGTCCCTGCGCCATCACCTCCGTCATAGAGATTCGGGCGTTGAACGCCAGTTCGTAGCCAGGGTGCTGGCGCAGTGTCTTGCGGAACGCCTCGTAGGCCGCTGCCCTGTTGCCGCGTGCTGCCTCTATTTGCCCGAGCAGGTAGTACTCGCGCGCCCGTTGCTTGCGTCGCATCTCGTGCTTGATGACGCGTCGCAAGTAATGCACCGCCTTGTCGAGCGAGTCGGTGTGCAGGTAGTAGTCGCAGAACGTGTAGTCCCACTCCTTCTGCGCGCGCCAGTCGATGGTGTCGCGCCGCATGTTGCGTATCACGTCCTCGGCACTGTACACCCAGTTGTTCTCGATGTAGCACTTGGCGAGCCATGCCTGCGCCTTGCCGTAGATGCCTGGATGCCATTTGAACAGGCGCGACATATAGGCGAACGTGGCGGCCGCCTCGTCGAAGTCGCCCTTATAGAACTGCGAGCGGCCCATCAGCATCCATGCGCGCCAGATGAACGGGTTGTACTCTTTTCGCGAGAGCCATTCGATGTCCTTCGCCGTCTTGCGGCGTTTCTTGTTCCACTCGGGACGCTTCTTGATGCTGTGCAGCTGTATTACCTTCTCGCACTTGAGTATGGCGCGTTCGTAGTTTGCCTTGCCCAAGTCGATGCTGCCCTTGTTGCCTACGGTGTAGAGCGGAATGCGGGCGGTATAGTCATCCACATTGCCGTTTTCCTTCTCCAGCGAGGCATCCACGTACGCCAGCGTACCATTATAATAAGTATTATAGCGTCCCGTAAAGGCATGCCAAAACCTCGTCGCCCCCGTATTCTTCTTGGTGGAACACGAGGCAACGAGAAGTATCGCCATCAGCGACAGGGCAGTATATAAAAGTCGTCTAAATATGATTCGTCAGTTATTATGGATTCGGCATTAAGCCTTATGAAGGCTTAATTATGAATTATGCATTCTGCATTCAGCATTGCCAATTATGAATTATGCATTCTGCATTATGAATTAATAATTATCTCCCACCCTGCCTTCTTCAGCGTGTCCCAGAAGTGTGGATAACTCTTGCTAACCACCTCAGGGTTATTGATTCTCAGTCCGGGGAACATGATGGATGCCGGTGCGAAAGCCATCGCCATGCGGTGGTCTTCGTACGTGTCGATGACGGGGTCTGCCATGGGCTCGCAGCGCGTACCGTCCCACGCCAACACGCCTTCGGTACTGTCGTCAAGGACGTAGCCCAGCTTCGCCATCTCCGTCTTCAGTGCCAGGATGCGGTCGGTCTCCTTGATGCGCAGCGTCTGCAGTCCCGTGAAGCGGAACGGTATGCCGCAGAGTGCCGTCGTGACGACAACGGTCTGGGCGAGGTCTGGCTGGTTGATAAAGTCGAAGTTGAAGCACGGCAGCATGCGGTGCTTATGCGTCAGCGTCACTGTGGTCGGCACGAGCTTCTCCGTTGTGTCGAACGTAGTCTTCACGCCCAGCATATTGAAGATGTAGCGTATGGTGGAGTCGCCCTGTCTTGAGCCGTCCATGAGTCCCGGCAGCCGCACTTCGTTGTCCGTGTCGTCCTTGCCGTAGCTGAGCAGGGTAAGTATCTCGTACCAATAGCTGGAGGCGCTCCAGTCGTTCTCGATGATGAACGGCACCGACTTGTACGGCTGTGGCTTCACCTCTATCGTGGCGGCATCGAGCCAGTCCACGTCAGCACCGTACTGTCTCATGGTGCAGATGGTGAGGTCTATGTACGGGCGCGAGAAAATCTCTCCCGTGAGGTGCAGCGTCAGACCGTTCATCATGGCAGGACCAATCATGAGCAGCGCTGAGACGTACTGGGAAGACACGTTGCCGGCAATCTCCAAATCGCCGCCCGCCAACTTGTGACCGCGTATACGCAGTGGCGGGAATCCCAGATTCTCCACATATTCTATGTCGGCCCCCAGCTTGGTGAGGGCATCCACCAGTACCCCGATGGGACGCTGGCGCATACGCTCCGTGCCGGTGATGACGTGTTCGCCGTCCGTAGAGGCAAGGAATGCCGTGGTGAAGCGCATCGCCGTTCCCGCCGCCTTGATGTTTATCTCGTACGGCATGTCGCGCAATGCCGCCACCATGACGTCGGTGTCGTCGCACTTGCTCAGGTTCTCCGGAAGATGCTCTTTGTCTGCCAGCGCGCTGATGGCCAGTGCGCGGTTGCTGATGCTTTTGGAAGCAGGTAGGTTTATCTCGCAGTTGATGTGTTTTGGTGCGTGAAGTATATATTGCATGCTGTTGTATTGCGTAGTTTTTGTTGCGTACTACAAAATGTTGCGTTGATTTTTCTTGCGTACTACAAAGTTACTTATCATTTCTCGCGCACGCAAACATAATAGTATAAAATAGGGCTATTTTACATTTTTTACAACAAAAAGCGTCCTCTTTTCTTGCTCCAATCATATTTTCTTTGTACCTTTGCATCCGCTTACGCAAAGGAGCTAGTTCTCCCGAGCAAATGTAAGCACTCCCAAGAAAGTTCGGGATGTGGCGCAGTTGGTTAGCGTACGCGTCTGGGGGGCGTGTGGTCGCCAGTTCGAGTCTGGTCATCCCGACATGAAACTTAATTCAAAAGGCTTGCAGTTGCTAAAAGCATCTGCAAGCCTTTTTTCGTTTTGGGCAAAAACTGACAAAAGATGTTTTTTTGTTTCGCTGCAAGTTGTTGCAAATTTGTAGTAGATATACAAAAAAAGCAGCATCCAATAATGGTGCTGCCTTCAGTTTTTTCTACCCCATAACTTCTGTTTTCGTGGGGTATAGTCCTCTACAATCTGTCTGCCGCAACTTGCAACTTGTAAGCAATGTCTGTTAGAGCATCTTTCAGTGTGCCTCTGTCAATGTCGGAAAAGTCATCGGGTTTGCCATTGTTCTGACCCGCAAACTTGTGGTATAGCCAGGAACGCGACTTGCCGAAGTAGTTCTTGGCCAAATACGCCCAGTTGACTTGCTCATACACGTCTGCAAGCACTGTCTTGGTTGTTGTTCTTTCGTTCTCCATGTGGCTTTTGGTTTAGTTTGTTATTGGTTTAAGTTTTGCAAATATCATCTTCGAGTCATGCACCTCTTGCGAGGCACATGACAGGAAAAGAGCTAATCGTCGTCCATAAGACGGTACACCAAGTCCAAAATTTCGCACTCAAAGACTTTCTTGGAGTCCGGTGCAATCTTCTTGTAATTACGAAGTAACCTTATCAGGTCTTCTTCGTCTGATGATAATTGGTCAACCATAGTTGTTTATTTTTTAAGACAATACAAAGGTAATACCTTTTTGCGTATTATGCAAGTTTTTAATGTTAAAAGAATAATCAAATGGTGATAGTTTCATTCTTTTTTACTACCTTTGCACTGGAGTTAATCAGTCTCCTTATTTTTTAAGACGAATTGGGGGCAGTAACCGTTAGGTTGCTGCTCTCTCTTTTTGCCGGAATTACCGTGCTGTCAGGGCGGCTTCTGCCTTGCCTCGCTCGCACAGGCGGTAGACCTTGTTGTTGATGGCGACGAGGAGGTCTGCCGTGTCCTGGCTGTAGTCTTCGGGGCTTTCGCGTACTATCGTGAGCTGCTTGTAGGTCCTTGACCGATGTCGTAGCGGTAACCAACTGATCTTTACCATCTACATTGAGTTTGACATTAAATTGAATATTTTTTGCCATTGAATTTGCACGTATTAAAAAACATTACTATCTTTGCCGAAAAAAGATGATATGAAAAACAATAAGATACACAAAAGTGCAGGCAAGAGGAAAGAAGACTGGCGAAGTCTGTGGCTCGGTCGCTTGATAATCGTATGGCTTATATCCGTTATAGTTTTAGCCTGTAATCCCCATGTTATCCCACTTTACTTCGTTATGTTCGGGACAACTGCGGCATTAGGTATATTCGCCATAATCGCGATTTGTTGCACCGACTTAACAAATCCTTCACACGATTTGGGCTACCCTATCTGAGGACAGATAAATCTTTAACCGCCCCTTCCCATCAACTGCTCAAACCTCTTCAATGCCTCTTCCTTGGACACCGGACGCTTAGCGCTCGGTGACTTCCTCTTTTGCTTCTCCCACGGAAACGGCAAAAGCCCTTTCGGCGTTATACGCTTCTTCGAGTACGGCTGTATGACGATAGCCGCCAGCATGCGCATACGCTCCCAGCTGTCCTGGTACTGCGTCGTGCGCTCGTCGCTGTACGCCTTGTAGATGTGACCGAACTCCTCGGGAGTAAGAGCGCAGAAGTCGCCATAGGGTAGTCCTATGTTGCCGACTGCTACGCCCAGAAGGTCAAGGATGCCTAACTTTTTTTTCACCTTAAAATGTTTTTACTAAATTCTGTAACTATTCGCTGAATAGTTACCGCTGGTAAGGACGGAAAAATGGCGCAAAAACCTAAGTTTGTGCATAAAAAAACACCACCCTGTCATCACGACAAAGCGGTGCAAAGAGTTCTAATATTTAATTTCACGCTGCCGTGAAAACAAATCTAAGCACTGACAAGCGACACTGTGGACAACTCGTCCGCGAAGGCATGTATCGCAGATTCTATCTCATCCAGACGCTTCCTACTGGGCTTTCTGTTCCCCGACACGTATTGACGCATCAATGACGGATTTACGCCTATGTGCCTCGCTAATGACGTTATCGAAATGGGGAATCTATCAAAGAAGGCCCAAATGTCATATTTGAACGACATCTCCAACTCGGGAATGTTGTGCCCCATATCAATATACTCCTGCCTTGTGCGCAGTAAATCTTCTACCGCGGCATCAACCGTTGGACCGTAGCCAACGAGCAGACAATCGTCAATACACTTCTCAATAAGACATGAGCAGTTCTTCTCTCCCGGCTGTTTCTCCACTATGACCGTCACTTTCATATTTTGGGGGATTGTGTTATTGTTCTTTAGCTGGATAATGCAAAGGTAGCAAAAAAAGTTAGCATTACTCAAAGATTAAGAGAAAAAAGTTACTTACCCGTCAATAATTTAACCAAAGAGGTCTTCATATGACCTAAAGGTCACACGAAGACCTCTTTAGTTTTATATGCCATGCTCTTTTTTGCTTATTGCCTTGCTGTAAAGTGGTCTACAGCTCCACTTCGGAGAAGTAGTGGTCACGCAGTGGCTTTACTGTTGTCTCGCCCTTCAGTACAACCTTTCCATTTAGTTTTATGTCCTCGAAGGTGGTGTAGCTCAGTCCGTAGCCGAAGGGCCATGCTATGCGACTGTCGCGCTCGGCTGAGTAGTTGTAGCAGACGGGGGCATCTATTTCGGTGTTCGGATAGCTGACGCTGAGCTTTGCTGACGGGGATACCTTGCCGTAGAGTATGTCGGCAACGGCGGTGCCGCCTTCCTCACCAGGATACCACGCCTGGATGACTGCGGTGCAGCGATCTGCCACCTTGGAGATGACCTGTGCACGTCCGCCGAAGACGACGAGCACTACGGGCTTGCCCGTGGCGAGCAACTCTTCCACGTATTCTTCCTGCTTGCCCGGCAGACGCAGTCCCTGACGGTCGCGGTTCTCACCGCAGAGCATCACGTTCTCGCCGACGGCAGCAATGATGACGTCGCTCTCACGTGCCATTGCCAAAGCCTCAGCCTTGTCTATCTTATCCTCCGCCTGTACCTTGCGGTGCAGCAGTTTGTATTCCCACGCACGCTTGTCGCCACTCTCGGCAAATTTCGTCTCTATCTCTTCCGTCCAGTCGCAACCGCGTGAATATGCCACGTCGATGCCCTCCGGCTTTCCGACCTCCATGGCCTCGAGCAGTTTCACGATGTGCGGCAGGCGGCTGTCGTCCCACTTCTTTTTCCAGCTTTGCCAGAAGTAGAACATAGAGGGGAAGGTGTAGTCGCCACACATGGCCCAGATGTAGTTGGCGTTCGGTCCAGTGAGGAACACCTTCTTGCCTTTCTGCAGGGGCAGCACGCCGTTATTCTCCAGTAGCACAATGGACTGGCTGGCTATGTCGTATGCCGTCTGTCGGTCCTCGGGCGTGTCGAACTTCACGGGTTCTTTGCTGTATAGATACGGGTTCTCGTCGAAGAGTCCGGCGCGGAACTTATGGCGCAGCACGTCCTTCACGGCGCGTTCGAATGTTTCCTTCTTCACCAGTCCCTTGTCCAGTGCCTCCTGTAGGTGCTGGTAGTTGACACCGCGCGGGAAGTCAACATCGTTGCCGCCGTTTATTGCCGCTACGGCTTTCTCCAGTGGCGTGTCAAGGTCAGGTATCTGGTCGATGGCGGTGTAGTCGCTCACCACCATGCCGTCGAAGCCCAGGTAGCCTCGCAGTATATCGTTGAGAATCTCTCCATTGGCAACGCACTTCGTACCGTGTACGGCGTGGTAGCCCGGCATGATGACCTTGCTGCCTGCCAGACGTATCATCGTCTCGTGCAGCAGCAGTATCTCCTCCATCATCTCCTTTTCGTCGGCATCACCGCCGCCGCCATATCCGAGGTAGTGCTTAGAACATGCACCGACGCCTTTCTTCAGGTCGCCCTGCTGCAGTCCCTTGACGAAGGCAGTGCCCAAAATGGCAGACAAGTAGCCGTCCTCGCCGTAGGACTCTTCGAGGCGGTTGAAACTGGGATTGCGGCATACATCTACCATCGGCGAGAGGGACAGCACGCCGCCCATGGCGCGCAGCTCCTTGCCCGATTGCAGGGCTTTCAGCTCGGCCAGCTCCCTGTTGAAGGAGCACGCCTGTCCTATCTGTTGCGGGTAGACAGTAGCGTTCATCGTATTGATGCCCGTGAGCACCTCCTCGTGAAAAAGTGCAGGTATGCCGTTGGGGGTATTGTTCATCAGCCATTCCTGGACGATGGCCACTCGCTGGCGAAGGGAGTTGCCATCCTCCAGTTCCTGGCTGGCATACTGCGAGAAGTGTCCGATACCGTACGGCATGAGCTTGCGACATTGAGCGGTGTCCAACTTGCCGTCCTTGTCGAACAGCTCGTCCATGTATCCACTTCTCAACTGTGCGATGCGTTCCTCCTGTGACATTTTGGAGTAAAGCTCGTCAACCTGCCGTTCCAGGTTCTCGGCTTGCCCACAACTGGTCATGAGTGCAGCAGTACAAATCATAGTAGTCAGTCCTTTCATTCTTGTTTAGGTTTTGTTATAGATAAGCAATATAAAACGTGCCGCAAAGTTAATAAAAAGTTGCGAAACTCACCATTAGCGATGGAAATTATCTATGCAACTACCAAGATATAGGTAGTTGCATAGATAAAAGTACGGGTGGCACTTGCGCGCACGAACTTTTAGTTGTACCTTTGCAAGCACACACAATACTGAGAAAACAGACAAGATGAAGAAAGCCATATTCTCGCTCATCCTTGTCGCTGCGGCACTTGGCGTGCATGCTGACGACGTGATGACCAAGCAAAGCGACGGCACGTACGTCGTACGTACCAACACCATCTGTAACGTACGCGGTTTCCGCAAGACCACTCCGGTGGAGGTGCACATCAAAGGTAACAAGGTACAGAAGGTCGTACCGTTGAAGAACGAAGAGTCTGCCAACTACTTCGCCAAGGTGAAGAAGTTCCTGCTTCCGCTCTACGACAACTTGAAGGTAAGCAAAGCCAAGAAGATTGCCGCCCAGACCCAGGTGGACGGCTGCACCGGTGCTACGTTCAGCACCAAGGCGGTGCAGAAAAACATACAGGCTGCCCTCGACTACTACGCGAAGCACAAGTAATCGGGAAGCCCATTTGACAAAACAATTAGAGCACTGGTGGTTCATGCTATTCGGCAGAACCGCCAGTGCTCTAAACGTATAGTGAGTGCGGTGCCTCACCGCACAATCATAATCAGTCTACAGCTCGTACACACAGAAGGAGTACGGCTTGAGTGAGAGCGTTACTTTTCCGTCTGCCGACACGCTCACCTTGTCGCTCAGCTTCTCTGCTTTTTGCTTACCAGGCTGCCCGGCAAATCCCTCCATGGAGAGCGTGCTGCCAGCAGTAGCAATGCCGCCGAGCGACACTTGCAGCTGAAGCGTTGAGGGTAGTATGTTTACTACCTTCAAATACGTTTTGCCACTGCGTGTGTCAGTTACCACGCTTGCTGCCACGCGGTTTTGCAAGGTGCTGTCCACCTGCAGCGTGCTGCTGACGTACTCGTTGCCCGAATAGACGGAGAACAGTCGCTGCGTCTCGTAGCTCACCGTGGTGTCTATCTTCTTGTTGTCGAAGTATATCATGTCGGGACTCCAGTTGCTGTGGCCGTTCTTGGACAGCAGCGGGGCGTATGACGTCATGGACACCACGTCGGCATTGCGCTCCACGTGACACAGGTAGGCTGCCTCAGCTAAGGCGCAGTCTACGCCACCCTTACCCTGGCGTGCGGCATACTCGCCGAGGTACACCTTCGGGGCCGTGCGGTCGTAGTTGTCGTAGTAGTGCTGATGGTTGAGGAACCAGCCCACGCTCTCGTAGTAGTGTTCGTCCACGAGGTCGAACACCTGCTTGTTGTCGTTGGCAAACTTCCATCCTTCTATGTAGTCTGACGACGGATAGTGGAAGGGGCCCACCGTGCCGCACACCTGTATTTCGGGGTAGCGCTCCTTTATGGCCTTGCATATCATGAGGCAGCGGTCCTCAAAGTCGGTCGAGATGATGTCCTCATTGCCTATGCCCACGTACTTAAGGTTGAACGGTGCTGGATGTCCTGCGTCTGCACGCATCTTTGCCCACTTGCTTGTGGCAGGGTCGCCGTTTGCCCACTCTATCATATCAAGAATCTCTTGTACGTAAGCTGGCATCTGGTCCATCGGTATGCCGCCCTGCTGTCCGCCGTAGCCGTCCTTGTCTTGTCCGGAGTTCTGGCACGGCACACCGGCAGCGAGCACTGGCAGCGGCTCGGCTCCTATGTCCTCGCAGAACTGAAAGTACTCAAAGAAGCCCAGTCCGCGCGTCTGGTGGTAGCGCCAGATGTTGCGGTCGTACTTGCGGTCCTCGAGCGGTCCCACGGTATGGTTCCAGTGGTAGATGTTGTCCAGACCGTCACCGTGGCTCATGCATCCACCAGGGAAGCGCACGAACTTCGGCTTCAGGTTAGCCAGCGTCTCGGCCAAGTCCTTGCGCAGACCATTGCGGCGCCCCTTGAACGTCTCCTTCGGGAAGAGGCTTATCATATCCACCGCTACCTCGTTTTTCTTCTCGGGAACAATGGCCAGCTGCGCCTTGTCGGCACTGGCGGTGGGGGTGAGCACGGCCTCATACGTGTTCCATACCCCGTCCTTGCCGCGCGTCTTGAGCTTGGCGGTGGCTATCGTCTTGTTGCCGTCCATCAGTGCGACTGTCATGTTCTTTGCCTTGCCCCCGATATTGCGCACTCTTATGCTGAACAGGTATTCCGCCCCCTTCGTTACGGTCATCCCGTCCCATCCGCTGTTGTAGAGCGTGTCCTGCGTCAGTACGGCGTAGTGCGGATTTGCCGTACTCAGTGGCGCGTCGGTACGTATGTCCAGCTTTCCGCCGGCAGACGACGTGCGCCATGCCGTGGCTGCCGTCCATTCCTTGCGGTCGGCGGCGGAATACTCGAAGTCGCGATTCTGCACCATCTCGGCATAGAGTCCACCGTCGGCGGCGTAGCTGATATCCTCGAAGAATATGCCTATCAGCTTGTCGCTGATAGCCTTTCTGTCATTGGCATTTACCGTAAGCGAAGCCTTCACCTCCTTGCCCAGCGAGGCAAAGCGCTTGGCATCCTGCGAGAGGTTCTCGGCACTGCGCGCACCGTCTTCCCTCTGCCATTCGAAATACTTCTTCATGGCATCGGCCTGTCCGCTTGCCAACGGCAGCATCTGGCCCTTCATGTCCTTGCCGCCTACGCTGCGCACCACGGCCTTCGCCGCCTGCTCATATTCTGCTACAGTAGCCTCACTGTCAGCACTGAAATGGCGGAAGTCCTTCTGTGTCGTAGTCTTGCGCACCTTGCCGTCCTTCGTCTTGAAGAGCACCGTGTACGTTCCGTCACCGTTATATTTTATCACGGGTGCCAGGCATCCCTTCACGGACATACGTGGATAGTCCTGCGGCCGCCACGTCACCATGTCGTCCGAATAGGCCACGGCAAAACACGGGGCATAGTCGTTCACTCCGAATACGGCAGCGTAACCGCCCGTAGGCAGTGCTGCTACGAAGAGGTCATACATACGTTTCTGCGACCCCCACTGCGAATAGTCAGACGAGAATATCTGTCCCACTTCCGTGGCCGTTCCGTTTGATACAATAGCCACGTGAGCCCCGTTGCGCTCGCCCGGCGAATAGACAAACAGCGAATCGGCGGGCTTTGTTGCGGCAAAACTGCCACACACCGGTGCTGCCGCAAGCAGCAAGGGTAGTACTTTCTTAATGTTCATTCTTATGATGTTTTGGTTTAGTAAATATGTCTACAAACTTTGCCCTAATGTATAGTCTTGTCTGTTATTGTTATATTACAAATGCAAATATAAAGTGTTTCAGCGGATTACACAAGCTTATAGAACTTTTTCTTTCATCTCACACCATAAAAGCAGGAATTCAACCACATTCTGCCAAATCAGAAATAATGCTGAAGACAGTATTTTTCGGCTCAACGGGGATTGTCCGTGGCAGCATAGAGTGAAACTATCCAAAGACCATCACCAAACGATAGAAGAAGTAGGGTATGTCGGCTCAACAGTGATTTCATGGAGGATATCATCTCAACTGTGTCAAGTACTAACACAGTTGAGTTGTCTTATATCCTACCAGTACTCAGTCTTCCATTTCTCCCGCGGAGTCCTCTACCCTAGCCTTTGCAGCACCAAGGTTGAACCTCTTGGGGTCAAAGCCGCCGCCTAACCATTCCACCATTTCATAAATCGCGGGACAGCCCGTCAGCGAGAAGATTGCGGACCGCCTCCTCCTGCTCTGGCTGAGGAAGCTTGGCCAAAGCCTCGTGCGCCTTGTCGCGTGCTGCCAACGCCTCACTGGGTTTTGCCGCCGTCAACAGAGGCTTGAGCTCATCCATCAGAGGCTTTACCATCTTGGTATAGTCAGGACACTTGGTAACAATAGGCAAGAGCCTTGATGGCATTGCGCAAGAATACCGTTCGCAATGATTGTTGGCAACTGCCAACAACGTGGACGGCAACTGCCAACAACGTGGACGGCAACTGCCAACAATGTGGATGACAACTGCCAACCATCGCCAAGAACGGCTTTCTCGCATATTGTCTCTTGGACTCTACAATATGACAACCAAGGCTGAAGAGCGTCGACAATAGGCAAGGTCAGAGAGAAGTATATCCTCTTGCTATCCGGACTGTTGAAGCTGCCGAAGTTCTCGAACGATATGTAAAATAAGGCAATGAAAACACGCAAAATTTGTAAAACAAGGCGTTGGGGCATACTCCCGTTCCTTCTTAACATCCGTAAATCAAGAAGTTAGAGAAAAGAGGCGTTTTGAGCTCTGTAACGTTAGCAAAATGACCTATAAAAAACGGTGCCTTGGGATTTTACTTTTCGCCATTCGTCGAGTCTAATAGTTGTAACGCAGATAAAAAACACTAATAGATTACGACAATGAAGAAGATGATGATTAATTTTACTAAGGCGATGCTCATCGGGATGATGGCATTGGCTGGCACGGCTTGCTCGTCTGACGGAACGGACATTACGGATAACAACCAGACACCACCTGCCGAAGCTCCGAAGGATTCTACCCAAGAAGCAGCGACGGCAGTAACCGTGCCCACCGTGCAGTCTGCTGGCACGGCAGTTTCGCAGGACGAGATAATCAAGGACAGCCTAGGCGGTATACGCATCAATTTCCAGATGTCGGGTGTCACGCAAGTGGTCCTGGAGAGTGTGGACGGGTATCAGATAGCCGGAACACTTGAGAGCGACAAGCAGTCTATCATCACCTTCAACGCACTGGAGGGAGAGAGCCTCGTGCCTGGGAAGGACTATTACATCGTAACGTTCCCGTGCGACCTTAGCGGCGGCTATCGCTTGTCTATTTATAAAGACGGACAGGTGGCAAGCTACTTTGGGGTGCACCAAAAGGTGGAGGCAGGAGCGTTCATCACCCCGACAGACCTCGTGGAGAGCGAGCTGGAGTTTGACGACATCGATGCGCCATTCGTGGAGGACGAGCGTCCGGAGCTGAACCAAGCCACCAAGGATGCTCTCGTGGCCTATCAGCATAACGCCACCGACGAGAACAAAGCGGCGCTGATGGAGCAGATGGGCGTCCGGTACGACAAGGTGGTGGCACGCAAGAAGGCTAAGCTGCGCGAGCTGGAGCGCGAGGCCAAGCACCAGGACCTTGTGGACGAGATGCAGGCTATCGTGGACGAGATGGTGGTGAACCGCGACATACGTCTGGAGCAGCAGTTCTACCGACTGATAGACCCACGCACGGACGACAACCCTGACGACGAGTGGCTCGTTCTGAGAGGAGCTGACGCCAATAATCCTTACGTAGGTTATGCCCCGGTAAGGAACTCCGAATATGCGGAGTTCAAGAGTAGCTTCACCTACCCTACCGGACAAGCTGACTACCCCGTCGTGAACATCACCTACGCCGATGCCGTGGCCTACTGCCAGTGGCTTAGCGAGCAGGATGCCAAGCACGAGTACCGTCTGCCTACTGAGGAGGAGTGGATTCTCGCCGCCGGCCACATGCCGAAGGATGTCAGCATGAACAGCGACCACGTGGAGAAGGGGCTGACAGCCGTTGACGCTTACGCCCAGACCACGGGTGCCTGTGGCGGCGTAGACTTCTGGGGCAACTGCTGGGAGTGGACTTCCACCACCAACGCCCAGGGGCAGTACATCGTGAAGGGCGGCAGTTGGGACTCCAGCCGCGACGCCTGCCGAAGCGAATACTCCGACGATGCACGCGACGGTGCGACAAGATACGCCAACGTAGGTTTCAGAGTTGTAAGAGTGGATAGGTAAAACAGAAAAAGGAGGTAAACACCGCGATGTTGGTGTTTACCTCCTTTTATATTATATATAAGGTGTGCGCGGAGAGAACCGCCCAGACCTTTGTGTTACGACTTAAAGATGCTCTTGCTGAAGCGCTGCATCACTACGGCGCAGGAAGCGTCGCCTGTGATTGACATCGTGGTGCGGCCCATGTCCACCAGACGGTCTACGCCGGCTGCTATGGCTACGCCCTCGATAGGCAGACCGGCAGAGGCGAATACCATGGCCATCAGAGCCAGTGCTCCGCCCGGTACGCCGGGCACGCCGATGGAGGCGATGGTAGAGGAGAGGATGATGGCGATGTACTGGTGCATGGTAAGATCCATGCCGCAGCAGGCTGCTATGAAGACGCTCGTCACGCCGAGGTAGATAGCGGTGCCGTCCATGTTGATAGTGGCGCCGAGAGGCAGCACGAAGTCGCAGATCTCGCCGCGCACGCCCATCTTCTTGTTGCACTCCACGTTATACGGGATGGTGGCAACGCTGGATGCGCTGGAGAAGGCAAACAGCATGGCGGGGGTCATGTTCTGGAAGAACTTGATGGGGCTCATGCGGCCGAGGAAGTAGACGCAAGGGAAATAGATGATGAGGGCGTGGGCAATGAAGCACGCGTAGTTGGCACCGATAAGGCTGGCGTACGAACCTACCACCTGCGGACCGTTGACGGCCACTACGGGGGTGAGCATACAGAACACGCCTATGGGGGCGAGGCTCAGGATGTAGCTCAGTATCTTCTGTACTATCTCGTTGAAGCTCAGCAGTATCTCCTTTGCCGGTTTGGCCTTCTCACCCACATGTACGATGGCGAAGCCTACGAAGAGGGTGATGACGATGACCTGCATCATGTTGGCCTCGCTGAAGGGCAGGATGGCGTTCTTCGGGAACATGTTCACTATCTGGTCCATGAACGTGATGTCGTGCACCTCTATCGCCGTCTCAGGGGTAGGCAGCTTGATGATAGGGAAGTAGCCCTTCAGGCAGGTGGCCACGATAAGGCTCAGCGTCACGGCAGCTATGGTAGTACACGTGAAGTAGATGAGCGAGCGCACGCCGAGCTTGCCCACCTTGGAGATGTCCTCCATGGAGATGACGCCCGACACGATGGAGAGCATCACCAGCGGAACGACGATAAACTTGAGCAGGTTGAGGAAGATGACGCCGAAAGGCTTGATGTAGTCATTGGCAATGTCGGGGATGCCCTGCATGAGGCAACCTACGATAATAGCCAGTACGAGAGCAAGGAAAATCTGTCCCGTGAAGGAGAGTTTCGTAAGTTTTAATTTCATATTGAAGACGTTGTTGGTTACTCTTGTGTTTATTGAGATTACAAATTGCGCTGCAAAACTACAAAAATTCTACGGATTGACAAAGAAACAAGCCCGCAATATGACAATTCGATTAAAATTTTTACGGTTTACTGCCAAAATGGGCTGAAAGCCCTACTCTACATAGCCCAGGGCAACACAATGAGTGCACACAACGACGGGCTGAAAGCCCAAAAACTACATAGCCCAGGGCAACGCCCTGGGTATATTCGGACAATCAACAGCCGCCCTGTAAGGGCAAAAGTACATAACCCGTCATGTGCGCTATACTATGGACTTTTGCCCTTACAGGGCGCATGGATGTATGTGAACAAAAAACCCAGGGCGTTGCCCTGGGCTATGTAGTGTAGGGCTTTCAGCCCACGCTTTACATATTTAGAATAAAGCTCTTGCAAAAATCCAATTCTTTTCAAAAGTAAATATCCTGCAAAAGAGCACTTCTGAAGATTACTTCTCGATAGCAGCCTGGATGTCTGCGAAGATGGTGTCGAGCGATCCTACGCCGTTGATGGCAGCGTACTTGCCCTGCTTGATGTAGAAGTCCTTCAGAGGGAGAGTCTGCGAGTAGTATGTGTCGAGACGCTTCTTGGCTGTCTCCTCGTTGTCGTCTGCACGTCCGCTGGTCTTGCCGCGAGCGATGATGCGCTTTACGAGCTCCTCGTCGTCTACCTCGAGACCGATGACAACGCTAACCTCCTCGCCGCGCTCCTTGAGCATAGCGTCGAGAGCCTCAGCCTGTGCGATGGTACGTGGGAAACCGTCGAAGATGACGCCTGGGATGTCCTTGCCCTTGCTGTCGAGAGTAGAGGCGAGGATGTCGATGATGAGTGCGTCTGGCAGCAGCTTGCCCTCGTTGATGTACTGGGAAGCTGTCTTGCCCAGCTCTGAGCCAGCCTTGATTTCTGCGCGGAGCACGTCGCCTGTTGAGATGTGTGCTACGCCGTACTGAGCGATGATCTTCTCGCTCTGTGTGCCCTTGCCTGAACCTGGGGCACCGAAGATTACGATGTTCTTCATTTTTGAGTTATGAGTTGTGTTTTATGTAAGTTTGTGTTTCGTCTTATACAAACGTGTCTTATTCTTCTACCAGCGAATAGATGTCGCGCAGGTTGCGGCCCTGCTGACAGTAGTCGAGGCCGTAGCCCACGATGAATGCCTCGGGCAACTTCATGCCCACGTACTTAACGTTGACCTCGGGCACACGGTGCTTCTCGGGCTTGTCGGAGAAGGCGCATATCTCGATGCTGGCAGGATGGCGCAGGCGCAGTTGCTCTATGAGGAACTGCATACTGAAGCCGGTCTCCACGATGTCCTCCAGAATGACGACATGGCGACCCATAATATCCTCGCTGACGGGCAGCTGCTCGATAATCTTCCCCGTAGAGGCAATGCCGGCGTAGCTGGCCAACTTGGTGAAGGCCATCTGGCACGGGAAGTCTATGACGCGGAAAAGGTCTGACGCAAAAACGAATGCGCCGTTGAGCACGGTAACGAATATGGGGTTCTTGTCGGCGTAGTCGGCCTTCAGCTCAGTGGCCAAACGGCGGACACACTTCATGATTTCTTCCTCAGGAATGGACAATTCGAAGGTCTTGTCAAGGAGAGTAACTCGCTTCATCGAAGTTATTGTTGGTTAGACATTGGCAGGCCCGGCCCGCCGTAATGCTTGCAAAATTACAAAAAAGATATGAAACAGCCACGTTTATCGGTAGAAAATTAGTAATTTTGCAACAATTATAAACATATACCGCATATTATATACTGTGGGGGACTGCCCCTGATTACGACAATGAAGATATTTACAGGCACAGCAATACACGAACTTGACAAACATACAATAGCTACCGAACCAATAGCCTCCATCGACCTGATGGAGCGAGCCTCACGCGCCCTGACGGAGGAAATAGCCAGGCGCTGGGACTCGTCCACCAAGATGGTGGTGCTGGCAGGTCCGGGCAACAACGGCGGCGATGCCCTCGCCGTGGCACGAATGCTCAAAGACCGAGGCTACGACGTGGATACATTCCTCTTCAGCGTAGGCAAGGACCTCTCCGAGGACTGCGCCACCAACCGCGAGAGGCTGCTCAACTGCGGCGGCAAGCTGCACGAGATAGTGTCGGAGTTTGACCCACCGGCACTCCGAAACGACATGGTGGTCATCGACGGAATCTTCGGCTCGGGGCTCAACAAGCCCCTGGGCGGCGGCTTCGCTGCCGTCGTGAGGTACGTCAACGCCTCCAACGCACAGGTGGTCAGCATCGACATGCCCTCGGGACTCATGACGGAGGACAACACGTACAACATACATCAGAACATCCTGCGCGCCGACCTGACGCTGACCATCGGGATGAAGAAGCTGTCCATGATGCTGCCCGACAACCAGATATTCCTCGGCAAGGTGAAGGTGCTCGACATAGGGCTCTCCCGCTTCTTCATCGAGAACACCAAGACGGACTACAGCATCCTAGAGTTTGAGGACGTGAAGAGGATGATGAAGCGCCGCAGCGACTTCGCCCACAAGGGCACCATGGGCCACGCCCTCCTCATGGCGGGCAAATTCGGCATGGCAGGGGCGGCAGTCCTTGCGGCAAAGGCGTGTCTGCGCTCGGGAGTGGGCAAGGTGACGGTACACACGCCGCGCGCCAACAACAGCATAATGCAGATCAGCGTGCCCGAGGCCATCATACACCACGACTTCGACGAGGAACGCTTCACGCGCAGCATGGACGCCAACAACTATAGCGCGCTGGGCATAGGTCCCGGCATGGGCACGGACGACCAGACTGCAGTGACGCTGCTGGCACAGCTGCGCAGCACCAAGGTGCCTACCGTCGTGGACGCTGACGCCATCAACATACTGGCGACGCACCGCGCATGGCTGCAGCAGTTGCCCGAAGGATTCATCTTCACGCCCCACCCCCACGAGCTGGACCGCCTGTTCGACTCGTCGCCGGCGGACGACTACGACCGCCTGATGCGTGCCCGCGACGTAGCGCAGCGTCTCCATGCCTACGTGCTGCTCAAGGGGCACTACAGCGCACTCTGTCTGCCGGACGGACGCACCATCTTCAACAACAGCGGCAACAGCGGTATGGCGACGGCCGGCTCGGGCGACGTGCTCACCGGCATCATCACGGCGCTGCTGGCACGCGGATATACGCAGATGGAGGCCGCCATGCTGGGCATGTACATACACGGACTGGCCGGCGACCTGGCAGCGGAAGAAGTGGGTGTGGAGAGCCTCATCGCAAGCGACATCATAAAGTATTTACCAAAGGCCTTCAACATCATCTATGAATAAACGGTCTACGTCGGTGCTGCGCTCCATTGACTGGGTCACCATCGGCATCTACCTCATTCTGCTCATCTTCGGATGGCTGAGCGTCTGCGGAGCCAGCTTCTCGTACGGCGATGCCGACATCTTCTCGCTCAGCACGCGATCGGGCATGCAGATAGTGTGGATAGGCACCAGCATAGCCTTGGGCACCGTCATACTGCTGCTCGACGACCGGGCGTACGACACTTTCGCCTACGCCATATACGCCGTCATGATGCTGCTGCTCTTCGCCACCATCTTCAATCCGCACGAGATAAAAGGATCCCGGTCGTGGCTCGTGCTGGGGCCACTGCGACTGCAGCCGGCGGAGTTTGCAAAGTTCGCCACAGCCCTGGCGGTGGCAAAATACATGTCGGCGCACACCTTCGTCATCTCCAACTGGCGGCACCTGGCCCGGGCCATCGGCATGATAATGCTCCCCATGGCACTCATCGTGATGCAGAAGGAGACGGGCTCCGCTTTGGTCTACGCCTCGTTCTTCCTCATGCTATACCGCGAGGGCATGACGGGCAGCTTCCTCTTCACGGGCATCGCGATGATACTCTACTTCGTCATCGGCATACGCTTCGCCGATCCGTTGCTCTTCGACACGCCGACGAGCATAGGGCAGTTCACGGTGCTGCTGATGATACAGTTATTCACCTCTGGCATGATATGGCGCTACTGCCACGCCCCCAAGGAGGCCATCGGCATCTCCGTCACGTCCGTCGTGACTACCCTGCTGGCGCTGCTCTTCTCGGAGTACGTGATACGCTTCAACGTGGTGTGGGTGCAGATAGCCATGATGGTGCTGCTGGTGGGCTACATGCTCTACTCGTGGTTTGAGAAGCAGCTTAGGCGATACCTATACATCATAGCCTTCACGGTGGGGTCTACCCTGTTCTTCTACTCGGCATCCTACGTGCTCAACAACGTCATGGAGCCTCACCAGCGGGTGCGCATCAACGTGCTGCTGGGCCTGGAGGAGGACCTGGCCGGTGCCGGCTACAACGTGCACCAGAGCGAGATAGCCATCGGATCGGGCGGACTGACGGGCAAGGGATTCCTCAACGGCACGCAGACGAAGCTGAAGTATGTGCCGGAGCAGGACACGGACTTCATCTTCTGCACCGTAGGCGAAGAGGAGGGCTTCGTAGGCTCAGCCTCAGTGCTGCTGCTCTTCCTCGGCCTCATCGTACGCCTCATCCACGTGGCGGAGCGACAGGTGCACAAGTTCGGGCGCATCTACGGCTACTGCGTACTCAGCGTCTTCCTCTTCCACGTCTTCATCAACGTGGGAATGGTGCTGGGCCTCACCCCCGTCATAGGCATCCCGCTCCCCTTCTTCAGCTACGGCGGTTCGTCCCTATGGGGCTTCACCCTGCTCCTCTTCATCTTCCTGCGCATAGACGCCAGCCGCAATCTGGAAAAGAAATAAACATCTAACGCCACAATTGGCTAACGGGCTGAAAGCCCAACACTACATAGCCCAGGGCAACGCCCTGGGTATATCGAGCCATCAACAACCGCCCTGTAAGGGCAAAAGTACATAAAACGTCAAGCGTATACTATGGACTTTTGCCCTTTCAGGGCGCGTTGGTATATACATACAAAAACCCAGGGCGTTGCCCTGGGCTATGTAGTGTTGGGCTTTCAGCCCGCGCTTTGATGTTTTTGTGAACAGATTACACGTCAAATTGTACAATCTGTTTAGACTGTCCAATTCTTATTTCAGTTCGTCGAGGTAGTAGCTCATGCGACCGCCCTCGTCGCCTATTTCTACGTTGGCGTCGTACCAGGAGATGAGGTTTAGCTTGTAGTAGCGTTCGCCGTCCCAGGAGCGTATGACGTAGGTGTGGAACGACGGAGTGTATACCGGCGGCGGACCGGAGAAGCTCATGGCATTGGCCAGCACGGGGTTGGCATTTACCAGCTGCGTGGCAGGCCCCTTGTTCGGGTCGAACCACGGGTTCTTGTTCATGTCGAGGTGGTGGGCTATGCAGTACTTGTTCCAGTCGTTCTGCGACATGGTGACGCTGACGGTAGAGTCGTCGACGGTCCAGGGGATGTTCTTCTCCGCCATATATGCGTCCACCTGCGCCTTGCTGGTCCACTTGTCGTACTCTCCGTAGCCGAGGTCGGCGGCAGCTCCCTGCCCTATGCCGCTCGTGCCGCCGTTGGTACGGATGCGGTAGCCGTTGAAGGCGATGTCCCACTGCGTGGTGGGGTACGACTGGCTGTCGTCGGCGTAGCGGTCAATTTTTGCCTTGAGGCGTGCGTCCTTCTGTGCTCCTTCGTACCAATAGACGACGGTGTCGCCCTGCGCGTGGTAGTATTCCTTCACGGGCACGCCGTCTATGCTCGTGATGACGCTCTGGTTGGGGTTGAGCACATTGAAGCGGTTGCCGGTCTGTAGGTCGAAGTAGAGCCAGTCGTTGGTGACGCCGGTGCTGTAACCCGTCTTTCGCGGCAGCGTGTGTCCGGTAAAGGGTTCCGCATCGTACTCCACGCAGCTTGCCATGGCGAGGCAGAGCATGGCTACGAGAGCGACGGACTTGAGCTTGGCTGCCCTACGTATAATCTCAGCCTGACGTATAATCGTAAAATATGTAGCTTTCATCGTTATTTCTTCTTTCTGAATGATTTAACCAGTTCGTCTACCAATACCTCCACCTGCACGTGTGCACGGGTTCCGGCCGTGGCAGGCACGTTGAACATGGTGATGCCCGAGCCGAGCGTCTTGGGGACGTAGTTGAAGATGTTGTCAACGCCCAGGATGAGCTTGAACTTATTATAGAAGGTCTGTATTACCGACAGGTTGCAGATGACGTACTGCGGCAGTTCGCAACGGAAGTATGCGTCGTGGCTCACGCCGTCTACAGAAAGGCGGTCCTGCACGTCAAATCTCTTCTTGCCCATATAGCTGGCGGAGAAGGTGGCGCCGAGGCGGTAGTTCTTCCACGTCTGCTTGTAGTCCAGACTTGCCGTGGCGGCGTGCGGCGACGTAGTGTTCACCTGTATGCCGTCCGTCTTGCTGACGTTGACGTAGCTGTACGTGGCGTTCACGGTGAAGTGCTTGAGGAAGTGCCAGCGCATGATGGCTTCCAGACCGATGAGGTTCTGCTTGGCAAGGTTGGTGTATTCGAAGTTGTACTGCATGTCGTAGATACGCCATACGCCCTCTATCTTGTCGCGGAAGAAGTTGCCGTACACATTGCCGGAGATGAAGAAGTTGTCGTTGGAATACTCCGTGCCGAAGCTGACGTAGTTGTTTCTCTCGGGCTGCAGGTCTTCGTTACCCCTAATCATGAACATGCCGAGGTGGTCCCACTGGAAGAACAACTCCTTAATGCTTGGCGAGCGGTAGCCCATGGAGTAGTTGGCTCTCCACGCCCAGTGCTCCGACGGGCTCCACTTGAAGGCTATCTTCGGCATCGCCATCAGTCCGAAGGCACGGCTGAAGTTGGTTCTCACGCCAGCCGCCACCATCCAGTGGTCGTTGATGGTCCATTCGTCCTGCAGGAAAGCCTCCGTCTCTTTCAGCGAACGGGTGAGCATGATATGGTCGGCATTGAAACGGTCGCTCGTCAGGTCGTCGCTCAGATGCTCTATGCCGAGAATGAGGTCGTGCCCCTCAAACTTCTGCGAGGTGATGGAGAGGCGGGGCTGGAAGATGCGGCTCTTGTAGACCTTGGTGCGCTCGTCGTTGCGCTCGTGCCGCTTGAAGCGGTCGTAGAAGTCGCCGTGCAGGGAAAGGGTCACCTTAAACCAGTCCTTGAACGTATACTTTATCTTGCCGCCTGCCGTCCAGTCGCGCGCCTGGCTGAAGGTCATGTCCTGGATGAGGTCGTAAGTGTTCATATAGAAACAACTACCGTAGGCGAGAATCTCCAGGTTCTTGAGAGGGTCATAAAATACCTTTTGCGACACGGAGATATGCTCCGTTCCCTCGATGCCCATTGGCGTACGGGCAGATACGCTGGTGATGGTGACGTCATGGTCGAGCCAAGGGTTAGCCTCCTTGGTATATACCTTCTGGTCGTTCTCCGCCTGGTACATATAGAAGGCATCGCTCGAAGAGTACCACACGTCGGTCTGCGAGGTCACCTTTCCGGCGTTGAAGCCTGCCGACAGCCAGCCCTGTAGGTTGGGGCGGTCGGCGTTCTTCTCAAACATATAGAGGAAGTCCTTCGGCGAGGGGTTCTTGTAGTTGCGCTCGTTCATCTGTCCCCAGCGCATGCCTGCCTGTATGTCTATAGGCTTGGTGGTCTTCTTGGTGATGAGGTTGATGACGGCACCGGACGCACGGCTGCCGTAGAGCGTGCTACTGGCGCCCTTCACTATCTCGATGCGGTCGATGGCATGGAGGTTGAAACGCTCGTAGTCGAGGTTGCCCGCCATGTCGCCCGTCAGCCGCTCGCCGTCCTGCAGGAAGAGCACGTGGCGCGCATCGAGTCCCTGCATGGAGATTTCGTTGCCGAAGCCCACCTTCTGTATGTTCATGCCGGGTGTCTCCTGCTGCAGAGCCTTGGTGAGGTCGGCATAGCCGGCGTCCACCAGTTCCTTGCCGCCCAGCACCTGCGTGCTAACAGGCGAGAGCTTGATGGGGCGTGCGGTACGTGAGCCCGTCACGACCACCTCGTTCACCTTCATCACGTCCTCGGTCATGAGGAGCTTGAGGGCGTTGTCGCCTCCCACGCTACCTTTCAGCGGGTTGTAGCCCACAAGGACTACTTGGTAGTAACACTTGCCACTCTGGGGCACCTCTACTGTGGCCTCGCCGCTCATGTCGGTGACAACACGCTGCGGCGACTTCAGTTTCTCGTTGTCGGCGTAGGTGATTACTGCACCGGCAATAGGCTGCTCCGTTGCTTTCTCCGCAATGGAGAACTTCACCTTGCGTTGCGCTGCCATTGGCAGGGCAAGGAGCAAGAGTAGGCCCACGAACATTACTTGTCTAATTGCCTTCATTTATATTGTTTTCTTATTATTTTCTATTCCTTACACGATTTTAGCCTCGCTATGGCTATTCTCCTACCTTTCATTATATGATTTGCAAAAAGAAAGAGAGAGATGTTTGGGCATACCCTCTCTTTCTTTTTTATATATGAATAACTATAAAGTTATCCTTCTCCATGGTCTTTCTTCCACTGTTCAAGGTCTTTCTCGTATTGCTTAAACTCTGCATCAAAATTATTGATGCGATTTTTGTCAATAACTTGAAGTGGACACTGCGATGTTACGCCCATCATATTGTAATCTACAATGAACTGTATTTGCAATGTGTTTACATTGAGATAACCGCTCACTGTTGCGCCACTACCTCCTTTGTAGTCTTCATCAGTACTGGTCGTACTGACAACGCCATCTGAACCTTTGAACTTGACCCAACCTTCACCTTTATACTCATCCTTTTCCCAAGTATTCAACTTCATAAACTTGTTCTTACATTTGAAAGTGATGTTGAATGGCATAGCTCCTACATGAAAATCATTAAGGGTCAATGTCATTGTACCATCATCATTCCAATTGAAGTTGAATTTCGTTGGACAACCACTTTCAAGGTGGGTCTTATCTGTAGTTCCCATCCATGCTTTTGTTGACAAAACGATTTCATTTGTTAGAATGGTCTTTGCCTTATCAACGTATTCTTCTGATGGGGATTCCTGTGTTATTTCTTCATCTGAAGAACATGATTGGAAAACCGCACAGAAGAGCAATAAAATGAGAGATAAAAATATACTTTTCTTTTTCATTGCCAAAATGAGATTTGCTCTATGACAAATCAATTGTCCTAGAGCAAAAGGGAAAGCAAGTTTTTATTTTCTTATTCCTGTATAATGAACTTCTGCTGCAATAGGAGAATCCTTGTACAATCCATTGCATTTCAATGTAAATTCAATGTTGTCCCCATCTATGGTTCCGTGAAAATCAGTCAACGCCAAAGTGATAGGAATGAGGTTGAAAACTTTCAGAGTTCCACATGTGCTTGCAGCTGTTGTTAGAGTGGTACCATTCTCTACGATGTCCAAGTCAATATAGATAGTACCAGGCATACTACCTATCTTAGCAACTTTACCTGACAAGTTCAAATCCTCGTCAATAGTAAACTCTTGATTCTCTACGGCATTGTAGTTCTTGTCGTTCATTTTTACAACATCCAATGTTCCGATGTAAGAACCCTCACTGCTCTGTGCACATACAGCAGAAACACTTGCCATGAAAATGGCGAAAAACATAAAAATTTTTCTTAACATAATTATTTATTTAAGAAATTAATAAAAGAACTCGTCCTTAAACGAATTCATAGAATAACACATTAATGTATTGTATATATTTAATAATATTTTGACCACTTATAAGCTTTATTGTTGTCACTTGACATATAACTTTGATAAATTAAACAAGAAGGACTTGCTTGATAGTATTTCTTGATAAATGTATCAGAAACATCTTTGAACGCATTAAATGCATTCTTAGAAATAGCAAACATTGTAGCATTAAATTGCGTATCTCCAAATTCCTTCAAGTTTGGATAAACCAAATTGTAGGTTTCGGGTAAGTCTCCAACAATAAGTGTTTCCAATTCTACAAACTTAGACATATCAAACTGTTTTAAACTTGGCAGACATTCTATATCTAAATAGTTTGCACGTAAATCCTCCTTATTTGGAAGAATAATAGACTCTATGGATGGACAATCATACACAATGATTCCGCTACCTGTAGCTGCATCCATTTCATCCTTGCCACTTCTTTGTCCAAAAACAACAGACTTACTCAAATCAATCATTTTTAATGATGCAACATTTTCCATATAGATATAACGTAGTTGTGAATCATTTGGTAAATTAATACCGTCAACTGATACATTTGACAGAGTAACAGAATTAATGTTTGTAGATAAATTCAATGTTGGTACTTTTGTTTCAGAATTGCCTGAGACCAAAACTATAGAAGCTCCATTCCAATATGGACTTTCCACAACATATTGAATACCTTCAAAATTAGATACTCCATCTGTAATTTGTAATGCTGCTATTCGCTGTTTATCATCAAGAATATAGTTTGAAATATCAATTTTCTCACCATTAAACATTTGGGAAAAAGTCTCCTTCAAGGTCTTTCTAAGAGTTTCATCAGGAATCTCTCTTAAAGTATTATACTTTTCCAAACTACCATTTGCATTCTGCATTTCAACATCCATAGTACCACCGTCAATGGCAGACTTGTTCTGACGATAAAAACGCATGAGCTGGGCTATATTATACTTAGCCTCCTCAGGCAAATACAACCTTGTAATATTGCGGAGATTTTCCACATTCTCATCACCATTCTCTTCTACAGTAACCTTTACGAGATTATCGTAGTTATAAATATCGTTATTTGTGAGGTCGATGCCTGTAACTTGAGTTGGAAGAACAGAAAAATCAAAACTATCACCATAGCCATTGTTGCTAAGGTTCAGCTCTTTCAAGTTGGGGAAAACAGCGAGCTCCTTCAGAGAGGCGGTGTCAACCTGTGTGCCAGAGAGGTCGAGCGAAGTTGTGGCGTTTGCTTTGTCATCAAGGAGCAACTTACCGTTCTCGTCAAACGTGTATCCCTTGCTCTTGAGGAGCGTCATCAGTTCAGAATTGCTTACAACCACGTTGCTGTAAGAAGGAGCATCGTCGCTACTGCTGCAAGATGTAAGACCAAGGCAAAGAGCCATTGCCGCAAGACCGATAAGGTTCTTGTAATTTTTCATCGTTTGTAGTTTTTTAGTGTTTATAAATGTAATAAAATGTTACCGAGAATTTTTGGGCACAAAGGTAAGCACTTGTTAAAAACTACACAATACTCAAAAACGTTGAAATTTGCACTACTCATTTATAGTGAGCTCCCCTTCCTGATTTCCCTCTCCTCCCCTATCCCCTCTCCCCACATTTAAGCATTTTTCACGACATTCCACCCCCATTTATATGTATTTTGCTGATACCAACAAGTAATGACATACACAGAAAAAAGCCTTCCAGCACGTCGGGGGCTGGAAGGCTACTCATTGCGGTTATAAAACCTCCATTTCATTTCTCTTCATAATGAGCGGATAGCGTTCCGGATGTTTCAGGCTTTCTATTTCCAAATCAACATCCAATTTGGGCCATTCTATGGCATTCCGCCCACTCATCTGCACATCAAGAGCGTCTGAGATGCAAGCGTGCTTCATCCAAGGAATACGATTATAGGATATGAAATAATCGTCACCTTTCACGGAAAGCATGATTCCCTTATCGTTTATCATCAAGACGCAGACCTGTGTGTCTTGCGAATTTAATTTCGGACTCATTGCGTACTGTCTTTATTCGACGGCAAAGATAATGCATTTTTCTGAGCCATGCAAGAAAAGCCCCACTTTATTTTCTTCCAAAATCTTGTGATAGGGACTTCTCCTCGGTATTGCTATCAATAAGCAATTCGTGTCTAGGACAATACGTTGCTTTCTATTCATGATATGGAGTTCTCATGTGTTCGTGCTTCCATTCTTCGATGGTCTGTTCGCCAATAATCCCATCGTCCCATTTTAGGTTACTTCTTTTTCTTATGGGTTTTCTCAAACAACATAATTTGCTCTGCCAACGCTTCTTCCGAAGGCAATGCGTCGCGTATTTGCTTGATACGCACATTATCGTAAGAAGCCACGCCCATAGGAGTGGAGATGCCTTTGAACGCCCATTTTACTTCTGTCTGGTTCTTGCTTTGGCATATGAGCAAGCCGATGGTGGGGTTGTCGTTCTCGGTTTTAAGCAGTTCATCCACGGCATTGACGTAGAAGTTCAGCTTGCCAGCGAATTCCGGTTCAAATGGCTTTGCCTTCAGCTCGCACACTACATACGAGCGCAGGTGTATATGATAGAATAGCATATCAACGCGGCGAGTTTTACCTGCCACGATGATTTCTTTTTGCCTTCCAACAAAAGCGAACCCTGTGCCAAGCTCCAACAAGAAACGGGTGATATTCTTCTCCAGTTCATCCTCCAATTCTTCTTCCTTGTACTGTTTCGGCAGTTCTATGAAGCCGAAGTCGTATGTATCCTTGGTAATCTCTTGCGCCAAGCGGCTTTGCTCAGGCGTCAGGTAATCGGAGAAATTGGATATGGCACCGCCTTGACTATGATACAATTTGGCGTGAAGGCAATTAAGAAGCGTACTGCGGCTCCATCCCTCACTGACGGTTTGGCGAATGTAGAACAAGGCTTCGTCAATGTCCTTGCACTTGGTAATGATTTCCACATGATGTCCCCAGGGAACGAACGAAAACGCAAGAGGGAAAGCTATTCCAAAGTTGGAGTCTGAATCATTTTCTTCAATTTCTGCGCCAACTTGGCTCAGCTTTGTATTCGTCTTGTTGTCAGCGCATTGTAATTCTCCAACAAGTTGTTGGAGTTTTTCTGTTGCAACATTTGATGAATAGAATTCGTACCATTTCTTCATGTTCCAAAGGTTAGTCGTACTGAACCCCTTCGCCTTTGGAAAAGCAGCCTTCAAGTCGAGGCTAACCTGTTCCACTATGCCATTCCCCCACTGCTCCTCAGCACGACGAATCACTAGGTCACGGCCTAATTGCCAATTGAAGAGCAATTGTTCAGAATTGACCTTTACCGCAGCCTTAATCTGCGCCTTGCGATATCTTCCCTTCAAGTCTTCCAACCACGACATATAGTCGGCATCCATACGTACATGATTAGAACTTGCAAAGTGTGGCATCTTTTCTTCCATATTAGTATCATTCAACTTTCTTGCCGCAAAGTTACGATGTTTTTTCAAAACGAGCAAGAAAGCCTGTACTTTATTTCTACCAAACACGTCGGCGAAAAGCATCCTCAGCCATGGGGCAAATCATCGCCGGGATGCCCAAGGCTCGGGCATCGTGTGCCCAAGCTTTGGGAATCGTGTGCCCGAGCCGTGAGAATCGAGTGCCCACAAGGCGGGCAAAACGGCGAGACAATGAGGCTTGGGGTACGACACAAAAAAAGCCCTCCTGCGGTTTAGGCAGGAGGGCTTGTAATCGTCATTATTACTTATAGTTACATCTATTTAGAGACTCATCTGCAGCCCCTCGTAGGCTTTGATGAAGTCTACGATGCGGCGGTTTATCTTTACGCCCAACTGGGGGGAGCGCAGACGCATCGGCATGGTGCTGATGGACGTGTCGGTGACGGTGAACGTCACTTTCGTCTCGCCGGGCGACTCGGTGAGGATGGTGGCCAGGTCGGAGAGCACGCTCTCTGAGGTGTCTTCTGTCTCTACAGCGGCGGCCGCTTCCTCGTCGTCAAAGAGGTCCTTCTTGCGCAGGGCGTTGATGTTGACTTGTATGCTGATGCTCTTCATGGCGTGCTCCGCTATGGTCTGGAGGAAGTCGATGCTCTGTACGTTCAGATAGTACGAGCCGCTACCGCGGAAACGCTCTGTGCACGCCATGCGGACGAAGACGGAGCAACCCTCCTGCAACTTGCCGGAATACTTGCTCCACTCGTCGCCGAAGAGAGCTATCTCGCCGGCACCTTCGAAGTCCTCGATGGTGACGATGCCCATCGGCTTGCCATTCTTGGTGAAGCGCGACTGTACGGCGGTGACGATGCCGCCGACGGTTATCTGCTCCAGTTTGGAGAGGGCCTCCTTGTCGGCCTCGCGACCGATGTCCTGGCAGTGACGGTTGCACATCGTCTCCATTATCACGGCAAACTCGTCCAGCGGATGGGCGGAGAGGTAGATACCCACCAGGGCACGCTCGCGGTTCAGACGTTCGATGGCGCTCCATTCCTCTACCTCCTTCGGCGGCTTTGGCTTGGATATTTCCACGGCACCGAAGAGATCGCCGAAGAGCGTGTTAGTGGCCTCTTGCACAGCCTTCTGGTACGACTGTCCGTAGCGGCTGAGCTGACCGATAAAGGTGTCGTTCCTCGCCGGGTCGGCCCAGACGTACTGCTCGCGCGTGATGCCGAAGCAGTCCAGCGCGCCAGAGAGGGCGAGGCATTCGAGGGCCTTCTTGTTCATGGCAGAGGCAGGGACACGCTCCACCACCTCCCAGATGTCCTTGTAGGGGCCGTTCTTCTCGCGTTCTTTTATAATAGCCTCCGTGGCAGCCTCGCTCATGCCCTTTATGGCTGCGAGACCGAAGCGTATCTCGCCCTTGGCGTTGACGCCGAAGGTGGCTATGGACTCGTTGACGTCCGGACCGAGCGTACTGATGCCCATGGCCTTGCACTCGTCCATGAGCTTGGTTATCTCCTTGATGTCGGAGCGGCGGCGTGTCAGCAGGGCCGCCATGAACTCTGCCGGGTAGTTGGCCTTGAGGTATGCAGTCTGGTACGCCACCCACGAGTAGCAGGCGGCGTGCGACTTGTTGAAGGCGTAGGAGGCGAACTTCTCCCAGTCGGCCCATATCTTCTCGAGCACCTTGGGGTCGTGGCCGTTGCTCTTGCCGCCCTCGATGAACTTAGGCTTCATCGCGTCGACGATGTCCTTCTTCTTCTTACCCATGGCCTTACGCAGGGCGTCGCTCTCGCCACGGGTGAAGTTGGCGAGCTGGCGCGAGAGGAGCATGACCTGCTCCTGGTATACCGTGATGCCGTACGTATCCTTGAGGTACTTCTCCATGCAGTCGATGTCGTACGTGATGGGCTCGCGACCGTTCTTACGTGCGATGAAGGAGGGGATGTAGTCCATAGGACCCGGACGGTAGAGGGCGTTCATGGCTATGAGGTCCTCAAACACCGTGGGGTGCAGCTCGCGGAGGTACTTCTGCATGCCGGCCGACTCAAACTGGAAGGTACCGATGGTCTGTCCGCGCTGGTAGAGCTGGTAGGTCGGTTCGTCGTCGATGGGGATGTGGTCGAGGTCCACGTCGATGCCGCGCGTCAACTTGATGAGTCGGCACGTCTCCTTCTGCTCGGAGAGGGTCTTCAGTCCGAGGAAGTCCATCTTGATGAGTCCAGTGCTCTCTATGACGTGACCGTCGTACTGCGTCACGGCGGTCTTTATCTCCGGGAAGTCGGGGTCGTCGGCTGTGGAGACGGGCACGTGGGAGGAGATGGGGTCGCGGCAGATGATGAAGCCGCAGGCGTGGATGCCTACGTTGCGCACGGTGCCCTCGAGCATTCGTGCGTACTTTATGGTGTTGGCCTCGCGGGGATCGGTGGAAGCCTCAGCCAGCTGCAGCTCGGGGGTGCACTTGATGGCGTTGCCCAAGTTCATCTTCAGCCCGTCGGGCAGGCGGTCCGGTATGGCCTTGCAGAGGGCGTTGGTCTTGTCGAGGGGCAGCTTCTCCACTCGGGCGACGTCCTTGATGGAGTTCTTCGTCGCCATGGTGCCATAGGTGATAATGTGGGCGCAGTTCTCGTGGCCGTACTTGTCCATGACCCATTGCAGCACCTTGCCTCGGCCATCGTCGTCGAAGTCGGTATCAATATCAGGGAGGGAGATACGGTCGGGGTTCAAGAAACGCTCGAAGAGGAGGTCATACTTGAGGGGGTCTATCTTGGTGATGCCCAAGCAGTAGGCCACGACGGAGCCTGCCGCCGAACCACGTCCGGGGCCTACCCATACGCCCAGCTGCTGGCGGGCGGAGTTGATGAAGTCCTGCACGATGAGAAAGTAGCCGGGGAAACCCATCGTCTTCATGATGTGCAGCTCGAAGCGTATGCGGTCCTCCACCTCCTCGGGGATGCCGTAGGTGCCCTTCACGAGGGTATCGGCGGTGAGGTTGTCCGGCGTGCCGGAGCCGTAGATGCGCTGCGCTCCCTCGTAGGCGAGCTTGGCAAGGTAGTCGGCCTCAAACTTTATGCGGTATATCTTGTCGTAGCCGCCCAGCTTCTTTATCTTCTTCTGACCCTCCTCCACGGGGAGTTGGTTCTCGCCGTTCTCGTCGCAGGTGAACTCCTTGAAGAGGTCGTCCTCGGTGTACTTCTGCCGCCACTGCTCCTCTGTGCCGAAGTCCTCCGGTATGGGGAAGAACGGCATGATGGGGTCCGACTCGAGGTTGTACGTCTCCACCTTGTCGAGAATCTCGAGGGTATTCTCCAACGCCTCGGGGATGTCACCGAAGACGTCGTTCATCTCCTGCTGGGTCTTGAACCACTCCTGCTTCGTGTAGAGCATACGCGTGGGGTCGTCGAGGTCCTTACCGGTGGCAAGACAGAGCAGGTGGTCGTGCGCCTCGGCGTTCTCCTCGTTGACGAAGTGGCAGTCGTTGGAGCAGATGAGCTTAATGCCGTACTCCTTGGCCAGCTCGATGAGCACGCGGTTGGCCTTCTGCTGCAGGGGGAACGTCTCGCGGTTGGCGCGCTGGTTGGGGTCCTTCACCTCGTGGCGCTGCAGCTCGAGGTAGAAGTCGTCGCCCCACATCGCCTTGTGCCACTCCACGGCCTTGCGCGCCCCCTCGATGTCGCCGGCCAGAATCTTGCTCGGTATCTCGCCGCCTATGCAGGCGGAGCAGACGATGAGGTCGTCCTTGTACATCTCCAGATGCTCGTGGTCGGTGCGCGGACGGCCGTAGTAGCCGTCCACCCACGAGTCGCTGACCAGCTTTATCAGGTTCTTGTAGCCGTTCAGGTTCTTGGCGAGCACAATGAGGTGCCATCCGCCACGGTCTACCTTCTCGTCGCGGCGCTGCATGCCGCGGCGGGCCACGTACATCTCGCAGCCGAAGATGGGCTTGAAGGGTTCCTTGCCCTCCTTCTTCAGGTCCTTGTTTATCTTGTTAGCAGCGTCAAAGAAGTCTTTGATGCCAAACATGTTGCCGTGGTCCGTGATGGCCATGCCGCGCATGCCGTCCTTGACGGCCTTCTTCACGAGGTCGCCAACGGGACTCTGGCCGTCCAGCAACGAATAATAGGTATGTGTATGAAGATGTATAAAATTGTGCATAACAACGCAAAGTTACGCAATTTGTAGAGAAAATCGGCTCCGACTGGCCACAAAAGGGCTAAAAAAGGAAGTTTCACACCTTATAATTTGTCAGAACGGAGGAAATAGTGTAACTTTGCACAGAATAACCGCGAGTATACCCGAAGTCTCGCCTAAACACCTTACTTAACACCCCATCATCAACCCACATGGGAAAAAGAATCAAGAAACTAAAGAAAATACGCATACACCGTGAAGGCACAGACACGCTGGTCTACAGCGCTATGATTCTCGTCGCCATCGGAGTTATCCTATGGCGTTCGTTCGACACCCCTATTCCCTTTTACGTCTTCGCTGTCGTCTTCGGCGCGACGTGGTGTGTCGTACTCAACTTCTTCCGCTGCCCTATCCGTCTCTTTGGCACCGAAGAAACGGAGAAGCTCGTCGTGGCACCAGCCGACGGACGCATCGTTGTCATCGAGGAGGTGGACGAGAACAAGTACTTCCACGAGAAGCGTATCATGGTGAGCATCTTCATGAGCCTCTTCAACGTGCATGCCAACTGGTTCCCCGTTGACGGCACGGTGAAAATGGTACACCACCAGAACGGCAAGTTCCACAAGGCGTGGCTGCCGAAGGCCTCCGAGGAGAACGAGATGACCGACGTCATCATCACCACTCCGGACGGCGTCGACATCCTCTGCCGACAGATTGCTGGTGCCATGGCACGACGCATCGTCACCTATGCCAAGGAAGGCGAGGACTGCTACATCGACGAGCACCTCGGATTCATCAAGTTCGGATCGCGCGTTGACCTCTTCCTGCCCGTAGGCACGGAGATTCTCGTTGACATGAAGCAAGCCACCACGGGCAACCAGACCGTCATCGCACGACTGAAGTAAACTTCCTCTCTTCCACTCCGTTGTATTCAACCACTTCACACAAGATGAAGAAACACATACCCAACACGATAACTTGCTGCAATCTCGTTTGCGGCTGCATCGCAACCACATACGCCATAACGGGTTCCCCCGCTATGGCTTTGTTGTTTATCATACTCGGTGCCGTCTTCGACTTCTTCGACGGCATGTCAGCCCGACTGCTGCACGTCTCCAGCGAGATAGGCAAGGAGCTGGACTCCCTGGCCGACGACGTCACCTTCGGCGTAGCACCAGCCAGCATCATCTTCTACGAGCTGCAGGTCATCGACTACCCCAGTGCCATCGAGTGTCTGCGCCCCGTGCTGCCCTACATGGCATTCGTCGTGGCAGCCTTCTCGGCACTGCGACTGGCCAAGTTCAACCTCGACACGCGCCAGACCACCTCGTTCATCGGACTGCCTACGCCAGCCAACGCCCTCTTCTGGGGATCGCTGCTCGTGGGCTTCGGCCAGACGCTGGAGCAGTACTCATGGTTCATGCCGCTCGTCGTAGTGGGCATATTCGTATCCTCATGGCTGCTCATAGCCGAGATACCAATGTTCGCCCTCAAGTTCAAGCACTGGGGCTTCAAGGGTAACGAGATAAAGTACTGCTTCGTAATCTTCAGTGCACTGGCACTCATAGGCACCATAGCCACCGGCATTGCCACGGCACAGACCAATCTGTGCTACTCGGGATTCTCGCTCATCATCGTGGCGTACGTCCTCGTTTCTATATTGACACAGAAGAAGGCGTAGCACATGACTCCGATTTCCGACGAAGAAATGATGAAACGCGCCTTGGCGGAGGCCCGGCAGGCTGCCGAAGAAGGCGAGATACCCATCGGCGCCATCGTCACGTGCCGAGGACGGATAATAGCACGGACGCACAACCTGACCGAGACGCTACACGACGTAACGGCACACGCCGAGATGCAGGCCATCACCGCAGCCGCCAACTCGCTGGGCGGAAAATACCTGCAGGACTGCACACTGTACGTCACCGTGGAGCCGTGCCCCATGTGCGCAGGAGCACTCGGATGGTCGCAGATTTCACGGGTGGTATACGGCGCACCGGACGCCAAACGCGGCTACCGCATCATAGCCCCCAAGGCGATGCACCCCAGGACGGAAGTTGTCAGCGGCATCCTCGAAGAAGACTGCGCCGACATCATGAAGACGTTCTTCAAAAGCAAACGATAAAAGACACGGGCAGATCACCGCATGCTGCCACATATTCAGGATATAACACGCACACTAAGAAATGGCAAAGCAATTCGACACGATACTCTTCGACCTCGACGGCACGCTCGTTGACAGCGGAGAGGGAATAATGAAAAGTGCACAGTATGCACTGGACAAACTCGGCATACACGTAGAAGACTGGCACGCGCTGCGCCCCTTCGTCGGACCGCCGCTCGAAGACTCCTTCAAGGACTTCTACCACCTCGACGACCAGCAGGCAGCGCTCGGCGTGGAGGGCTACCGCGAACGCTACTTCGCCACCGGCGTATATGAGCAGAAAGAATACCCAGGCGTGTACGAGTTCCTCGAGGAACTGCGCTCGCGCGGCTACCGCCTCGCACTTGCCACCAGCAAGATGCAGCGACTGGCCAAGAAGGTGACCGAAGAGGTCTTCCACCTCGCTGACCACCTCGACTACATCTTCGGACGCGACGACGAAGGCATACGCCACACCAAGGCCGACGTCATCAACTACGGACTCGCCACGATGGGCATCACCGACCGTTCGCACGTACTCATGGTGGGCGACCGAAAGTTCGACATCAACGGCGCAAAGGAATGCGGACTAACATCCGTAGGAGTGCTCTTCGGATACGGCGACCGCGAAGAGCTGCAGGCCGCAGGAGCAGACCACATCTGCGGCAGCTACGACGAGATACTCGCCCTGCTGTAGCCCGTGCCCCCGTCTGCGCCGTACAACACGCCATCTAAACAAAACGCAAAATACAACCCTCATAACACCATGCGTCAACTCATCCTACTACCGTTCGTGCTGCTCGCCCTGGCATCCTGCAAGGGCAAAGCACAGTCTGCCGAGACCGACAACGCCGACTCTGCAGCCATACCAGCCTTCAACGAAGACAGCGCATACGCCTACTGCGCAGCACAGTGCGACTTCGGCCCGCGCACCATGAACTCAGCCGCACACGACTCCTGCGCGCAGTGGATAATAAAGACCTTCAAGCGCATGGGATGCACCGTCACCACACAGAAGACAGACATCAAGGCATGGGACGGCAATACACTGCACGCCACGAACATCATAGCATCCATCAACCCCGACGTGCCACAGCGCATCATACTCTGCGCACACTGGGACTCGCGCCCGTGGGCTGACAACGACCCCGACGAGGCAAACCACACCAAACCCGTCATGGCAGCCAACGACGGAGCAAGCGGCGTGGCGGTGCTCATCGAGATAGCACGACAGCTGCAGGCCAAACCAGTAGCACCCGTAGGCATAGACCTCGTATGCTTCGACGCGGAAGACTACGGCACGGAGAAGGACGAAAGCTCATGGGCACTGGGCGCAGAGCATTTCGCCAAACAGATGAAACCCCAGACCTACGCCTACGGCATACTGCTCGACATGGTGGGCGGACAGGGAGCCAAGTTCTACCAGGAAGGCTTCTCGCTCAAATACGCACAGAACATCGTAAACTGGCTATGGCAAGCAGCAGCCTCAGCAGGATACTCCACGACGTTCCCACTGCAGTCCGGAGGCTACATCACCGACGACCACAAATACCTCAACGAAGCCGGAGTGCCCACTGTGGATATCATACCCTATTACCCTGACTGCCAGCAGAGTTGCTTCGGACCGACATGGCACACCGTCAGCGACGACATGCAGCACATAGACAAGTCCACCCTCAAAGCCGTAGGACAGACACTCGTACACCACCTCTACTCTTTCTATTAAATAAATAAAGGTGCGCGTACCTTATATATATAATAACAAGTACACACAATATATATAATAACAAGTACACACACCCTAAGCACAATGACAGAACATACTGCAGCCATCATACTCAGCTACATCTCCACGCGACAGCTCACCCCGGAGACAACCCTACGACTCCTCAAAGCCGCTGGGTCGCCACGCGCACTTTTGGAGCACCGCAAGGAGCTGCCGGACATCTGCCCCGATGCCACGCTGACTGTCATTGACGCCTTCGCGGCAGACATAGACGAGATGGAGAAGCAGGCACAGGAAGAGCTGGAATGGTGCGCCAAGCACAACGTCACCCCCACCATATACGGCACACTGGAGTACCCCACCCGACTCATCTCCTGCCCCGATGCCCCCATAGTGCTCTACACACACGCCACGGCAAACCTCAACGCCTCCCACACCGTCAGCATCGTGGGCACGCGCAACATCACCTCATACGGCAACGACATCATCAACAAACTCATCAACGACATCTCCAACCTTTGCCCCGACTGCACCATCGTCAGCGGCTTGGCATACGGCGTAGACATACACGCCCACCGCGCCGCCATGGCAGCCGGACTGCCCACCGTAGCCGTAGTGGCACACGGACAGGACACCCTCTACCCCGCCGTCCACCGCCACGACGCAGAGGAACTGACACGCCTCGGCGGCGACGTCATCACGGAATACCCCCTGCACACTGCCGCCGCACCGCGCAACTTCCTCCAGCGCAACCGCATCGTAGCCGCCTTGGGCGACGCCACCGTAGTAATAGAAAGTGCGTACCGCGGAGGAGCACTCTCCACGGCACGCACCGCAAGGGCATACGGCAAACAAGTCTTCGCCGTGCCAGGTTCCATAAAGTCAGAATACAGCGCCGGATGCCACGCCCTAATACGCGACGGCAAGGCCCAGCTGCTCACCTCCGCCACCGACATTGCCAAAGCCCTGCAGTGGGACACCCCGAAGAAGAAAAAGACAACCGCCGCCAAGAGCATAGAGCGTCCCTTCAACCCCAACCTCCTCCCCCAGGAGCAACGCGTAGTAGAAGCCCTGCGCCGCAGCGACCTCCACGCCAACGCCATAGCCCTGGCCACCAACCTGGACGCCGGCATTGTAACCGCCACCCTCTTCTCCCTCGAAATGCAAGGCATAGTACGCTCCCTCCCCGGCAACGTCTACCACCTCGTAGACTAAACGGCCAATGCTACATTAGATCTATACCTCGTAACGGCAAGTACTGTCCACAGGAGATTCATCACATTTTTTAATTGTCACGTACGATTTTTCTTTCTCAAAACTTGTGCAATTGAAAAAAAAGCAGTACCTTTGCACACGCAATAGCAAATATTGTGTCGGGCTTTTAGCTCAGTTGGTTAGAGCAACAGACTCATAATCTGGAGGTCCTAGGTTCAAGCCCTAGATGGCCCACACTAAAAATCAAGCAGTTAACTTGCGTTAACTGCTTGATTTCGTTTTAGCGTATTGCTACTTGTCCTTTTTGTTCAAGTCATTGACATATCTTATCGTATTGAGATAGTCTTGTTCAGCTTCACTTATCACGCGCTGTTTGTACTTGCGATACTCTGTCGTGGCATGTTCCATAGCCTACGAATGTGATACGCTGCCCGCCCCTTGCAGGAGTCTTTCGCCCGTCATCATCAGTATGCCATCAAGATACTTTGCCCAGTCGTTCATCGTCATCGGTTGCTCCCGTTCCGCTTGTCTCTCGGCAAAGTCCAGGTATCCGGAAACGAGTTGTCCCATAGCTCTCAGCTCCTTTTCGTCAAGATAGTTTTTGGCGGTGCGTGCCTCTTCAAGCGTAGGTTGACTGCCCTTAAACGACATAAGTCCCATGAAGTCTTATTCAGCATCAGCCCGTTGCACTATAATTTCTGCTGCCGTATTGCCGTGTACAGCATAGTGTATCTTGTTTTGCACCTTCTTAAAGAACTCTTGCGACACGGAAGCCTTCGGGTCGTAGTCTATGCTCGTGGCATATATCTCAAGCACCTGCCTGTAGAACACTTTCTCCGTTGCCCGTATTCACGGATGCGTGCAAGCAGTTCCTTCCAGTATCCGCCGCCACCGAGCCGTTTCAGCCGGTCGTCGTCCATCGCAAAGCCTTTTCTGATGTATTCGTTGAGTATCTTCGTGGTCCATTGGCGAAAGCGGGTAGCCTTCAGTGACGACACACGATAGCCTACGGCGATAATGGCATCGAGTGAATAATAGGATGTCTCATACCTTTTTCCATCTGCGGCAGTTGTTTCCATTTTGGAAATAACTGAATCTGCCGTTAGTTCTCCCTCTGCATAGATATTCTTCAAGTGCTTGCTGATAGCTGGCACACCTACGCCAAAAATCTGCGCCATGGCTTTTTGTGTACACCAGAGGGTCTCATCTTTTACCACTACCTCTACTGTTCCTATGCCATTTGGCATTTCGTATTGAAT
>CAVAHD010000016.1:0-53643 GCA_963588475.1 Oscillospiraceae bacterium | reverse complement strand
GGCACTGAAAACGGATGTCATTCCGATTTTTCTTCCAATTAATCCTGGCATTTCAGTTTAATTTTAATGATAATGTGTATTTAAATGTTTTGTTTTTGTTTTAGTTTCGTCTACTCTCCGAGACTCTTTGAGTACAAACATGCAAAATTGAATCGCATCATCTTCCTCTGGCCTAGAGGCGTAACACGTTCAAATTCAGTGGATTGATAACTATTCGCCAGCGCAATACTCACCTTTTGCGGTGCAAAGTTACGACAAATTCTTGACATACGCAAATATTTTGACACAAAAAATGTAGTTATCTCGTTATCTTTCAACGAAATTCGCATTCCCTCCCCTCACCGCCGCCGACTCTTCCTGGAAACGCCGAGATGCCCACACTACGGGCACGCGATGCCCAAGCCGCGAGAACACGATGCCCGAGCCGCGAGAACACGATGCCCGAACAGTGGGCAGAACGACGGTAATTTGCGCCGCTCATCCCGAGTGAAGAAAACACCAATGAAAAGGGTTTACGCCAATAATTGTTTTAACGTTAATTGCCATTAATGGACCACGTCCTAAATGAAGAAAACGCCAACGAAAAGGGTTTACGCCAATGATTGTTTTAACGTTAATTGCCATTAATGGACCGTTAATTATTCATTAATATTTTTTATAGTTACAAGCCAACTGCATGACTGTGTACACCAAAAATAAAATTAACGAATAATTAACGGTCCATTAATGGCAATTAACGTCCAAAAATATCATTAGCGTTGAGACCGTCCAAAAGTATCATTAGCGTTGAGACCGTCCCAAAATATCATTAGCGTTGAGACCGCCCTAAAATGTCATTAGCGTAGACCGAGCTTGCGCACGGCTATCTGCCTTCCGTCTCTTATCACCTCGACAATTACCGTCCCCGTAGCAGCAACCGGAATCATTGTCGTTCCAGCAACGCTGACCGTCTCGGAGGCTATCTCGTAGCCTGCCGTGCCGAGGACGTTGATGATGTCGCCCGGCTCGGTGCCGCTTACTGCCACTGCGCGATCTTGCGTCAAGGATATCTGCACGGCAGTACCGGCCTTCTTGTCGGCTATGCCGTGGAAGGAAATGGTGAAGCGGTTGTCGGTGGTGCCGCGTGTGGCGGTGAAGGCGTAGCTCTGGTCGAGGAGGTTCACTGCCCTACCCGACTCGGCATCCTTCAGCAGCACCACTTCGTACTTGCTGGCATCGCAGTCCTCGGGCACGGCGATGGTGTATGCGCCTTCCGTCGGTACGGTGATGCCGACACTCACGCTGCCCGTCTCGCTGACGGCGGAGAGGAGGGCGTAGCGGCCTCCGTTGCGTACGGCGTAGATTTGCGGCGCCGTTGCCGACATCCATTTCACGCCGTCTGCTCCCATGTCGAAGTCGCTCTTTGCCTCGCCTGTCGGCACGGCGTTGAGTTGGAGGTCGTCGGAAGTCTCGGACGGGGCAGCCAAAGTATCATTGGCACGTGTGCCCAACTGGGCAGCCCGTGTGCTCTCTGCCGCCTCGAGACTCACGCTCAGCACGCTCTTGCTGTTGGCGTACGGTCCAGCCTCGTCTTTCGCCTCGCTGTGGTTGACGGCGAAGCGTTCGCCGATGTTGTTGTCGAGGGTGGCAGTTTGGGTGAACACGGCGTCCATGGCTGGGATGTAGCCCTCGCTGGTGCCGTGGTCGCTGGTGGCGTCGGTGTTGATGGTCTTGTAAGTGCCGCTCTCCGCGTCGTAGACGTAGATGACACGACCGTACTCCATGTCGGCGTAGTTCATGGCGCAGAGGTATGGCGAACCGAAGAGGTTCCAACCCATGTTCTCCTTGTGTGTGAACTTCAGACCGCCGTTGCTTGTCTCGGACCATGGCTGCTGGTTATTGTTCTGCACCAGACTGACGTTGCTTCGTAGCGACGGGGTCTGGCGGCAGTCTTTCTCCTCATAGCTCATGCCGTAGTAGCGGACGGTCACGTCCTTGTCGCTCTCTACGCGCAGACCGGTGGTGGTGCCTCGGCTGGGGTTGGTGCCGGTTATCCATGCCGGACTCTCGCCGGTGCCTTCATATTTATATGTATAGTTGGCACGCTTGGCTCCGTCGTAGTATTTGGAGGTGAGAGTGGCCGTCTCGTCGGACTGCTCATTGCCCGTCGCGCTGTACGGCAGCACGAAGAGGTCTGGCTTGCCAGCGGTCTGGTCACGCTCCACGGCGAAGTTGGTGAGGGTGACGTAACTGTTGTTGCCTCTTAGTCCGGCGTGGTGCTTCAGCAGCAGGAAGCCGGGCGAGAAGGTGTTGGTCTCGGTGTAGAGGGTGTTGTCGAGCTTCAGTTCCTTGTTCTTCTCTACGTACACCACCGACTTGCCGTGCGGGTAGTCTGCGGCGGTGGCGGTGTAGTCGTCGGTCAGATACCATGTCTCGAAACATCCGTTGTCCACGTTGCCGCGCTTGCGCTGGTTGCCGGCGAGGTCGTTGCTGTGCATCACCATGGCGATGCAGGCGTCCGTCTCGGTGCTCGTCTCGTTGGCGTTGATGTCCGTGGAGGTCTCGGTCAACTGGTATTTCCAGTATTCGTCGGTCACGTACTTTGCCTTGACTGTCTCGGCCGTTGCTCGGTTGGCTGCGCTGCCGCTCACTTCGGGCAGTGTTCCGGTGGCGGTCACGTTGACGGTCTTCACGCCTGCTACGGTTCCCTGTGCCAGCGAGTTGTAGAGCAGAGCGTCGCTGTCGCCCGTCACGTCGGCATCCACCACGGAGGTGGCGATGGCGCTCTTGCCCGTCAGCGTGGCCGTGCCCGTCACTTGGAATCCGTCCACCATGCTCCACTTCTCAGCGTCGGTGTTACTGATGGTGAGTCCGGCTATCTGGCTGCGGCTGTTCTGCTCTATGACGCCCTTGCGCTGGGCGAGCAGGTCACTCACCTCTGCCTCGATGTCTTCCTTGGTATCGAGTGTCCTGTCTGTTGTGCGAGTCTCGCCGTTCAGACCACCGTATATCTTCACGCCGGGCATGGAGACGGTAACGTCCTTGGTCTGCTGAGTGCGGTCTACGAACACGTATGCGTACGGGCTCGTCTGGTTGGTGTTGGCGTACAGCTCTGCCGTGTTGACGGCCCCCTGCAGGTCGTTAGTCGGACTGCTCCAACTCTCGCCCGTACCGTTGGTGACGCTGCCTGACTTCACATAGATGATGGGGCTCAACTTCGAGTCGCACTCGTATGCTCCTACGTCCACGTTGTCGCCTATCAGACGTGCCAGGTTGTAGAGGTCTTTCTCACCTGCAAAGGTCTGGGCGTAGTCGACGGTTGAGTCGTCTTTCTTAACTGCCGTCACTTTCGCCACATCTATGTACTTGTCGTTGTCGCCTTTGTTCAGCAGCAGGTAGCTTGGGCGGATGCGGTAGTCCTCGTTGTCGGGGTCTACAAAGTTTGGTCCGGTCATGATATCACCATTCACTACATCGTCGGCAAAGATTACATTGTGACAGTCGACATCGGTCGTCAGACTGTTTGTCTTGTTCTTCCATGCCACACTGTTGTAGATGTTCTGCGTACCCGTCATGGTCAGGTCAGTGCCTTGGTTCTTCACGAAGGTGAGGTTACTGCCCTTCACGTTTGTTGCCGATTCCGTAACGGTCGCGTCTTCTGAAGTATACACCCTCACGGCATCCGCGTCTCCGTCGGCGAACAATACATTGTATATATTAAGGCCGATACCCTCGTTGTTCCTTACGTTGAGTGCCGTGCCGTGGTTGTGGCGGAAAGCGCAGTGGTGGATGGTCAGTTTATCTTTATATATAGTAGAGGCCACCGTCAGCGAATTGATGTCCGCATTCACTCCCACGCCGCAGCCGTCTGCCGTGCTCTCGTTGCGGAAGGTGATGCCGGAGAGGGTTATCGGCTTTCCGTTGGAAGTGATGTTCAGCAGATTCTGTGTCTTCGTCTTCGACGGGTTCTGCACGATGACGGTGGGCTTGCTGAAGTCCTGTATCTCCTTGCCGTCGGCGGTGCTTCCCGTGCAACTGCCCACTATCTCGAGCGACGTGATGAGCTTATGCCTCTCGCTGTTGTTGTTCACGATGAGCGAGAAGGCATCGTCGCTGGAGTATGCGGTGGAGAAGTATTCGCCGTCACGCACGTACACCTTTCGGTTGGTATTTATATTGGTGGCGGTGGTGTTGCCCGACGGGTTCGCCATCGCCACGATAGCGCCGCGCAGGTCGGTGCTCTGGTTGTCCCAACTGCTGCCGTCGCCCGTGCCCCTCTCCTCGGTGCCGATGTACACGGCATCGAAGTCGGAGAATTTAAAGACGTACTGGAACTCGTATAGGCCGATATCGATGGTCTTGTCGTCATCCTCGCCGTTAGCATCCTTCGGTCCCACATAGCGTGCGTACGTGTTGGTGTCAGAGTCTGCCGTCTCGGTGCTGCTCTCTGCGGTGGCCGTCCTCACATATTCGGATGGATAGCCGAAAGGCTCCAGGCGGTTCTTATGCAGACTCCACCAGCTCTGGTACTTGTCGCCGTCAGAATACGTTCCGTCCTTCGTCAGCGTTCCGTCGCCTGCATCCGTCAGTATGGAGATGGCGGCGGGGTTCCACTTGGCGGCCATGTCGTAGCCTGCCGCGCCCTTCTGTGTTGTCGGTGCGGCGAAACGTGGGCCGCTGGCGGCGAAGTTGCTGGCATCGAGGGTTATGTTGCCGTCTGCGGTGGTGGCATCGGTGGCTGCTGGCATTGCGTCGGAGGCGCAGTGCCACATATATTTTCTGTTCAGTACATACTTGGTGTTCGCTGACTCGTTGCCCCACAGCACGGTGTTGTACAGGATGGGACTGAGGTTATCGTCATCGAAGACGTTTTCCAGATGTACGGCAGCGTTTTGCGCAGCCTTGTTGTTGACGATGAGACAGTTGGTGATGATGGCCTCATTGTAGCTGTCTGTCGCCTCTTCTGACTTGTCAGCATGGCGAATGAAAATGGCACCGCCCTGCGATGCCCCTGCGCTGGCACTCGTCGAGTTCACCACGTCGTTGTTGGCGAAAAGGGAGTTGACGGCGTGCAGGTTGCCGTTGGTCGATTTGGTGAGATAGAGGTACACGGCACCGCCCAGTCCGGGGTTGCTTCCGGCTGTCGACTCGTCCTCGTCCTGGTGTGCCCGGTTGCCGCAGAGTGCACTGCCTATGATGTCTAGGCTTGCATCATTGGCATAGATGGCACCGCCGTGCAGACCGGTATTCTTCAGCAGACGGCAGCGGTTCAGCGTGTAGTTGACGCGGCAGGTATAGATGGCACCGCCACGGCCCACCTCGTCGAGTTCTTCGCCTTCTTCCTCGTCAGTGTTCAGTGCGTCGCTGGTCTGTCCGTCCATGATGGTGATTCCGTCGAGCATCACGTCGTTGGCAAGGTCGGCGGAGCTTTCCGTAGAGCTTATCTTACTGTACACTACGTGGTGCACCTTCTTCTCATTGGTGGTCGACTTGATGTCGCCGGAGAAGATGGTGGGGTTGGTGAACTCCCATGGTTCTATCAGTCCGTTGCCGTTGCTGTCGCCCATGTGGTTCTTGTTGCGCTCGGCAAGGATGGTCTTGATGTCGCCGTTAGGTGTCAGCGTAGTGCCCTGGTAGTCGGTAAACGAGGTAGCTTCGTTGGCTATCTTCGTATGGTCTGTCGGGTCTACTGGGTCTGACGAATATTTGTCTGTATCGTAGAAGCTGCCGAAGATGTCCACGTTGACGGGGATGGTGAAGCTCTGCATACGGCGATCCTTTATCTCTCCCTCGACGGTGGTAGCATCGTCGCGCATCTGTCCGGGCTTGTAGGTGCCGCCCGTCATCAGTATCTCGAAGTGGTCCTTGTCGGTGGCCATCGCCGTGCCGTCTTCCAGCGTCTTGGTGCGCACCTCTTTTATGTAGTCGAGGGCGGCATCGAGACTGTTGAACGGTGTGAGGAACGATCGGCCGATGTACTCCAGCTTATCCTCGTCGCTCACATCCTCACCGCCTTCGTTCGACACGAAGAGGCGCAGCAGCAGTCGTCCTTCTTGTATGGCTGGCAGCGCCATGGCGTAGCAGCCTGCGGTGAGGCGGCCGTTCAGATTGCGTGCCACACCCATGAGGTCGTAGAGGCAGATGCCCATGTTGCTCCATGCCGTGGCATATTCGCTCGTCACGCCGTTGCCCACGAGGGGTGAGTAGGCGCGTGGGTAGTACTCGCCGGAGTTGGCAAAGTAGGTGGTCAGGTCGCTCGTCATCTCGGTGTTCTGGATGTTGGCGGGCAGTGCCATCTTCTCCACGAAGCAGTAGTTGTAGGGGTAGTACACCACGGTGCTGTCGCCGCCGCCCTGCACCACGTCTGCCGCCTTGGTGTCCACGGCACCGCTGATGTTCTTGTCGGTGCTGGCGGTGTTGCCCCAGATGACGCTGTTGCCCACCATGACGGTCTTCTCGTCGTGGTAGATGCCGCCGCCCGTAGTGGCAGAGTTGCCGGCTATGGTGCAGTTGATGATGTAGGTGTGGAAGTTGTTCTCTTCGCCACAGGTGGGGGCATAGATGGCACCGCCTTCCTGCGCCGTGTTGTTCTCCATGAGCGTACCGGTCACCATGCCGCCCTTGAGCATGCAGAGCGCGCCGCCCTTCAGGGCCTCGCAGGCGCTGATGATGCAGTTGCGTATGTGTGCCTTGTTGGGCACTATGGCAGCGCCGCCCATGCCCTTGAAGCCGGAGTTGTCGGTGGCCTTGCCGTCGATGAGGTGTACGCCGTCCACTACGGCACGGTAGCTGATAGAGTCCGCCAGATAGTAGTCTTCTATCTCGCCCGTCGCCCATCTGCCGAAGGTGATGGTGTGGTAGCCATTCACCTCCTGCGTCACGGCCGATCCTTCCTTCACCTCAGTCTTTGCGCTGAGCACGGTCTGGTACTCGGTGATACAGTCGCGCTGGTCGTTGTCCCAGTTGTAGTTCACGGGCTTTCCGTTCTCAGACTCTCCCTCGTAGTATCCGCCCATCAGCCATACTCCGTCGGGCACGAGGAAGGTGTAGCTCTGCGGGTCGTTGGCATCGGCAAGGGTGTTAGCGTGGTAGACAAAGCGTTCGCCGCTCTCGTCGGTCTTGTAGCCAGCCACCTTCACGTACACCTTGCTCTTCTTGGAAGTGTCGGTGATGTCTTTGTTCACTTCCTTGGCCTTCTTTCCGGCAGCCGTCAGCACGCTCTGGAGCTTGTCGGCGCAGGCAGCGTTCTCCGGACTGTCGCCGCTGCGGTTGCCCCATCCGTTTTGGGTCACGTAGTAGACGTAGTCGGTGATATCGGATGAGTTCGCCTTCGCCTGTGGGGCGATGTTGGTCTCGTTGTCCGCCTCGTAAGCACCGATATCGATGGCGCAGTCCTTGATGCGGTCGGTGTAGTCCATGTCGGTGGAGGGCAGCGTGACGCCAGTGCCCACGTCGGTGGTGCCTCCGTTCAGACAGTAGTTACCGCTCAGACCGTCCGCCTCGTTGAGACGGAAGTCGTTGGTGAAGCGCGCCTTGCGGTAGCAGAAGGTCGTGCCGCCCTCTATGTAGCCTTGCTCCGCGAAGGGGTAGGCGATGTTGTTGTCCCACTTGTTACCCTCATCGGTCGGAAACTTTTCTGCGAGATCTTCTTTGAAACTCTGGTTCACATAGCAGTTGTGCGAGGGGCGCATCTTGCCTACAGCAGCCGAATTAATCTGTCTGTCGTCGGTTGATTTATTATCAGTGAAGTTGTCGAACAGGATGCAGTTGTACAAGGTGAGCTGTGATTCGATACCCGTATTGCCGTCCTGCCAGTGGTAGATGCCGGAACCCTCCTTCGCCTGGTTGTAGGCGATGGTGTTGTTGTAGAATTTGGCACTCTCGAGGAAGAGTCCGCCGCCTCGGCACGCTCCGTTGTTGGCGCGGTTGTTTGCCACGACGAGGTTGTAGCCAGTGCCTTGCAGCAGGTAACCACCGCCGCCGTAGCTCTCGTTTCCACAGTATGTGTAGGCAAAGTTTCTCAGCAGGAAGCTGTTGGAGATGGTGGAGTTGGTGCCGTCCATGTAGATACCGCCTGCACGCACGCGGTAGCCGTAGTTGAAGTTGTTGACGATGATGAGGTTCTCCAGCTGTACGCCTCTGAAGACGCGCACTCCGGCGCCGCCGTCGCGGTTGCCGGACGACTCTCCGTGGGTTGCCATACGGATGATGTAGCCGTGGCGGATGGAGAAACCGTCCCACCTTACGTTGCTGTATTCTTGATAGTCGGGGTCTGCGTATGTGGCTCCCGGCAGACGGGAGCAGTTGCCCTGCGTAGGATTGGTGCCGTCGCCGGAGGGCGACCATGTGGGCATACATACGTCGGACTGGCGCAGGACGTGGCGGCGGATGATGTTGCTCTGGTCGTTGATGAGTTCGTTGATGTAGTTGAACTTAGAACCGTTGGAGGCCGTGTTGTCCTGATACCACATCTCCTTGCTGCTCTTAGTCATGTAGACGGGCGACTCCTTGCGTATCTGCAGTATGGTCTCGTAGTCTGTCTTGGTGAGGTTTTCGTACCCCTTGCGTGCCGGCACATACTGCGAGAGGAGCGGATGGCGGTCGGTCTCGCCGGGCGTGCCGTCCTTGGGGAATCCGCCGTACACCTTCACGCCGTTGCGGATGACGAAGCCCTTGTAGTCGGTGTAGATGCCTGCGCCTACCCATACCACCATGCTGTCTTCGCCGGCCTGGAGCGTCTTGTTGTACTCGGCGGCCTTCTCCACGGCATACTGCAGACCGCTGAGGTAACGCTCGTAGCGGTCGTTGGTGATGGTGTTGGCCTGCGCTCCGTTCACCCATTTGCTACCCCAGGTGTTGCCGGAGTTGGTGTAGAAGTTGGTGTATGAGTTCTGGTTGGAGGCAGTGCCGTAGGTGCCGCCTATGGTGGCGTAGTCGCTGTTGTCTATGGTGGTGTTGAGCAGCGTGTTGTCGCTGGTCTTCACGTAGAAGTCGTTGCCGGAGCGTGCCTGTGTCACGTCGCACATGGCATTGCCTATGATGGCCCTGCCCCACGTCGTGCCATCGTACTCGGTGGTGGTGGTCTTCAGCAGGTTCCAGTCGGGCGTGCCGTCCTGGTCGTCGTAGTTGGCGTCGTCGAAGGTCTCCCACGTGGTGTTGTACGAGCGCACGTAGATGACCTTTCCTGCCTTGGGCAGGATGGCCTCGTATGCACCGAGGTCGGGTGCACCGCCGAGGGTGCGCTCCCTGCCGGGCAGGTCGAGGTGGAGCTGGTTGTCGGCGAGGGTCTGCGCCTGGTTGATGATGGCGCTGGTGGCGCTGCTGCTAGTCAGCGGACGGAACTCCGCCTTACCGCCGTAGTAGACGTTGCCGCTCATGTGTGCACCAACGGCCTTGGTGGGGTTGGAGAAGTTCTTGGCTCCCTCCTCGCCAGTGGTGGCGAAGTCGGTGGCGAGGGTGTTGTTGGCCCCGTCGCTGGTCCATGTGCCGCCTGACTTCACTACGTTGCCGGCGGCATACGAGGTGGTGCCGAGGGTGGCGGGGGCTGCGCCCTTGTTGTTGATGATGGTGACGTGGTCGAGCGTGAGGGTGTTGTTGGTGCCCTGCACGGAGATGACCGGTTCTGTGCCGTTGGTGGATGCGAGGGAACTGGTTGTTGTGGTGATGGTCTCGTCGCCACAGGTATTGTTGTTCACCACGCAGTTCTCCATCCTCAGCGTCACGTTAGTGGCATCTGGGAGGGTGGACACGGCGGCACCCGAGAGGGCGGTGTTGTCCTCGAAGATGCAGTTAAGCAGGGTCACATTGGTAGGCGCGGTATTCTTGTCCACACTGCCGATAAGTACTCCGCCGCCGTAGGGCTGGTGTGCCGTGCCGGCAGCGTAGGCGTGGGTGAAGGCGTAGCCGTCGATGGTAAAGTTGGCTCCTGCCTCTATGCGCAGCAGGTGGTAGAGTCCGCCGTCAAGGCTGGTACCGTTGAGGTTGCCGTGCAGCTCAGTGCGGCAGGTGATGGGGTTGCGCTCTTCATCCGCAGGGTTGGGGTTCTGCGCGTATGTAGGGAAGCCGCCCAACATGGTGAGGGGCAGCACGGTGGGCTGTATGCGGAAGCACTTGGATCGTGCGTCGTTCTCCTCGAAGGTGTAGGTGGCAGGAGGGGCGAAGGTGCCGGAACGGGCGCAGATTTCGAAGTAGTCGCTACTGGAGGCATCGATGGTATGGGTGGTCTCAGTGCCGTCGGTGGTGATGGCGTTAACCTGGTCGCCGTCCTTGATGGTGGCGAGGTATTCAAATATTTCGTCCACCGACGAACTGCTGTATGCCTTAGCCCACGAAGAGCCGTTGCCGTCGATGATTTCGGTGGTGCGGTCGAAGTAGAGGCGCAGCAGGTGCTTCGCCTCGTTGTAGGCGAACACTACGTCGTGGTTTTCGGGCATATAGGCACCGACGGGCGGTGTGGACTTGAACGCCTTGTTGTCGAGGGCCTGCTGGGGATGGTAGATGCTGGCGGAGGGCAGGAGCGAGTAGCTCATGCCGGCGTTGCGGAAGATGGATCCTTTCTTGCTCTCCCAGTAGTAATTGATGCCAGTAAGGGCGCTGATGACGCCGCGCTTGTCGTTGAAGTCGTCCACCGAGCTGAACGGTGTGTCGCTGCCGCCCATGACGAAGCCCTTGCCCTGGTAGTCGGAACTGAGCGAGGTGGTGCCCGTCTGGTAGATGTTGCTCCATGAGGCGGCATTCACGTCGCTGATGGCGTTGTTGTAGAACTGTACGGTCTCACGGGTGGGGTTGAGGGCGAAGGCCTGGGCCATGGAGGTGGAGGTCTTCGTGGTGTTGGTCTGGCGGAGCGAGTTGTTCCAGATGATGTTGTTCGCCACCAGTCCGTTCTTGGTGATGTAGATGCCGGCGGTCTGTGCCGACTCCTTGTTGGCGGCGTCGGTGGAGTTGTTGACGTAGTTGTTGGCGATGGTATTGTTTATTACCAGTCCCGAACCGTCGAGGTAGACGCTGCCGTTGAGGGTGCTCGTATTGTTGGTCACCACGGAGGTGGAGAGTATCTGGTAGTAGTCGATGCCGTCTGTGTCTGCCTTCTTGAGGTACACGCCAGCACCGTTGTGGCCGGAGTTGTTGGTAATCATACTTCTCGCCACGAATCCCGTGCCGTCCACGTAGATGCCGCCGCCGTTGGCTGCTGTGTTGTTATAGACCAGGCAGCCAACGATTTGTCCGTTTTTGCAGTATACGCCGCCGCCACGGGGATTGAAGTCGCTGCTGGTGTTCATGCCGAGGTTGCAGTAGCGAACGGTGCAGTAGCGCATGTAGGCGCTGGGGTCGGCCATGTATACGCCGGCTCCGCAGTCGGGCGAGTAGTCGGTGTTCTTCGACTCAGACTTGCCGCCCTCGATGACGAGACCTTCGAGGTACACTGTGCCACTGGTAAAGGCTGACTTGCCTGGCAGTGGTGCGAACCATACCACGTGGTAGGAGGTGCTGCTCGTCACATCCCATGTCTGGCTGGTGGCATTCCACTTTGCAGTTCCATCGTAGTTGGCACCTCGGAGGATGGTGGGGTGTGCCCAGTACCAAGGCTTGCCGTTGCCGCTGTTGTTGGCGATGCGCTCCTTGCGGGTGGCTTCGGGAGCGTCCGAATTGAAACCGCCATAGACGCTGATGCCGTCACTCATCCGAAGGGCGACGGGCGAGTTCTGGTCGGTGCCGTCGATGTAATTCTTCACACTGTATGTGCCGCCGGCCACCCATACCTCGCCCTTTGTACCGTTGTCGTCAGCGAGGGCGTTGATAGCGTCCTGGATGTCGCCCATGGCATTGGCCCATGATGTTCCATCGCCCGTGCCGCCCTGCTTCACGTAGCGGATGCGGCCGGCGCCAAGGCGCACGTACTCGTAGGCACCGATGTCGATGGTCGTGCCGTCGGTCTCGGTGCGGCTGTTGCCCATCACGTCGGTGCTGCTGCTCTCCAGCGGAGCCACGTAGTTCTTGTAGTAGGTGATGTTGCCCATGCCCAGGAGGGCTGATGTCTCCTCGAAGGCGAAGGAGTAGCTGGGGTTCAGGGAGGTGCGGGCGTTGAAGGAACGGTCGTAGCCCGTATTGATGGTGGTCTTCTCAAACCACGCCGCCGGACTGGTGGATTGGTTCTGAGTGCTGATGTAGACGTTGTCGTCGGCATCGGTGTTGGTGGCAGTGTTGGTCACCACCACTTCGGGGTAGGCGCACGACTTGTAGAGGGGCTTGGTGTCCTGCTTGCTGAGGGTGGTGCTATGCCAGAGCACGGTGTTGTAGACCGCGCCGTTCTCGCGAGAGGCAGAGAGGCTGCCGGCGCTCACGGTGAGGTCCACCGCCGACACAGAGTTGGCGATGACGGTGCAGTTCACCATCTTGGCACTGGTGGAGAGGCGCACGCCGCCCGCCGTGTTGTTGTTGATGCAGCTGTTGTAGACCGTGGCGGCACCGTCTATCCACATGCCGCCACCCTCGTTGTCGTTGCCGCTGCGGTCGCCCGCCACGTTGTTGAAGACGCTGCAGTAGCGTATGGCCGACTTGGTGCTGGTGCAGCTCTTGTCCACATAGACGGCACCGCCGCGCGTGCCGTAGTTGCTGACGAAGTAGCACTGTGAGATGACGAAGGCACGCTGGGCGGCATTGGCGTCGCTGCTGCGGCTCGACACGTTGGTGACGAGCACGCCGCCGCCCCTGCCATCGTTCCCAGTGTTCTCGCCTGCGGCATGGCCGCCGGCAATGACGAAGCCGGAGAGGAGCGTGGGCAGGCTATTGTCGTTAGTATTGTCTTCGGTGGCACCAACGTGCATGGTCAGGATATGGGTGGCGTTGTCGCTGCGTGTGGTGTTCTCGGGGTATATGAGCAGGGCATCGGTGGGGCTGTCGTTGTACTGTATGTCGCCGAGGAGCACCGTCTGGTACTTCATGTTGTACTTCTGCTTGTTGGTGACGCGGCTGTCCACGGATGTCTCGTCGCCCTTGAAACCTCCATACATGGAAACGCCCGAAGGCAGGACGAAGCCTGCCTCCGGGGCGGTATAACTGTTCCCCTGCGAGGAAGAGTCGTAACCCTTCACCCATATCTGGTCGCCCGCCTTCGCCTTGGCGAGGGCGGCGGTGAGGGTGATGGGAGTGTCCCACGTCGTACCGTCGTTGGACGTATCTGTGGTGGCTTCTGCCGTGACATGATATATCTTGCTCTGCGCCATTATATGTGTCGCGGCGCAAAGCATGAAGAGGGTCATTATACTGAGTAGTCTGTATATCCTTTTCATAAGAGTTGTCCTCTCTGCTTAAAAGTCGTCTTTCGTTATCTCCGTTGTCCCTTGGGCAAAGGTGGTGCCGCTGATGGTGGTGTTCACCTTGTACCATGTGGCAGACTGGAGCGGCGTGTGGTTTTTGAAGTCGAAGACGTACAAGATATTGTTCGCCGTCGCGTCTGCCGCCAGTTCCGACTGGATGGTGAAGGTAACCTTCGCCGTCTTGCTGCCATCGGGGAAGAGGTAGTGGTACTGTCTGCCGTTGCGCTTGCTTATCTCCGAGGTGTTGAGGAAGGTCTTCCGTCCGCCCACTGCCGCCACGTCCGCCGACTGGAGCGTGGGGAAGAGTCGGCCGTAGCCCGTGCCCGCCGCTGTGGTGGAGCCGCCGTCGTATGTGAGCGAGCTGACCTTGATGTTCTTGTATTTGCCGGCCTCGTATGCTCCCTGGGCATCCCACTGGATGTCGAGCTTGGTGGCGAGGCGGCGGATGTTCATGCGCCAGTACTCTTTGTCTTCTACGCTGGTGCTGCCCGTTCCGTCTTTCTCATCCTTAAAGGCGATGATGATGTCCTTGTTGCTGGTGAGACTCCCAGTAGTATTGTCGAGTTTCAGAGCGTAGCCCGTGCCTACGCTGATGAACTTGGCGATGTCCATCGTGCCGTCGGTGGTGGCGTAGTCGTTGCTTATCTGCAGTGCCTCGATGGTGCCCGTCTTGTCCGCGCCGTCCGTGGAGATGGCTTTGAGGGTAGCCTCAAGGTCAAGGCCTTGACCAGTAGAATATGTGATGCCGTAGACCCTGCATGTGCCGAGGGGCACGTAGCCCGTGTACTGCCTGTACCCGTTGTCGTCGGCCTTGGAGAGCGTGCCGCCGATGATGTCCGACCCGTAGTTGCTAACCGCCTCGGTGAGTGTCTTCTCGAACTGCTCCTTGGTGAAGGTGTCGTAGTAGACCATCTTGCCAGGAGCATCGTCCACGATATTGAGCGACTGCGTCTTCGTGCTGTATGCCAGCACAATGGTGAGGCGGTCCCAGTCGTTGCCGTCGTAGGTGTCGTCGCCGGGGTCGGGCACGTCGGCGCGCGTCTTGGCATCGCTATCTGCTGCACCTACGGGCACGGCAAAGTTGATGGTGAGCGGTGCCACCGTATTGGGCAGTGTCACCGTGTCCTCGATGCCGCTGCCGCCGCTGCATGCCGCCAGGCACAGCGCCAACGCCGCGCCCACCGCCATTCGTACGTAGTATATCGGTTGCTTCATCGTCTTTACCTTATTTATATATCAACATCATGTTTATGTATCCACATCATGTTTTTGTTTATATATCCACATCATGGCTTCCGCCGTCCTTCCAGTCTATCTTTACGCTGACACCGACGTTGTGCATGTCGGTGGTCAGACTGCCGTCGTCCTTCAGCTTTGTCTTTATTATCTTTACATGTCCGGCATTGAGCGGCTCCTGCACTGTCAAGGTCGTCTTGGTCAGCGTGCCGTCCTTCTGGCTTCGGCAGACTACGTCGAAGGTCCACGCATCCTGGGCTGACGGGAACGTCACGGCGTACAGCGCGGTGTACTTGCCGGTGGTTGTCTCCCCTACCCCGTCTTCGGCTAGGGTGGTGGCGGTGGCAGCCTTCGTCTCTGTATCAACGGACACGCTGCGCGCCCTCACCACGGTGTTCCGCTGCTTGGTGAATACGCTGTCGTGCACGGCGAAGTCGGTGGCCATGCCGCTGACGTAGCCCTGCAGGTCGTCAGTGGTCACCGCATTTTGGTTTATCACCACCACGGCGGCGCAGTTGGCCATGTAGAGGTTCACGTCGATGTCCTTGTCGAACTCGTCCACGCCGATGCTCTTGCCGGCGGTGAAGAGTCCGTAGTCATGACTGTCTATGGTGTCGCCCTCCGCCTGTTTCAGCGTGAAGGTAGACAGTTTCTCCGTCCCAGTGGGGCTGACCTGCGTCTCGCTCAGTATATTGGCGAGTGCCAGGTGGTCGTAGTCGTTGCGGTCGAGGAAGAGGGTGTACGTAGCGGTATTGCCGTTCATCTCGTTCTGCTCGCGCCTTGCCATGTACCCGTCGATGAAGAAGGAGAGGTCGTTGTCGATGGCATAGTCAGTGAAGACGTTGCCCAGCGTCGAGCGGAGTGTAGAGGCCAACCCCTGTTCGCCAGCGTTGGTGAGCATCTGGTCTATCTCCGTACTCAAATTGGTACGGAGGTCCATCTTGTATTGTATATTATAGTCCACCCCACAACCGTACATACATTCGTTGATGCAGGAAGTGAGACACACGGGCAGGGCCATCAGCATTAGCAGTGTGCCCCGGAAAAGACTAGCAAGTTTCTTCATTCTGTGTTTGGTCTATTGGCAAAAGAATAGCATCTTACCAAAACAAAAAAAGCTCCCGGCAAGAGCCAGGTTCGTAGGCTACGTGCCGGGAGCAATATGGGTTGGTTTATTTCAACGCCTGGCGGCGATTAGAGTTCTACGTCGAAAGTGAGGCCTGTCTGCCACTCTAAGTCTACTGCGAGACCCACGTTCATACCTGCGGTACGGAGGTCCGGAATGCAGTTGTAGGCTTTCTTCAAATTCGTAATAGTAAAGTTTACCACGGTGGTGTGGTCTTGGAGGAATATGCGGTCAATCGTTGAGGCAGTTTTCTGACTCAAGTCAAGTGTACCCACGAGGTAGAATGTGCCGTTGGCAGGAACCAAACCGTCAGCACCGTAGAAGCTTTGGGTGCCATTCTTAAGCTCGAGAGTTACGTAAACGTTCTTCTGACCAGTTACGGTAGCACTAGCGGATACCTTATTGTCGAGCAGCAAGGTGTAGTTGGCTGTTCCGTCGCTTGTTGTCACAGAGTTGTAATCCTTGTTTTCAGTCTTTTGGATATCCCTGTCATATACGGTGTACTCGAATTGTTCTGTAGCACTAGGGTAGAAGTCCCAGTTTACCTTTGCAGGCTGACCACCCACGAGAATACCTGTCAGTTGGAAACCATCACTAGGAACAGTTATCTTCTGCGTTTCTTTTAGACCATAGTTTGCACCATTATCTTCCAATGTACTAGAACCACACTTCACAGTAGTCTTGAGACATGCCACACTATACTGTACGGGCAACTTTAGGGCCACGGACTTGGTGCGAGTGGTGACGGCACCTTCTGACCAAATGCTTTTATCCCAAATGCCTTCCGTATTTTTAATCCATTTTTGGTAATCTGGCAAGTTACTTACATTGGTAAAGTCACTATTAGACACCATACCTGGAGTGCTGACGGTGTATGAAATCTCGGCTGGGTAAGTAATCTTCGTGTAGTCGATGCGGTTATCACCAATCTTAACAGCATCACTAGCAACGTATGCGAAGACACTGTCGGGGGCATTACTACCTTCTACTGTGTTCTTAATCCACTTCAACTTTGCTACACCATCTGGCAACTCCTTGTTTGTAGTCTCCTGGGGGAAATTATTGCCACTCAAGTAGTCAGTGCCAAGTGCTTTAGTACATGCATCATAAATGGCTTTCTGGATTGCTTTCTCTGCACTAATCGTCGTGTTGTCAGTGTTATTATTTACTTCACCAATAAGAATCTGCTTAAGGTTCTCCAAAGTTGCCCTTACAGAAGATGCAGAACCGGCAGTAAGGTTGACAAATTGGATGTAACGTTGTGCCAAAAAGTTGCGCTCATTCTCTTGTATTGAAGATGGCCACTTTACGTCTTTATTCCATGCGTCTTTCCAGTTTACTTTAACTTCACTTTCATTAGAAAAATCTGCCTGTTCTTTTTCCGATAAACTATATTTTGCCGATGCATTACGAACGTAATTCAACGCCTCAATAATTTTCTTCGCTTTTTCATTTTCAGCAAAGTCAGCCTCACTATTTATAGGATTAAGGCTATAGGTGAGTTTTGACAATTCAGTGACTTTACCATCTGTATCTGAGGGTGTAATCTTGCCAATCGCAAAGTCAGTCTCACCATTACGTATTGCGCGACCGTTCATGATGAAATTGGTAGTACCTGTAGGTATCTCGATATCACGATACAGGGCGCGGTATGCGTCCTTAGAGTATGCATTGTTACCACTGCTCAAATAGATAACCTTGGTAGCCGTAGATTTCTTGTCATCTGCTATTCCTGGCTCACCGTCGAAGCAGAGCAGTGCCAAGTCCTGTATGCCGCGGAAGTTATTTTTATTCTGCGTATTCTCATCTGTCATACGCGTACCCGCCTTAGTTGTAGTCGCCCCAGTACCGTAAGGCAAGTTAATTGCAAACTGCGTCTTCACAACGCTTCTCTCGCCAGTATCTACAGTATTTCCATCGTCTGTTACGTCGGAGGAGGAACAAGAGGTCATACCAAATGAGGCAGCCACTACGACTGCACTTGCTACACTACCAAAATAGGTCTTCTTCATGAGGTTAAAATGCTTTTACGTTGCCCTCCTCCGGCCTCTATAAACACATATAGGGGGAGGCTGTCCGAGAACTCCCATCCACAATTTCAAAAACTTACAATTTGAAAGTGTAGCAGAAGTTTCATGCCTTTCCCGAGGTAAAAAATATCCTTTTGAGGGGCTTCAAAACTCTTCTACGGGCATGGATGCTTACAAATTGAAAGTTGAAAAATCCGAAATCAGAGTTCTCGGACGCGCTGGGGGGGGTAGTTTCAGCCAGTGAGATACTAAGTTGATACACTGGAAGGCATCTGGGTTACTAATATATTGTTACTTATCACGGGTTAATCGCCACTTATGGATTGATAGCCACTGACGCGGCATCACCATTTAGGGGTGAATTTTCATACATGGGTTTAATTCTCTCCTATGGATTTATCTCCACGACCTTCGAGTCCTTGTCATAAGGAAGGGAGTTGGGCTGGTTCGCATGATACTGCATGGGAGTATCAGTTCCCGTCGAAGGCGCGTAGTCGTTGTCAACAATCGACTTGCGGCAGTTCTTCAGACGGTCGGTCTTGCCGAAGTTGTAAACGACGGCGATGTTGAGCTTCGTAGGCATGAAGAGGTGCTTGGACTCTACACCAACGAGCGAGGCGCACTTCTCGGGAGTGCGATATTTGTTGTAATGAGCATAGACATAGCCAACGCCAATCTCAGCCTCTATGGCCCAGCGCTTCTGCTTGCCGAGCGTCCAGTTGTAGCCGTAGGCGATGCCTACGCCACCGAGGTCACCTTGGAAGCGGTGCTGCTCCAGTTCGCTGAACATGCCGAACGGCATCTTGATGCCACCAGCGTTGAAGTGCGAGTAAAGCAAGTGTGCGCCGAAGAAGTGTCCCTTGAAGGGGCACTGCAACCAGTAGCGTGCCTCGGGCTGAATGGCCACGTGCTTCCACTTCTTGTTGCCACTGAACGTGATGGTGTTCCATCCGGCGGACAAATCCCACGACCAGTGCTCTGCAAAGCGGTGCTCCACGGCAAGGTTTGGCGTGGCTGTTGCAAGATAAGCGACGTTAGTCTTGAGCCGCCAGTCTTGAGCCTGTGCGCCGATGGTGAACAGGACCAAGGCGATAGTGACCAAGAAATAACGTACGCTGTCTTGCATAAATACTACATGGGTTAGGTTTCGTGATGAATCGAGTGCAAATGTAAACAATCTTTTAATAACTGACAAAAAAACTTAACCAAATCGTCTCGCCTTTAACATTACTTAACCCAACAAATACGTGTGCGCGCACACAACACATAAGTTTCTCTTCTCTCACTATAAGTTTTCCCACTACTTCATCCACTGTCGCATCAGTTGGTCTTCGATATAATATTGGGCATCTGAGGTGGAAACCAGATGCAGTTCCAGCAACTTTTTCAAGGCAAATTTGCTCCCAAAACACAATTATTTAATTTAAATTATACAAACCGTATAATGTAAATTGCATAATTATTGGATAGTCTCCTGCATTGACACGTGCAGTATGGAGCAAAAAAAAAATCCCTTGCAAGGCCTGTTACGGTCCTTGCAAGGGATTTATTGTAAGTTTTATGTAGCGTCAATGGCGCAGTGGAACTACACCTTGATCTCTACCTCAACACCTGAAGGAAGGTCGAGCTTCATCAGGGCGTCGATAGTCTTTGTTGTAGAGCTGTAGATGTCGATGAGACGCTTGAAGTCTGACAGCTGGAACTGCTCACGGCTCTTCTTGTTTACGAAGGTAGAGCGGTTAACAGTGTAGATGCGCTTGTGTGTAGGAAGTGGAATAGGACCACTAACGATAGCGCCTGTAGCCTTAACGGCCTTAACGATCTTCTCTGCTGACTTGTCTACGAGAGTATGGTCGTAAGACTTCAGCTTGATACGGATTTTCTGACTCATTGTCGTTGTCGTTTTGAAGTGATTGTTGTTATTGTAAGTGATGTGGGGAGGGACTCGTAAAGAGTCATTTGCTCACGAGTCCCCCACTCGACATCTGTTCTTTATATTGGTTGTATGGCTTATACCAAGTCAGCACGGCCGTTAGCCTCCTCGAGGATAGCCTTGGCGATAGAGCTTGATACTGGGTCGTGGTGGTCGTACTCCATAGAAGAAGTAGCACGGCCAGAAGTGATGGTACGGAGAGCTGTTACGTAACCGAACATCTCAGCCAGTGGCACCATAGCCTTCACGATGCGCGCACCGCTACGAGCCTCTTCCATGCCCTGTACCATACCACGACGCTTGTTGAGGTCGCCGATAACGTCACCCATGTTCTCCTCTGGAGTAACAACCTCTACCTTCATGATAGGCTCCATGAGAACCGGACCTGCCTTAGGACAAGCGTTCTTGAAGGCGTTGCGTGCTGCGAGCTCGAATGAGAGCTGGTCAGAGTCAACGGGGTGGAAGCTACCGTCGAGCAGAGTAACCTTCAGACCTGTTACAGGATAGCCACCGAGAACACCCTGCTTGAGGCAGTCCTCGAAGCCCTTCTGTACGGATGGGATGAACTCCTTAGGCACGTTACCGCCCTTCACCTCGTTGATGAACTGCAGGTCGCCCTCCTTGTAGTCCTCATCCTTAGGACCGATGTTAACGATGATGTCGGCGAACTTACCACGACCACCAGACTGCTTCTTGTAGACCTCACGGAGGTTAACCTCCTTAGTGATGGCCTCCTTGTAGTTAACCTGTGGCTTACCCTGGTTACACTCTACCTTGAACTCACGCTTCAGACGGTCGATGATGATATCGAGGTGAAGCTCACCCATACCAGAGATAACGGTCTGACCAGACTGCTCGTCGGTGTGTACGGTGAATGTTGGGTCCTCCTCGGCAAGCTTAGCAAGACCGTTGTCCAGCTTAGCGATGTCGGCCTGAGACTTAGGCTCAACGGCGATAGAGATAACGGTGTCAGGGAAGGTCATAGACTCGAGCACGATTGGGTGTGCCTCGTCGCAGAGAGTATCACCAGTGCGGATATCCTTGAAGCCTACGCCAGAGCCGATATCACCAGCGGCGATAACGTCAACAGGGTTCTGCTTGTTAGAGTGCATCTGGAACAGACGGCTCACGCGCTCCTTCTTGCCAGAACGTGGGTTGTAAACGTAAGAGCCAGCCTCTACCTTACCAGAGTAAACGCGGAAGAATACGAGACGACCAACGTATGGGTCGGTAGCAATCTTGAATGCGAGAGCTGAAGTAGGCTCGTCCTCAGAAGGCTTGCGGTCCTCTTCCTCCTCGGTGTCAGGGTTTGTACCAACGATGTTCTCGGTATCCATTGGAGAAGGCAGGAATGCGCAAACGTAGTCAAGCATGGTCTGCACGCCCTTGTTCTTGAATGAAGAACCGCAGAGCATAGGAACGCACTGCAGAGCGATGGTACCCTTACGGATAGCAGCGATGAGCTCTTCCTCTGTGATGGTAGAAGGATCCTCGAAGTACTTCTCCATGAGGTTCTCGTCGAACTCAGCAGCAGACTCCAGGAGCTTGTCGCGCCATTCGTTGCACTCGTCAACCATGTCGGCAGGGATGTCCTCAACGTCGTACTCAGCACCCATTGTCTCATCGTGCCAAAGGATAGCCTTCATCTTGATGAGGTCAACGAGACCCTTGAAGTTCTCCTCAGCACCGATAGGGCAGCAGAGGTTGATAGGGTTAGCACCGAGTACTTCCTTCATCTGCTTGAGCACGTCGTAGTAGTCAGCACCAGAACGGTCCATCTTGTTGACGTAACCCATACGAGGAACGTTGTACTTGTCAGCCTGACGCCATACGGTCTCAGACTGTGGCTCTACGCCACCTACAGCGCAGTAAGTAGCAACGGCGCCGTCGAGTACGCGGAGTGAGCGCTCCACCTCAGCGGTGAAGTCAACGTGTCCCGGAGTATCGATGAGGTTGATCTTATACTGATGATTGTTGTAGTTCCAGAAACAAGTGGTAGCAGCGGATGTGATAGTGATACCACGCTCCTGCTCCTGAGCCATCCAGTCCATGGTAGCGCCACCCTCGTGAACCTCACCGATCTTGTGAGTCTTACCGGTGTAGAAGAGGATACGCTCTGAAGTTGTTGTCTTACCGGCATCGATGTGGGCCATGATGCCGATGTTGCGGGTGAGGTGCAAATCGTGCTTTGCCATTTCTTTTGTCTCCTATTATTTAATAAGGTGAATATATAAATATTAGAAGCGGAAGTGTGCGAATGCACGGTTAGCCTCTGCCATGCGGTGCATATCTTCCTTACGCTTGAAGGCACCACCCTGGTTGTTGAAAGCGTCCATGATCTCAGCAGCGAGCTTGTCAGCCATACCCTTACCGCCGCGCTTGCGAGCGAAAGAGATAAGGTTCTTCATGGCGATGGACTCCTTGCGGTCAGCACGGATTTCAGTAGGAACCTGGAAAGTAGCACCACCGATACGGCGGCTCTTTACCTCTACGTGAGGAGTTACGTTGTCCAGTGCCTGCTTCCATATCTCGAGTGCAGACTTCTCTTCGTTCTGCATCTTAGAACCTACGGTCTCGATAGCAGCATAGAAGATCTCGTAAGAAGTATTCTTCTTACCGTCGTACATGAGGTGGTTAACGAACTTGGAAACTTTTACGTCATTGTAAACGGGATCTGGAAGGATCACACGCTTTTTTGGTTTTGCTTTTCTCATTTTTGTTGTTTAGCGTACGGAAGTCGCACGCAGCGTTATTATAAAAATGTGATTCTGCTGGGGTTGTCGTCTCTCAAAGTGCTTCAACGTCCCCGACGGGACATTTACTCAACCTGTCGTCTTAACAATTCAGCAAAACGATTTGATTTGGTTTTTGTTTGGAGTGTTTCGTTGTTTGGTTGCTCAAATAGACAACTAAACAACGAAACTATGTGAGGCTACTTACTTCTTAGCAGCCTTAGGACGCTTAGCACCGTACTTAGAACGACGCTGAGTGCGGTTTGCTACACCTGCGGTATCGAGTGTACCACGAACGATGTGGTAACGTACACCTGGAAGGTCCTTTACACGACCACCACGTACGAGTACGATAGAGTGCTCCTGCAGGTTGTGACCCTCACCTGGGATGTAGGAGTTAACCTCCTTAGAGTTTGTAAGGCGCACACGTGCTACCTTACGCATAGCTGAGTTAGGCTTCTTAGGGGTAGTTGTATACACACGCACGCACACACCACGACGCTGAGGACATGAGTCCAGAGCTGGTGACTTGCTCTTGTCTACAAGTACCTGTCTGCCTTTTCTTACCAATTGTTGAATAGTAGGCATTTTGTTGTTGTTTTTAAATTATATTATTTTGTTTTGATTTTCAACGCATTAAAGCTCTCCTGTGCACCAATCAAGGGCACATTTCGCCTTTCGAGGTGCAAAGGTACTACTTTTTTATGAATTAACGCACACGGCAACGCGAAAATCTTGCGACAATAGCGAGAATACTTTAAAATATAACTTTCGTTAACACGAATTAACGAGAGGGCACATACACGCCAATGACATTTACTAGAACTGCCACTTATAATTCAAAGCGACTCCTACATACAAATTAAAGAGAACTCCTACATACAAATTAAAGAGAACTCCTACATACAAATTAAAGAGAACATCTACATACAAATTAAAGAGAACATCTACATACAAATTAAGGACTTTAATTGCCATTAATTGACCATTAATTTTTAACCATTAATATATAGTCGCTTCGCGCAAATTGCACGCAAGTTTACTTATATATATTATTAATGGATAAAATTAATGGCCAATTAACGGCAATTAAAGTCCTAAAAAATATCCTTGAAGTCCCCCAAGAACTCTTCAAGTCCTAAAAGAGGTCCTTGGAGTCAGAGGTGCTACTTCACCTCCCAGATATCATTGGTTTCGAGCAGTTCGGCGAAGGTGTGGTACTTCTTGGCTGCCTTTACCTCCTCGATCTGTGCTGTCACGCAGTCGTCGTAAGTTGGAGCCTCCACGTCGCGGATGACGCCGAGGGCTACAGGGAAGCCGTCGCCGTTGCCCATGAGGGCTAGCTTGAGCTGAAGGGTGTTGTCCTCACAGTGTGCATCGTGAACGAGGATGTCCTTCTCTGTGATGCCGTTCTCGCCTATCTTTACAATCTTAAGGCCGAAGCCCTCCTGCATGAGACCGTACTCGTTGTCCTTACCGAAGATGAGCGGTTTGCCGTGCTCCACGTAGATGGCGTTCTCGGCACGACCAGCCTTGTTGTACACTGCATCGTGACAACCATTGTTGAAGATGACGCAGTTCTGCAGCACCTCCGTCACGCTGGCACCCTTGTGGGCGTTGGCAGCCTTCAGCACGGCGATGGTGTGCTGACCGTCAGTGGCTACGGTACGTGCGAAGAAGTGTCCGCGTGCGCCGAAGCAGAGCTCTGCAGGGCGGAATGGGTCCTCAACTGTGCCGTAAGGGGACGACTTGCTGACGAAGCCGCGTGGCGATGTCGGAGAATACTGTCCCTTGGTCAGACCGTAGATGCGGTTATTGAGCAGTATCATATTGAGGTTGATGTTACGGCGGTTGGCGTGTATGAAGTGGTTACCGCCAATGGCGAGTCCGTCGCCGTCGCCGGATATCTGCCATACGGTGAGGTCCGGGTTAGCCACCTTTGCGCCCGTTGCGATGGCAGCGGCACGGCCGTGGATGGTGTTCATGCCGTAAGTAGCCATGTAGTGAGGTAGACGGCTGGAGCAGCCGATACCCGAGATGACAGCGGTATTCCAAGGCTCTACGCCGATCTCCGCCATTGCTTTATGCAGTGATGCCAGAAAGAAGTGGTCACCGCAACCAGGACACCAACGTGGCTGTCCTTTCTTATAATCTTGTGCTGTAAATGCCATAATGCTTTTCTCCTTTACTTCTTGATTATTTCATTGAAGGCAGCGACGAGTTCGTTGACAACGAAAGGCTGGCCCTTTACCTGGTTGAACTGTGCGGGCACGAAGCCGTCCACCTTCATACGGAGGAATCCGGCGAGCTGGCCCATGTTCTGCTCTGCCACTACCACCTTCGGGTACTTCATGAGCACCTCGGCAGTGTTCTTTGGCAGTGGGTTGATGAACTTGAAGTGTGCCATAGCCACCTTCTTGCCTGCGGCACGCATCTCGTCCATGGCAGCGCGGAGGTGACCGTATGTACCGCCGAAGCCTACGATGAGGAGTTCTGCATCGTCAGCGTCGCCAAGCACTTCGAGGTCCGGCACCTGGATGTTGTCTATCTTTGCCTGACGCTTGCGTGTCATGAGGTCGTGGTTCTCTGGAGCGGTAGAGATGGCGCCTGTCTTGTCGTCCTTCTCGAGTCCGCCGAGGATGTGCTGGAAGCCCTCGCGACCAGGCACTGCCCAGTAGCGTGTGCCGTTCTCTGCACGCATGTACGGTGTCCATGTACCCTTGAGCTCCTCCGGAACGTATGGAGGATTGATGGCGTCCATCTTGGTGAGGTCAGGCAGACGGAATGCGCCCGAACCGTTTGCCACGTAGGCATCGGTGAGGAGCACGACAGGAGTCATGTGCTCGAGGGCTATCTTGGAAGCCTGGTAAGCGGCGTCGAAGCAGTCCGTTGGGCTGGTGGCAGCGAGTACCGGCATTGGTGACTCACCATTACGTCCGAAGAGTACCTGCAGGAGGTCGGTCTGCTCAGACTTGGTAGGCAGACCCGTAGCAGGACCGCCGCGCTGTACGTCGAGAACGACGAGAGGCAGCTCCATGATGACGGCGAGGTTCATAGCCTCTGACTTCAGACAGATGCCAGGGCCTGACGTAGATGTCACGGCGAGGGCACCGGCGAAGGCAGCACCTACGGAAGAGGCGCAACCTGCAATCTCGTCCTCACACTGTACGGTGGTAACGCCGAGCGACTTGTGCTTTGACAACTCGTGCAGCACGTCCGTTGCCGGTGTGATAGGATACGAACCGAGGTAGAGCTTCAGACCGGCTTTCTCTGCTGCGGCGATGAAGCCGTATGCGGTAGCCTTGTTACCGGTGATGTCCATGTAGCGGCCCGGTGTCTTTGTCTTCGTCTCGATGCGGTATACGTTGGCGGCGCTTGAGTGCGTGTTGTGACCGTAGTCGTAACCGGCCTGTATCACCTTGATGTTAGCCTCAGCGATAGCGGGCTTCTTGGCGAACTTCTCCTTGAGGAAGTTGGCAACAAGGTCGAGGTCGCGGCTGAAGAGCCAGCAGACGAGACCCAGCGCGAACATATTGCGGCACTTGAGCATAGCCTTGTTATCCATACCGCTGTCAGCGAGAGCCTCCTTCACAATCTTGGTGATAGGACACTGGATGACGCGGTCTGGGTCGATGCCAATCTCGCCGAGGTAGTCGGCAGTCTTGAACTGCGCCTTCTCGAGGTCGCTCTCGCCGAAGGAGTCAGTGTCGATGATGATGGTGGCGTTCGGCTTTGCGTACTTGTACTGTGTCTTGAGTGCGGCAGCATTCATGGCAACGAGGACGTCGCACTGGTCGCCCGGGGTGAATACGGGGTTAGCGCCGATGTGCACCTGGAAGCCCGACACGCCAGTGAGCGAGCCTTGTGGGGCGCGGATGTCCGCCGGATAGTCTGGGAATGTAGAGATACTGTTGCCTACAGTGGCTGACACCGTAGAGAAGATGTTTCCGGCCAGCTGCATGCCGTCGCCGGAGTCACCTGAGAAGCGAACCACAACCTGGTCCAGTTCCTTAATGTCCAATTCTTCTGCCATAATGCTTTCTTATAACTTATACTGTTATTATTGTTGTCCTAAATAACGTGTGCAAAAGTACATATTTTTGCCGTAACAGCGAAACTTTTGTAAGGAAATTGTAATTTTGGTCTACATTTTTGTCATAAAGCAAGTCAAATTGGTAACAAAAAGTAAAAAGTAATTATCATATTTCCTCGCAAGCCGCCATCTCTGCTCCACGGTATACTACGACCAGCTTGTGGAGCTTGGTGGTCTTTACTGACTCGCGCACGATGTCGCTGTCGGCGTAGCGGCTTATCTGGGCGGAGGCCTCCTCAAAGTTCTGCATACCATACGGTATGCGCTTGCGATAGATACGCTTTTTCTTTTCTATAAATTTGTTCAGATAGGCAAACATCCCACAACCAACCTTTGAAGCTCACAGGGCCAGACGTTCAACTGCCACTTCCTCGTGTAGGAACATAGCGGCGCATTCCTTGAAGCGTTCTGGGGCCTCGGTGGTATAGTATTTGGTGTGCCCTCCCCTACTACACTGGGCATCCATGGCGGGATGGCGGTGGAGGTAGTCCTGCAGGGCGCTGGCTACGTACTCGCCTTGGGGTACTATGCGTACGCCCTGTGGGACGGCCTTCTTCAGGGCGTTCATGAGCAGGGGATAGTGGGTGCAGCCCAGGATTACGGCATCTATTAGGGGGTCCTTCTCCATCAACTGGTTGATGCGCTTGCGGACGAAGAACTCGGCGCCCTCGCTCTCTGCCTCGCCTGCCTCCACGATGGCGGCCCAGAGGGGGCACGCCTGACCCGTGACGGTGATGTCGGGGTAGAAGTGGGATATCTCTATGTCGTAACTCTGAGAGCGTACAGTGCCCTCCGTTGCCACGATGCCGATGTGGCGCGAACGGGTCAGCTGGCCTATCACCTCCACCGTCGGGCGTATGACACCCAGTACGCGGTTGTCCGTGCCATGTACCTTATTATATATAGGAAGATCGTTCTGCTGGATGCTGCGCAGTGCCTTGGCGCTGGCGGTGTTGCAACCCAGAATTACTAGGTGGCATCCCATATCAAAAAGCCTAAGCACCGCCTCACGTGTGAACTGGTATACCACGTCGAAGGAGCGCGGTCCGTAGGGGGCACGGGCGTTGTCGCCCAAATAGACGAAGTCCCTCTCCGGTAGGTGCTTCTGCAACTGCTGGAGTATTGTCAGACCACCGTAGCCTGAATCAAAGATTCCTATTGGGGAGAATGAAGTTACCATATCCTACATCAAATTTGTCTACCTCAATAAAAGTGTAGGCGTTTCAACTTTCCACCTCGTAAAGTGTAGACGTTCTAAATTATTTCTTCAGCGCAGCGATAATCTGCATTGTCACATTCTCGGAGCGCGCGGGGTCGATGTATGGGCAAGCGTTGTTGTCCGTGTTGATGAGCATAAGGTAGTTGCCGTTTGTGCCCACCTGCGCTATTGCGGCATTGAGAGCAGCGTAGAGGGGGGCGTAGGCATCCTCGCGTGCTTTGGCGAGGAGTCTCTGGGACTCTGCGCGGAACTTCACGTTCGTCTCGTACAGCGCCTGGAGGTCAGCCTGACGCTTGGTGCGTATGGCGGTGGCGAGGGACGACTGCTGCTCGAGGAACAGCTCGTACTTGTCAGTGAACTCGCGCTCGGCGGCAGCCAGCTCCGCATCGTACTGCTCCTTCAGCTTCTTGAGGCTGGCCTCCGTATCGGCGTACTGCGGCATGAGCTGCAACGCCTTGCTGTATGAGAAGTATGCCACGCAGACGTGCTGGTCGACAACGGTATATGTGGCGTCCATAACAGGACGACCGCCCTCGAGGGGCAGCGTGACTGGTTGGCTGGCCTCATCGGTGTGAGACTGCGCCTCCTGAGCCACGGCCGGCACGAGGGCGGTCGCTATCAGTGACAGTATTGTAACGGTCTTTTTCATTAACTGCGGTTTACTTCAGTTTATTTATCTCAGACTTCACCTCTGCGGTAACGTCCTTTGAAGAAGGTCCTACGTAGAGGGCAGAGCCCTGCTCGATGATGTATGTGTACTGGCCAGCCTTACCTACGTTCTGTATAGCGGTCTGAATCTTCTTCTGGATAGGTGTCATGAGGTCCTGCTGCTTCTTCTGGAGAGCCTGCTGGTTCTGCTGGTATGTCTGCTGCACCTTCTGGTACATGTCCTGCAGCTTCTGCTCCTGCTCCTTCTGTGCGGTAGCACTCATGGTAGCCTTGTTCTTGTCGTACTCGTCAGCCTTGGTCTGCAGTTCGGTCTGCAGCTCCTTCAGCTCGTTCTCGTACTTCTGCGCCTCAGCCTGGAGTTCGCCGTTTACCTTAGTGATTTCGGGCAGGCTCTGCAGGATAGCCTGTGAGTCAACGTGTCCGAATTTCTGTGCGTTTGCTGCTGTCGTCATAGCAACCATAGCTACGAGGGCAATGATAGTCTTTTTCATTTCGTTATTGTTTTGTTGTTTAATTATTAGAATGAGGAATGAGGAATTCAGAATTATGCATTATGAATTCTGCATTATGAATTATGCATTAAATCAGTATCCCAGTTTCTGCAGCACCTCGTTGGAGATGTCTATACGCGGTGAGGCGAAGATGATGCCGGCGTCCGAGGCGCGGTCCAGCACTAGCTGGTAGCCACGTAGGTCAGCCACGTCCTTGACGGCGGTGTATATCTCGTCCTGTATGGGCGACATGAGGCTCTGGCGCTTCTTGAAGAGCTCGCCTTCCGGTCCGAAGTATTTCTTCTTGAGGTCGGCGGCTTCCTTCTCCTTCTGCACTATGGCGTCCTGCTTCTTCTGCTTTGCTTCGTTAGAGAGGAACACCACTTCGTTCTGGTAGTTCTTGTACATGGTGGCCGCCTCTGTGTTGAGGGCCTCCACCTCCGCCTGCCATCGCTTGCTTACCTGCGAGAGCTGCTCGTTGGCACGCTCGTAGGCCGGTATGCTCTTCAGGATGTACTCCATGTCGATGAGTGCAAACTTCTGTGCGCTTGCCGTCATGGCGGCAAAGATCGCAACGAATAAAACCAGTACCTTTTTCATATACTATTATATATATAATGTATTAGAACTCCTGTCCGAGGATGAAGTGGAAGTTGCTTCCGCCCTTCGTGCCGAACACCTTGTCGAAACCGTAAGCCCAGTCGAGACCCATCAGACCTACCATTGGGAGGTAGATACGCACGCCGATACCGGCAGAGCGCTTCATGTCGAACGGATTGAACTTGGCGATGTCCGTCCAGGCGTTACCTGCCTCTACGAATCCTACACCGTAGATGGTGGTATTGCCAAGGAGGAACGGATAGCGTAGCTCAACAGAGAAGCGGTCGTAGGCGTAGCCTTCTGAACCGTACGGTGTGAGCGAACCGTTTGAGTAGCCTCGCAGACCGATGGTCTCCGTAGCGTAGCTGCTGCTGTAGCCCGACATACCGTCACCACCCATGTAGAAGGTTTCGAACGGTGAGCGAGCATCCTTGTTGTACGCACCGAGCAGACCGAGCTCCACACGTGTGGAGAGCACGAAGCACTTCTGGCCGCCTGTCAGCGCGGTGTATGTGCGCGACTTAAACTTAATCTTGTAGTACTCAATCCAGCGGTACTTCTCCTGCAGCTCGTCGTCGTAGGTGGGCGAGTTGCTGTTCTTTGCCAAGTTGGCGTAATCCTTCTTGAAGAAGGCCGACCATGGCGGAGTCACCGTAGCGGAGAGCGAGAAGTCAGAACCGCGGCGTGGGAAGAGCGTATTGTCCGTAGAGGTACGCGAGAGCGTCACGCCAAAGTTGAGGTTGTTGCAGTTACCCGTGTTGAGCAGGTAGAAGTATCTCCAGTTGCGCAGGATGTAGTGCATATATGAGAGGCTGAACTGCAGGCTGAAGTAGTCGTCCGGCCAGCGCAGACGCTTGCCGAGGCTGAGCGACACGCCGAGGAGTCGTACGGACTTGTCTGGGTCGTAGTAGTTCTCGTAGTTGCTATAGTAGCTTGACGAGCCATAGCCGTACATGTAGTTGTAGTATGAGTTCTGCCAGCTGCTGTTGTAGTAGTTGGAGTTGACGTCCGTCTGCTTGGAGTACATGAGGTTGACGCCGAACATTACGGGGCGCTTTCCGCCGAACCAGCTCGTCTGGTATCCGAGACTGTACGACTGGTAGTACGTACCGTTGGTCTGTGCAGAAACAGAGAGCTGCTCGCCGTCGCCGATAGGCAGGAATCCGCGGTGTGCGCGTTTGCGGTGGAAGAGGTTGGCCATGGAGAAGTTGTTGAGCTTCAAGCCAATCTTACCTATGACACCCGTCTGTCCCCAACCGAGCGAGAACTCCACCTGGTCGTTAGACTTCTGCTCGAGGTCCCAGTTGATGTCCACGGTACCGTCCTCCACGTTAGGCTTCACGTCTGGCGACACCTTCTCCTGGTCGAAGTGCCCCATGGACGCCAGTTCACGTGCCGAACGCTGCAGGGCATCCTTCGAGAAGAGGTCTCCCGGCTTAGTGCGCAGTTCGCGGCGTACCACCTTCTCGTAGAGTCTGGTGTTGCCATTGATGCGAACGTGCGAGATGTGTGCCTGCGGACCCTCCGTGATGCGCATCTCCAGATCTATGGAGTCGCCCACGACGTTCACCTCCACCGGTGTGAGGTTGTAGAAGAGGTAACCGTTGTTCCAGTAGGCGTTACCTACGGCATCCTCATCCTCTTTGAGGCGCTTGTTGAGCAGGGTCTGGTTGTAGATGTCGCCCTTCTTCATGCCGAGCAGGCGCGAGAGGTAGTCGGTGTTGTACACCGTATTACCCACCCAGTTGATGTTGCGTATGTAGTACTTCTGTCCTTCGTAGATATCGAAGTATATGTCCACGTGTTTCTCGTCCACATGCGCCACGCTGTCCTTCAGAATGGTGGCATCGCGGTAACCCCATTCGTTGTACTTGTCGATGAAGTTGCCCTTGTCCTCCTTATAGCGTTCCGGTGTGAACTTCTTGCTGCTGAAGATGTTGAGCCAGTCGGCCGACTCATGGAGTTTCTTGAATGCACCCTTCTTCCATGGGCGGCCCTTCAGCTTCTTGGTAGACACCTCCTTATTACCGGTGATGAATATCCTGTGTACCTTCGTCTTCAGCTTCTTGTCCACGTAGATGTCGAGGATGACGTTGCCCGGCTGTGCCACGTCGTCGCGCTGGCGTATTGTTATCTCAGCGTTGTTGAAGCCCTTGTCATCGTAGTATTTCTTTGCCAGCGTGCGTGCGCGGGCTATCATGTTCGGCGTAATCTGCGAGCCCTTCAGCAGTCCCAACTTAGCCTCCATGTCCTCGCGCTCCGACTTTTTCGTCACACCGTGATACATGATTGAGCTGACGCGTGGGCGCATGGCGAGGTAGAAGTGCAGATATATGGAGTCGCCTACGATGGAGTCGGCAGCCACCTTGACCTCCGAGAAGAGTCCGTGCTTCCAGTAGCGTTTGACGGCAGCCGTCAAGTCGTCGCCCGGCACGGAGATCTGCTGTCCCTTGGCGAGGCCAGAGATGCTGGTGAGCATATACTCCTCATAGTCCTGCACGCCGGAGACGCGAATGTCGGCGATGTAGCACAGGCGCACCTGTGAGGTGTACGTTATGTCGGGGTTTACTATCTTGTCTTGCGCCGTCAGAGTAGCGATGCTCGAGAGCAGCAGCGAGAAGGTCAGTATTACTTTATTGAGAAACTTCATCCGTTGTTATGAGTTATATATTCAGTTGCAGCACAATTATGAATTCTGCATTATGCATTATGAATTAAGCCTTGTTTTCCGCTTCCACCTGTGCTTCCGTCTTTCCGAAGCGTCTTTGTTTTGATTGAAAATTCTCTATGGCCTTCTCGAGGTCCTCTTCTGAGAAGTCGGGCCAGTATACCGGTGTGAAGTACAACTCGGAGTATGCTATCTGCCAGAGCAGGTAGTTAGAGATTCGCTGTTCGCCTCCGGTGCGTATGAGCAGGTCTGGGTCGGGCATGAATGCCGTAGCCATGTGGCTGCTCAGAGTCTGCTCGCTGATGTCCTCGGGCTTCATGGTGCCTTCCTGCACCTCACGCGCTATCTGCTTCATCGCATCCGTTATCTCCCATCGCGACGAATAGCTGATGGCCAGTACGACGGTCATCTTGTCGTGGTCTGCCGTATGCTGCTCCATCCATGCCAACTTATCCTGCACGTTCTGCGGCAGCCTTGAGCGGTCGCCTATCACGCGCATGCGGACATTGTTCTTATCGAAGATAGCCTCTTTGAGGTGCGTGATGACGAGTCCCATGAGAGCTGACACCTCGTCGTCCGGACGGTTCCAGTTTTCGGTGGAGAAGGCGTACATGGTGAGGAACTTCACGCCGAGACGCGTGCAGTGTGCCGTAATGCGCTCGATGGCAGCCACGCCCTCGATGTGTCCGGCTGTGCGCACCTGTCCTCTTTCGGTGGCCCAGCGGCCGTTACCGTCCATGATGACGGCTATATGTTCTGGTATGCGATTTTTATCTATCATTGTTGCAAGTGGAGCATTTTGGTGAGATATTGTACGTATATGAAAGCATCAGCGTGGAGTAGCAGTCGGTGTTCTTGAAGAGTCCGCTGCTGGGGATGCGGTATGGGTCTTTCACGCCGTCGAGACGGTCGGAGAGGGAGAAGTGCATCTGCCAGTCGAGTATGATATTGGAGCGGCTTCCCACTTTGTATTTCACTCCGATGCCTATGGGCACGTTCATCGTCAGTACGCTCTTTGACGTGTTGTGTTCCGGCGTGTAGTTGCCGTCGGCGTCCGTCTGGCCTTTGGAGTAGTCTAGCGTGCCGTCGGGGCAGTGGGCGTAGGTCACTCCTATGCCGAGCAAGACGAACGGCGTCAGTCGCTTGGCGCCCCGGTAGTCGCGTCCCGTGCCGTAGGGCAGGAAGTTGTATTCGAATGCCGCCGTGAGGTCTCCTATGGAGTTGGAGAACGAGTAGCCACGCTGCGCCAGGTCGGGGTATACGGTCTTTACGTCCTCGAGCTTTCCATTCACCTTGGTGTACATGGCAGCTATGCGCAGTGCTATGCGTGGGTTATAGATGCGTCGGAAGACGATGGCACCGGCTGGCTGCACGTTGCCTATTAGGGCACTGGAGAAGTCGCCGTGGTAGGACGTCATACCAATTCCTGCGCCCAGTTCTGCGCGATACTCCACGTCGTCCTGTGCATGCAAGATTGCGCCGCACGAGGCCAGTAGCAATATGAGCAGTAGCTTATTGAGCCTCATCGCGTTTTACTTTATCACGTAAGAGTTAACGTCCCACGTAGCCTGGTTCACCTTACACTTCCACACCTTGCCGGTTTCTTCCTGTGCTAGGTAGAAGTATCCAGTCTGGTCGGAGGCCAGTATGACGAGCGGTTTCGTCGTGTCTATGTCTGACGGCATGCGCAGACCTGTAGGCACGTTCCACGTGAGTCCCTGGTCCTCAGATACGTATATCTTTCCGTACGGGGTCAGCCCCGTGCTGCCATAGATTGGCTCGCCGCCGATGGCGAGGAGGTACTGGTAGTAGCGCACTACGGAGAGGTTCTTCATGCGTGGCAGCACACGGGATTTGGTATACTGGTTGTGTGTCACCTCGTACCATCCCTGTGGGTCGTCCTCGTCAATCAGTTTGTTCCATACGCACGCCACAGTGTCTGTAGTATTCGTCTCTGAGAAGTTGCCCACGAAGGCAACGCGCTCCACGTCGTCGTTTGTCTCCACAATCACCTGCGAAAGGGTGTAGTCCGAGGCCGGCAGACGCGACAGGTCCTCATAGCGTGCAATGCTGTCTTTTGCCCATGTCACGCCGCAGTCCTTTGATATGCTTATTGCACCGTCGGCATCGTAGCCGTACAATTCTGAGGCGCAGCCACCGAGTATTGCTTTATGTGTCATTCCGCTGCCTACTACAGTCCACTCGTACGAGTCTCCGTCTTTGGCGCAACGGTATAGGGTATTGCCAGTGTAAAGGTAGAGGTATACGTTGTCGGTAGATATCGTAGCGTCGGCGGCCAGCTCCGGTGTATTCGGCAGGGTCGTCCACGTCTCTCCGTTTGAGCTTGTCTGCAGCGTTCTAGTGCCGTCCACGTTTCCTATCACAAAGAGCTGCGTGTACGCAACGACACCACTCATGGATGTCATGGCGGGGAGCACCTGCCCCAGTGCTTTCCACGTAAAGGAGTCTGCCGCCTCGTTGTGCACGCGTACCTCTACGGTATAGTCGCGGTAGTTCGTTCCGCTGGTGGAGGCCACGCGGAAATGACGCTTCACGTTGTTGCCGAGGGAGTCGACGAAGGCCACGGAGTCCGTTGAGCTGTGGTAGTAGTACAGGGTGTCCGCCTCGTCAATCTTGCGCAGATACAGCGTGCTGCTGTTCTTCGTAGAGATGGTGAGGAGGATGTTGTTCAGCTGCGAGCCTACTGGCAGCGAGTCTGGGTTGTAGATAAGGCCTACTCCGTCCTTGCCGATGTTGTCTATGTACATGGGAGTATTGCTACCCGTGTACGTGGTGGTATACGTGCTGTCCTCTCCCGTGCTGGAAAGGGTATGCTTCTGCACCTTTATCGTGCCGAGGGTGAACGCCGTGATGGCCGCATCGTCGTATGTCGTGGTGCTGTAGTCGGAGTCACTCATACACGAGGCAAAGAGGCACAATACAGCAACGACAAGTGCCGAAGCTTTAAATCTGAATGTCATCTGTCTTAATTGTTCTGCTTATATATAAACGTAATATTTCGAAATACGGATGCAAATTTACTTATATTTTCTCAGATAACTTGCCTTTTTGTCGGGTAATTAAATTATTTATCGATGAAAAACGCATTTTTTAAGTAATCTTTGCACTGACTGCCAGCGGTTACTATACGCCGACAGCCGCAAAACCCCTTTTTCGACGTTAATGCCCGTTAATGTCCCGTTAATTAACCATTAATAGCCACAAACACCGATGCTACAAGCTTCCCATCTTACTATATATTTGACTTTTGACAAAATTCGCCTGTTTATTTGTCTGACTTTTTGCAGAAATCGACAGTTTATTTGTCTGACTTTTTGCATTTTTAATGTGCAAACATCTGAAGTTCAAGGACATTCCTAAGTATTAAAAAGATGGGAACTTTTGAAGTATGGTAGCCATAAATGAAAGTTTCCCACCTTCATGCTGAGATGATGGTGGGAAACTTTTTTGTTTTTTATATATACTGCCTGCAGTAGATTACTTGCGGATGTACTTCTTGCCGTTCTGGATGATGATGCCCTTGGCATTCTCACCTACCTTCTGGCCAGCGAGGTTGTATGCAGGAGCGTCAGCTGACTCTACCTCAACTACGGCTGAGTTGATGCCGGTGGTGGGATCCTTTATCGCTTCAATTTTGTAGATATTCATCGTAGAGCCTCCACGATAAACTGTATACTGATGAGATGGTTTGAGAGTATAAGTCTTTACAAATGTAGCATATTTGCCATCGGTACCTATTAACTCTGTTTCATAATCAGATGCCTCCAGAGGTGTGCTAAAATCATCATGGTCTACCATGAGCAAATCCTTGCCGTCATTTTCAACGCATTTACCATCTACCGTCTGCCTACGACCATAAACGGTGAACTTCACTGGAACAAAATAAGCTACATTTACTATAAGAGAGGTGCTACCCAGCTTTTCATTACCTAGCGTATTCTCTGCTGATGGATTAGCATCTGTTCTCAATTGAAACTTGTTAGTATACTCCACTCCATTAATTGTTAAATGCGAGGCTGCAACTTGTGTCTCATATGCATTCATCACAGTGAGAAGAGAGTCGTCTTCAAGCAATTTCGTCATAGCGGGGATTTTACCAGCAGCAACTTGCTCGTCAGTTGGCTGGAAGCTAACGGCGTTAACACTTGCTGCCATAGCGACAGCTGCAATAAGAGTAAAAAATTTCTTCATAGATTAAGTATTTAAAAAGTTTTGTAATGAGTGATTTAAATCTATAGACGATAGTATATGCAGTGTGTGTGTTCGGCTTTAACAAGCCAGTGTGTGTGCTCTATACTCAATGTAGTTTTTTGCGAGTGCAAATGTATACATTTTCTAGAATATTCGGACTATTTAACGCGCAAAAAAGCTGGACAGCAGCGTGTCCCCCCCATTTCTTAACCTACATCAACCCCTATATCAATCTATTGGACGAGTCCAAGCGTCGACCTCGTCGACACCAAGCATCAACAAAGCACCCGAAAACGCCCTACATTCCAGATACAACAAAAAAAAAAACGCAAAGGCAGCTCTCCATACGGCCACGGGGAGCTGCCTTTGCGTTTATATAGGCTCAACGGGGATTGTCCGTGGCAGCCACTAAATCTACCCTTGATACCAGTACGCATACACTTTTCAGCCGTTTCTATCCCGCCGTGCCATACCACTTGCAGCCAATTTGGCTTTATCCCTTGATACGTTTCCTTTCTCAATATATTTGCATTGCATTCTTGCCATCCTTTTTGACTTTTTGGTATCGTAGCGTAAAATAATGCCATGGTTAGTGGCGTATTGCCAAATATTTATTGTATATTTGCGCCCACAAAGAACAATTGGACTAATGATATTTTTTTGAGCTATGGCAATTATAGAAAAGAAGAAGCGTATTTATCGCAAGCGCATACCGTATGGCATGCAGAACTTTGAGGAGGTCATACAGGACGACTGCTACTATGTAGACAAGACTCCGTTTATTGAGGAAATAGAGGAAGCCCACAAGTACTTCTTCTTCATCCGCCCTCGCCGCTTCGGCAAGACCATAACCCTCTCCATGCTCAAAAATTACTACGACATCAACAAGAAAGATCAGTTCGAGAGCATCTTTGGGGGGCTTTATATAGGCAAGAATCCAACTCCGGAGCGCAACTCATACCTTATAATTCACCTCAACTTCGCCATGATTTCGGCTGGGCTGGACAACTATCAGAGGGGATTGGATTCCCATTGCAATATCATGTTCTGCAGTTTCTGCGACAGATATGCTTCCTTGTTGCCTCCCGGCATCAAGCAAGAGATGAACCAGAGGGAGGATGCCATCGCGCAGCTTACTTACCTTTGCGAGCAATGCTCTGAAGTAGACCAAAAGATATACCTATTTATAGACGAATACGACCATTTCACTAATCAGATTCTGACCAACAAGCAGCATGAGCCCCGCTATCGTGAGCAAACTCATGGTGAGGGGTACCTGCGCAAGTTCTTTGATACCATCAAGGGTGTTGCAGGGGCAACTTTGCGGAGGGTGTTCGTGACGGGAGTCAGCCCGGTGACAATGGACGACCTGACAAGTGGCTTCAATATCGGAACCAACTATTCCATCAGACCGAAATTCAATGAGATGACTGGTTTTACCGAGGAAGAGGTGAGGGACATGCTCGGCTACTACGCCAGCGTGCTGCCTTTCAACCACACCGTAGACCAACTCATCCATGTGATGAAGCCATGGTACGACAACTACTGTTTTGCCATAAGCAAATATGGCAGAACTACAATGTACAACTCAGTGATGGTGCTCAACTTCCTTAGCAACTACATAGACAACGATTATAACATCCCGGATAACATGGTGGAGACAAACGTTCGCATCGACTACGACAAGATACGTATGCTCATCCGCCACGACAAGGATTTCGCCAACGATGCCAGCATCATACAGGAACTCGTAACGAAGGGGTTCGTCGTGGGCAAGCTCGTGGAGAATTTCCCTGCCGAGCGTATCAACGACCCAGACAACTTCCTCAGTCTGCTGTTCTATTTTGGCATGGTGACGGTTGGCGGCACACACGATGGCGAGACAAAGTTCATCATCCCCAACGAGGTGGTCCGCGACCAAATGTACACCTACCTCCTGGCTACTTACGAGGAGAACGACCTTAAATACGATTCCTACGGCAAGGGTAAGTTGGAAAGCCGCCTGGCATACCACGGCGACTACAAGCCTTACTTCGACTACATCGCCGACTGCTTGAAGCGGTTCTCCTCCCAGCGCGACAAGCAGAAGGGCGAGGCTTTCGTGCATGGCTTCACGCTGGCCATGACAAGCCAGTGCCGCTTCTACCGCCCTATCTCCGAACTGGACAACGAGGGCGGCTACGCCGACATATTCCTCTCACCGCTCTGCGACATATACAAGGACATGACCGACTCCTACATCGTGGAGCTGAAGTACTGCAAGTCGAACACCACAGACGCGCAGGTAAAGAAGCTCTTCGAGGATGCCTCCGCCCAGATAAGCCGCTACGCCGACAGCGACACCGTACGCGAGTCAGTAAAGACCACCAAGCTCCACAAGCTGGTCGTAGTATACCGTGGAGCAGAGATGGCGGCTTGTGAGGAAATCCAATAGAGTGATGTCGGAGCCAGAAAATAAAGCATAAACGCAAAGGCAGCTCTCCATACGATATGGGGAGCTGCCTTTGCGTTTATGCTTTATTGTTGTCTGATGAAATTTTGAGGAGCGGTCTACAGCTTAACGGTGACGGTCTTCAGGTCCTGTGCCCTGGAGGAGGATCCTACCATGAGCTGGTACTTCTTACCCTTGAGGACGCGCATGGTGTTGGATGCCTCGTCGAAGGTTTCGAAGTCCTCGTCGTTCATCTGGATGGTGACGGTCTTTGTCTCGCCGGCCCTAAGGTCCACGCGCTGGAAGCCACGAAGGGTCTTGACGGGACCGTTCTGGTCGTCGAGGCGCTTGAGGTATAGCTGGGCTGTCTCGGTGCCGTCTACGGTGCCAGTGTTCTTGAGGGTGAAGGTGACGGTGCGCTTCTTCTTGTCGAACTTCGGCTTGCCGTACTCATAGGTGGTGTAGCTCAGGCCGTAGCCGAAGTGGTAGAGCGGGTCGCCCTTGAAGTAGCGGTAGGTGCGGCCCGTGCCGGTGGAGATGTGGTAGTCCTCGAAGTCGGGCAACTGACTGTCGTCGCGGTAGAAGGTCATGGGGAGCTTGCCGCTTGGGTTCACCTCACCGAAGAGAATCTCCGCCACGGCCTGTCCGCCCTTCTCACCGCCGTACCATGCCTGCAGGACGGCGTCGCTGTTGGCGTCCTCTGGCGTGAGGTTGATGGCCGAGCCTGAGCAGTTGACGTATACCACCTTCTTGCCGGTCTTATGTAGGGCTGCTATGGCCTCGCGCTGCACGGTGGGCAGTTCGGCAGTAAGGCGGTCGCCGCCCTTGAAGCCGGGCTCCTTGACGCTCATCTCCTCTCCCTCGAGGCTCGGCGATATGCCACCGACGAAGACTACTACGTCGGCATCGCCTACGCCGGCGAGGAACTTGTCCGTAGACATAGGCTCGAGACGGCCGAGGTCAAACTGCAGCACCGCCTTGTCGGTCTGCTGGGCGTAGTCTATCTGCATACGGTACTCCTTGCCAGCCTCAACCTTGTAGTTCTTGTTGGCCACCTGTACTCGATTGCGCGCCTTCCAGTTGTTTATGACGGTGTCACCGTTGATGATGAGTCGCGCCATATCCTCGCTGGCCAAGCGCAGCTGCAGTTCTTCTGTGGCAGTGGGGCGCAGTACGCCCTCCACCTTTGCTGAGAAGTGCTCCAGGTTTACGCCGGGGGCGAATACCGTGGCACCGCCGTTGTCCAGCTTGATGGGCTGGGCGTAGGTGGCAGTGGCTACGGGTTGGCCCTCCATCTTCTCGTTGTTCCAGTACGTGGCGACCATGCCGGGCTTGCCGTCGGGGGTGGTCAGGCTGGAGTAGTGGCTGGCGAAGTTCTCGTTGCGTGTATGTCCGCATCCGCTGACGTAGCGTGCGCCGGGTGCCAGCTGCTGTATGCCCTCGAGGATGGTGACGGTTTTGGTGGGGTAACCGTTGTAGTTTCCCCACATCATGGTGGAGTCGGCGGCGTTAGGTCCTGCCACGGCAATCTTCAAGCCCTCCTTCTTGAGGGGCAGCACGCCGTTGTTCTTCAGCAGCACCATGGACTGGCGCGCCATCTTGAGTGCCAGCTCCTTGTGCTCCTTGCTAGCGATGACGCTCTCGGGTATGCGCTTCCACGGCACGAGGGTCTCGTCGTCGAAGTCGCCGAGGGCGAAGCGCTCCGTCAGCAGACGTACAACGCTGGTGTTTATCTGCTCCTCCGTGATGCGTCCTTCCTTGACGGCGCGAGGCAGCGAGGCGTAGTTGCCGCCACACTCCACGTCGGTACCTGCGAGGACAGCCTTTGCTGATGCGTCGCTGGATGAGGTGGACACGCCGTGGCGACCGGGACGGAAGAAGTCGCCGATGGCGCCGCAGTCGCTGCATACCAGTCCGCGAAAGCCCCATTCGCCGCGCAGTATCTGCTGGAGGTAACGGGTATTGCCGCAGCACGGCTCGTTATCTATGCGCTGGTAGGCACACATCACCTGTGCCACACCGCCCTGCTGCACGACGGACTTGAAGGCGGGCAGGTAGGTCTCCCAGAGGTCACGCGGCGTGATGTCGGTGAGGTTGAAGGAGTGGCGGTTCCACTCGGGACCGCTGTGTACGGCAAAGTGCTTGGCGCAGGCGGACACCTTGCGGTAGTGGCTGTCAGTGGGGCCCTGCAGACCGCGTACTACTGCCAGTCCCATGCGTGTGGTCAGGTACGGGTCTTCGCCGTACGTCTCCTGTCCGCGTCCCCAGCGAGGGTCACGGAAGATGTTGATATTGGGTGTCCAGATGGAAATGCCCTGGTACTTCTTTATCTCTCCGGCGCGGCGTGCCAGGTTGTTCTTGGCGCGCACCTCGTCGCTGACGGCGGTGAACACCTCCTGGAGCAGAGCGTCGTTGAAGGACGATGCCATGCCGGTGGTGTTGGTGAACACGGTGGCGTAGCCGTTGCGTGCCGCACCGTGGAGGGCCTCGCTCCACCATTCAAACTGTGGGATGGAGAGTCGGTCGATGGCAGGCGATCCGTTGCGCATGATGTCAGCCTTCTCCTTCAGCGTGAGGCGCGAGCAGAGGTCGCGTGCCCGCTCCTCAAACGGGAGGGTATGGTCTTGGTACGGCAAAGGTTTTGCCGTACCAAGAATTGATGTCATCGCCAGCAGAGCCACTGCCAGCAGTTGTCTTTTCTTCATAATATACATTTTAAATTGCAAGTACTGTTTACTTTATCCAGCGTGGGTCGCCGGCCTTTGCCTGTATCATCTGTTGAGCATCGGCGTTGGCGGCGTTGAGGGTGTAGTCTCCGTTGGCAGGGTTGGCGAATACGTCTGCTGCGCTTGACGAGCAGTTGATACCGTTGTAGTCTGCCATGGTTCTGCTGTACTCGGATGTGGCGAAGTTGTTGCTATATGAATAGCTAAGCTGTGCCGGCTTCTTGTTGAGCAGCTGCGAGCATCCGGATGCCAGTATGAGACGGTCAACGGTGAGTGTGCTTCCCTCGGCGTAGTCAATATTGATGAGTGCCTTGCCTGGGCAGTAGTCGTAGATGGTTACTGCGCTGAGCTTGATGTTCATCGGGTTGGTAGACTTGTTGGCCTGTATGAGGTTAGTCCATCCGGGGTCCGTCGTGCCGTCAGCGTAGTGTATCACGCTTCGGCCGATGGTAGTATTCTTGATGGTGACATTCTGTATGTCGTCGAACCCGTTTGCCTCGTTCTTGGCAGCCTCGAGGTAGATGAAGCCGTACGAGCCGCTCGCCTGTGTACACTTGTCGAAGATGCAGCCATCGATGATGATGTTCTTAACAATCTTCTCGTTCTCGTTCTTGTGGCGCCAGAATCCGCGTGTCAGTCCGACGAAGTCTACATTGGTGAACGTAGCCTGCTGCAACTGGAACGGAGAGTCGGCATTGACGAAGTACTGTCCCTCGGCCTTGTGCGACACTTTGAGATTTACCATCTCAAACTTCTTGACGTGCGAGTTCTCGGCAAAGTTCCATGAGCCGTTGCAGATGAGGTGCGGCTTCTCTCCGCCCTCTTCTCCGCGTATGGTGAATCCCTTCTTAATGCGGAACGGCGAGATGGTGTATGTGCTTCCTGCCGGCAGGACGTACTCGGAGTTCTCTGGTACGGCATCGTCGTCGTTGTTGTAGGCGAGAAGTGCCGAGAGGTCGTCGGTGAGGGTGACGTAGAATATCTTGGCAGGTTCGCCGACGGTAGAGAAGTACACGACGTTGTACGGGCGGTCGTACTTGCGCTCTAAGGTGGAGTTGTAGATGGTGACGGTGTAGTCCGTACCTGGCACGAGGTCACTGACATTGACACATCCCTGTGCCTTCTCCTCTTCGGTGAGCATGCGGCACACTGATGCCGCCGTTGTGGAGGTGGTGGGCACTACGGTGATGCTGTCCACGTACTTGTCAGCATCCTCGCTTACGGTCCACCGTACAGTGGCCGTGGTCTTCGTGATGTCGCTCGTCTCCACCTCTTGTAGCAGCTGCGGGAAGTCGCGTCGCTTCAGCGTGGTGAATCCCGTAGTGGCCCACTGCGAGTTGTTGGCTTCGTTCTGTGCGTTGGTGCGCACCATGACGTAGAACTTCTTGTTGTACGGGATGTCGTTGATGATGATGCCTGGGTCTGTCACTTCCTGCTCCATAAAGAGGTCGGTGTAGTAGTTGTCGTTATACACCCTGACGGTGTAGGACTTGGCATTGTTCACTTCATACCACGCTATGGTAACCTTGTTGCGCATCAGCGTGTCTACCGTCGGGTCGGCAGCGAAGCGAGGCTGGAAGAGGTCGCCCGTACTTCTGTACTCGTCCTCGCTGCAGCTCTGCAGCATGAATCCAGAGAAGCAGAATGCCGCGAGAGTGAATATTATGCTATATAAGTTTTTTCTCATGACTGTCTTGTTGTGTAAGTCCGTTTGTTTATACAGTTGATCAGTAGCCATACTGCTGCGTGATGTGTCCGCGGTGGTCCGTGATGACCTGCTCTGGGTATGGTGCGAGGTAGACGAGTGGTGTCTGCGGCGTTACGGTGTTTATGGGCATTCCAGTGTTTTTATTACCCTTGATAAATCCGCGGAAGCTGTATAGCAGCTGCGAGTTGTATACGTCCTCGCCGGTGTCCTTGTCCTGCGACATCCAGTTGCGTGCTATGTCCTGCGACTGGTATCCGCTCGGCATCGGGTCCTGCGCCTTGTCGTCTATGCCGGCAAAGAGGATGACGGTCTTTCCGTCCACCGTCGTCTCCTTATAATATATGTCGGCAGGCACCGGCTCTGAGCCATCCGGGTTGGCCCAGCTGCGCAAACGGAAGTAGAGGTTGTATATTACTTCGCTGTATTTGTTCCATCGTGCCAGGTCGTACTTGCGTATTCCCTCTCCGCCGAACTCCCATGCGCGCTCGTCCATGATGGCTTGGAAGAACTGGTCCTTGGTGGTGAGAGCATCAATGTATGCAGACACCTTCTCCGACTGTGCTTCTGCCTTGAAGGCGCGCGAGCGTACGAGTCGGAGGGCTTCCTTGGCCTCTGCGGTAGGGCCGTTGTTTACCTCGTTCTCAGCCTCGGCATACATGAGGAGCAGGTCGGCATAGCGCATACGTATGGAGTTGATGCCAGTGTTGTCGCCGCTGGTAGAGCCGAGCGGTGTCTTCATCTTCAGCTTGGACCATTTGGCCACGGAGAATCCCGTGACGTTCTTTCCGCTGTTCAAGAGGTCAACCTGTTGGTTGAGATTTTTGTCGTACTTTACCAGCGAGACGGTCTCGCCACGGCGCTGGTCGGCAGGGTCGAAGGAGTAGAGGTATGTTGCCGGAAAGTGGACATAGTTACTTGCACTACCGTATTCGTGACTGCCCCCAGTGATGGTCACACCGACACGGTATCCGAGCGAGCCTGTCGTACCCTTCAGCTCAGGCACTTCGAAGATTACCTCTCCGTCCTTTGCCACAGTCCAGTTGCACTCGTCCTCCCACAGTTTTGCGAACGACGAGGTGAGGCTGTGCTTCTTGGAGTCTATGACCTTCTTGAAGTACTCGTCAGCCAGCTTGTAGTATTCGGCGTAGTCGTCGGCGCGGGTCATGGCGTATCCGAGGGATGTCTCGTTGGACGGGCGCAGTGCGTATCCTGCCCGGTACATGGCGAGCTGTCCGATGAGTGCCTGACAGTATGAGCGTGAGGCACGCTCCACGCCCTCGTCGATGTCCGTGGCGTACTTCATGTACGGCTCTGCCGCCTTCAGGTCGTCGATGAGTGTGGAGAGGATGGTGTTGCGGTCTGTGGTGCCCATGTTGTAGAAGTCGTCGTAGACGGTGGTCGGTGTCATGGTGAAGACTACGTCACCCCACGTGCGTATGAGGTCCAGATAGAACATGGCTCTGAGGGTCTTTACCTCACCGTACATCTGCTGTGTCTCCGTCGGTCCGTCAGTAGTGATGTTGGTGGAGAAGAGCGGGCTCTGCTCTATATTGGCAATGAAGTCGTTGCACTGGTTGATGGCAGCATAGAGGTCGTTCCATACGTTCTTGAGCGTCGTCCACGTGGCCTTTGGCTCGTAGCAGCTTATATCGCTGCCGTTGGCGTTGGGAATGTCCGTGCTTACTCCCGACATCTCCACGTCCGTATTGGTGTTGAGACCGTAGATGAGTGTGGAGCCGTAGAGTCCCGATGTGGTCATCTTTGAGTACACCTGTGTCAGTAGCGACTTCATCGCGCTCTCGTCGGCAAAGATGGTTTCTACCGGCTTGCCGTCGGCGGGTGCCGTCTCGAGAAAGTCGTTGCAGGCGGTGAGCGACATTGTTGCCGCCAGAGCTGCTATGTATATTAGTTTCTTATTTTTCATATTTGTATATAATTACAATGTGAGTTGTACTCCGAAAGTGTATGAACGGCTGCGCGGATAGCGGTTGCTGTCGATGTTTGGTGTCAGTCCGGTGGCGATGTTCACCTCCGGGTCATAGCCTGAGTAGCCGGTGATGGTGAAGAGGTTGTGGCCGGTGAAGTAGAAGCGGCAGCGCTGGAATCCGATGGACTGCATCCACTTGCGTGGGAGGGAGTAGCCCAGCGTGAAGTTGTTCAGTCGGAGGAACGAGCCGTCCTCGATGATGTCAGACATACATACGGTGGAAGTCATGTAGATAGGATTCCACGTGGTGGCATTTGCATTGGCAGCAGCCAGCTCCTCGGGGCTGTTGTAGAGTGCCTGTCCGTCGCGGTCGAGGGTGTGGAAGCGGTTGTCGTAGTTGAACTCCGTGAGCAGGTTGTTGTAGGTATTGCTCTTGAAGGTCGACATGAGGAGGCGGTCGTAGTTGTACACGTCAAAACCGCACATGAAGTTGAAGAAGATGCTGGCATCGAAGTTCTTCCACGTGGCGTTGAATCCGAAACCGCCGGAGAAGGCAGGTGTGGTGTCGCCGATGACCTGGCGGTCTTCCGATGAGAGCACCGGTGTGCCTGTCTGCTTCTCCTCTTCGGTAAGCTCAGCGAGCTTCTTGAACTTTGGTGCTCCTGGTGCCAGCTTCGTGATGAGCGACGAGCAGTCTACTACACCCGGCTTGAGATTCCACGTCTGGTTCTTGGAGTCGTAGTTGAAGTCCTCCACCTTGTAGAATCCGTCGTTGACGTAGCCGTAGATGAGTCCGGCTTTGCCGCCGACGTATGCGCGGTAGTCGTCCACGCCGTTGTCTACCTTGCCCGACTGCAGTACCCACTCCGTCTCACCGTTGGCGAGCGACTCGATGCGGCTGACGTTGTGGCCTATGTTGAAGTTGGCCGAGAGGGTGAAGTCCTTCTTGTCGATGATGTATGCCGTGAGGTTCAGTTCCACACCACGGTTGGTGGTAGAGCCGATGTTTGTCATCATCTGCGTATATCCGCTGTAGCCCGGTATGGTGGAGGGCACGAGGAGGTCGTTGGTGGTGTTCCAGTACACTTCGAGCGAACCGCTGATGCGCTCGCGGAAGAGACCGAAGTCGAGACCTACGTTTCGCGTGATTGTCGTCTCCCACTTCACATCCGGATTGACGGGGTATGTGGTGTTGTAGAAGGTGTAGTAGTAGCGGTCGCTTTCACCCCATCCTGCAGGTCTGTTGTTGCTTACCTTGTACATACTCTTGTAGAGGTTGTCGGCGATGCGGTTGTTACCGGACGCACCGATGGAGAGGCGGAGCTTGAGGTTCGAGAGCCAGTCTACGTTCTTCATGAACTTCTCGTTGGAGATGCGCCATGCCACAGCGGCAGCGGGGAAGAATCCCCAGCGGTTTCCGGCTGAGAACTTGCTCGAGCCGTCGGCACGCAGCGTGAGGGTGGCGAGGTAGCGGTCGTCGTAGGAGTAGTTGACACGTCCGAAGAAGGAGGCGATGCGCGTCGGCGAACCGTACGATGACTTTGCCGTGTATGCCGTACCGAGCGTGAGGTTGTCGAAGGCATCGTCTGCCGTCACCCATTCTGGGAAGTAGCGTGTCTGGTATGTCTGGCTACGGCTTTCGCTGCTCTTTATCTCCTGGCCTATCATGGTCTGGAAGTTGTGCTTCTCCTTGATGTCGAAGTTGTAGCTGAGCGTATTGGTGAGCTGCCACTTGGTACTCTTCGACTCTCCCCACTCCACCATGGGCTGCTGGTTGTTGTTCTTGTAGTTGCTGGTGCCTTTGCCGTAGAAGCGCTTAGTCACCTGCGAGCCTGTCTCGTAGGCAAACTCGTTGCGCAGCGTGAGGCCCTTTGCCAACGTCCATGTGAGTGCGAGCTGGTTGGTGAACGCCTGGTTGTTGCGCTCCTTGTAGTTGGCGGCGTTCTCCTCGATGGGGTTGAAGCGAGTTATCTCTTCCATGGTAGAGGAGTCGAAGTACTCGCTGTCCTTCGGTGTACTCATGTAGTCGTTGAGTCCCTCGGTGGGTGCCTGACGGAGAGCGTTGATGAGGCTGATGCCTTCAGTGCCGGCTCCCTCTACGGTCTTGTTGAGGAAGCGTGAGCGGTACTCTAAGGAGAGGAACTTGAAGAGCTTCAGGTTGAGCTGCGCCGTGATGTTGTCCTGTGTCAGTCCGTTGCCCTGCATGACGGAGGGTTGGCTCTGGTGTATGTATGAGATTTTGTACTTCGCCTTGTCGTTGCCGCCAGAGATGGAGATATCGTTATAGTTGGAGATGGGGTGCGAACCGAATATCTCGTCCTGCCAGTCGTAGCCGGCATCGCCCTGGTATATGTAGCGCTCGGACGGTTGTCCGTACTTGCTGAAAAAGCTGGTGCGTGTGCCTGCTCCCTTGGGGTAGTAGTACTCGTACTGCATGCCGACGAACTCGTAGGGGTCCATGACATCGATTTTCTTTGTCAGTTCCTTCGTCTGGAGGTATGAGTTGATGTTGATGGTCAGCTTGCCGTCGTTGGGGTGCTTCGTGGTGACGAGTATGACGCCGTTGGCACCGCGTGCGCCGTAGATGGCCGTAGAGGCAGCGTCCTTGAGTACATCGATGCTCTCCACGTCCGTCGGCGGAATGTCGTTGAGGCTGCTCACCTCAAATCCGTCCACGATGATGAGCGGGCTGTTGTCCTGCGTGATGGAGCCGCCACCGCGCACACGGATGGTCTGGTCCGCGTCCGGCGAACCGTCTGCCGTGGTAATCTGCACGCCTGGGAGGCGACCCTGCAATGCCTCGCCCACGCTTGCCGTAGGCACCTTCTCGAGTACCTTGCCGCTGACGGAAGCTACGGCACCGGTGAGGTTGGCACGCTTCGACGTGCCGTAACCTACCACTACCACCTCGTCGAGCGAGCCGAGGCTTTCCCTCATCTCTATCGCCACGCCGGAGGTGCGGCCCTTCAGCTGCTCCTTATGGTCCTGCATGCCGATGTACGTCACGAGGAGTACCGCCTTGTCGGGGTCCTTCACGTTTTTGAGTTGGAAGTTGCCGTCCAGGTCAGTGACCACCACGTTGTTGGTGCCCTGCACCTTTACGGTAGCACCGATGATGGGGCCCATGTTGTCTGACACACTGCCCGACACGGTGGCGGTCTGTGCCACGGCGGCCGTCGTCATCATCATTGCGGCAACTGTACCTATGATATATCGTCTGTTCATATTTTGTTGTCTTTATTTGTTATGGTTGTATGTTGCACTTCCGCTTACTTTATCCAGCGTCCGGCTCCGATGCCCTTGGTGTAGACGACGGAGGCATAGTTCTTGACGGTGAGGTCGCCAGCAGCGGCATCGTTGAAGAGGTTGTCCATGGTCTCGGTGAGCTCTTCTGGGGCCGGATCGATGCCCCATGCGCCTACGGTGTAGCCTGAGGTGAAGTAGTTGTCGGCGATGTCGGAGGATGTCACCATCGTGGTGCTGAACGCTGTCGGCGTGCCGCCTCCCGTGCCGCTGAACAGGTTATTCTTGGCTGTAAGGCTGAAGGCATCCGTCTTGTCGCCCCTGAACTCAAACCATGTCGTGTTGGCTCCTGCCATGTCGACGAAGGTGCAGTTCTCTATGTCGACGGTCATTGTCTTGTCTATCATCTTGGTATTGTTGACCAGCGGCTTGCCGAAAGACTTCATGTGGAAGGTGGAGTTGCGGAAGGTCCAGCTGTATATCGGTGCCACCTTCTTGGTGCTCAGTCCGAAGAGTGCGCTGCCGCTGAGCTGCAGGTTGGTGAACGTGGTGCCGTCGAAGAGGAGGTGGTCCACTACCTGCTGATAGTCGGCGCTGGTCTCCTGATACCAGAGGGTGCCGCTGAAGGAGTCGAAGTCGCAGTTGACGAAAGCAATCTCCTCAACGTGGAACTCCTGGTTCTTCAGTTTGAAGATACCCTTTCCGGCGCTTTTCGCCGTGATGTTGAGGTTCTCAAAATGCACGGCACTCATGTCGCCCTTCATGCTGATGGTGCCGGGGATGTCGAGCGTGGCTTTTGGCTGTCCCGTCTTTGGCTTCTGCGCCTTGACGTAGAGTGCCTTTGTGATGTCGTTGAGCGTCTTGCTGCCGAAGGCGTAGCTCTCGCCAGCCTTGAGGTATAGCTTTATCTCGTCGACGGAGGCGTCAGCCATAAGCTCCGTGAGCACGTTGTCCATGTTGTCCTGCGGACTGACGTAGGTGTATCCCTCGGGCACGATGAACGGTGCTTCCGGTGTCAGCGTCTCTTCGGTCCATTCGGCCTGGCGTATCTCCACGGTGTAGTCCTGCACCATGGTGTCGTCCTTGTTGAGGCGCAGGGAGACGATGGTGGTGTCCTTGGGTGAGATGACGATAGGGTCGCCCTTCAGCGAGGGACGAGCCTCGACGGTCTCCCCGTTCTTGAGGAAGTCGATGGCGAGGTCTACCTGACGGTTGTTGGTCTTGGTCTCCATGAGAATGAAGTCCTGCACGTAGCTGATGCCGCCGTTCTTGCTGTCGGCAGTCTTGACGAGTGTCACGCCGTCCTCGAGGAAGTTGCCGTCGCTCACTTTGTATGCCGAGATTGGCGAGGTGACGGTGGCGCGTATCTGGTTGTATCGCTTGTCGCCCTTTACGTCCTCTGCCTTGATGCGCAGTACGCCGGTGCGGGTGAGGAGGTCAAGCTTCATCTCGTCGCCGGTGTGGTATTCTATTGGCTTCGAGATGGCGAAGCTCGTCTTTGCGTCGCTGTCCTGCGGCACAACGATATCGTTGAGGTTGGCGGCGAGAGTCGTAGTTACGAGTGCGCTCTGATTGGTAGCAAACACTTTATACGTCCCGTCGTTGAGCGTGAAGGGGAGGTATGAGTTGAGGTTCTCGTAGTAAGAGCCGTCCTCGTGGTAGAGGAAGAGGGGGCGCGTGTTTGACGAACCGTACTGCTGCATCGTCGTCTCCTTGCCGTCGAGGGTAAAGAGTACCTGCTTCACCGTGTGGGAGGAGTATACAGGGTCCTTGGAACAGGATGCCGTTCCGGCGGCCAGTGCCAATGCAGCTGCAAAATATAGTATGTTGTGTTTCATCATCTTGTATAGTGTATTGTGATGTATGGAGAGATTAGAGGCCTGTCACTGTGACGCGGACCTTCGGCGACTTCTTTGCTGCTGCGGTAGGTGCTGCGGCGCGTGTCTCTTCAGTCACTTCGTTGGTATACTCCTCGTCCATGACGGGGAAGGACAGGGTGCTGCGCTTGCATAACTCGAAGAGCAGGCCGGTATCTATGTCGGCAGGCGTACGGCGTATCTCTTTTTCACCTTTATATATGGAGTATGCCAGGTTGCTGGCTTTCGTTCCTGCGAAGGCACGCAGCGTTGGGCGGGTGTTGAAGTCTTTCCATGTGAAGGTGATGTCCTCTACGCTACTTTCTCCCGTAGACACCTGGTAGCTGACGGGCACGTTGCGTAGGGTGAAGACGATGCTGTCTGCCACGGAGGCTATCGCCTCGGCTGTCTCCGTCGGGGCTATGATGGCCTCGCCGTATGCGGGGGACATGGTTACCGTGCCCATTCCGCTGTAGTTGGACGAGAACTTTACGATGTTGCTCAGCCATACCTTGCGCGAGCATGCCTTGTCCTGCCATACGGTGACGGTGGCGAGACTGTCGTCGAGGGTTACGACGGCGTGGTTGGCGGCGAGGAAGGTCTGCACGGTCTCGTCGAGGGGCAGTTCCAGCTGCAGCTTGTTGCCTTGCAGCGGGGTAGTCTTGCGTGCGAGGAGCGAATCGACGTTGTAGCCGCCAGTCTTGTAGGCGAACAGCTCAACGTCAGTGAAGTCGAGGGCAGCATCTTCCTGCAGCGTGTTGGCCAAGCTCACCGCCATAGTACGTGTAGCAACGTTCTTGCCTTCATCAGGAAGTTGTGTTTGCCCGGATGTCAGTTCAGCGTCCTGCGAACAAGAGGCGAGGAGCAGAAGTGACATCGAAACAAATGTCAATAGTTTCTTCATGTCGTTGTCGTTTTTTATTAGGTTTTGGTTAGATGTCGTATATAACGAGTGCAAAGTTATTAAGAATCATTAACTCGCAGGGGGACATTTCATCGCATATAGAGGGAAAAACTGCCATACACCCCTCGCGGCGATTATTCCGCCCAGTTGGACGAGCGAATGCACGGGCGATACTCAGCATTTTACTCCTATAGCGTCAGATATACCCCCACGGCATATCGAAATTTGCAGTAACTTTGCAAACGAACAAAAGGGATAGCCCATTCACATTCTGACATATACCTTATTATATATAGGGCTTCCACTTTTGATAACTTAATAACTACAAATCTTATGAACCAAAAGCTACTCAACAATCTTTTCGGCGGCATGCTCATCGGCAGTATGCTCATAACGACCTCGGCTGTACAGGCGAGCACAAAAGTCCCTTCTTTCCCGGGAGCGCAGGGCTACGGTATGTACGTCACCGGCGGTCGCGGCGGCGCAGTCTACCACGTCACCACACTCGAGGATACGGGCGAAAAGGGCTCATTCCGTTATGCCTGCAACCAGAGGGGTGCGCGCACCATCGTCTTCGACGTCTCCGGCACCATATTCCTCAAGAGCCAGCTTGACCTTACCAATGGCGACGTTACCATCGCCGGACAGACAGCACCAGGCGACGGCATCTGCATCGCCGACTGGCCTTTCGTCATCAAGGGTCCTAACGTCATAATGCGCTACCTGCGCTTCCGCTGCGGCAACCGCCACGTGAGCCGCACCGACGGAGACGGCGGTCACGAAGGCGACGGACTGGGCGGCTTCGACGGTGCCAACATCATCATAGACCATTGCACCGTAAGCTGGAGCATCGACGAGTGTCTTGCCGTCTACGGCAACCGCAACACCACCGTGCAGTGGTGCATGGCATACCAGAGTCTGCGTGAGTCAGGCCACTCCAAGGGCGCACACGGATACGGAGCCATGATGGGTGGCGGACGCACCACATACCACCACAACCTCATAGCCCACCACGACTCGCGCACGCCTCGCTACGTGTTCCGCAGTGGCGACGACACATCCAAGGAGCACCCCACCGACTGGCGCAACAACGTCGTATACAACTGGGGCGGCAACGGCGCATACGGCGGCGAGGAAATGTGCATCAACATCGTGAACAACTACTACAAGCCCGGTCCGCTGACGCAAACACGTGATGCCGGCTACCAGAAACGCATCCTCGCCACTAGCCATGGCACGCACTACGTGAAGGATGCCCAAGGCAAGAATACCGACGAGGTGTCCGAATACGTATGGGGACACTACTACGTGGCCGGCAACAAGAACACCATATGGACGGACGTGACGAACGACAACTGGAAGATAGGCGTCATAAACCAAATAGGCGACGGAGCGGAATACGGATGGAACGCCACAACCCGCGACACCATAAAGGCTGAAGCCGCCATGCCGTTCGCCCTTGTCACCACGCATACCCCCGACAAGGCTTTCGAGAAGGTGGTGGCATACGCTGGTGCCAGCCTACACCGCGATGCTCTCGACCAGATCATCGCCTCTGACACGCAGAACGGCACAACCACCTTTACGGGAGCCAACGAAGTGGACCGTCCGGGCATCATAGACTCACAGGACGAGGCGAAGACTGACGGCGACGACGCATGGCCAAAGTTGAACAGCACGGCAGCACCCGTAGACACTGACGGCGACGGTATGCCGGATGCCTGGGAGACTGCCAACGGACTGGACCCCAACGATGCTACGGACGGAGCGAAGGTGGCTGCCAACGGATACACCAACCTGGAGAACTACATCAACTCGCTCGTGGCAGACATCACCGAGGCGCAGTATGCCGATGGCGAGTTGACAGGTGAGGACATAGCCACGACAGGTCCCCTGACTCCCAGCGTTATAGACGGCACGAACGCCATCACTCTGCCATCGGACGAGTATTTCGACTTGACAAAAGCCACACAGACCGGCGGTTCCATCAAGGACGTGGACGGCATGGCTACCATAGACAATGTGCGCAACGGTCAGTACTGGAGCTTCGTCATCAACAATACCAAGGAGCAGGCTTACACCATCTCGTTCCTGGCGGCGGCAAAGAACAGCGAGCCGAGTTTGGTAATGGACATCACAGATGCTGACAGCAACAAGGACTGGACAGGCACAGTGACAATAGAGAACACTGGCGACTGGGGCAAGTTTGTGGAGCATAGCATCGACACCAGTGTACTGCCAGCAGGACTGCGTTACCTCATCTTCAACTTCCAAGGTTCGAAATACACCTTCAACGTTGGCAACATCAAGTTAACGGCAAAGCCATCAACGGGCATTGCGGAGGTTAGCACCGCCACCGCCAAGGAGGCGCAGATTTACACCATAAGCGGCATGAAGGTCACCTCTTCCCAGCTGCAGAAGGGCATCTACATCGTGGACGGCAAGAAGGTGGTTATCAAGTAAGGCGTTTTGGGTTTTTATTAACCTGCGGAATTAAGGATCAACTAATAACAAAACAAATGATGAAACACACCACCAGACTGT
>CAVAHD010000015.1:0-54266 GCA_963588475.1 Oscillospiraceae bacterium | reverse complement strand
GGCTTCTTTATGTCTGTACGGGAACCCAAATATTCAGTTCTAACGTTTTTTATCCAAACCCGGGACGTTCAATGATTGTTGCCATGTTTCATCAAATACCCGCAGCAATATTCCAGTCTTATTTCCAAAGAGGTTCGTTTTCCCAGCCGATAGGAAATCCCATTGCTGCGACATCGACATTGGGATGGGCTTTCAGTAACGATTTTAACTGCTGTTTGAAATCGTTGTCGGGATGAATTTGATTTTGAAGATAAACAAGACAGCAGAGCTGCGCATACAACTTCGCCCGTTCTATTCCCGAACAATCAATCCACATTCCGTTAAGTTTCAGTGGCAATTGCGGTTTTAGAGGGAACTTCCGATTCCAGATGCGAGAATGGTGCGCAATGCAATTCCGCAAAACTGCAATACTTTTAATCCAGCTCTCCAGATATAAATGCTGTGGCAGATTAAATTCTCGCGCTATGATTTTCTTTACATGCTTATCACCGAAATTCTCAAACAACTTGGAGAGGGTTCCAAAGGATACGACCTCTAAAGTTTTCCATACAGGAGGGAATTGAGGTGATGTATATTTTGCGAAATGTTCACTTATGAAATCTTCTCTTGACCTCTTCAGTTCTTTACCGATATGGGATAAATTCTCATTAAATAACGTCTGATTATCTGATAAATGTTCATCCATAAACCAAAATGCACCATATTTCATTGACAAATGGTGTATGACTTTGGAACGTAGCGCGATTTCTATACTTTGAACTGCCGTAAACAACAATACCCTGAGTTGTTTGTCAAAATAATATAAATCAACCGCATTTTCAAATAACCTACCCGGTTTAAATATGTGGGTATCTTTATCCGCCTCCATCGGACGCATATAGTTTGCCAAACGGAAGTAACTTATGATTTTTAACTGGCGCAGGGCTTCAATCTCATCCCTGACAATCAGCCCCCGGCCTTTCAGCATTTGAAGAATCTGGGGATAATCCAACGGTTGTTTCGTATAATCCATAGTGTATAAAAAGCAAAAGTTCCGCCCTGGTACGCATTGAAAAGAGGCGTGGCGGAATTTGTTGATGCAAAGGTACAACTTTTATTTTAACCCTGCAACCATTTTCAGAAAAACAAGCGAATAACCGATTAAAAACTTGATTTGAATCAACAAAAAAGAGTTAGTGATGTTTCTGAAAGCCATAAAAGATGCGTTAAATGCTTCAATCGGACAGTTTCTCCAACGCCTGTCTCCGAGTCTCGTCGATGAACCGCAGCAATATCCCCGGATCGAGGTGCCTCCGCCCCATCCGTACCGTCAGGTGCAGGTGCGGCCCGGTTGACCGCCCTGTGTTGCCGCTTATTCTCACCACATCTCCCGGCCTCACGCAGTCGCCTTTCTTCACCAGACATTCGGACAGGTGGCAATAGCTGACCGAGAAGTCCCCGTGCCGCACGGTGACATATTTCCCGGACACCCTGTCCTGTCCCGCCTTCACCACGATGCCGTGCATCATGGCGTAGGTTTCGCAGCGGTCAGCCCTCAAGTCCAGTCCGTTGTGCCTCTTGCGCTTTTTCGTGAACGGGTCCGTCCTGACGCCGAAGGGCGAGGTCACATGAAGTTCCTTCAGCGGATAAGCCACGCTCAGGTAGCTGTCTATCCATTGTTTCCGCATGGAGGCGGTATCGGCCGATGACTCCGCCGGTGCCGCCTTTTCCGTCACTTCCGTTGTTGTTTTCCCTGCCGTCCCCTGTGCGACACACCCAATCCTGCAACGTGCCGTCCGGGGCGTTACCGTATGGAACTGTGCCGACGCCGCCATGCAGCAGCACAGGCACGCTGTAATCATCAATGTCCTTAACATGGCGCAAAGGTAGCAAACAAATATAAGACAACACCATATTATGCAGTATATTCGATTGCGACAAATATCATACTCTAAAAATCTATAACTACTGTTTTTGCACTGTTTAAGTATGAAAGTGAGTATGATTATAGGCTCTTATATTAAATAAACATAAACCGAAATAAAATCATACTTATATATACTTCATATCCGAAGCGTCGCATATAATTTTGCGGAAACGACAACGCATAAAAAATATAAAAATGAAGATTCAGAGATTTCAAAGCGAGGAACTGCCATACGGCATCCTCGAGAGATTCGGGCTGACGCAGGAGATGCTCGAAGACCTGCCCCAGAAGGCGATAGAGGACATCCTCGACGGTCGCCGCTCCCCGGTGCTACCTATCAGCGTCACCGACGAAAACGGAGAGGAGATCCATGCCCGCACCCGCTTCGCGTTCATCCGCATGGACGACAACAGCGTGGATGTGGTGTTCTATCCGCAGCTCAAGGCCGGCCGCCTTGACCGGTTCACGGAGGAAGAGCGCAAGGCACTCCTTGAACACCGTCCCGTCATCGCCCCCGTCATCACGCCCGAAGGGAAAGAGATACAGGCTTTCCATCAGATAGACCGGGGCACCAACCAAATTATCTACGTTCCCACGCCCGTCATCGGCCGCAACCTCGAATATGCCGCCAACGAGATGAAGCTCACCAACGCCGAGCTTACCTGCCTACAGAAAGGCCTGCCCGTCACCGTAATGGACGGTGACGACCTCTACACCATCGGCATCGACCTCAATGAAAAGACCGGCGTGCGCCTCACGCGCGGCGACGAGAAGAAATGGCACGAGGAACAGCGGCAGGGCTTCGGCAGATACAACTTCGGTCTGAACGGCTGCTGGGTCGCCGACGGGGAAGGCAACCTCGACTATGTTCCCGAGGCGTCCTACACCGAGGAACTGTGGGAAGAGATGCGCAAGCGCAACAACATGACCCTCAAACACTAAACCGCCGTCAAGATGAGATACGAACCCGAAGAGACACTGATTGAGAAGGTGCAGTCCGGCGAATACGGCTGGAAGGAATACATCGCCCACCACTCGCGCGAGCTGTCGCAGGAATACGACCGGTACTGCCACAACAAGGGACTTGACCCGAACCTTGAAGAGTCTGCCACATGCTTCATGGAAATGAGGAACGCGCTGCTCGACGAGGCACTGGAAAACGGAAACGCATAAACAAGACAACATCATGCCTATAAGGACAAACACCAATCCGCGTCCCCTTGAGCTTACCCCCGAACTGCAGGACATCCTGCTCCGAAACGGGATGCAGGCTCATGTGGCCGCAAGCGGCAACGGTTTCGCACTGCTCGTGCAGGGACATGATTCCCCGTTGCTGAACTATCCCATCACGGAAAAGCAGCTGAAAGCCCTCACCGACTGGGGCACCAACACTGCCAACCGCAGGGCCTACAACACCTTCGCGAGCATCGTCGCCGCAGACTTCGACATGCCGAAGGACTTTGTCCATGCGCGCAACGCCAACGGCCGAGTGGCGATGGGACTGCACGGCTACCGCATCGGCGTGGGCGAATACGGCAGAACCGCTCCGTACCGCCGCTTTCCCGTACCGCCGCACCACATGATGGGCTGGTCGTTCTTGGGATGGACGCCGAGGATGCAGGAGGGCTTCCACCTGCGCCGCATCGGAGGACAGCTCTACTATCCCGGTGCGCCCATGGTGCCGAACCGCCCCGACGGGCGCATGAAGCCCGGAGAACTGCAATCAGGCGGCTACGGCTTCTATTACAAGGGCTACAACACCGCTCCCGTGGCGGAGAAAGACGTGCTTGCCGAACTGCAGACGGTGATAGCCCCTGCCAGGCAGCCGCAGCGACCGACCGCACCGGCAGTTCCGTATAAAGAAGCCATCACCTCGGAGGTCTATTTCTCCAACGAGAAATGGCAGGAGGTACTGGCAAGCCACGGCATACTCGTGGATGCCGCAAGCAAGACCGTCACCATACAGTCATCGGCACTGGACGCTGACCTGCAGTACAGCCTCTCCGATGAGGAGCTGGCGGTGCTGACCTCAAACTCCGTCAAAGACCAGCCCATTGCCAAACGCCTTGAGACACTCAACAATATCATCAAGGAGGACTTCGCCGATACCGTCACCATGGACATGCTCAACAGCAATAAACTGATAGACATCAAGCTCCACCCGGAAGTGCAGGAAGACCTCGACCGGCAGATTACCCGACAGGACGAATACTACCGCCAGCAGGAAAATCCTCATGACTACCAGGTGGAACGCGAAACCTCTCTCCGTGACAACCTGCCCAAAGGCGGCGTGGTCATGGACGGTAATGACCTGGGCCTAATAGACAGCAACAAGGGCTGGTTCCGCGAGGGGCGGCACGGGCGTGAAGTCACCGTCGATGACATCCGGGTGGAACCCGTGCAAGGTGAGGGCGAGGCGAAATACCGCATGACAGCCGTCATCGACGGAGAGGTGGTGAGCCACGAGATCTCGCAGAAACAGTACGAGAAGTTCATGGCACTGGACGACCTGCACCGCATGAAGCTCTTTTCAAAAGTCTTCAAGGAGGTGGACATGAAAGACCGCTATCCGGTGGGTCTCGGCACGAAAATCTCGGCCGCCCTGCTTGCCGGAGCCGTGGTGACGCACGACCTCCTTCGGGGTCCCCGTCCCATGCCAGACATCTATATGGAAGGGCACCACAGCCACATGCCGCACGTCTATTTCAAACCGGGCGTCGATTCTCCCGCAGATGTGGCGGCACGGCAGTTCGACGCCATGAGGAACCTGCCCGACGACCGCGTCCCCGGCATGGGGCACGGCCTTTAACAATAACACGAACCAACGGCCATGTCAGAACTAACATACGACGATTTCAAGAACAGGGTGAACATCCAGGACCTGCTGGTGGACGCCGGCTACCGGCTCAACCGCAGGGACGGCATGCGCTATCCCTCCTACGTCCGTATCGGCAGTGACGGAAAGCGCGTGCGTGGCGACAAGTTCATAGTGACCGCCAACGGCCTGTGCTGCTTCCAGCCCCCCGAGATAAAAAACTACAATGTCATCAGCTTCATCAAGGAGCATCCCACTTTTTTCGCCGAATACCGTCCCGGAATGTCGGGCGACCGGCTCGTCAACCTTGTCTGCAACCGCCTCCTGAACCACCCCGTGGCCGACCGTACGCTACGGGATTTCGGGAAACAGCGTGATGCCCGTCCGTTTGACATCCACGATTACGAAACGCAGAGCTTTGTCAACGGCAATTGGGACTCGCAAAAGCGGTTTTATCCTTACTTCCAGAACAGGGGCATCAGCCTCCAGACCCAGCGAGCCTTCTCCGGCCATTTCTTTCTGGCCACGAGGGAGCGCGGTGACGGGAAGAAATACACCAACCTGTCGTTTCCGCTGTCGCTCGCCACATGGCCCGGCAGGGACATCGTGGGACTGGAGGAGCGCAGCAGGCCGAACGCCGACGGGAAGACCGCCTACAAGGGCATGGCCGCCGGCAGCAACGCGGCGGAAGGGCTTTGGATTGCCCGTCTGGAAAACAACCGCAGCGACATGGGCTTCACCCGTCCCATCGGGGCGGCACAGGATGTCTATTGGTTCGAGAGCGCGTTCGACGCGATGGCCTACTATCAAATAAAGATGAACGAACCGGGCAATGTGGGCTACCATGACCTCGCCAATGCCGTGTACGTTTCAACCGGCGGCTCTCCGACCAAAAAGCAGTTCTCGTCGATGATAGAGCATACACCCGAAGCCGTACACCACCTCTGCTTTGACCGAGACCGTGCCGGACGGATGTTCGCCGTCAACTTCGCCCTGCAGAAAGACGGAAGGGTGTTCACCTCCCACCTGACGCAGGACAAGGAGACGCTTGTCGTCACCGACCTGACCAAGGGCGTCAAGCGTCACGAACTGCCGATGGAGCCTTTCGATTTCAGGGACGTGTGCGACAGGTTGGGCATCGACAGCCGGGGAATCGGGTATGAACCCTGCGACGGACGGTACAAGGACTGGAACGACCAGCTGCTTGACAAGCCCATGGAGAATGAGGAAACGCAAACAAGAGGGATGAGACGATGAAGACACGGACACAGCCAACATACAGTTTCGGGACGATGGCATTCCGTCCCCGTGCGAGACAGTACCTCGCCAACGACCTTATCATCACCGTCGTGTGCCTTGCCGGACTTGCCGTGGCGGGCATCGACGGCATGTTCATGGGCAATATGCTCCTGTGGGCGTCCCTGGCGATTGCCATGTGTCTCGTGTACCGCTTCCTCTATCTGCGGAGCATGAGGTTCGTCATCACCGAGGAGCAGTTCATCTACGAGCACGGCGTGTTCCGTCGCACCCGCGACTTCATGGAACTCTACCGCATCGTAGATTTCCGGGAAGAGAGCAGCTTCCCGCAACGGATATTCGGACTGAAGACCATACAGATATACTCAGGCGACCGCTCCACTCCCCGCCTTGACATGACGGGCATGGACATGAGGGCCGACCTTATACCCTTCATACGTGAACGTGTGGACGCGAGCCGCAAAAGAAACGGAATATATGAGATTACCAACCGCTAAAATACTGACAGTCATCCTTGTCGTCCTTGCCTCCATGCAGGCGAGGGCGCAGCTTGTAGTGTCCAATCCGCTGGAATGGCTCGCCCTCGCCGAGGGGAACGAGGCCATCAACGGGCAGATGCAGGACCAGACCGACGCGCAGACAAGGACAGCCGCCCTGCAGAACACCATAGCCGCCGAGTTCACCAAGATACACGAATGGGAGAAGAAATACTCCGGCTACCTGCAGACCGCCTCAGGCTTCGCCTCGTCGCTGAAAGCGTCCGCCACGCTGTACGAGGACGGCGTGCGCATCTTCATCACTTTGGGAAAGCTCAGGAATGCCATCGGCTCCAACCCGCAGGGCATCGTCGCCACCATGTCGATGAACAACCTCTACCTCGAAACGGCGACGGAGCTGATCTCCGTCTATACGCTGCTTCGGGATGCGATAGCCACCGGAGGAAGGACGAACATGCTCACGGGGGCGGAACGCTCCCAGACGCTCTGGGCGTTGTCCGACAAGCTCGGCTCATTCTCCAAAAAGCTCAACCGGCTGTATCTGAGCATACGGTATTACACGCTCACGGACGTGTGGAACAACATCACCGCAGGAATGCTTGACAGGGACATCGGCAGCATAGCCGGTGACGCCCTCGACAGATGGAAACGAGCGGCAAAAACCACAGAATAAGGAGGCGGCATGATAAGGACGACACTGACAATACTTGCATTGGCCTTTGGCATTCTCCGAGGCACCGCACAGACAGACCCGGCACTGGCCGGAATGATCGTGATGTACACAGACAAGGCTGAGAAGCAGCTCAAAGCCCAGGAGAAGGTGATGCTGCTGCAGACCACCGGGCATATATGGACAAAGGAGGAAGTGGAAGCCACGACCGATTTCCAGCGGCAGTTCAACAACTACCTCGACTCGTTCCGCTCGGTAATCAGCTACGCAGCACAGATATACGGCTTCTACCACGAGATAGGCAAGCTGACGGAGAACATGGGAAGCCTGAGCCGCCAGCTGGAGAAATCGCCCGAAAACGCGATTGCCGTGGCACTCACACCCCGCCGAAGCGCCATATACCGGGAACTGATACTCGGCGGCATCGACATCGTGAACGACATAAGGCTGGTATGCCTCTCGGACATGAAGATGACGGAGAAGGAGCGCATAGAGATCCTTTTCGGCATACGCCCGAAGCTCCGCCTGCTGAACCGCAGCCTGCGCAGGCTCACGCTTGCGGTCAAATACACCTCCCTGTCCGACGTGTGGCGGGAGATAGACTGCAGGGCGAAAAGCTACGATGTGGACAAATGGAAAATCACGGACGAAGCCTTTGAGCGCTGGCGCGGCAACAGCAAGATAAAGCCCCGTAAATGAGGCATGGCAAAAAACAGGAAAAAAGTAAAGAAAGGGAAACAACAATTATGAAGATAGGACTGACAGATGTTGACGGGCACCACTTCCCCAATTTCGCATTGATGAAGCTGTCCGCATGGCACAAATCCCATGGTGATTGTGTCGAATGGGCCGACGCGCTGTCCGGGAGCGGCTATGACCGTGTCTACAAGTCAAAGATATTCACGTTCTCGCCGGATGACGACACCCCGTGGGACTGCGAGGTCATAAAGGGAGGCACCGGATATGACATAAGGAGCAGGCTTGCCCCGGAAATCGAGGCATCGACCCTGATGGACTACTCCCTCTATCCGCAATACGCCTACTCCATCCAGTTCTTCTCCAGAGGGTGCATCCGCAGATGCCCGTTCTGCTTAGTGCATGACAAAGAGGGCGGCATACACCCTGTGGAACCCGTGCAGCTGAATCCCACAGGACAGCACATCGAGGTCCTCGACAACAACTTCTTCGCCAACCCGGAGTGGCGGTCGGCCATCGACTACCTGCTGAAAGCGGGGCAAAAGGTCAACCTCCACGGTGTTGACGTGCGCATTCTTGACGAGGAACAGGCATATTGGCTCAACAGGCTGCGGCTCTACAAGTCCATACACATCGCATGGGACTTGCCTCAGACCGACCTGACCCGGAAACTCACCGAGGTCACGCGGTACATCAAGCCGTGGAAAATCATGTGCTACATCCTTGTCGGCTACAATTCTACCATGGAGCAGGACCTGTACCGCATCGAGCGGTGCCGGGAGCTTGGCATCAAGCCGTATGTGATGCCGTACCGGGATTTTGAAAACAAGACCAGACCGTCGCAGTATGTGAAAGACCTCGCGCAGTATGTCAACAAGCCGATGCTTTTCAAGTCATGCAGCTTCAAGGACTTCTCACCCCGGAAAGGTTTCCGATGCGGGGCATATTTCCATACGGACAATACGATAACACAATAAAAGACAACAGATATGGGCAAATGGGCAACAATACTCAAGGGCGGCAGATATATCGTCAACAATCCGGCGACACGCAGTCTCGGAGGAGCCGTCATCCATCCCCAGCGCACGCTTGCCGGCGCGGGAACCGCGTTGAAGTCGGCCACGCTCGGAGCCGGAGTCAGCTATATCGGCTGGGAGGCACTTGTCAATGACAAACCGGTAGTGAGGACGGTCGCCGACATAGCGATAGGAAGCGACAATGTGGATGCGGTGGTGGATACCACCGGCAAGGCGGTTGACAGCGTGCAGGAAACGGTACACGATGTGAAAGAGTCCGTGTCCGGCCTGAACGGGACGGTACAGCAGGCCAACAGCACATTCGGAGGAATCTCCGATTTTCTCAAGAATGTATGCGGAGGCAACGGAGCCGACATGTTCGGCAACTTCTTCTCCAACATAGGGAAAGGCAACGTGTCGGGATTAAGCATAGTCGGCCTTCTCGCCGCCGGCCTGATGATATTCGGGCGGTTCGGCTGGCTCGGCAAGATCGGCGGCGCACTGCTCGCCATGATGCTTATCGGCAACAACTCGCGTGTGGCGCAGGTTCAGGAGAACCCGCAGGCGGAGAACCGGCAGCAGGGAGGGCGGCACCGGTGAACGGTGTTACAACCATATAATGGAACATGTAAACATTGAAGAATATGGAATATACACAGGAAATGAACCTGCAGTCGGAGAGCGGCTACTGCATGCCGTTCAATGACAGGAAAGAGGAAGTGGTGCTGACCCGTGCCTACGGAAAGCAGGAGGACGGCAGCTTCAACCACGGCATAGACCTCGCCGCCGACCGCTATGTCCTGCGTGCGGTGGCCGACGGTATCGTCACCGCCATCGGCACGGACAGGGAACACGGCCTTTACCAGACGGCCCGTTACGGGAAATACGATGTGACCTACGGCGGCATCCGCAACGCGATGGTAGCCTTCGGCAAACGTGTCAAGGCCGGCAGCATCCTCTCCATCAGCGGCAGCACCCTTCACCTTGAAGTGAAATATGACGGTACGGAGATAGACCCCGTGGAGTTCCTGAAGATGCTTTTCGGGAACATGAAGATGTCCGGCACGGACAGCGGGATGCCCGACTTCGAGACCCTCGACATGGACATCCCGACGGACTATGACGATAACATGGAGGAAATAGAGGACCTCATGGCGAGGTTCTATCCCGAATACCTGATGGAAGTGGCGGGAGGACTGTACAGCGTGCCCGACAAGACCGAGCAGTCGCTGCGCAACATTTTTTCCCTGTCGGCGGCACGGAGCTATTTCTATGACGCCATACCGTCGATGGCCAATCCTCTCGGACTGACTGAGCGGTCTGTGCCCATAGCCGCCAAGGTGCAGAACCTGCTTATCGGGGATTTTTTGAACTACCTCGCCCTGCGGCACCGGATATTCCTGTCAGCACTGGATGAAGCGGGTAAAAAAAAAGCTATGACGAAGCCGTCGCCACCGCCGGAATCATAGACCCGCTGGCCGACCTTGAAATAGACGTGCGGAGTTTCGACATACAGCGGCTTGTCACCGTCTATCCCGACAGATCGGGAATACGGTGGTGGGCCAAGGCATGGTTCAACGGCTCTGAGGACGGCGAGGCGGCCGTGGAGATCGAGCGCGAACGCGCGATACAGTTCCTGCTTGACCGGATAGACAAGGAAAGGATGCTTGAGGAATACTATCCCAAACAGATGGAGGTTTATCACAACGCCATCGAACAGACAAAGGAAAATTTATTGAAACAACTTAACATATCATAATGGCACAACCCCGTAATACAAAAAGGCTGTCGGAGGTGGAATACTGCCTCGGCTGCTATTTCAACACCCATCTCGTGCCGGTCATGAACCATGAGAGATCGGTGCTTCAGGCGGCACAGGCAAAAGAGGTGGCGGACTATTCCAGTTCGTTTGCCGGCATCATGCGTACCCTCGCGCAGTCATCTTCCTCCGCAGGCATACCGGGACCGGATGACACCATGCAGTATCTACGGCTCACCGGGAAGGAATGCTCCAAGACAGCGGAGGATTATGTGGGGATGTGCAAGGACAGCATACTCGGCAACAAGGATTTCGTGGCCGACCTCCACCGCCTTGCCGGGGAATGGCGCAACGCGGTGGTGGCGGAAGTGGGACGCAGGCGTTACGACGAGCTTTCCTCGAAACTCGGCACGGATCTGGCACTCGCCTACGTGGACCACCGCATCGAGCAGATGATGGTTGACCGCATGGTGCGCGAACAGATGCCCAAAGGCTCATTCGACTATATCATCCGCAAGGGTGCGTCCGGCAGTCTTTTCGGATTGTCACAGGAACTGATGAAATCCCCGTTGCAGCGTGAGATAGAGGAACGTGGCGAAGCCATGTACAGACCCTCGACAGCGGAAAAAGGCGCGGCAAAGGGTGTGAGCCTCGCATCGGACGCGGTGGCTCTCGGCGGCGTGTACTCATGGAGTGCGCTTGCCCGGTTTGCCGGTACGGAGGTCGTATTTGCCGGGCTTGAGTCCGTGCTTGACAAAAAACAGCAGAAAAAGGGGCTGACCGTTGACCAGTGCGTCAGCATGGGACTGTTCGGAGGCAACGGCAATACGCTGTCGGATATCCGAAAAGACAGTTGGCGTATCAAGACCTATGAGAGCGGCTATATCCAGTCGGTCAACGGCACCCTGTCGAAAAAGATGCCCATACTGAAAGAAAAGCCGGCATGGGAAACGGACTGGAACTTCGGCAATCTGCAAAAACCTTTCCAGAATCCGGGGAAAGGCTTTATCCCTCTCAAATTCGACATCATGTCCTATAAACCTAAAATGGCAGACCGGGGCGAAAACTTCTCTGCCGTGCCGTCCGTCATCGCTCCCGGCCATGAGCAGGAGTATCTCGACTGGAAAGCGAAGCATGACAGCGCACAGGCACAGAAAACACAACAGGCATCACAGCCCACAGAGAATACGGAAATCCGTGAGTCGGGAACTGCAGACAGCAATACCCGGGGCGGTGAAAGCAAGGGTGAAGAAAGGGAAGATGAAACACAGAAGCAGGACAACAACGACGGTTGGGCGAACCTTCTACAGTCAGTCGGTCTTGACGGCATCGGAGACATAGGACGCAACCTTCCATACGTGATAGCCATGCTGCCGGACATGCTCGTCGGACTGTTCACCGGCAAGACGACATCCGTGAACCTCAGGAGCGGGATGATGCCCCTTGCCTCCATACTGGTGGGGATGTTCGTCAGAAATCCCTTGTTGAAAATGGTGCTGATAGGCATGGGCGGAGCCAACCTCGTCAACAGGATGGGCCATGAGGCCATAGACCGTGAACAGGACGGACAAAGACCGGCCGCCCGTTACAGGCGGTATGACGATGAAGAGCTGAACCCGCGCATATCCGGGGCGGTCATACGCGGCAACACGCTGATAGCCACTATCGACAACGTGCCCTGCTCGGTGACGCTTCCCGACAATGCGGCGCAGGCATACGCCGCCGGCGCACTGCCCCTGAACACGCTTGCCAACGCGGTGCTTGCCCGTCACGACCGTATGAAGACGATGGCGGAAGACAACTACCGCAACCTGGAGATCGAGCAGGAACGGCAACGGGAACGCGGCATAATCCTCAGATAAGAACCAATATATCAAACATAGCGATGAAAGAAAAGACACCTCAGGAACAGACGGCGGCCGCCAGACAGGTGGAGCTGCTGTCAAACGCCCTCAACGGGGCATCGACGGAGGGATACTGGCTGAACGTGTCGGGACGCCTCTCTCCGAGAATCTATCCCAAGGGAGCCGCGCTCAGCCCGTTCAACAGCCTCACGCTGATGCTCGAAGCTGACAGCCACGGCTATTCCACGGCACTGTACACCACGTTTTCAGAGGCAAGGAAACGGAACGAATCCGTACTGAAAGACGAGCGTTCCGTGCCGATGAACTGGTACAGGTGGGACTCATACGTCAACAGGCACAACGAGAAGGACATCATCTCGCGCGACGACTACCGCAGCCTGCCTCCCATACAGCAGGAGCAGTACAAGGCCGTGCGCAAGCGTGAGATACACGCGCTCTTCAATGTGGAGCAGACCACGCTTCCCCATGTGGACGAGAGGGAGTTCAAGAAACTGCGCCAGCAGTTCGGCGGCATCACCGACCGAGGCAACATACTCGCCGAGGAGCGGCAGACCCGGTCCGCTGTCAACAGGTTCCGCGAACAGATCTCGCAGAACCTCGTGCCTATAAGGAAATCGACCACGGGAGCTGCGGCATACGACACCGTCAAGGATGCCATATATATCCCCGACCAGAAGCATTTCGGGAACTACATGGACTATGTGCAGGAACTGGTGCGCCAGATGGTGAGCGCCACCGGGCACCGTGAACGGATGTCGAGGGAGGGCATGGTGATGAACGGCGGCAAGGCCCCGTCGGGTGACGCCCTTCGCTACGAGCGTCTTATCGCCGAGATAGCCTCCGGACTGAAGATGGCCGAGTTCGGGCTGCCGGCGAAGCTGTCGCCAGAAAGCCGGGGCATGGTGGAATACTGGACGGAGGAACTGAAGGAGAACCCCTGCCTGATAGACGCCGTGGAGAGCGACGTGAACAACGCGCTCGATGTCATCCGGAAGGCGGAACAGGGGGAACGCATGGAGTCGGCACATGACCGCAACAGGCAGCAGACCGAGGAACTCAGGGAGCAGAAGGAAGGACGTCCGCAGGTATCGGCGGCTGACGCGCTGGTGCTGCAGGACATCCTCCGCAAGGGAGGCATGGAGATCAGCGACCGCAACTTTCCGGGAGGTCAGGATGACAAGCGCGAGTTCCTTGCCCGCTTTGACGGGCTCGGGCATTACGACCGGCTGGCGCAGGATGCGCTCAACGGCGCACGCCTGCGGCATGACGACCCGGAGCTTGTCAATATCGCCTACACCCGGGCTTCCGATGCCGCCGCGCACATCCACCGGCTCTGCACCGAATGGCTGCCCCGGGAATGGGAGGAAAAGGGCGCACATGTCATAGCCGACGACATCAATGCCGTCCCGGACAAACGGAGCCGTGAGTTTGTCGTGGTTCTTGACAGGAACACAGGCATTGCGGATGTGGTGCTTCCCACATCCGCACGTTCGGGCGGCGATGTCGTGATGCCCAACGGCGACCGCCGCAACTACTGGCTGTCACCCGACGAGGTGATGACGGCCGACGAGCGCAGGGAGGCCGGCGCGAGAGTGGTGTCGCACACCGTTCCCGGCTTCAACAAGGAGAAGATAGCTGCCGCGTTGACGGCGCAGGGCGCCTCCTATGTCAGGTTCTACAACAAGGACGGGCAGCTGCGCTATCACCCCGACGATTCCTACTTCGCGGACAAACAGGTGTATTCGGCGAGGCTGGACGGAAGGGAGATAAGGAATGTCTCCACTTTCAATGTCAGCGAGGCAGTCAGCCGCGCCACGGAAGTGCGGTTCGAGCGGATCCAGATGCTTCGTGACGACACGGGCGGCTGGGCGCTGTACCTCAAGCCGGAGAACGGGACATCGTTCAGCATACGCCCCGACAAGAACGACATCAACCGCTTCTTCTCCACCGTCAAGCAGGACGACCGCGTGGCGGCGGGAGCTGTCCGCAACGAGCTGGCACAGAAATACTATGCCCTCGCACAGGCTGAACCGGGACTGAAGGTTGACCTGTTCGGAACCGTGCCGGACGGCATCGACCCTCTGCGCATCAAGCGCGTGAACGTGTTCAAGGGCAAGGATGACAAGATACTGTGCGTCCCCGTAATCGACGGCATGGACAAGGTGCAGCCACGGGAGGTGAGCAGGCAGCAATGGCAGAGGATGTGGGTGGCGGAGGATGTGGCGCAGTACAAGACCTTCCTCGCCGCCACGCTGTTCGCCGACCTGCTGATGCAGAGATCGGAGGAGCAGGCCGTAGAAAAGCAGCACGATGAAGACGCGGCGGTTGTCCGTCCCGATGTGGCGGCCGTGCGTCCTGAACTGCGACAGTACGAGGAGGTGAAGGAAAAACATCCCGACGCCGTCCTGCTGTTCCGTTCAGGCGACCGTTACGAGGCCTATCAGGAAGATGTGCCGGTTATGGAAAAGACACTGGGGCTTACAGGCACCGAATACGGGAACCTGAAGGATGGCAGTCCTGCCGTGAAAGTGTCTTTCCCGACCGATATGCTGGACACCTACCTGCCGAAGCTCGTGCGGTCGGGAGCAAGGGTGGCCATCTGCGATATGCCTGAAAAAAACTCCGTGGACATAAAAGCGGATATGCCACCCGTGCGGAGTGCGGTCTCGGGAGTTGAAAACATGGAACGTCGCACCGGATTGAGAATGTAGGGCTATGGCAGGAAAGAACCTTATATACGCGGAAAAATATGCAGAATATGCTATGGAGCAGATGCGTCTGTACGGCATACCGGCCTCGGTGACGCTGGCACAGGGCATCCTTGAGAGCAGCAACGGCCAGAGCCGTCTCGCGCGGAACGAGAACAACCACTTCGGCATCAAGGCGACGCAGTCATGGATAGCCGGAGGCGGCAGATACGGCCTATACACCGATGACAAACCTGACGAGAAATTCTGCAGCTACGACAGCGTGGGCGACTCCTACGCCCATCATTCCCGGTTCCTGAAGGAAAATCCACGGTACGCACCGTGCTTCAGACTCGAAGCGGACGATTACAGGGGCTGGGCGCAGGGGCTTGACAAGGCCGGATATGCCACGGCCGGGAAATACGCGCCGGCACTCATATCCATCATCGAGAGCAACAACCTCCAGCGGTATGACCGCATGGTAATGGAGGAGATGAACGCCAAGGGACTGAAGCCGGGACAAGGCTATCCTCAGTTGCAGCCCGCTAATGGCAACGGTACGGTGCGGGACTATTCCTTCCCTTTGAAACGTGAGGAGTTCCTGTTCGTCACATCGCCGTTCGGTATGCGTACCGACCCTGTGGATCCGTCAAGGAAGCAGATGCACAAGGGTATGGACATACGCTGTGACAACGAGGCGGTACTGGCCACGGAAAGGGACGGCAAGGTGGTGGCGGTGAATGACAATGCCAATACCGCCGGAGGGAAATCCGTCACCGTCGAGTACGCGCGTGACGGCGGAGCGAAAGTACAGGTCAGCTACCTGCACCTGAGTTCATCATCCGTCAAGGTCGGCGATACGGTGAACGCCGGGCAGCAGATAGGCGTCTCGGGCAATACGGGAATCCGCACCACGGGACCGCACCTGCATATCGGGGTAAGGCAGATTGCGGCGGACGGAACCGGGCGCGACATGGATCCCGCCGGCTATCTCGCGGAGATAGCCGGGAAAGGAAATATCCGTCTTACCGCCATGCACGACGGACAGGACCTGCTGGCGAAATACAAAAGCCCTGACCATGACAGTCCTGCGATTGACACTTCCCTTTCGCCGGAGGAATGGATGAAGAAGCTCCTGTCATCCGAGGACAGCGGCATCGGCATGGGCGGGTACGGGCAGGATCCTGTAATGGAAATGGCGATGACGCTCTTCACCTCCCTGATGGCATTGGCCGTGCAGATCGACAACAGGACCGGGGAAGAGCGGATGGCTGCGGCGACAGCCGCGGCACTGGACAGGCGCATCGACTTTACGCCGCTTGTGAAGGGAATGAGGGAGTGTACGCTGCTGGTGAAGGATGGCGAGGCCCCGGCACTGTCAGCGGACACCGGCACAAACCGTTTCACGGTGCAGCTTACCACGGCGGACATGAACCGCATGAACCTTGTCCTGTCGGACGGCACCCTGTCCGGCGAGGAAAAGAAAGAGCGCATTTCGGGTATTGTCGGCGACATCGCGCTAAATGCGCAGCTGTCGCAGGATTATCGTCAGGAAATGTCGCGGCAATCACAGTCAGAGAATATTTCAATCAGATAACAACAATCATTAAAACAAGACAGTATGATAAAAGTACAGGCAACAATCAACGGCGTCATCAGCAAGTCGGCCACAATCCGCATGGCCGGTGACGGTAAAAAGTTCATCGGCTTCCCCGTGAAGCTCACAGTCCCCGGTTCGAGAAACAACATGCCGGGCAAGGAACTGACTGTCTCCGTAAGCAAGGACGGGAACGAATCTGAACTGCCCGCTTTTGCAGCGGGTACACGCATGGAGGCCACAGGGACGCTCACCTTCAGAAAGACCGGCGACAACCTCTATTTCAACTTCCATGCCGACACGGTTGTCCTCAGTCCCGAATCTTCCAAAGACGCCATCGGGGGCACACTGGAGTTCAAGGGAACCGTCGGCAAGGGCGTCGATGAGAAGACAGACAAGAAAGGCGGGAAATATGTGTCGTTCTCGGCATATTCCACGGAGAGGTCCGGGGACGCCCTGCAGTTCACATGGGTGCGCTTCGTCAAGTTCGATTATGTCAGGGAGGCGTTCCTTGAACCCAAGGCTAAGATACAGGCCACCGGAAAGCTGGCGGTGTCGGCTTACAACGGTCGCATCGACCTGGACTGCCGTCTGGAAGAGGTCAAGCCGTGGGAACGCCTGCCTTTGACACCGGCAAAGGACAACGAAAACCCTCCGTTCTGATATGGGATACCGTAAACACAACGAAAGCGGTGACGGACGCAGTGCCGAAGACCGCGCCCTCGACAGATTCGCGGACCTGATGATTGAAAAAATCAAGAGTCTGCAGTCCGACTGGCAGAAGCCGTGGTTTACCGAAAACAGCCTGAAATGGCCCAAGAACCTGAACGGCAGGGAGTATAACGGCATGAACGCTGCGTTGCTCATGTTGCTGTGCGAGAAGAACGGCTATCAACTCCCTGTGTTCTGCACCTTTAACCGTGTCACAGGCATGAACTATTCAGTGGATAAGGAGGGCAACCGCAAGCCGCTGGTGGATGGCAACGGGGAGAAGCTGCCGGTCGTCACGGTAAACAAGGGAGAGAAGTCTTTCCCTATCTTCCTCACCAGTTTCACGGTCGTGAACCGCGAGACTAAGGAGAAAATCAAGTACGAGGATTACAGGAAGCTCTCCGATGAAGAGAAAAAGGGATATAACGTCTATCCGAAGCTGAACGTGTATAATGTGTTCAATGTGGCCCAGACCAATCTGGAACAGGCCCGGCCGGAACTGTATGCAAAGCTGGAGGAGCAGAACAGGATTAGAAGACCGGCAACTCTTGACGGGGATAAGTTCTCCTTTCCGGCGATGGACGAAATCATAAGGCACGGCCTTTGGGTGTGCCCGATAAAGCCGACGCATCAGGACCAGGCATACTATTCCATATCCAGGGATGAGATAGTGCTGCCGGAAAAATCCCAATTCGTCAATGGAGAGGCGTTCTACGGGACCGCGTTCCATGAGATGACCCACTCAACAGGCTCCGAAGGCCGTCTCGACCGGCTGAAGCCCACGACATTCGGCTCAAATGACTATGCCCGCGAGGAACTTGTGGCCGAGCTGGGCAGCGCTCTTGTCGCCTCGCGCTACGGCATCGTGAAGAATGTCAAGGAGGATTCAGCCGCGTATCTCAAGTCATGGCTCGACAGCCTCCGGGAATCCCCCGAATTTATCAAGACGACCTTGCAGGACGTGCGCCGCGCCACATCCATGATAAGCCACCGCATAGACCTCGTACAGGGACAGATAGACAGTTATCAGGCCATTCCCGGGCATACGACCGAGTACCCCGATGTCTATGACATAGACAATGACGGCAACACCTCGGAGGTAGTCCATATCGAGGACACCCCTTTCGACATGGTGCGTGAGGACGAGGAAGTCCCGTTCCAGGGGACGCACCGCAGCCGCTGACCATGCGCCGGATACCGTCTGTGCTATCCGCCGGGACATTTGTCTTCGGCGGATTTTTTATGGGCATGGAGGCTCAGCGACCGTTGCGTTTGTTGAACTCTTCCCAGTCGTATTCGTCCATGTCCGGCTTCCAGAACGAACGTTTGCGTTTTCGACGCGGCTTCCTCCGCTCCCGGAAGCCCAGGACTCCCGACAGCCACCATCCGGCCAATAGTAGAAGTATAATATCCATATCCTGTTGTTCTTTGATTGGTAATTCTCATACTAAAGGTACAAAATAATTCCCACATACACAAGTTTTTAGCGGATTATTTTTCTTATGTTTGCAGGACTTGATATGGGAATAACAATAAAATACCAAATGCGAAAGAGTCTATTACGGCAATCGGTTATTTATGCTGTCTGTTTATTTCCCCTTACATTAAATATACAAAGCAATCTCTTATATGACCGATGTATCTTCATTCATTTGGAATAATAGCGATACCATTTTATACAAGCCCTCTCACTGTCTTCTGCAGTTCTTCCAATCTCTGTATCAACGCATCAAACTCAAGTGATTTACCATATATGAAGAAACGTCTCATATCAGCATAATCGAGCTTCCATGCTTCCTTTGCTTTTTCAGGTATCATGAAGTCAATGGTGGCAGGGGCATGGAGGTCGTAGTTAACGTACTTTAAGGCATAATATGCCCTGCGGTGCTCAACTATGGCGTCATAAAGAGAACGGTCGGTCAAAGCCTCTTTCCCATATTCAGTGTCCATAAGTTTTTCCAAATCATATAGATGTCGGGACATGCGGACACTTCTTGGTTTTTCTTTTTGAAACTCTTCAGCTAACAGGAACAATTTTTCCAAGAAAGTACGGGTTGGCACTACAGTTCTAATCATGCAGTCGGTATCCGTGTCCTCACCCTCAAAACTTTCGCCAATAAGCGAGTGTATTTCACGTTCTTCTGTCGGCTCGTCCATAGACAGGCAGCTTATCTCAATTTTCACACGAGGCGGGATATAACTGATTGTCTCTTCAACTATCGAAGGATAATGCAGCAAAATAACCGTAGGGTCCTTGTCTGAGTCAATGGCTTTCCATTCGCCGTTTTTATCTTGAACCTGGGTAACATTTTCTATGTTATAGCCGGTAATGCCCATCTCCTTTAACCGGGCATCCAATTGAACAGAAAGCGTCTCATGTATATATGCGCGAGCTGTTTTACGCAACTTTTCACGCTGGCTTTTACTTGTCTTTTCTATGCCGAAAAATGAATGACCGATAGCCAGGTCGATGTCCTCGGAAAAGCGTTCGATGATGTTGAAGCCTTTGGAAAGGGATGTGCCTCCCTTGAATATCAATGCCTCATGACAGTCGGTCTGGAACAATGCCTTCAACGTGACAGTCACCCACCAGTCCTTTTCTATCGCCACCTGGTTGATACCGGTGTGGTCTGTCTCCGTCTGCTGTAACATAGCCAGACGATCCACCAACTCATTATTTAGCCATAACTTTCCCATAACCCTGTTTTTTTTATTTTTTAATTGTAATTATCAAGCATAGGTTTTACAATCCTTTTCATCCATGCCGGCATCATGTCCACATCCCTTGCCAAAGATTCTTTGTCCGGTTCCCTCGTTATAAGAGTGCGTATCGTCTGTATCTCTTCCTGTCCTACGTTCTCTTGCTTCAATGCTCTGAGAGCTTGTACCATCAAGGATATAAGCCGTGTTGTATAACAGAAATTTTTAGGGACACCGCGCTTTAGCACTACTTGTTGATTCTTCAAACTGATTGTTCGTTCACTGCCTGTTGTCAGATATGTATAATTCATTGGAACCTGAGTTGATAGCCCCAGGGCGTTCAAAGCTGTCATGCCAAAAGGTATTATCTTCGCATTATCCCGTTTGGAAATAGCTTGTACTATCTTTTCCACGGATGGCAATACGACTCCAAAACGGCTCTTCCTCGGTCTTGCATAGATGCCTTGAGCCAGCTTCACCAAAACGCCTTCATTAGTAAGTTCCGACAAAGTTCCACCGACAAATTCAGAGTGGTAATCAGGAAAGTCTGAACGGAACAGCACGCTGTCTTCGGGCAGCGTTTCTATACGTTGCCGAAGAGTACTGCCACCTATGTCTGAATGTACGCTTTTCATTACACCTTTGAAATTTTGATGATTTTTCAAGTGCAAAGGTACTGATATTTTTTGAAATAACGACATAACGGGACGAAAAATTCATAGACTTGGATAGTTTTTATCTGTTTATTGAATCATAAGAGGACTACAAGACCGGATATAATGATGTATGACCTTGTCGCATATAGTTGGTTCAACTTCGTTTACCAAAGAGATGGAATGTAGGGACGGCCTAAACTCAAATTTTGTATAATCGGACGTTTTAAGCGCAAAAATTTGTACTTCAATATTCCCTTGACCGTCATTTTTTGTATGCCACCCAACACAAAGACAGCCCTAACCTCACGGTCGGGACTGTCCGCAAAAATAATGAAAAAGTCAGTTCTTTGCTGTCGCAGTATGTCATGGCAGGAACAGCCTCACGATGGCGTTCCTGTTCGCTTTGCCCGGCGTATAGTCATCAATACCTCCCTTTGAGAAAGTCTTGATCATGTCCTCCTTAATGCCTCTTTCTTTCAGGCATCCGGCAATGAATGAAGCCCTGAGAGAGCCGAGATTGGAGTTTATCATTTCCGTTCCGGTGGCTTTGTCGGCCGCTCCTGTAATTTCAATTTTCAGTCCGTATTTCTTTGCGATACGCGCAATCTCGTCGATGTTCACCAGCTGTGATTCCTCCACAAGATTGTCGGTGCCGAGTTCAAAAAAGAAATATATGGGTGCGCCGAGTGGTGCGGTTCCGTTTACGGCATCACCCGGATATCCGTGCATGTCGCCGATGCTGTCACCGTCCGTCGCGTTGCCGTTTTCATTACCGGGATGTGCTTTGTCTGATTCTCTGTCCGGTGCGGAGTTGCCGTTCTTTCCTTCACGGAGACGTTTTCTCAGCGAGTTTAGACCGCTGTAGTCATTCCTGGCGTAGCCTCCTGCCGAGGCACTGCCGTTGTCATCAGTGCGGTCAAAACGTCCGGCATACTTGTCAAGCAGTCCCTCTATTTCGAGAATCTTTCGGAGTTCCGCAATCAGTCCGGCATTCGCTCCGTTCTCTTTGGAAAGCCTTTCGTTTTCCCTTTCCTGTGCGTATGCCAGAGCCTCCAGACGCTCATTGCGTATGATATACGGCCGTGCGTCCAAGACCTTTTTCCAGCCCCTGCTTCTGCCGAAAGTCCACGAGACACCTGCGGAAAGCGTCAGCAGGTGGTCGCCGATTTCCCTTGCAGGGCCAAGCCCGTCGGCGTCCTTGAACGTGGTCGCATTGCCTATCTCAGCAATGACATGCAAGCCATCCGCAATGAGGAAGCGTCCCTGGACACCATAATTGAAAGCGAAAGGATTGCGTCCGGCATCACGGTTGTCAATCATACCAACGCCAATAAAGGGAATGATATCCCACCGGCACCCGCTGTACCCATTGGCTATGGCCGGCATCAGGTTCACGAGCAGGTCGGCATGGTAATGGCGGTATTTCTGGTTCGACAAGGCACCGCCTTTCCACTCGAAGCCTTGAAAAACGATACGGTTTCCCACCATAGGCGTATGCCATTTGCCCAACGAGAAACGTACTGCCGGTCTTATGCGGCCGAACAGGTCGTCGCAGCCCAACGGCGAGCCGATAAAGGAGGCCGCGCCTGCGGAAACGCTGACAAACCAGTTGTCCTTCCATGACGGGATGATTGCACCGGAGAGATATGCCGGCTTCCTGCCGGACTTGATGTCCTCCTGTCCGGCCTTGATTTCCTTGAGCTTCATCTCCGCCGTGTTGACCTCATGGGCGTCCGCGTCAAGCAGTGCCATGATGGTCATAAGCATTGAAAATAAGATTTTTTTCATCGTTTGAATTTATTTAATTGGTGTTACATCATTTGCGTTTTACGGATTTCCCGCCTGCCGGACGCATCATTTTAGCCGCACGGAAGAGGCAACGCCGCGCCCAAAGCAGGTCATCCTCGTCATCTTTCCGTCCCCAGGGCAGGTCGCTCCCGCCTCCGCCACCTCCGTGTCCCTCGGCGAAGGTCGTGGCCCCGTCCACATATCCGGCGAACAGCATCCCGGCACATTTCAGTATGTCCTCACCACGTTCCGCAAGGTCTTCAAGCAGCGTTCCGTCAAGCGCGGAACCGGCATTGCCGAGCTTCGGCAATGTGCTTCTGAGGCTGCCGATGACATCGTTCACAAAAGCGTCGGCGATGCGGAAACGCACCTGCCGGGCAAGGTCTCCCGAGGCCTCCCGTACACTCTTTTGGTAGTCCTGCGCCTGTTGGCGGTATTCGTCGGCTTTCTCTTTGGACTCTTCCTCCAGCTCCCGGTATTCGGACAGCCTGCGGTCGGCATCGGCGAGTTTCCGCCGCTTGTCCGTGAGGGAGTCAAGCACTTTCTGGTAGTCTTTCCCGAGCCTGTCGATGCTTCTCTGCAACTCGTCGGAATCGCCTTTCCCGGCCTGCAGGTCGGTGGAAAGCTGCATCATTTCCTGTTCCAGCTCCGCCTTGCGGCTTTCGAGATTGGCTGTCATCGTGGTCAGACCTTTCACCCGCCTTTCGGCATGGGAGATCTCTATCTGGAGTTGGCGGATGACCGATTTAATCTCATCGCGCCGGGTCTCAAGGTCGGCACATTCGCGGTAAAGCATGAGGCGATATTCGCGTGGAGGGATGTTCCGTTTCTGTGCGTTGTTGCCTTTCTCTCCACGTTGCAATCCCCACTTTTCGTTGACTGCGGCGTATTCATCGTGTATCTCCGTCCAGTACGCTTTCATACTGTCCCGGTGTTGCCCACCGAAGATTTTCTTGAACGCGAAACGCTTTTCCCGTATCGGAAGCAGCGTGAGATGGCAGTGCGGATTCTGCTCGTCAAGGTGTACGATGAACGCGGCAATGTTCTCCTCGCCCCACTTCTTCGCGGCGAAATCATAGGTGTCAAGCGCCCATTGCTCGATGTCTTTCGAGCGTGTGATGTGCGAGTTGTCCGCATCTTTGTTGAGGTCGACGCGCTGGTTCCCGAATGCGATCTCGTGCATCCGGTTGTGGGAGCCCTGGAAGATTATGTTCACCACGGTGCGGAACTTCGGCTCGGCAAGACCGTCATTGGGGTCTCTGATTCCGCGTGCCGCGATGTTTTCCCTGATACGTTCGGGGATGGATTTTTCTTTGTTGACGGGCGTGATTTTGCCCTTGACTATCTCAAAATTGAGGTGCTCGCGGGTGCGGTCATAAGCCCCGTAACCCTTTCCGGTTTCCCACCTTTTGTCGCTCCAACGCCGCGTATGCTCGTCACTTTGTGCGGTGGTAAAGCCTTTGGATACCATGATATTTATGGATAGGACAGATTTCTCCGGCATCGTTTTTCTATGTTGTTGTCGTTCTAAATCAGTTTCAGAAACAGCTTGCTGCCGCCATTTTGGGCGAGTCCCCCTGCTTTTCTTGGGAAAAGAGGGGAAATATACTTCCCGACAGCCGCGAAGCGGCCTTTTGGGGCGCAGCCCGTCCGATAATGGGGCGGCAAGCCGCCGCGTTATTCCGTATGCGGTGACACGTCCTTTCCTGCTTCGGGCGCAGCCCGTCCCGGCTTGCCGAAGGCAGTGGGATTGGAGAGTACACCGTGCCTTATAAAAGGAGAATAGTATTCGAGGACCACGGCGAGCAGACGCATTGTCTTGTCCGGCAACGACAGGGGGAACTCCGTGTTGTCGCAGCGGTCATCGACCAGCTTGAGCCCGCCGACGGTGAGCAGTGTGAACAACCTTGCGAGGTCGGAGCCGCAGTCATCTACAAAGAGGCAGCGCAGCGCATCCGCCACACGGTCGTCCTTGGGGAAGAAGCCGGACGGATGCAGGACAAGGTGGTTGACCAGTCTGAGCAGCCGACGTCCGATACCGATGTCATTGGAGTCTTCGGATTTAAGCCTGTCGATGTCCCGCTCGGTTCCCGACATGACGGACTCCAGCATCTCAGCCATTTCCTCCAGGGACATCGCTCCGAAGATGAAGCGAAGCCTGTCGCGTTCGTCACGGGTGGGTAGCAGCGCGGACACCGGAGCGTCGGACATACGGACCGGAAGGGATATAACCGTAGCCTTTCCACGGCGTTCCAGCGAGACGGTTCCCGTTTTTTCCAAAGCGAGGAAAAAATTGCGCACGTTGTCGCGCGACCACTTCCATACTGCGGCAAGCTCACTGTACGAGGTCACAAGCTGTCCGGCGGCAAGACAAATCTCCTGCCCGAAAGCCGTCACCGTTCCGGGCTGCCCGCCTGCGTGTTCCAGCAGATAGGCAAACGCGCCGTAACGGGACAGCCGTCCGCCATCCTCCGGCCTGTCTTCCTGAAGACAGCGTAACAGCTCCGTGTTTGCTGTGAGACAAAAAGTATTCTTTGATTCCATATTGTCCGGTTTATGATTGTACGTCGTCCTGTTCCTGCCCAATCTCCACAAACTCGGCATCCTCGATACCGTCATCGGGCAGGTGCCTCTGCCTGCGTGCAGGCTTTTTGCGTAAAGCATAGTTCCCTGACTCATTCCACTCGAAATATAATTCGGAAATCTCCACCATGTCTTCATGGCAGTCCGGTCGGTGCGCCCATTCAGGCAGGAGCAGTATGTTCCTGAGCAGACGGGACGGATAGAACACCGTTCCGCAGAGCAGCACACCGATGGATACGCCGAGAGGCATGAAGTGCGGGATGAAGAGGCACACCAACGAGAGGACCATGCCGGCCCAAAGGACGCGACGCTCCTGAAGGAAATGGATGCACCTCTCGCAGAGGCTGTGGGAGAACATCGCGAAGCACAGTACCGATGACGGGATAAGGTCATAGTGGTCCCGGAAGATTGTCAGATGGTAGAAATGGAATGCCAGCAGGAAAAGCAGTAGCATCCGCGTGTACACTTTCCTGAAGGCGAAGCTCATAGCCATGTTGCAATAGAAGTCGAGCATGGCAGGACGTCTGCTCTTGTACATGAACGGCACGACGAGGAAAGTCGGGATCAGAAGCGAGTAGAGAATCTTTATCAGCATGATGATATTATTTGAATTTTAGTTGGTCGGTTATAAATCGAAAAGTTCAAGCCGGATGAATCCGTAGGACGCGCGGTTGATGATCTCGCTGATGTCGTCAGCGGTCGCGGCATCCTTGTTCCACCGTTCCCTGAACCGGGAATCGCGCTTGAGCGAGCGCACGGCCTTGTCGAGATTGTATTCGGGGATATCCCAGACATGCCCCCGGCTGTACGAGCCACGCCCGCGCAGTGCCACCAGCGTCAGCACGCGGCACCGGACTCCATGCAGCTCACGTCCGACCCTGACCATCAGGCTGCGTTCCCTGTCGGCTTGAAGCACGGTTATCCATGTGTGCCTTGCGCGGATGGTCTCTACAAGGCGGTTGTATGCGGTCTCTTTCATCATTCAGACTGTCGGGCGTATCATTTCATGAAGTCGCGCAGCAGGTCTTCCTCCTTGCGTGCGAAAACGACCTTGCTTTTCGATGTCTGGTCGTTCAGCTCCGCCTGCAGGTCAAGTCCGAAACTCTCCAGCGAGTCGTAAAGCGAGGCATACAGGGTGTCGCAGATACCGTTGTCATCGCTGATGCCGTTGACCTTGTACAGGTAGTCGAATGACGGGTTGGAATAGGCGCAGCACCGGTGCCCCATGACCGTCGCCTCTGACGGGATGACATGGTAAAGGATTGTCAGCTCCATCTGGTCGTCAAACTCGTCGAGCAGGTCGCCCACATCAAATGGCTTGGGCAGCTTGAACTCAAGGACGGCCATGCCGTCGAAGATTTCGGCGCCGGCGTAGTTCGCGCGTGACATAAGTGCCGGCATCTGCATGGAGATATAAGTGATGAACCTTTCAATTTTATGTTTCAGCATAATCGTGTCTTGTTTTTATGTCGATCATAGATTGGTGATCGTGGTCTTGATAAGCATCGAGGGCAGTTCGTCCGTGTCGATGGGGAACTGCGGCTTGCCGAGCCTGACGATACATTTCGGCGTTTCTGCGGCCAGTGTCCGCAATGTGTCTTTCTGCGCGTCGCTCATAAGCGAGAGGGCGAAGCCGTCGAACGATATCCAGGGCTGGAGCAGCATCCACAGATAGGCCGCAGCCTGGTCGCCGCCCTTGACCTTGCGGTTGTTGATGTCATTTACACATTGCAGGGCGTTCTGCAGCAGACGCCGGTTGTTGCGCATCGTCAGCAGTATCACGACTTCCGAGGTCGTGAATGCCGGATTATCCCCACGGCACAGCCCGGTCATCTCCCTCATCAGTGCGGACGAGCCGTCACGGACTTTGGCGAGCGGGATGTCGCCGAGTGTCGGCAGGTGGCCGAGGAACGAGCGGAACGCCCTGTCCTCGTCGCGCAGGAACGTGAACAGGTCACGCCTGTCCCGGAATCCACGCCGTGCGGCATCGTCGAGGATGTCCTCATACCTGCGTATGGTGGAGACATTGTCCAGCCCGAATACGGGGACGGAATCCATCGAGGCATAGAACCGGTGCGCCGACATCATGAACTGTCTGGAGAGCGAGTCGAGTCCCGGTCTGTTTACCGCCAGCGCGAAGTCAAGATAATCCCGGAACGAGCGTTTGCGGCTGCCGGCGAGCGAGGCCAGTCTGTCCGTGATTGAATCACGCAGGGTGAGGTATGTCGAATCGACAGCCGCACGGTCCTTGTGCACGCTGTCACGGAACATGGCGGCACTCACCGAATCGTCAAGGGCTTTCCACTCCAGTACGGAGGAGGCAAGCTCCGTGGTCGAGAGAGCCTTTCGTTTGGATACGGAGCGCAGGAAGGATTCGTAATCTTCCAGCGCGGCATCGGCACCGGGAAAACTTTTTGCCCCGGATTCCCCACCCCCACAGGCGGAGAGCGACAGAGCCAGTATCAACACCGGCAGCAAGGCGGCAATCTGCCGCGACATTGTCTTCTTTGACGGATAATCAGTCATATCAATATCTGTTTTTCTCGCATGAGCGATTGTTTGACGCTGCGAAATTAGAGTATAATTCTGATATAAAAGTACAATCGCATTTTTATTTATATTAATTTGAAATATCATACTCTGGATATGATTTTCACAAATATCTGCAACTCTTGGAGTTGTAAGGCAAAGACACTGAAAGACAGAACCAAAAGACACATAAATCATACTGTGTTTTTGCTGCGGCAAATCTGCCGGAGCAGTCAGACAATCTTCTGTGACCGCCATACAGATTGTTTCATCAAAGGCCTTATTTGGTAAATAATCATAAAAATGGTGACGTAAGGTCTGTTTTTCCGGAGAGTTTGATTGATTGTTGGATTATTTGGCTAATTTTGCACTCTGAATCATACTCTTTCAAACAATGGCAAAGATAGGATATATAATGACGGCTCCCGGCTACGACGACTTCTCGGCCGACAGCGAATGGATGGAGGACTTCGGCTGTGTGGAGATTGTGCGTGAGGAGCTGCTGTCGCCGGATAAGGCGAGGACGCAATGGGACAGCCTCATGGCGCGTGTGCAGTTCGGGGATACGGTCGTCATCCCCAAACTGTCAAATGCGTTGCGAGGTGCGAGGCAGCTCGTCTTCTTTCTGGAGTTCTGCCGCGTGAAGAACATAAGGCTTGTCTCCATACATGACCGGATAGATTCGGGCAACGGGCTGTTCCCGGAAACGAAGACCGGCGACGTGCTTACGGCCATCGCCCTGCTCCCCAAGGAGGCCAACGCCATCCGCAAGTCCTCGCATCATATAAGCCGGATAAAGAAACATATCGAGAGCATGAGCGACAAGGCTATGGGCCGTGCCGAGCGCAACAGGCGTGTTGTCAACATGTACCTTGAAGGATTCCCCATCGACGAGATTTTCGAGAAGTCGGGATTCCGAAGCCGCAGCAGCGTGTTCCGCATCCTGAACGACGCCAACGTACAGCTTGACCGCGGACGATGGAAAGGACCGCTCGGACCGAGGAAGAAGAAAGGGGACGGGGAATCGCAATCATAATAAATATTGTTACCGAAGATGAAGATATTGGTTATAACTACAAGTCCGCACAGGGGCGGCAATTCAGATTCGCTTGCGGCGGAGTTCGCACGTGGGGCGCAAGAGGCAGGCAACGAGGTCGAGATTGTCAGCCTTATTGGAAAAGAGATAAACTTCTGCCGGGGCTGTCTGGCCTGCCAGAAGACACTGCGCTGTGTCATCCGTGACGATGCGGACGCTATCAGGGAAAAGATGCTCGATGCCGATGTGATAGCCTGGGCCACGCCGGTATATTATTACAGCGTGAGCGGCCAGATGAAGACAATGATGGACCGCACCAACCCGCTGTATGCGGCGGACTACCGTTTCAGGGATGTCTATTTGCTGGCAAGCGCGGCAGAATATGAGCCCGGTACTGTGGAGGGGACAGTCAAAACTCTGCAGGGATGGGTGGACTGTTTTGTGAAAGCCCGTCTCGCCGGGGTTGTCTTTGCGGACGGTGTCAGTGAGAAAGGTGATATCGCCGGACATACGGCACTGCTGCAGGCGTATGAGATGGGCAAGTCTGTACGGGAGGCGGAATCTCCACGCACGGACAGGCAGCTTTCGGAAATGATCGGTACTTTCGTGTCCGAAATGAGCGTTGACAATTATAACGTCGCATACAGTTTCGCATACGATTTCCTGCACAACTACCATATAAAGATTGGGAATCACACGGTTTATCCGTCCATCGTGGAGATAAGCCTGTACACGGACAGTTTCAGGGATCCGTATGCAATCAGGGACAAATGCCTGAAGAACCGTATCGGTTGCCTGTCAATGGCAATGACGGACTCGCATAGAAGGGACAGCAAAGGCTTGTACCTGTGCCTGTCAGACGGAGACTATTATCTCGGCTTGCTTATAGAAGCCGCCAAAATAGACGGCAGGGAATTCATTTTCCCGGAACATGTCACGGCCTATGTGGAGAAAATATTGGACGGGAGACCTGTTGAATCCCTTGGGAATGTCATAGTGAAAAAGGAGCATCCGTATTCCGACGAGCACATGGTCATGGGCGGTTGCAGGAGAAGGCTGAACAAGATATCCGATGAGTATGCCAACCTGCCACTGTCTGTGGGCATACATCCCGTTGGGGATATTGCGGACTACCATTATCCGGATAATGACCTCTTTTCTGAAATAGGAGGCAAATGGGTGGATTGATTGTTCTTGACGAATATTTCCGGCAAGAGTCCGGTTCCCAAGTCTTATGAAGAAGATATTGTTCCTGCACGGGTTCACCTCAAGCGGAAGCTGCGATATGGTACTGGCGTTGCGCGATGCTTTGGCGGGCGATGCAAAGGTCATCGCCCCGGACTTGCCGCCCTATCCAGAGGAGGCGGTAGCCCTGATAGAAAGGGAAATCCGCATCCACCGCCCGCAACTGCTTGTCGGATCCAGCTGCGGCGGTTTTTATGCAAGGATGTTCGTCAGTGCGCACAGGAAGGTCATCCTCATAAACCCGTACTTCGCTATGACGGAGTTCCTTCAAACGAGAATCGGGACGCACCGGTACAAGTCTCCGCGTGCCGACCACCGGCAGGAGTTCAAGGTGACACAGAGGCTTGTGGAGCATTTCAGGGCAATGGAGACAATTCAGTTTGCGGATTATACGCCGCGCCACAAGCGGTATGTCTATGGATTGTTCGGCACACAGGACACGCTGGCGCATTTTCGCGCTGTCTATGACCGCTTCTACATCCATGCCAAGGAATTTGACGGAGGTCACACCATGACCGCAGAAAATGTAAAATAGGTTCTGGCACCGCTGGCCAGAAAAGTGCTAAGGCTGCCAAGGGTGGAAGAATGAATATAAAGGGGACTACAGATGAAGTTCCCTTTGGATTTTGGAGCCAATCAGCGAAAGCACAGGCATACAAATCCCTGTACTCTCGCCGATATTCAGATTTAATCCGTCGTGTCTAAAAAATAGCCCAGTTCGTCATCCTTCAGATTTTCCGCCGCGTATTGGTCGGCCTGTTCCCAAAGGGACTGGTACAGTGACGCAAGCTCCGGCCTTGTCTCATGGTATTGCCATATCTTGTGGTTAAGTACCAATACCAGTTCCGTAAGATACTTGTAATTCCCTTTCCACTCCTCGAACGCACGTCTGAAGGTGTCACGGACAGCCGGAAGTCCGAAACTGTCCGCTATGGAGAAATCGCTCCAAAAAGTCGTCTGTAACTCGTAGCCGTTTTCCTGCATAAATTCTCTGAATGTCATATCGCCATTGTTTAAGTGAGTAAATGTTGTTTTTCCCTTTCATAGCGTCCGCTACTTCCGGGACTGATTTGATTATGTCGCCCCACAAGGTGGCATGGCTCCTTACGCAAGGTTTCACGGCCAAATACGATTTCCGCAAAGCGTGAAATGGAGATTTTGCCGTGAACCGTCCGGCATGACCTTGCGGAAAGGAACGGCATGGCATGTACCTTCGCGACAGAATCCATATCAGCCGCCCGGAAGCGGATATGCGAATACCGAAAACGGATCCGTTATAAAAGGGGACGGAAGCCTGTAAAAGAGGAATGTGCCTTCAGGTATGGCAAATGGTTCCGGTTCATTGTGATAAAAGGGGCGGGCAGCCGGTGCTGCCCTAAAAGCGGAAGCGGCCTTTCTGACCGTCATGCGGTTGCCGGTCAGAAAAATGCGGATAATGGTGCGTGGCGTGGGATAAAGTATAAAAACAGACAGGCAAGGCGGATTTCTCCACCCTGCCTGTGAGTTTCGGATTACAGATTACCCTGTTCAGGCTGCATCTTCCGCCTGTGGCTGCCCATCCGTTTCTTCCTTTGCCTTTTCCTGTACCGACAGGACTGCTTTCCTTTCCTCGATACGCTGGTGGCGTTTCTCGTACACTTCGTTGTGTGCGCTACGGATGTCGGCGAGTTCCTCGGGCATGTGCTTCTCGGCGAAACAGAGCAAGAGGGCGGCGGTGGCGTTGCTGCCTCGCGCTTCCTTGAAGTTGGCAATCAGATAATCACGGCGGATAAGTGCCTTTTCCTTTGCCGTGAGGTTGTCGATGATGTGCATTTTCTCCTCGTCCGTGAGATGGTGGTATTCGTCCTCGCACTCGACACCTACGGCGGCGAAGTGTTCCCTGCGCAGTGAGGATAGCAGGAAGAAGTAAATCATCCTGTCCTCGTCCGCACCGAACTTGCGTTCCGACATGTCAACCGTCAAAATCCGCTTCTTGGTATCTTCCACGGTCTTTTCGATGGCGATTTCGCCGTTGCGTTTATCCTGCTTTTCGAGTTTCTCCACAGGGGTGAGCTGCTTCTCGGTCTCTCCGTTGGTGGCGGTATTCGTCAAGTAACAGAGTGCAATGTCGGTCTGCCCGATGCGGAGATAGAGGGTTATCTCGCCTGTTGCGCTTCGGTCATGGATAGACTTGGTTCTCTCCATGTAGTCGCTGACATCCTGCCTGTACATGTTGTTTGCCTCCTCGTATTCCTCGGTAGTGTCGTAGTCCTCCTTGTCGGGTGCGGCAGGCATTTCGGGGTATGCGGTTGCGTAGGTTTTGAGACATTCGACCTCATAGCCCATGGCGGTAAGGCGTTCAACCGCCGTTTCGTTATAGTTGTACTCTTGGTGGCACAGCGGTACGGTGGGGTACTGTTCCACGAGCTGCACGGCTTTCTCGGCGAGATAGGCGGCGTTCATTTCGGCAAGGCAGGTGCGGTTGGAGCAGTTTCCGCAACCGCCCGAGCAGAACAGCATCATGTTGTTGGTGTTGTGGGGGCACGATAGGCAAAGGGTCTTGTCGAAAGAGTAACGGCTTAGGTCGGTGGTGTACTTCTGTTCGATGTTCTTCGCTACATCGGAGGCTTTCATGCCTCGCCAACTGTTGTATGTCAAATCTTCTTTCAGGTGCTTGTCATAGACTTCACGCTGGATGTCCTCACCGTAACGGCAGATTTCACTCGCTACGCTGACATTGATTTCGTCCTGCTCAAGGAGCTTTGCGATTTCGGGTATCAGTGAGACGAATTTCAGACGGGTGCGGATGTAGTTCTCGTTCTTGCCGAACTGCACGGCCAACGACTGTACATCGTGGCGACCGCTTTCGATAAGCCTTTGATAGGCGTTGGCTTCCTCTATGGGGGTTACATCCTTGCGTTGCAGGTTTTCCGTCACCGCCATTTCCTCGGCTTCCTCGTTGGAGATTTCCATGACGATAGCCGGGATTTCGGCCAATCCTGCCATGAGTGAGGCACGGTATCTGCGTTCTCCGAACACGATTTCGTAACGGTCGGTCTCGGCGAGTGGACGGATGCCGATAGGCTGTAACACGCCCTGCTGACGGATGCTTTCGGCGAGTTCGGCGAGGCTTTCCTCGTCAAAGTTCTTGCGTGGGTTGTAACCGCTCGGCTGAATGTCCGTCAATGCCACCATGGTGATGTTTCTCTCTGTTGCTGACTTCATGTTTGCTGTTTCCATAAATCTTTTAATTTTAATGAGTTTATTATTTGATGTTTTTTTATTTTCCCTTTCGTCGGTTCCTTCCTGCCGGAACCGCTTTGGAGTTTTATAATGCTTGACATGGCCATCCGTACAGCTCCAAGCGGCGGCTTTTCCTGCCAATTACTCTCCACGGGAGGAAGAATTTGCAGGAAATGCACTTCAAGCCGGCGCGTCAAGCGGGATGGCCGAACTTTGCATTGATAAAAACCAAACCGGTGACAGGCGTGAAAGAAGCCGTGCAGGGTCTCGGGATGTGAAATATGAAAATGGGGCATTTCCGTAGGGGTATAACGGGGCATTTATGTTAAAACAGGCTCCTGCGGGGTAAAACAGGATTCCGCTGTCAATATGGCGGGCAGGATGTGAAAGGGCGGCGGTTTGTCCCGCCGCCCGAGGCGTGTCATCACAACGTATGCCGCCGCTATAGGCAACCATACAGGTTTAGGACAGGGATGTTCATTTGTCTTGCCCTGTTGCATGTATAGAAAGTGCCGCCACGCCTCCTGCCATCATAACAGGCCACAATCCGGCTTGCATGGCTGAGCATGAAGTCGTTACGCACAAGCAGGCAGCCTTTGTAATATTCTTCGCTCAGCACCACGCGGAAATCCGCCTGCCGTAATACGGCATGGTAGCGTTGGCGGTCTCTAAAGTTCCACATTCCGCACTGGTTGCGGAATGGTATGACGGTTGTAAGCGTGATGTCGTTGAATTTCCTTTTTGCCTGTAGCACACATTCGGCGGTCAAAAGGTCGAAACCCAACGCCATGCCGCACAGATAGTTGGTGATGCCCTCTCCATGCCATTTCCTTATAATCTCCGTCAATGCGGCCTTTACGCTTGCAGTCTCTCCACAAGGTAATGAGCGGTGTCCCGTAAAGGCTGCGGAACACCGCCTGTTGATGGCTGTTGGATTTGCATTATTTTCCATAGCGGTAATGTGTGCGTCCGAGGAATATGCCGCCCAGCACGTTTGCCCCGAACGCTTCAAGCTGATTGGCGAACAATGCGTAGCTCATGCCGGTGGAGATGACGTCATCCATGACCACCACATCCTTTCCGTAAAAATAATCATCATCAAACTCTATCACTTGTGCCGTGCGGACAGTCTTGTCATGGCGGTGTTCATGCACTGCGAGCCTGTCACTCGATATTCTCACGTGCGGAAAGCCGTTGCGGATGCCTGTCAGTTCGTTGACCCTCTCACAGAACCGTCTGTAACGGCTCTCGTTCTGTTCCTGCGTGCTTGCAGGGACACAGACAAACACAATGTCCTTGGCTCTCCCTCCATACTCCTTATTGATGTGGTCTGCAGTCATTCGTGCCACTTTTTCACATGCTCCGTCCTCCGCATCCTTGAAAGCCCATACAAGTTTGCGTGCTTCCACAGCGTCCTCGCCCACGTTCTTTATACGCACGGGAAAGTATTTAAGGAAAAATGTCATCTTCTTTTCCAGCTGTCTTTTGATTTTCTCGTCAATTTCCTTTGCCATAATCTGAATTTTTTGATTAATTGATTGTTCCCTATGTTCGGAAGCCTTCCGGCTTGCCGTGAGGGATTTTTCTGCCGGCAAAGGGGCATGGCCGCAATAAGGCAAATCAAGGATGGAAAATACACTCCATGGGCATGGAGGAAGATTTTCCATAAGGCTCCGCCGTCCGGGATTTTCCGTTTGCAGGGTCTGCCGCTACCTTTGCAGAAATAATCCGCAGAGGCAGGGCGGCAGGTGTGAAATCATTGCAGAGATCTATAACAGTCAGATACGACGGATAAAAAAGGTGTGATAAAACAGGTTGGACAGCGATGCGCTGTAATATAAAGGGATTATGCCCCTGCGTTGTAAAAAGGAAAAACTCCCTTTGTTCCGGTCGGGAAGCAAAGGGAGAAAGGTCAAAGTTGGTAATCTCGGATAAGTATGGCTATGTTGTCGCCCTCGGCGATAACGCCCTTTATCTCGAAATGCCGCTCAAGTTTTTCAAGGTCGCATGTCCAGAGTATTCCACTGCCGATGTTGCACCGTACCGTGTCAAATTCGGTACGGTCAACCAGACTGTCGCACTCCATGATTTCATCGACAACATCCTTTATCTCAATCAATGTGCGGTTTTTCCTGACACTTTCGGAGCTGTCGGGCAGCAGCATATTGGCGATGATGATGTCGTCATTGTTCCTGCGGAGGGCCAGGACAGGCGTTCTCTCTATGACCCTGTCACCGTCGAAGCCAAAGACGGATATGTGTGCGGTTTCCGACTGTCCGCTCAAGATTCTCCGTGTCGCCTCGTTCTCCATGGCGTGTATGCTTCCGCTGTCCATCATATCGCCGTCAACGAACAGCCCGAATGTCGCAAAATTCTTTATCTTCATATATCCTTGATTTTAAGTTGTCAGTGGGGCATTAATCAAAGCCCCATTCTCTTATCTCCACTTCGTCACCGTCATTCATTCCGGCTATCGGGTCACAGATGAACGTGCCGAAAAAGTTTACCGCCACGCACCCCCTTTTCAGGGATGCAGGCTCTGAACCGTCATCGTCACAGTGGCGTATCTGATACCATTGCTTCCCTTTGGGCAGGGTATCCACGGCTATTCTCAAGTCGATAAACTCGCCCTCGGCTGTAATGCCGTTCTCAAGCACCAATGACATGGGTGTCTTGTCCTCCTTGTTGTAATTGAAAGTCATAATCCTTTTGTTTATTGATTGTTAATATTATTTATTGAGCCGTTTTACAGGCGGCTTGTCCCGGTCTGTCTCGTCATACTCATAGGTCGTGTCCTCGTCCTCATATTCGTATTTGTCGTATGATACGCGGATATTTCGGGGTGCATAGAAACGCCTGAAGGCATTGATGATGCTTTCCGTCATAGCCTTTCCCACCGTACTGACAAAGTGCAGCTCAAGCGTCCAATAGTCGAAGCTGAAATCCGCGAGTTCTCCGTCATACCGGTTTCCGGTTTTGTACAATGTCACTGAAACGTAGCCGTTTGTGCCGCTCTGCAGTTCCACAAGATGCCTGTAGTATGTGAAGCTGTCGTTGTTTGACTGACAGGCCGTTGTTATGCGGCCAATCAGTCTGTTGATGTAGTTGCGGGTCGGCTGTCTCATAGCGGTATGATTTCTTCGACTGTCACCGTATAGCCGTAACCGTCCTCCGTTCTCCACTCCCTGCACCGTGGCAGGTCTATCAGTGCGCTGCCGTACCGCTCGTTGAAGTTCTCTTGGCATTCGGCAATCTCCTTTTCAAATGCCTTCATCGCATCGTCAAGTGAACGATACAGGGCGTGTCCGTCAGAAACGCAGTCCTGCATTTCAATAAGTGTCGCAAGCAGATAAAATTTCTGTTCCATATCCATACGTTTTTAGACAAACGGTATATGCCGTCCGTGAAGTTTTAAGTATTCAAGCATTTCCTTCGCTTCCATGTGTGAAGCCCTGTTGCGGTCATCGTGTCCTGTGTTCTCGTCAGCGATGACCTTGACACATTCCTTGATGAGCCGCCACAGCGACTGCTGCAACGTGCGGTGCATCGTGGGGATGGCCGCCGCGAACAGCTTTGGGTTGAAACTGTAGGAGTTGAGAGCCGCTTCCACCTGTCTTGCAAGCTCCTGTTCCTTTCTGGCATTTTCGTTCATATTCTCGATGTTTTTAAGTTTGACTTTTCCCTTTCTTCCGGTGTGTCCCGGACTCAGGGGAATTTTTTTACTGCATTATGAAGCGGACGAACCGCATATAGGCAAGGCTGGCACGAAAATACTCTCCGCAGGAGGAAGATTTTCGGATGCCACCGGCAGGCATGGCCTTGACGGTTGCAGGACGGACTTAACTTCGCGGTAAAATAATTGTCTGAGGCCGGCCAACCGAATGATCGGGAATTTATAAAAGGGGGGCGGCCGTGTAAAACAGGGATTCCATGGCTTTCCGGCACGGGGAATGTAAAAAGGGAACATGGTTCCTGCCGGGTAAGCTCCGGCTTTATAAAACGGTGTATCGCCGGATGCCCTGCCTGAGTGTATGGCAGGATTGTCTCTTCCCTGCAAGACACAATACGGCTTCATGCCGTATTGCGCATTGCTATCTGATGAAGATTTGAGTTGAGCAGGTTGATGATGCGGTCGTGGTACTCCGATATGCCGTTGCAGACAGCCCTGCTTTGCAGTATTTTCATATCGGTCAGGGAAAATTCTATAGTCTCAATGCGTTTCCCCTCAATCCGTGCCGACATCACAAGACTGTCGGGGCGGTCGTAATATGAATTGGAAAACACGCAATGGTGCATGGTATCGCCCTCCTCTTTGAATGCCTTTATGCTGTCCAGCACGACAATATCAATCGTGCCGTCTGAAATCGTGAGGTCAAAGAATTTGGATTTGAGCCTTATAAAGTCGGCTTCTCGTTTCATCGCCTTTTCCAACTCCATTCGTGTACGCTCTTTTTCCATGGCTTGTGCTTTGCGGTTAGTCCAATAGTCGTGTGTCTCCTTGAGGTTGCCGGGACAGACATAATGTGCGTTGTGAATATCCCTGCCACAATATTCAAGGGCTTGCACAAGGTCAGCCCATAGCGAGATATCGGAAATGCGGTAGCCGTTGCGCATGGCGATTTTGTAAGAGTTCCACACTTTATTCAATTCCTGGGGGCGGTCAAGGAAGTAGGCAAGACATTCGGTATTCCCGGATTTCAGTATGGTCTCAATGCGAGGGTCTGTAACCAGTCCGTTGAACAGCTTGTCGGGGCTTACATCGGGGAAACGGCCTTTGACGCCCCTCTTGCGGAAATACGGCAGTATCTTTGCCCCTATAGCGACATACGAGTTGGCAAGCCTCTGATAAACATAGCAGTCGTGTTTAAGTTCAACAGCAGTTGAATATCGGAACAAATCAACATAATATCCTCTTTCCCTCTGTCTTGCTTCAACGGCACATCGGCCTTTATTGTCATACCACCTGCGTATGATTTCCACTGCCTCATGTTCCGCCTTGTGCCTCCTGCGGTAGCAGGAATGAAGCATATAGATGCGCTGTACCTGCAGTCCGTCAACGGTTTCAAGGATGCTGAACACCTGTTTTTCTCTGCCTGTTCTTTTCAAGGTGTCGCGGATTTCAAGTCTTGAGCCACATTCGGGACAGGTTACGGACTTGCCTTTGCTGTCATTGTCGAATTTTGCCCCACATTCGGAACAGACATTGATATGTCCTTTGGTTCGGAACGAGAAATGCGATGCGATTTTTCTCTGCGCCCATTTCTCCTGTGCTTCGGGCAACGGTTTCAGACGCTTGCTTGCCTCCGTTACCCTGCGTTGGAACGCCGTGCGTGGTTTCATAAGGCTTCAAAGTCAAAAAGTGAGAGTTCGGGTTGTTTGGCAGGCTGTGGCTTTACCGTCTTTGGCTTGCTGTGTGCGTTATGCAGTCTGCGCAGTTCATCCTCTTGAAAGCGTTTCAGCGCAATGGCCTTTTGCTCGGCTTTTTCTTCCTCGGTCAGTTCGACATGGTGGTTCACCACCATATTGCAGTCAAGGGGCTTGCCGATTTCCATGTCAGGCTCATCAATGACATGGACTGCCATGGAGTATATCTCATCGTCCGAGAAACCGCAGCACCCCGAAGCCTTTACCTGATTGAGGATATAAGTCACCACATCGTCAATCGTGCGTGTCGTTGCCTCGTATTTCACACGGAATAACTCGTCTGTCACGGCCATCTTGTCAAGATAGGCTTTGATTGTCTCTTTGAAGCGTTCTGTACTTTTCATATTCGAGATATTTTAAATTTGAATTTTTATTTCCCTGTCCGTCCTGAGCCGTCGGCTTATCGGTCGGGAGGATTTTTTCATGCAATCACGACAGTGTGTGTAACGGAGAATGGTTAGGCAGGCAAATCAGGCTGAAAATCATGGAATACCTTGATTCACGGAATCAACGGAAGGCTGCCGTTATTTTCTGGCGGATTAGCGGAAGCGGTGCTTGATGTCCATTCGGCACACACTAACTTTGCAGCGAAAAAAACACCGGCCGCAACTGCCGGCCGGATAGAACCCCGTCAATCATACAAGAGGAGTTTATTTGCTAAAAGTGGCATGATGTATGGCGTTTCAAGGAATATCCGCAGGTTAAAAACGGGGGATCGGCCGCATGGCCGTTCTGACCGGCGCAGGCTTGGGCGGGCAAACAATGGTCTGTCAGACAAAACGAGAATGACTGTTGCCGTTTGCCTTACGGCAGATACGGCAAGTGTCATGTTTTGTCACAAGATTTCCTGCGAAAAGACAAAAAGAAGCGTGATGCCCGGATATCCGGGTCCCACTCCTGATGTTTTGTGGCTGGAAATATTGCAGACATTCCGCATTTACCGGGTGGGAGAAGCCTGCGCCATAAAAGGAGCTATCCCGTATAAAAGGGAATCCGGCTGTAAAAGGAAGAGACGGCACACGGCTCCCATGAGGGGTTTCGCAATCCCTCATGGAAACACCGTCTGTGGGGCAGTCTCCATGTCGGAGCCTGTCACCGGTCACACCGCTTTATTGAAAGCCGTTCCGAACCGTCCGGTTTTCCATCCGTAAATCTCCGCCACATAAGGATAGAGCGAACGTGTCTTCTTGCGGAAGCCGGCTTCGTCTATTTCACGGTTGTAAATCAGTTCCCCTATGCGTTCCGCCTCGTCAATGTCTTTCGCCACACGGTAAAGCACATGGTGGGTGCCGTCATGGTGCGAGAGGCTGCTACGGATATTGAAGCCGTCACCGTACCATTCGTTATCATCTTCCGACACGTTGAATATGCCGTTGACGTTATGCCCGAGTATCTTGTAGCCCTGCCGTCTGCCGTTCCAGAGACCGAGGTCGGCAAATGCCATGACAACGCCCTCAATCCGCCTGTCAAGGTTCATGCGCTCGTCCGACAGATTGCCATTGACAACCTCTGCCCATTCCGCATCGCTGACTTCGTAATCGTCATCACCGAGTATGTCACGCTGCGAGTTCTCGTATTCCTCCCTGGCCTTGTCATCAAATAGATATTCGCTTGACCATATTATCTGTTTCATGTCCGTATCGTGTTATATTGTTGCCTGATTGTATATTGACGGTTCGCTTGTCACATTATAGATATATTGGCCGCATCTTACGAGAAGAGCGTCATCGCCGTAACAGAGTTTCTTCATGCCCCTTATCGAGCCTGTGCGGTGGAAGTTTGGGAAACGGCTGATGCCGCATCTCCTGCCTTGTTCCTGTGTCATTCTTTTTGTTCGCATATCTGAAATTTGTTTTGATTTTAATTTTCCCTATCCTGGATTCTTCTTTCCGAAGCCATCCGCGAGGGGTTTGTCTGCGCATTACATGGCATCGCAAAGGGGCGAAAGGCAAGGTTTTCAAGATGATTTTTCATCCATGCTGCAAAATCTCGCCGAAACAGCGCATGACCTTGCCCGTCGCTCCCGGATGCCGAACTTCGCGCCGCAAACCACGACCGGGCTGTCTTCAGAAAGGACTGTCTCGGATAAGATTGGTATAACAGGTGTCTTTATATACAACAGGTATTCTTGACCGGTTGGAAATATCCGGATGGATTCTCCACTGTATAAAAGGAGTACCGGCGGTGTGAGTATAAATGGGAAAACGGCACAAGGCAGCCATGAGGTATTTTATAGCCCCTCATGGCAATATCCGGCTGTGGGTCAGTCCACATCGTAGCCTATCAGCGTCTCATCATTGACAAGGAGATAATAGTAGCCGTTACCTGTCCCGTGGTATTCCTTGCTGAAACCGGCGGAAATCATACCGTCCTCTCGTGGTTCACACCATAATGTCCCGTCGTAGCCGCAGTACCCAAAACGGGCGGAGTGGTAGCTTTCACCGTTTCTGACCGCATCCATGAAACGGCTCATCACTCCGCTTCCGCAGTATTTTTCCAACGTGCGGAGCCTTATGCACTTGCCGTCTATCGCCGTACCAGTCGTGATGCGGTTCTCGTATGGGGATTTTTCGGGGTCGGCGGCAGCGATGCGCTTGAGCCAGTCGCTTTTGAACGTGGCTGTTTTGGCAAGCCGCTGGTATTTCAGTACAAGTCTGCGGTCGGCATCCGCATTGTCCGTTTGCGGATAGAGGACTTTCTCGATGGCGTTCCAGTCGTTGAACAGATAGCCGCGTATGCGTTTACCCTTTGCGATGATGCCGATTGCATTTTCTTTGCGGTTGATGAACAGTTTTCTGCGCTTGCCGTCAATCATTACATATAATGATGTGGGGTTTTCCGTGTTGCGGAGATACGCTTCCGCTTCGTGCATGGTCTGATTTTGTCCTGCCATAAAATTTTCCTTTGTTCGGTTTGACATTTTCCCTTTTTTCGGAATCGTTGCCGGATCCGATTACGGGTTTTCGGATGCCTCCCGGTGCATCCGCCTTTGCCATCCACAGGTTTTCCATTTTGAAATACGCTCGCCGGCAGGAAGGTTTCAATGTGGAATGCACTTCAAACCGCAGTGGATTGCATGGATGCACCAATTTCGCATCTGGAAACCATATCGGATTGGCAGACATGACAGCATCATTTTTATAAAAAAGGCATAACCGTTTCGGCATATAACGGATGCGTATTTCCGTATAAGCGTGAATGTTCCCGGGCTATAAATGGCAGCCGCCGGGATATAACAGGGTCTCTGCTGATGGACATATAAAACAGGATGCCGACGCATGGGATGTTGTCTGCATCATGCGGATAGGAAATCCCCCTGCCCGGTTATCACAACCAGGCAGGGGGAAAGGTCAGACATTGTGCCGTGGGTCAGGCTGCGTAATCGGTCGCCCTCCTGTCGTGCATCGGGGCGGTTTCCGTTTCCGTATCTTCCTGTTCCGGCCTGTTCTCCCTAAGGCTCTCGTCAATCCGCTTTTTCAACGTGTCACATTCCTTTTTCAAGGTGTCCAGCTCGTCCTGTCTGCCCCATGTGCGGTTGACGATGGCCTGCAATGTGGGAAGCTCGCTCTCAAGTTTAGCCATGCGCTCACGCTGCTGCTTTATGACAGAGGGCAGTTTGTCAAGCGTGGCCTGCGGATAGAGTGCGGTGTCGGCAAATCCCAGCGGCAGTGCGCCGGAAATTCCGTAACGGTATTTCAGACCGCTTTTCCCCTCGACAAAGAAAGTGTTGCGGTCAAACGAACCGTCAAGGTTATACTCGCTTTTAACAAGCAGGTCAAGCCCCATGTAAGAGCCTATGACGGTGTAGGCACTGTTACGGTATGTCTTGGCTATCCTGTGAAGCTCGCGCCCGGTCTTTTCCGCCGTGTCCTCGCCAGAGGAAAGCAGGGAAACAATCTTGTCGCCTGTGTATGACGCCATATATTCAAGGTCATCTTCCATGCGACGTACTGCGGATGCCACCTTTTCGATATCCTGTCCGTTCTGCGCAATCTTGCGCTCCGCACGTCCTCGCTCTTTTCTGAATATGGCAAGTTCTTTTTCAAGCTGCATGATTTTGTTGTCGAGCTTCGCCTTGTTCAGCAGGTCGGTGTTTCCCGAAAGGATTGCCACGAACTCCGCGAAGTTCATGCCGTTGTCCTCATCCATGCTGTCCTCGTCGATGCGGCGCACTGCGATTGTGCCGTTGTTTATCTGATTGATAAACATCTGCTTGTTCTTCAATAGGTTGAACTTGTAGGCGTCAAGTGTCTTTTCCGTGCCGTAGATAACCACATCCACGGTATTGCCGCCCCACAACTTCACGGTGTTGCCCTTGCGGACAGCCCTGCCGTTGCGTTGCTCCATGTCGGCAGGTCTCCAGGGAATCTCCAAATGATGCACCGCCACAGCCCTTTGTTGGGCGTTTACCCCTGTGCCCAACATGGATGTCGAGCCGAAAAGCACACGCACCCTGCCTGCGTTCATGTCGGCAAACAGCTTCTTCCTCGCTCTCTCGGTTGTGGCGCACTGGATAAACTGTATCTCGTTTGCAGGGATGCCGAGCCGTACCAGTTTCTCTTTTATGTCGCTATAAACATTCCACTCATTGGGCTTGTAGGTGGAAAGGTCGCTGAACACGAACTGTGTGCCACGGTTTGCGTTGGAACGTACATAATAGTCATAGACCGTCCTTGCGCAGATGGAAGCCTTGTTGTTTTCATCGTCAAGGAACTTGTCGCCGAGCAGTCTCATGTCGAGAGCCATCTTTCGTGCCACGTTGGTAGCAATGAGCATTTTCGCCTTGTCGAGGTTGTCCGGCTGCGGCGTGTCAAGCCCCAAATCCTCCCAATTTCCGGAATTGGCGAATGACACAAGCCTTTCTATCATTTCCTCCTGCGCGATTGTCGGGGCATGGGAAAGGAAGCGCACGTTTTTCTCCGGCACGTCAAGGTTAATCATGTCGGCGGTGCGGTAGTCCGTTATCTCACGCAGGAAAGCGGCGAGTTCCGGCACTTTGATATACGTGCGGAAGCGTTCTTTGCGCTTGATGCTTCCTGTCACATTAAGCTCGTAGTCGGCGCATTTCTTGGTGAATATTGCCGCCCATGCGTCAAAGCAGCTAATCCTCTGCCTTTTCAGTTCTGCCGGACGCAGGTACTTGAACATCACATAAAGCTCCGTAAGGGCATTGACAATGACAGTTCCCGACAGGAAAGTGGCACCCAAATCGCGCCCTGTCCGCTTCTGAATGTCGCGTATGGCAAAAAGCAGGTTCATCGCCCTTTGCGAGCCTCGTGTGTTTCCGATGCCCGCAACCCTCGTGTGGCGTGTCTGGAACATAGCGTTCTTGAAAATATGCGATTCGTCCACGAAAATATGGTCTATTCCCATGGTATGGAAATCCACCGTGTCATCCTTATGCTCGTTTATGCTCATTCGGAGGGCGGCGAGTTTTGCCTTCATGTTTTCCTGCCGTTTCTCCAGTCCGCTCTGCATCCTGCCGCTACGGTAGCGCATGGTGCTTTCCTCCAGCACCTCAAGGCAGCGTTCAACGTCCTGCAGCTCTTCCGAGAAAATCTCGAGCATCGTCTCGTCGGACTGCGGTATCTTGGCGAACTGGTCATGTGTCAGGATGATACAGTCCCAATTATTATTTTGGATTTTTGAAAACACCTCCTTGCGGTTTGCAGGAGTGAAATCCTCCTTGCCGGGATAGAGTATCTTCGCCGATGGATAAGCCTTTCTGAACGTGTCGGCTATCTCATGCACGTTGGCTTTCAGCCCTATTATCATCGGCTTCTTCACCAGTCCGAGACGCTTCATTTCGTAAGCCGCCACACACATTATCATGGTCTTTCCCGTGCCTACCTCGTGCCAGCAGATACCGCCGCCGTTCTGCTTAATCATCCAAATGGCATCCTTTTGTGACGGATAGAGTTCATCGTAGGGGAACTGCTCAAAGGACAGTCCGGGGAATGTCTGCGCCGAGCCGTCATAATGCGGACGCACATAGCAGTTGAACCGCTCGTTGTAGGCTCTCACAAGGTCATCGCGCACCTCTATGGGCTGGATGTCGAGCCATGCGTTGAACTTGCCTCTGATTTCCTGTATCTTGGTCGCCGCTTCCTGCATGGCTTCCTCGTCAGGCACACGCACCTTGTCGCCGTTACGGTACACCTCTTTCGTGATTTCCGGCACGGTGTCCTGCAGGGCGTGAACAAACAAGTCCTCGCCGTTGTAGTTGCGTACTGAATAGGTGTGATAGGCCACTGCCGAATATCCCTGCAAGGAAACAACGTAGGTGTCGTTTACATCGAAATACATGACCGTCGTGTCAGTCTCGAAAAGTTCCGTTGCAAAAGCGGCGTACAGGCTTGGGGCAATCCAACGCTCGCCCATGTTTATGTCAAGTTCCTCGTATGGTATGGCTTCGGGTGTCGCTTCTTCAAGCGCTTTCAGCGAGGCTTCCGTATAGTCCTTTTCGCTTCCGTCAAGTTCCTGCATCAGCGACATGATTTCCTTGTATTTGGCTACGACATTCCCGGCAATGAATTTCCCTTTATGCTCCCACTCTCCCGATATGGGGTTGTAGAATATCTCGTCCTTTAGGTCGTCTATGGCTTCCGTCTCGCTCCTGTCCGAGCTTTGGGCGATAAACGGCATATCCACCTTGCCGTAAAAATTGAGGCTTGTCGCCAACGCTTCCATTGGGGAAAGCACGGTCATGGTGTCTATCTTCTTGAACGCCACCGGCTCACGCATGATGTCAGCCTTGCCTATGGTATCGCCCGACTGCATTTCAATAGTGAACACCTCTACACCGAGGCTGTCAAGCATGATAAACTCCTTGTTGTCGTTGTCATGGAAATATCCCCACTTGGCTACGAACTTGTCATATAGCGCATTAAGACTTTCCCTCAATTCGGGGTGTTCCTGTTCTTCCTCACGCTCCTTGCTTGACAGATCAAGATAGGTCTCACGGATAGGGAAATAGTCGTTTGCCCTTTCTTTCGCCGCTTCTATATCAGCCATAGGCACGAAATCCACCGCTACATCGGCATAACGGCTTGACCTGCGCATCTTGAGGTTGCCGAGCTGTCCCTCGAACATCACCATTGCGCCATCTTTCATCCACCACTGCATTTTGTCGGTGTATGCACGTTTTCCCATGTCCTTGGGCTTGGCGGTTATTTCCTCGCCGAAAAGGTCAAGGAGCGGCATCTGCCCCTGTACGGTGTCCTGTCCGCCGTTTACGAAAAGGCTTTTGTGATAGAAACGGCTGAAGTCCATTTTGAGCAGTGCGGAGAAGTATTGACGCATCATCGCTTCCTCGCCCTGCCACCGGTATTTCCTCACATACTTGCCAAACTGGTTCATGGAAATGCGGCTGTCGGTGGCAAGTGCCGTCTTGGGCTGCATGAAAAGTTTGTTGGCATATTCCGTCACAATGCCGTCCGCACCGCTTTCCTTGGCGGTCTGGACAAACAGCCTCTCACGCTGCGACAGCGTGGTTTTCCTTGTGTGCTTCTGGAACACCAACAGGTCTGTGCCTACCTCTATGCCGCCTGTCTCCATGAAGATGTTGTCGGGAAGCCGTAATGCGGTTATGAGGTCTGCATGGTTCACAAGGTACTCGCGCACGAACTTGTTGCCGGGAGTGTCGGCTATTCCCCTTGAGGTCACAAAAGCGAGTATGCCGCCCTCGTTGAGCAGTTCCATGGACTTTATGAAAAAGTAGTTGTGTATGGTCTTGGTGGATTGCTCGTATATGCCGCCCTTTTTCCACATATCCGCATCGAACACACGGAAGTTCCCGAACGGAATGTTTGAGGCTATGACATCAAATCCCTTATCCTGTATGTCTTGTTCCCCGATAGCCTCAAATCCTGCCGTGACCGTGGTCGCCTTGTCGTTGAGAAGCGAGAGGATAAGCCCTGTCACGGGGTCTTTCTCAAAAGCGTATGCCCTTGTTCCCTGCATGGCGGTCTTCAGAAAGCCGCCAATCCCTGCGCTCGGCTCAAGGAAAGTGCGCATACGCATACAGTTGTCTTTGAATGTGGTGTGTATCTGTGCCGTCACGGTGTCGATGATGAACTGCGGAGTGTAGAACGCCGTCAGCACGGATGACTTTATGCTGTCAATGAGGGCTTTGTAATCCGTAATGTCGGACTTTGCAAAAGCAAACAGGATTTCCTGCAGCCGCTTCATAGGCTCTGCCATGCCGTCGGGCATGGGCTTGTCCGTGCCGATGTTCAGTACCTCCTTGATGCCACCGAAACCCGAATAAAGGGATAGTGTCTTTTTCTCGCTGTCAGTAGCCTGTCTGCCCTGACTGTAAACCGCCAAGGCTGTCTCTATGGCGTTCACGTTGTCGGCCAATGCCTTTTTCTTGTCGTATCTCATATCTGACCTTAATGTTGAAGATTAATTTCTTCCCTCACTTCCTGCTCCTTCCGGAGCCGTCCGCGAGGTGGTTATCTGCGCAACACAGGGGCATCCAAGAGGCTTTAGGGACAAGGTTTTCAAGATGATTTTACCGCCTGTCTGTAAAATCTCGCGGAAACTCCGTGTAACCTTGGCTTATAAGCCCAGATGCCGAACTTCGCGCCGATAACCACCGGGAGTGACGGTTCCGGACAGAAAGAGTTTTTCTATAACCGGGGGATAATTCTTATAAAAGGTCGGCATATAAGAGGAAGTGGCGGAAATCGTGGGACCGGCCGCAGCAGAGGCACGGCAGCCCGGAGTGCGGTGGAAGTCGAGGTGAAGAGCGAACCGTGGGTGTCACCGACAGGCTGGGTGTGGAAGCATGACACACTCTGCCGGCCCACGCTCGCCCAGCGCCGGAGGCCGCCCGGACAGGAACGGAACGCAGGGTGTCGGCGAGCCCGGCATCGCGGGTGTCCTGCAGTCCGCCGGCGTTGATGAAAACAGTAAAAAGGAGAATCGGCCAAGCCGGACGGTCTTCGTTATAAAGGGGGATGTTGTGCTATAAGAGGAATCGGCAGAAATCGCGGGACCGGCCGCAGCAGAGGCACGGCAGCCCGGAGTGCGGTGGAAGTCGGGGTGAAGAGCGAACCGTGGGTGTCACCGACAGGCTGGGTGTGGAAACATGACACACTCTGCCGGCCCACGCTCGCCCAGCGCCGGAGGCCGCCCGGACAGGAACGGAACGCAGGGTGTCGGCGAGCCCGGCATCGCGGGTGTCCTGCAGTCCGCCGGCGTTGATGAAAACAGTAAAAAGGAGAATCGGCCAAGCCGGACGGTCTTCGTTATAAAGGGGGATGTTGTGCTATAAGAGGAATCGGCAGAAATCGCGGGACCGGCCGCAGCAGAGGCACGGCAGCCCGGAGTGCGGTGGAAGTCGGGGTGAAGAGCGAACCGTGGGTGTCACCGACAGGCTGTGTGTGGAAGCATGACACACTCTGCCGGCCCACGCTCGCCCTGCGCCGGAGGCCGCCCGGACTGGAACGGAACGCGGGGTGTCGGCGAGCCAGGCATCGCGGGTGTCCAGCGATCCGCCGGCAACGATGAAAACCTATAAAAGGAAAGTTCAAGGGACAATGCACGTCGCAGTTATTTCTTACACATGGAAAGGGACTGCCGGATGTCAGCAGTCCCCTTTGCCACGCTCAATCTTCCCAACTCGCGTCATCGTCATTCAGTATGAGCCGCAGGATTTCACGGCACCGCTCCGTGTCCGCTTCCCGTATCATTCTGCGGATGCTGCTCCGGTAGGTGGTGGAGTATGCGAGTTCAATCAGTTCCTCGTCATGTGCAGTCAGTTTTTCTTTTTCCATCATCTTGTCGTTATTAATCATTTAACTTTTTAGTTCGGCTTCAGCAACCGGCAATCCGTCATGCCATAACGTGATTGTGCCGGGGACGAATCCCATATCCGCGTATGCAATGTTTTTGAGATAATCACGGTATTCCTTTCCTGAAAAGTTCCTGCCGCTGAGATTGCGGAATATCACCGGAATCGAAACACCGTCATCGCTTGACAGGACGGTCTTGCCATCCTGCCTGATTTCATCCATGGCGGCAATGCTGTTTTCAGGCCTGCTTCCTTTCGCGGTATCTTTATGTGTGATTACATACATGGCTCTAATCCTTTTTTTGATGAATGATGATGCAGTCCTCCACTTCTGTCGGTTTGCCGAACATCGGTGTGCTGCTGAAATAAGGCCCGGCTCCGCCTTCCACGCTGTCACTGATTGGGACAACAAGCTCGATGCCCTGTTCACGGCAGATTTCGTCTATCTGCCTGATCTCGTCCTTTTCAAGGTTAGTGGCATCACCGTTCACCAGATAGGGCAATGCGTAAGTAGGGATTTTCTCAATGTCTTTTTCCATTTTCGTTTATGTTTGACTGTTAGACTTATGGAGCGTCTTTTCCCTGCCTTAACCGGGCTTGCGGGTCGGCCGCTCCTGTTTTCTTCGGCATCACAGGATGGTGGCCATAAGGGGAATTAGGCAAGGCCTTCAGAACGGAGTGTGCCTTGATGTTTGCCCTGCCACCTTCACCTTCGCCGCAGAAAACAGGTGTGGGCGACCGCCGGATGAATGGCAATGTGGTATAAACGGTTATCATGTCCGTACAAATGGCTGTGGGTGACAGGTATGCCGGATCCGCAGGATTATAAAGGGCTTGGACACTTATCCGTGAGTAAAAGAAAAGACGGCCGTGGCCGCCTTTTGATACGAGAGGAATGATGGCGTCATGCCGCTTTCTTTTTGGATGCCTTGCCTTTCGCCGGCTTTTTCCCGTCGGTCTTCTTTTCGGTGGACAGTTCGCTGACGGATGTGGCGACGAAGACGATGCGGTTGTGCTTGGCCCCGTCCTCCGATGTCCATTCTTCCGGGCGGATGAATCCTGAAACCTGGACGAGCTTGCCTTTCTTGAGAAGCTCGAAGGTCGATGCCTCCTCGGACTTGCGCCAGCACTCGCAGTTTACAAGGGCCGACTTGCGGGTGGTCTCGTCACCGTTGGTCTCGGTGCGGCTGACGGAGAGGGGGAAACGGGCAACCGAGCTTTTCTCGAAGTTGCGGATGTTTGCGTTGACGGCTACGAAGCCACTGAGGTTGAAAGAGTTGGTGTTGTTTGTTGAAGTTGCCATAACTTTAAGTATTAAAGAGTTAAACATTTAATTTTTACGATGCAAAAAGATGACATGGGCATAGGGTGGCACCAGCGGAAGGTTCGGCAAATACTCTTTTTGTCAAGCCTGCGAAAAGAAAAAGGAAGATTTGTTGAAAGCCGTTGGTCAAAGGTGGCAACCGTCCCGTAGGAGCGAAAGTCTCCGCCATGATCATAACTTCGCATCAGGAAAAATAATTGTGTATGACTCGCCGTAATACTGTTGTGGCAGCTTGATAACGCCATTCTGTACCGGTAGGCTGTACGTCGGGGCAATTACCGTATAAGTTCGGAAGCCGGATATTGCACGTCTCCCTCTGTCATGGCGTGATACCGACGGTGAAACGGACGCCCGTCCGGGACTGTGTATGCGTGTGCGGCTGTCCGTGGATGTATGGGCCGCTGCTCAGGAAAGGCAGTCCTATGGCTGACGGTCATACGGAAAATGGATGGTTGGAATGATGACGGGGAATGCACCGCATTCTTTGCCGCATCCGGCGAACGCTGGCAGAATAGATCCGGAGGGAAAAGGAGAAAGGCATGAACATAAAAGGCGATGCGCGACCTGTTCCTGACTCAAGGGCGGCACGGCCTGTCCGCATGGGCGAAACGGATAGCTGAAAAAATGGATATGTCCGATAAAAAAGGGCTTGGAATCGTTGGTGGAGCCGATGATATGATAAAAGGAAGCCTTCAAAAAAGAAATAAAACAGGGATGCCGGGACAGCACAGTCCGAGCGTATAGCCCGGACTGCCGTCACCGTGCATTGCCGTCAATCGAAAACAATCACCTCGTCCCTGTAGGCGGCTATCTCTTTACCATTCGGAAGCCTTACAACGACCTCTGTGCCGTAGTCTCTGACAATCTGTCCGTCACAGAAGCCTTGGCAGTCCTCTATAAGTGTGCAGTATGCGCCGATGATGTCTGATGTCTCTTCTGTCTCATACATGGTCTTGTCTGTGTTAAAGTTGTTGGTTTTAATCCCTTTCTTTCCGCTTGGGCGTCGGGGACTTGAATATTACAGTGCCTGTAAAGGTGGCGCACGGCGGATAAGGCAAGGTTTTGGAGGGAAAGATTGGGCGGAGCCTCCATCTTGCAGTGACAAACACGGCGTGCCTGACCTTGACGCCCCGACTGCGGCTTCTAACTTTGCACCGTAATATTCTACCATCTCCGACAGACAAGCAGGGAATTGATAAATCCGGGATAGAAAAGGACGGGATGCCTGTTCCCGGAACGGAAATATAGAAATGGGAGGCATTGCTATCTTATAAAAGGATGGCGGAGTTTCCCGGCGGTTGAAACTCCGCGAAATATAAGAGGAAGCAGGGCGACGGATGCTTCAAGAAAGCAGGCAGGGCAAAGCCCCGCCTGTCCGTCTATATCATCCTAAATACCATGAGGCATCCTTGCAGTCCTTGTTCATGGCGGTATGGCGCAGGATTTCATCCACGCTGTTTAATCTCCGCCAACCGTTGTAAATTCTTTCTCCGTTAAAATCAATGATTGACAGACGACAGTTGTCCACTCCGTCACGGCTCCGTTCCGAGTCGAATGTCATCCTGATACCGTTGCCGTAAGTCAGGTACAGCGAGGTGTAGTTTACCTTTACCGACGGCTTTTCCACAGGGCAGTTGCCGTTGAAATATCCTGTGGCAAGCAAAAGATGTTCGGCAAATTTCACCGCTTCGGCTGAGTATCTCATCATGGCGGATTTGACAGGGATTTCATCACGGCTGTTTCCGATGAAGTTATAAGGCAACACCCTGTTGCTATACGAGAGCAGGAACGGCTCATGGTGTTTCTCCCTGACAGGGAGATTTGTCGCCAGATATTCGTCTTTGGTTATGATGTAGCTCTCGGTCATGTCCTCGTTCATATAGATGCAGTATGCTCGCTTCGCACGTTTCCGCTTTTCTTCATAGACCCTTTGTTCCATGGCGTTCATGCTGTTGTACCGGTGTCGGGGCACACGCTTGACGGCATTGACGAAGGTCGGGGTCTTGCAGTACCCGAACTTTTCTGCAAATTCGGGTACTGTGCCTATAAAATCATAGCCTTTCCAGTTGTACTTGTTCATATTGTCATAGCTCATTGGTTAAACATCCGCAGCCTGTAAGGACAAAATCCTCTCCCTCAAAGTCAGCGAGTGATTTAAGCTCCTCAATGCCGTTGCAATAGAAGAATATATGTTCATCGGTCGCATCGTCGGCATCAACGGATAATTTTATTGTCACAGGCTGTGGCTCGACAAAACTTTCATCTTTCCATACCATTTCACATTTCGCATAAAGCGGTTCTGTTCCATGTCCGGCACAAAATTCAGAATAGAGCTTGTCAATGTCGTTTTTTACTTCATCCACATCGGAGAGGACAACTCCGGTGTTGCAATCGTCACACCAGCCGTAGATAAAGGCTTCATCCGTGTAGTTACGGAAGGATTTGTCATTGGGGTTAATCATGGCTTCGCAAGCCACATGCATACCGCCGCATTTTGTACATATCACTTTCATACTAAAAATTTTTTTGCTTCCCTGCCATTGAAGCCGTTTCGACTTCGCCGTAAGGGATTGTTTTACGTGCGGCTCAAACGGGGGAGGCAAGAACAGAGGGCAAGGAACCGGGAATGAAATTTTGTGAAATGCCGTAATCTGTGATTGCGGAAAGTTTCCGTAAAATTTCATTGAAGGTAGCCACAGCGGTACTTGATCGGCGTTCGTCCACCGTAACTTTGCACGCGAAAACAACCCGTGGCGCATGTCGTGGCAAGCATCGTGTCTTTCTACAAAAGGATATAGCTTGAGTAAAACAGGTGCAAACTAAAATGGAACTATAAAAGGGCAGCCACCTGAATGGACAAAGCCACCCGCCATACAGCGGGTGGTTCTATGCTTCGACTGTTATTATTCAGTTTTCTTGTGCATCAGGGTCAGTTGGCTGGGACGGTCTGCAAACCAATAGGCGTCACTGTCAAGGTACACACACCTGTCACCGTTCCACGGTTCCATGAATGCAAGTATTTCATACGGACCGAACACCACGCCATAATCGTTTGTGAACGCCACCATGTCGCCAACTTCCAAATCGTTGTCTGTGGCGATAACCTCTGAGAGTTTGTTGTAAAATACCGAGCCTTCTGCCTCATATTTCTCTCTCCATCTATGAAACTCCTCTTTATGGCTTCTCGTTGGAGGTATCGGTGATAGTTCCGAAGCCAAGACCTCCGCTTCAGAGTAGTCGCTTGCTATTAAAATGATGCTGTCCTCATATACTTCTTCAGGTGCGGAAATCACTTTGTAGCCACCTGTGGATTTGCCGTTGTCAGGGTCGTTCCAATAAAGGAGGTTGCCGTTCTTGATAAAATCTAATCTTCTCATTGCCTTATGTTTTTTGATTGTTGTTATTTCCCTTTTTTCAAAGTCATTCGACTTCGCCAGAAAGGACTGTTTTATGTGCCATTTCAAACGGAGAATGAAAGGACGACAAACAAGAAATCAAGGATGAAATTTTATGAAATGCCGTAATCTGTGATTGCGGAAAGTTTCCGTCAAATTTCACAGAAGATAGTGAGACGCTTCTTGTGCAGTGTCCTTACTCCGTAACTTTGCACACGAAAACAGACTTTCGCGAAAATCGCAAATGAAGGATTGGAACCGATACAAACGGAGCAAAGAATACCGTGGGTATCTGGATAATCAAGACACAGCAAACGGCAAATAGAAGGGGCCTTCTAAAAAAGAAAAAAGGTCTGTAACGAAACAAGTCAGAAGTCGTGTTATATATACACGGACTGACTGACTAATATTTTGACCGGAACAGAAACGGCTCTGTGAATATGAAGAGCCTGGATGCGGTCAGAAAAGAAAACAGGTCAGAAGTCATGTACTATATATACATGAACTGACTGACATATATATTGACCTGTTCATGTATAAGTTGGCAGGGGCAAGAGCAACGAATATGGGGTTTGGAAGAATTGAAACAGGAGAACATGAAAAGTTGGCCTTGTTTTTTTCTTTGAAGGCAGAAAATAATCTCCAATGAAACGATAAAAATCACGAGCTTGCGACAGTCCTTCAATTATAAATCAGACTAATTATTTTTGATAGATATGTTACCTCTGTGTTAGTCGCAATTTTATGCTATTCTGAATAGTATTGATATACAGTTAGTTACAAATCAATTTGTGGCAGTATGAAAAGTATGGCAAGAGCAATGAAAATGTATAACCGTCTCATAGTCGTAAGTATATGTTGGTTTTCTACGACAAAAGTACATTATCATATGCTTACGGGAAAATTAATTCAACAAACGCCCAAATTTCCAAAACAAGTAAATAGGAGGTACGGCGCCCTCGCCGTACTACAGTCCTTAAGGATGTTTAATCGCGTGTTGGTACGGCGAGGGCGCCGTACCTCCTAATAAATATTAGAGAGCCTCAGGGTCATGTTGACTCTGAGGCTCTCGTGATTTTGAAAGAAGGC
>CAVAHD010000014.1:0-57546 GCA_963588475.1 Oscillospiraceae bacterium | reverse complement strand
TGGGGATAATGGCTGATTTTTCATTGATGTGTTTATCTTAATTCGTTTCTGACATCCGTTTATTAGTTGGTTTTGACAAAATCTGAAGTCATATCCAGCGTGACTCGGAGTAAATCATATATTGGGTACTTCAAAGCTTGTATAGGAGACCGTCTTTTATGGCTCTGAATAGGCTCTTCGTTTTGCTCCATTTGTCCTCTTCTATAAGGATAATCTTCAAGAGACGCGCAAAAAGGATACCTCTTAATATTATGTACTTTTCTTTTAATGTGAACCAACTCCAATGTTTGCGAAGTAATATGATATATCCGCGTAATATAGAGTAGGTACGAAAAGAATTATAGTTTAGAGTTGTCACTGGTAACCATTTTGAACGGGAAGGAGAACCCAGATGATGTTGTAGGACAAATCGGTTGAGGCATGCAATTCGGTATCCTGCTTTTTGTATCCGTATGGACAATTCATGGTCAAGCGCATCCAGAGGGAATGCTTCGTCAGCGCCTCCTACAGCAGTGAGTATGGTAGTTGGAAATATTGTGCCAGAATTAATGAATGTTCGTGGGTATGTAATATCCTCCGCTGCTTGCGTTGTTTTGGGCATTGTAACGTAAGGACAGAACACAAGTTGTTTATTGACAATCCAAAGTTCTTCCACTTTTCGACGATATGCAGCAAAGTCGTCCCATTGGCTATCTTGATCCATTATGAGCAAGAATTCGAAACCGTTTTCTTGGGCATAGTGCCATGCGAAGTTGATAGCAGGGGCGATACATAGATTTTTCCCTGTCCCCTGCCACAGTATCTTGGTGGCAATGCTTTCGAGTAATGGCAATATTTGTTGCTTAACATTATGTTCCAATGGCGAGTTGTCCCAAATGATGAGCATATCAAGCCAGGGAGCATATCGCATGATATTCTCTGCCGCTTCACTCACATTGGGATTGTACAGTGTGACTACCCCAAGCATTTTGTATTTGAAGGAAAATCTCTTCGAGCAATCTTTCTCGTTCGAAGGTTCGCTTTGTGTAATCGAACTTTGTGTATTTATTGTATTTTCCATATACCCGTTGCAGTGTTAGATAGAATTTTATTGAATTGTATGATATTGCAGATTAAGCCGGGCATATTGCAGAGTAGCATTACTGCAAGAAACCACATGATGTCGTGAGTCAGTGCACTTGCCACCCAGGCGGCAGGTATAAAGACGATGGCAGAAATCGTTAGATATAACTGCAGGCGCAAAGCTCCTACACCATTGAGGAAGTATGAGTAGCGCATACTAAGGATGAGTTGGAAGACGTAGATAGCCATCATTACTGTCATTCCGAATGGAACTTGGCAATCGTCGCCAATCCATATCGAATAAATAATTGGAGAGGCTATAGTCATAACAATTAATGCGAGGGCAATGAGCAGCATGAACAAATGTAGTTTGCTACTTGCTTTGCGTATCCAGTTCATATCGCCACGTGCGTATGCGTCTGTAGTGGCACTCCAAAACGGCATGCATACAACAGAGAATACTGCCATCATTATACTCATATATCGGTATGATATTTGGTACGGCGTAACCATCTCGGGCGAGAAGAAACGCGATATGAGTATGTTGGCTGTCATGAACTGTAGTAGAGATGCAATCTGGAGCCAGAAAAACTTTATTCCTACACTACCAAGAGATACAGCTGATTGTATGTTTATACTTTTCAGAGATGGCCTTAAGAAGGAGAACTTCTTATAGAATGTGTATGGGTATGCCAAGATATATACGGCAAGTGGAGCTGCTGTATTTAATGCAACAACGAGAAAGAATGTGGCATTCTCGCTAATGTATAGTCCCCATGTGAGTATCATGGCAAGAGTCTGGCCAAGGGCAATAAGCAGGTTGCTGACACTGGGTAGTTGCATACCCATATAGACGTTGCCGATGAACTTCAGTACAAATGTCATGCATACAAGTACGACAGCCGTTAGCAGGGCCAGTCGAAGCTCGGGGATGACGGAGGGGATAACGTTAAGCAAGGAGTAAACGTCTCCAAACCATATAAGTAGGCAGAGAACTATCAGTATGGGGAGCATAATGCCTGCCAACATAGCCATTGTGGAACTGACTAAACTACGTGCTCGTTCTGTTTCGCCATTAGCCATGAGTACTGCAAGCTGGTTGCGAAGTCCATTGCCTAAGCCGATGTCCATCTGGTCAATCCATACAAGCATACTGCTTATGGTTAGCCATACGCCATTTTGATAGCTCCCAAGACATTTCAGCGTAAGTGGAACCATCAGCAGAACCACAACGGCTGCCCATCCTTTGACAACGAACGATGCGATAATGTTCTTTATCAATAGAATGGTACGTGAGGAAGAGTTTGCTATTTCCATGCTGATAATTTGAATTTCGTTTGACAGATAAGTATGATGAGCAGCGTTCTTTGTATGTTTTGTGATAATGCAGCAAAGAGCATTTCATCGAAGAATTGTAGAGACAAAATAAATACAATATAGCCATATAAGCAGATGCCGATACTGTTTCCGTTTTTGGCGAGTCTATAAATGTAACCCGACAGTACACCATAGATTAATGCAAAGTAGGCTACGCCAATGTATCCTAAATCTTGATAGAACGGCCGTAAAATTGTATATACATTTGTTGATATTGGTACGTAAACAAAATTTTCAAAAGCTTCGTGTGGAACAGTATATCCATTGACAATCCTATCCCAAAGCGATTGAAGTACCCAAAGAGTATTTGGGCAAAATGTATCTCCTATGGTTTCCCTAAGGTATCCAAATGCTACAGGAGCAGATAAAATGTACATGCAAATGAAATCGATGAGCGAAAAATCGTTAGTTTCTCCATCTTTAGTATCTCTGGAAAGATTAAATAAGAAGAACAAGAACACAAGTCCTACTCCTAAAATGGCAATTGTTCGCACTTTGATAATGTGTCTTTCATAGAGAACATATATCACAGTAATAAATACCATAAAGAATGTAATCTTCTCCATTTTTGCAATAGAGCAAATAATGCAGCATACTATTACAGAAATCAGCTTCCAGAATGGAAGTTTTGGATAGCGCCATAAAGCGACGAATAACAATGCCTGATTGATAACGGATGTATAATTGAGAATACCATATCCACCATCCCCTTTGATAGCCAACATACGGACATTGTATACAAGGTCGGTCATGTCAAACATGCTTACAACCTTGTATACTTCGTATAGATATAGTGGAGTGAACAGCAATGCTACATAAAATAGTACGTTGAAGACAGGTGTGCAGATATCTACACACCCTTTGTCAATGTCAAACGTTTTTTGAGATAAGAGATTGAAAGTGGCGAATGATGTTGCGGTAAACAATATAATCCAGATTGATATCGAAATCTGGAATGACATAGATATAGGGTAGAGCTCATCCGAAAAAAAGAAAAGCCCAACAAACATCAGTGACCATATAGAAAGAGTGATTGACCATGGAGAAAACAAGTTGCCCCATTGTAAGTTAAGACCTTCAACCTTGCGCTGTTGATATAGAAACCAACCTTTTGTAAACAGAAGAGCAGGAATAAGAAAGCCTAATAAATATGCGATTAGGTTGCTGTCATCTGTAGCCGGTACTGTATTAGCCTTGATGACAGCAAACGATTTATATGCCCTTTTTTGTAGAATCTCTTGGCGAATGTAGTCTATGCAAGTTTGCTTGTAGATGGAGTAAGTTTGATCTACTTCTTTTGCAAGATGACTGATTTCTTGTTCAACTTCTGCCGAATGAGTTCCAGTCGAATGAGAATCCGAATACTCTGCGTAGGTTTGTTGTGCTTTATGATATTCAATGCCAGCTTCATATCTCGCTTTTTTTGCATTAGCGAGTGCTGCTGCATTAGTTTGATGGCGGCGTGAAGTGACAAAGTCTTGAAGCTCTACGATGGTAGAGTCGAGCATTTGTGAAGCTACAATAGGGTCATGGTCTCTTAATTGAACAGTGAGCACCATTCCGTCTTTTATGTTGTACTCAATGCGGTCTAAAATTGTAGTTGTAGGATTGTCACATTGTAGATATTGCCCATAGGTTTGTCCTTTTCCTGGTATTTGCTTCTTGGCAAGCACGTTTGCGAAATCGGTAGTCTCTAAAACTTTTGCGTAGACCTCAATGTCGTTGATACCAAAATTTGGATCATGTTTGGCCTTTTGTAATTTTGCACTTAAACTGTTTAGCCCGATGGCAATGTCTGTTTCTTGGTATTCATCACTGATAGTAGTACGTGCAGTGTAGTATTTAGGAACAAGTATCCATACCATAATAGCTAGTAGAATTGCTGTTATGGTAACGAAAATGTATGGATGTCTTTTTGTAAAATATATCAAAGCGTTGTGGCTTAATTTGTTACCCGATAAACATTTTGCGATTTCTCCATGCCAAGATGCTGAAACGCAATAAGAAACCCAAGAAAAGCCATATAATTAGAGTGGCGATTTTCCCTCTACCACTGTGCTTTACAGGTACGGAAGCACTCTGTATAGTTGTGAAGGCGGGTGTGCGTTCTTGTACTTTTGCTTTTGCTAACTGTAGTTGTTCTACAATTTGTTGGTAAATGTTGTATTTAAGCTGCATCTCATTTTCTAAATCTGCTTCTTTCATTTTGTAAGACTGCAACATGACTTCTTGGTTTGCATCAGCATAAGAGGCATACGTTTGTCGGGCTTTATCATATTGTGCTTTCGCTTCGTCAAAGAGTTGCTGCATATATTCGAGGTCTATACGAGCTTTTTTTGTACGGTATAATGTTATTGCATTTTGCAAATGAACTCTAGCCGAGTCTGCTACAAGAGCTGCAACTAAAGGATCAGTATCAGTGACTGTGATGGTAATGACACTCGTTTTCTTGTCAACCTGACAATTAATGTTATGCAAAATATCTTTTGCAATAGCATCTTCTTCTTTGCTTAACCACAAAGGCATGTTTGTTGCACCGGTCTGTTTGTTTTGTGTTTTTTCTGGTTTGATTTTTCTCAATAAAGCAGCAAGGGCTATCTTTGGATAGTCAGTGAGTGCACGAGGCTGACATTTTGCTAAGTATGTATAATAGTTGCATTTAATCTTATTGTCTTTTGTCTGTACTTTTACAGGAAACATTCCTACAATAAAGTCTGTTGATGATATTAAATCTGGATACAACTCAGGATAAATGGCATCCCCAGACTGTCCAAGTTTCATGTTCATGCCGACCATTGAAGCAAGAGAAGATATACTACCGGAAAAGCCTGCGCCAGATTCCTCCGGTGCAAGCATAACGGAACTCTTGTATGTCTTAGGGGTGGTGAATGCGATGATGAGTCCAAGTGTGGCTGCTACGCCTATATATATGCCCATCATTTTTTTGTCCGCCTTGATAAGGCGAACCAAATCCATTAGATTTATATTGAAATGTTTATTCATCTTAAATGTTGAGTTTACGATTCAGGGGGAAAGGGTTGGAGGGACTGGCACATTGACCGTACATGTTAGTGAGGCCAGTAGATCAGAGGAACGTGTTTGTTGCCCCTACAGTTTAGTTATACATACTCGATTGCAAGAGCTTGGAACTACTTCTCGAAGTCTGTAGACATCAGTTGCCTGACAACTTCTATTGGCAGTCCTGTGCCGTCTGCTACCTGTTGAGGAGTAAGTCCCATGGCGAGGAAGCGCTTTGCATTTTCTTTCTTTTCTTCTGCTCTTCCTTCCGCTCTTCCTTCCTCTCTTCCTTTTGCCAAACCTTCTGCCATACCTTCGGTTCTTCCTTTCTCTTCGGCCGTTTCAATGGAGTTCTTTATGTCCCGGTATGCCTTGAGGCTGTCCTCGTATTCACGTAGTTCTTTCTTTGTGAACTTGGCGATTTCTGCCTCAGCGAACAGCTTGTCGAAGAAGTGCTTGAAACCGAAGTCGGTAAGCAGGCTTATGTATCGTTCCTCTGCCACATGTTCCATATTTTCCGCTCATATATGTTACGCATTATTCCATATGCAAGTGCAAAGTTAACAAATATTTTTGTAAAGACCTCACATCCGGATGCTCTTATTTTGCCAATTCCATCATTTTCTCCAACAGTTGTTTGAAGAGGGGAATGTAGTCAATGAGTATAGTCTGTTGGATATCGACGGCGGTGCTCTCGTCGTAGTTGTGCGACGTGAGGTTGCGGTCGGCTATGGTGTCCATCCATTTGGGGTCGTCTATTATTCCGATGGCGAGGGCTTTTCGTATGGCATCACGAGAACCGCGGATGTCAGTGTAGCCTTGGTATGTCTCGTAATCCTTCATCACGTTCCATGCCAGTTCATGGGTGTACTCAAACCGCTGTATCAGTCCCTCACGCATAAGTTCTATGGTGTCTTCGTCCTGATTGGTGACATTCTGCAGTTTCTCTGCCGCAATGCTCAGTTTCTTGTATGCTTTGCTGTAGTTGTCAAGGCGTTGTAGCCATCTTATGTCTGTAGTGTCAGTCATTCTTTTTGGTGTATATTGTTTTGCCGACTCTGTTGATATGGTCGATAAGTGCTTCGTTAGTCAATTTGCTGTATAGCGACAGGTCAAACTCGTAGGGTAGGAGCAGGTCGTCAATCTGTATGGCGATACGACAGAGGTCTTGCTGAGTCAGCTCATCCCCGAACAGAGTCAAGTCTATATCGGAGAAGCGCCGGTTGCATCCCTTGGCTCTGGAACCGTAGACGACAGCTTTTGTCACTTTCGGTTGCTTAGCCAAGAGAGCAGTGAGTTCTTCTTGTTCTCTATCCGTTATTCCAATATTGTTCATATCCTCCTTTTATTAATGAGTACACTCGGCAGTATATGTACAAGAGTCCTTTTATACTCCTAAGACGATGTTTGCGTCTACTCCTAACTGGCGGCTGATTTGTCTTCCGATACGCAAGGTGGGTTCTTTAGTCCCACTGATGTACTCACTCATTCTTTTGGGTGAAACGCCTATGAGTTTGGCAAGATTTGACAATGTGAGCCCCATTTCTTCCATCCGTAACTTTAGTACGTCGGCTAAGCTGGGTTCGCCTATGGCAAAATGTTGCTCGGAATAGTCTGCTACCATGTTGGAAAGCAACTCTAACTCGATACTGTTGGGGTCGTTTATAGGTGTTTCGTCATCTACTAACGGGAGCAGCTGCTCAACTCTGTTTACAGCCCACTCATATTGTTCTTTGTTTTCAATTTTTGCCATAATAGAATCTTCTAAATCGTTCGACAATTAATCTTATCGTATTCTTTATGTGTACCAATAAAACGGATGTATACGAACTTTATTGTGAATTTTATCACGACAACCAGTCGGTAGGTATTCCCTTTGATATTGAACACATAGTGTTGGTTTCCTACGTTGTCAACACTGTTGAATGTCTTTTTGACATCTGCAAAGCATTCCCATTTGCTTCTCTTCACAATCGTAGTCCATTCTTGTAACGCTACTTTTGAATTAGGGTTGCTGGCAATGTATTGATGTAGAGCTTTCTCTGTAAAGATTCTCATATTTCTAGTCTCTTCTAAAGATGTCGCGAGTGTATACCTTCTGCTCTACGTCATCGAGGACGGGGTCGTAGCGGTTGGCTATGATGGCTTGGCTTTTCTCCTTGAAGGCGGCTAGGTTGTTTACTACCTTTGAGCCGAAGAAGGTGGTGCCGTCGGGTAGGGTGGGCTCGTAGATGATGACGGTGGCTCCCTTTGCCTTGATGCGCTTCATGATGCCCTGGATGGCGGACTGGCGGAAGTTGTCGGAGTTGGACTTCATGGTCAAACGGTAGACGCCAATGACTGGGGCTTCGGCGGCGTGGGCCAGCGAGTCGTACTGGTTGCAGGTGCTGTAGTCGTAGTAGCCGGCTTTGCGCAGCACGGCGTCGGCGATGTAGTCCTTGCGAGTGCGGTTGCTCTCCACGATGGCGGTCATCATGTTCTGCGGCACGTCGCGGTAGTTTGCCAGCAGCTGCTTGGAGTCCTTGGGTAGGCAGTAGCCTCCGTAGCCGAACGACGGGTTGTTGTAGTGTGTGCCGATGCGTGGGTCCAGTCCTACGCCGCTTATGATGGCGCGAGTGTCCAACCCCTTCATCTCGGCGTACGTGTCCAGCTCGTTGAAGTACGACACGCGGAGGGCGAGGTATGTGTTGGCGAATAGCTTCACGGCTTCCGCCTCCTTCATGCCCATGAAGAGGGTGTCGATGTTCTCCTTCAGTGCCCCCTGTTGCAGCAGTTGTGCGAAGGTGTGGGCTGCGTCTTCGAGGTGGTTGCCTGCTATGGCTCTGATGGCGGCGTTCTCTTCACTGAACTCTTTGTCGTCCATCTGCTTGGGGTAGCCCACGATGATGCGCGAGGGGTAGAGGTTGTCGTAGAGAGCCTTGCTCTCGCGCAGAAATTCCGGGGAGAAGATGAGGCGTAGTTTCTTGGTGGCCTCAGCACCCTCCTCCTTGAATTTCTTTGCGTACTTCACGTATAGCGAACGGCAGTAGCCCACCGGTATGGTACTCTTTATCACCATCGTGGCCTTTGAGCCGCATTGTAGCACGAGGTCTATGACATCCTCTATGCAGTGCGTGTCGAAGCAGTTGGTCACAGGGTCGTAGTTGGTGGGGGCGGCGATGACCACGAAGTCAGCGTCGCGGTAAGCCGCTGCCCCGTCCGTCGTGGCGGTGAGGTTAAGCTGCTTCTCGGCGAAGTACTTTTCGATGTATTCGTCCTGTATGGGGGAGATGCGCTTGTTTATCTTCTCCACCTTCTCAGGGATGATGTCCACTGCCGTCACCTCGTTGTGCTGTGAGAGCAGTGTCGCCATGCTGAGTCCTACGTATCCTGTTCCTGCTACTGCTATTTTCATGACGATATAGTCCTTAGGTCGTGATTACTTTACGAGATTTGCGATAGTGGCAATCGTTGTTGCCAGAGATGCAGCCGATGTGCCGATGGCGAGCCACTGTGACAGTTTGGTAGCATCGGGCTTCGGCTTTGTCGGCACGATGATTTCCGAGCCTGGAGTAGGCTTCTCGCCTTTACCCACCTGGTTTACGGTGCCGTTCATGTGCACGATGTATGTGCTGCCCTTGCGTGCCCGTGAGCCGTATCCACCGGCCTGGTTGATGTAGTAGCTGGCGCTCTTTCCCTTTACGTATGCTACGGTGTTGGGGTAGAGCACATTGCCGCTAATCTTTACCGTGTTGGTGTATTCCGGCACCACGATGCGATCGCCCTCGCGTAGCACGAGGTCGTAGTCGCTGCCCTTGTTCGCCAGGGCTTTGTCGAGTTGTATGCCGACGTAGTATGTGTCGCCGATGTTCAGCTTACGCACATCAATGGAGTCATTGCCGCTGCTCTGCTGTGCCATTTTCAGCACTTGGTTCATGCGTATGCGCTCCTCGGAAGTGATGCGGCGTTCCAGTCGTGCTCCCTTTATGTATGCGTCCTTGTTAGTGCCTCCAGCGGCCTGTACGATGTCCGACAGGCGCGACTCACGTTTGTTCAGGGCGTACGTTCCGGGGAAGTTGACGTTGCCTTCTATGCTGACGTTCTGCTGGGTGGAGTAGCCTGGGCTCTTACGCACATACACCTCGTCATAAGGCTGCAGCACAAAGCCCTGTACTCCGTCAACTACGAAACCTTCCTTCAGTGCGAAGGTGAATGTCTGTGCCGTGAGGGAGTCTGTAGTGAAAGCGTATGGATTACGTATGCGTCGTGCCACGTCTACCTTCACCGTTGAGGCATTCTCTTTCAGACCGCCAGCCTGCAGCACGAAGTCTTCAAGCGTCTCGTTGTCAGCATATTTGTATATACCGGGGTACTGCACCTCACCGTGAATTGTTATGGTGCGGTCGGTCTGCTCCTCTGTCTTTGACGGAATGAATAGCACGTCCTCGTTTTCGAGTGCAATGTCCGGTGCTGTGCCGTTCAGAATGCCCTGCACGTCGACGCTGATAACTTTCAAGGTGCGGTTGGCATTCATGCGGTGCATCACGCCACGTGCTGTGAAGGCATCCTCCGTCACGCCGTCGCAGTGCTCCAGCAGGCTGCGCACGGTGGTTATCTCGCCGCCAAGCTGGTACATGCCAGGGCGGAATACGGCACCCTTCACCTCTACCATGTTCTCGTAGCGGTCAAGGATAGAGTCAACGCTTACCACGTCGCCGTCCGCCATGCGGAACGATGTCATGTCAAACTCGCCAATATTGAATACGGAGCGCTTCGAACCGCTGTTACGCTCCACGCGCACCGTCTTGGTGTATGCGTCGCTAGCAAAGCCGCCGGAGTATTTCAGCAAGGTGCTGAGGCTTTCCGTCTTCTTCATCTCGTAGTACATCGGGCGCTTTACCTTACCGCTGATGTCCACCATGCTGTCGAATGGTCCTACCACGATGACATCGCCGTCTGCCAGGCGTACGTTGCCTGCCAGTTTGCCGTTAAGCAGGTAGTCGTATACGTCCACGTTGGAGATGAGTTTGCCCTGGCGGTATACCTTGATGTTACGCAACGTACCAATCTCGTTGATGCCGCCTGCCATGTAGAGCGCATGGAACACACTGGCAAATGCCGAGAGAGTGAATGTACCCGGCATGCGCACCTCACCGACAACGTTGACGCTGATGGTACGTGTCTGTCCGAGGCTCATCTTGATGCTGCTGCTACTGTAGCGTGAGCCTAGAGTAGAGCGCAGACGGGCGTTAGCCTGACTGACGGATAGTCCGCTGAGGTTTATCGGGCCGTAGCCTTCGATGGTGATGTCGCCGTCGGGGCTTACGGTGTATGTGTTTGAGTTTTGCGAAGCACCGTAGATGTCCACCTTCACGGCATCACCGGGACCGATGACGTAGTTCTGCGGTGTGGCAATGTTCATGGCAGGCTCGAAGGTGAGGTCATCGCGGTTGAAGATGTCACGTCCGAACACCTTGTGGCCCTTGTACAGTGCTTCTGTGTTTGCTTGGTATCCATCCTCATAGTAGCCGTCTTCGGCCAATTCGCTATTCTTCATCAGCCCATTCATTTCCTTGCGCATGCTCTTGTATTCGTCATACGAGCCGTTGGTATAATTGACGTTCTTTACAAGCATGCTGGAGCCGGACTGTTTCTGGCGTTCCTTCTTTAGCATTTTCTCCTGTTGGCGCTGGGAGAGTTGCTGCTTGCGCTGAGCTATAGTCTCCTTCGTGTCCCCGTTGTTAGTACGAAGGCTTTCGTCTGCTTTCTTTACGGTCTCATCGTCCACGAGTCCCAGCCCGCTGTCGTTTGCCTGTCTCTCATACTTCTTGCGTACGCGGCGTATCTGGGTGATGTCAACGCCTTTCTGCATCAGTTTTGTTACAATCTGCGACTGCGAAGTGCCAGCCTTCATCTCTTTTTGGACAAATTCGGCGACCTGGTTGTCTGTCATGCTTGACTGTGCTGTGGTAACAGTCAAGAAGAACATGTTAAGTAGGGAGATTAAAAATACTTTTTTCATACTTTGATGATGGTGGGGTGTCTTTGAGTAGTTTCCTTCAATGTGTGTATAACGTATGTTAAGGGAAATTATTGTTTTTCACAGCCACGCGTTCGATAATTGTATGCAAAAGTACATCTTTTCCTCTAAATAGCCAAACAAATTTGTTTGTTTGTATAAAAATCAGTAACTTTGCGAGGAATTTGTACGAATAATCATCTAATAAGCATATATATGCACAAAGCAGGATTTGTAAACATCGTGGGCAACCCCAACGTTGGGAAGTCGACACTGATGAACCAACTCGTGGGCGAGCGCATCAGCATCGCCACGTTCAAGGCGCAGACCACACGCCACCGCATCATGGGTATCGTCAACACCCCGGAGATGCAGATTGTCTTTTCCGACACACCGGGTGTCCTCAAGCCCAACTACAAGTTGCAGGAGTCGATGCTCGCCTTCTCTGAGTCGGCGCTGACGGATGCCGACGTGCTCCTCTATGTCACTGACGTAGTGGAGAATCCGGAGAAGAACAAGGACTTCCTCGACAAGGTGGCCAAGCAGACCATCCCCGTCATTCTTCTCATCAACAAGATAGACCAGAGTGACCAGAAGCAGCTCGGCGACATCGTGGAGAAGTGGCACTCGCTCTTGCCCAATGCCGAGATACTGCCCATATCGGCCAAGAACAAGTTCGGCACGGACATCCTGCTCAACCGCATCAAGGAGCTGCTGCCCGACTCGCCGCCGTATTTCGACAAGGAACAGCTGACAGACAAGCCCGCCCGCTTCTTCGTCACCGAGATAATCCGCGAGAAGATACTGCTCTACTACGACAAGGAGATACCTTACGCCGTGGAGGTGCGCTGCGAGTCGTTCAAGGAGACCGACCGCAACATCCACATCACTGCCACCATCTATGTGGAGCGTGACTCGCAGAAGGGCATCATCATTGGCCATCAGGGCGTTGCCATCAAGAAGGTGAACACCGAGGCACGCAAGGCTCTCGAGAAGTTCTTCGACAAGAGCATCTACCTCGAGACCTTCGTAAAGGTAGATAAGGACTGGCGCTCCAACGAACGCGAACTTAATAGCTTCGGATATAATCCGGAGTAATTCATAATGCATAATGCATAATTCATAATTCATAATTCATAATTCATAATTCATAATTCATAATTCATAATTGCCATGCGGACGAGTTGGCTTTGCATCCAATAATTGTCATGCGCAGCCAATTATGCATTATGCATTATGCATTATGAATTAAAATAACAATATTTATCTATGACTAAATCTAAAATCTTAATCTCAACTCTCCTGCTTTTCGCTGCAGTGGCAGCCAAGGCACAGTATCCAATCACGCCGGTGCCATTCACGTCGGTGAAGGTCAGCGACAGTTTCTGGAGTCCACGACTGCAGGCCAGCCGTGATGTCACTATCCCGCTCGCTTTCGACAAGTGCGAGGAGACGGGGCGCTACACCAACTTCACAAATGCTGCCAAGCATCTGGCTGACCCTACAAAGGAATACCCCGATACGGCATGGACGTTCTCGTTCGACGATACCGACCCGTACAAGACGATAGAAGGTGCCAGCTACCTGCTGCAGACATACCCCAATGCCAAGTACCACGGTCGCCGATTGGACAAGTATGTGGACAGTGTGATAACAGTCATTGGCAGTGCGCAGGAGCCGGACGGCTATCTGTATACCCCACGTACCAAGTCTCCGTCAAAACCGCACAAATGGGCTGGCAGCAAACGTTGGGAGAAGGTGGAGGACCTCAGTCACGAGTTCTACAACCTCGGCCACATGCTTGAGGCCGCCTGTGCACACTATGTAGCCACGGGCAAACGCTCGTTCCTCGACATCGCCATACGCTACGCCGACTGCGTGTGTCGCGAGGTGGGCCCAGCCGACAATCAGGCGCACGTAGTGCCAGGTCACCAGATAGCAGAGATGGGACTCTGCAAACTGTATCTCGTCACGGGCAATAAGAAATACCTCGAGCAGGCAAAGTACTTCCTTGACATGCGTGGCAAGACTGCGCGCAAAGATGCGTATTCGCAGGCACACCAACCAGTGGTGGAGCAAAAGGAAGCCGTAGGCCACGCCGTGCGTGCCGAGTATATGTACAGCGGCATGGCTGACGTGGCAGCCCTAACGGGCGACACTGCATACATACACGCCATCGACCGCATCTGGGACAATATAACGCAGAAGAAGTACTACATCACAGGCGGTGTGGGAGCGCGCCATCATGGTGAAGCGTTCGGTGCCAACTACGAACTGCCCAACGCCTCTGCCTACTGCGAGACATGTGCGCAGATAGGACACGTGTACACCAACTACCGACTGTTCCTCCTGCACGGAGAGTCGAAGTACTACGACGTGCTGGAGCGCACCCTGTACAACGCGCTCATCTCGGGCATCTCCATTGAGGGCAACGGATTCTTCTATCCCAATCCGCTCTCTACCACCCAGGAGAAGAAGTACGCCCGCAAACCGTGGTTCGGTTGCGCCTGCTGTCCGTCCAACATCTGCCGTTTCATACCGTCGCTGCCCGGCTACATATATGCCGTGAAGGACGGTAGTCTGTACGTCAACCTCTTCATGGGCAACACCGCCACGCTCAATGTCGGCGGCAAGAAGTTTACCGTGAAGCAGACAACGGAATATCCTTCCAACGGCGACGTGCGCATCAGCATCGAGAAAGGCTCTGGCCAGATGGCAATGCGCGTGCGCATACCGGGTTGGGTGCAGGGCGAGGTCGTTCCTAGCAACCTATATAAATATGTAGACGGCAAGCAGCTGTCGTACTCCGTCAGCGTCAACGGCAAAGCTGTGGATGCTTCAAAGCTGGAGAACGGATACGTCGTCTTGTCCCGCAAATGGAAGAAGGGGGATGTGGTTACCTTGCATTTCGACATGCAGCCACGCCTTGTACAGGCAAACAAGGCCGTAGAGGCAGACCGTGGCAGACTCTCCGTGGAGCGTGGTCCGCTGGTTTACTGTGCCGAGTGGCCAGACAACAAGTATGACGTTGCCACCTATCTGCTCAACCAGCGTCCTGTCCTCAAGATGGGTGCACAGCCTATCAGCATCGTAAAGGGACACGACGTACTGCCTATCACCACCGAGGCGCAGACTCTCTCCATCGGAGCAGACGGCAAACTGAAGACTGCCGATGCCACGCTGACCCTCATCCCGTACTACGCCTGGGACCACCGCGGCCAGAAGGGCGGCATGGATGTTTGGATTCCTGCCGAGGTCGGTGCAGCGGCTGCCACGCACACCGTGGCAGAGAAGCAGGCGGACAATGGATTCTTTAGGTAATTCATAATTCAAAATGCATAATTCATAATTGGCATTGCACAATCAAAATATTTAATTTATAATTGATACAGGTAAAGAACATAACGAAATCCTACGGGGAGCTGCAGGTGCTGAAGGGCATCGACCTTACCATCGAAAAGGGTGAGGTGGTCAGCATCGTGGGGCCCAGCGGCGCCGGCAAGACGACGCTGCTGCAGATAATGGGCACGCTCGACCGCGCAGATAGTGGTGAGGTGTGGATAAACGGTACGGACATCAGCAAGCTGTCAAGCAACAAGCTGTCGGACTTCCGCAACGCCAACATCGGCTTCGTGTTTCAGTTCCACCAGCTGCTCCCCGAGTTCACCGCTGAGGAGAACATCATCATGCCGGCCCTCATCGCTGGCAAGAAGAAGTCGGAGGCGCTGGAGCACTGCCACGAGCTGCTGCAGTTTCTGGGTCTCTCGGACCGTGCCCACCACAAGCCGGCCGAACTCTCCGGCGGCGAGAAACAGCGCATCGCCGTGGCGCGTGCACTCATCAACAAGCCGGCCGTAGTCTTCGCCGACGAACCCTCTGGCTCGCTCGACTCCAAGACGAAGCAGGAGTTGCACCAGCTCTTCTTCGATCTGCGCGACAAATTAGGACAGACCTTCGTCATCGTCACTCACGACGAGACGTTGGCAAGTATAACAGACAGAACAATACATATCGTAGATGGCACAATTGAAACTGGGACAGAAGAACAGGCTTAAGGCTGCCTGGCGTGTTGACTTCGGCATGTACCTCGAAGGCGGCGGGTACGACGGCAAGATTCTCTTGCCGGAACGCTACGTGCCCGAAGATCTCAAGGTAGGGGATGAGATAGACGTGTTCCTCTATCTGGACAGTGAGGAACGCCTCATTGCAACCACGCTGGAGCCCAAGGCCATGGTGGGCGACTTCGCCTACCTCGAGTGCACATGGGTAAACGAGTTCGGCGCTTTCCTCGACTGGGGACTGATGAAGGACCTCTTCTGCCCGTTCCGCGAGCAGAAGCTGCGCATGATAAAGGGCCGCTCATATATCGTACATGTCCACGTGGACGAGGAGAGCTACCGCATCGTCGCCTCTGCCAAGGTGGAGCATTACCTCAGCCAGCCGCCGTTGCTGGACGAGAACGGCAAACCGATGAAGATAGGTGCAGAGGTCGACCTGCTCGTATGGCAGAAGACGGACATCGGCTTCAAGGTTATCATCAACAACAAGTACGGCGGTCTCATCTATGACACGCAGGTGTTCCGCAACCTCCATACGGGCGACCAGGTGAAGGGCTACATCACCAACATACGTCCGGACGGCAAGGTGGACGTCTCGTTGCAGAAGAAGCACCACGACCACACCGTCGACTTCGCCGAGACCCTCCTGCGCTACCTGCAGACACAGGGCGGCCGTTGCCGTCTTGGCGACAAGAGCGATGCCGAGGAGATAAAGGAGCAGTTCGGCGTCAGCAAGCGCACGTACAAGCAAGCCGTAGGCGACCTCTACAAGCGCCGCCTCATAGTAATCACCGAGAACGGAATAGAATTGGTATAATACTCTCTCATAACTACAATAACGCAAAAAGGGGGGACTCCAACTGCTGGAGTCCCCCCTTTTTGCGTTTGTATACGTAGCAATTGGAAATCATGCGCTGTGGCGTTATTTCAGCAAGTGTCCGCGTATTGTTTCTATTTGTGGCTTCATTTTCTGTAGTTGCTCTTTGAGGTCGCCGACTGTGGCGGCGTTCAGTTCGTTGAGCGGTGCCAGCATTTCGTCCAGTTCCTTGATGTTGGTGTCGTAGGTGGCGAGGTCGTCGAGCGACAGCTTCAGCAGTGCCATCTGGTACGAGAGGTCGGAAGCCTGTTTGTCGTCGAATACCAGTATGAACTTGTCCAGGTTTTGCGATATGACGTAGAGATTCTCCACGATGATGGCCGATGCCATTTCCCAGAACAGGTTGATGCGTCCGCCTTCCTTCTCGTTCTTGTAGAACTCTTTGATGTACTCCGGGTCGGATGAGTTCTGGCCCTTTATTGCCGGGTCGCCTGTCTCTGTAGCCAGTTTGGCGAGTGCGGCGTCAACCACGTCCGTCTCTTCGTCGTACAGCTGCAGTATGCGTCTGTCCACCGCCAGCATGCCAATGGCGCGGTACTTCTGCGAGAGCAGCGAGAGGTCGCTGGCTTCCTTTATGTCCAGCAGGTATGTTGGCTTAGCCTTCTTCTCGTCTTCGGAGAGCTGTATCTTTCCGTTGTTGTACAGTCCCTCTACAGGTTTCAGCGTCATCCACAGGTCAGAGATGGAGTCCAGCTGTGCCATAATCTGGCTTTCTATTTCCTCCTGCTTGAATTCGGTGGAGTCAGTGTCGTCAGCAGCGCTATTACTGCTCTTCGATCCTCCGCAAGCAGTCAGTAACAGTGCGGAGACGGCTGCAATTATGATGCTTTTCTTGTTCATGTCTAGTCTTTATTTCAGTAGTTCTGCCCTTATAGTTGCAATCTGTGGCTTAATCTTCTCCACCTGCTCTTTCAGTTGTTTAGCTGAGGTGGCGTTCAGCTGGCTCAGTGGTGCCAGCATCTCGTCCAGTTCCTTGATGTTGCTGTCGTATGTGGCAAGCTCGTCCAGGGAGATGTGCAGCAGGTTGATTTGGTAAGACAGGTCGGTAGCCAGTTTGTCATCGAACACGGCGAGGAACTTCTCAGAGTTCTGGCTCATGATGTATAGGTTCTCCACGACGGCTGCTGCTACGGTTTCCCAGAAGAGGTTTACGCGTCCAGCATCTTTCTCAGCCACGTAGAATGCCTTGATGTCGCTGCCGCTCTCCATCTTGGAGTAGGCGCCGATGGCCGGGTCGCCGATTTCCACTGCAATCTTCTGCATGGCAGCGTCGAGGTCGGTGACGTCCATTTCGTAGAGGTCGGCTATCTCGCGGTCCATGGCGTAGATGCCGAAGGCGCGGTATTTCTGCGAGAGCAGCGAGAGGTCTGCAACCTCCTCAGCCTTGAGCAGGTATGTAGGCTTGGCCTTCCTCTCGTCATCGGTGATGGAGAGTTTGCCGTTGTTGTACATTTTCTGCACCTGCTGGGTGCCGTTCCATAGTTCGGTGATGGAGTCGAGCTCTGCCATAATGCGTTGCTCTACTTGTGCCTGTTCGAATGATACGGTGTCGGTATCCTGTATGTCTTTAGTTGTCTTGTTGCCGCAAGCTGCGAATGAGAGTGCAGCGAGAGTAATGGCAGTAGCTGTCTTTATAGTCTTCATGTTATGTATAGAGAGTATGTTCTTTAAAGTATGTCTACATTTGTCGCAAAGTTAAGCAAATTTTTTGTAATGCTCAAAATATTTGCGCAAAAATGTCAGTTTGCTTGGTACATTTAGTATTAATGTCATAATTGCGACGATAGTCATGAGTCCCATCACCATCATGTTGTACGTCAGCGTGGAGAATGTGAGCGTGCCTATCCGTTTCTCACTACTGTAGAACGGTGCGTTGCCGCAGTTGGTGCGCGGCGTGAGGTACACCCATCCGGCAGTTGGTATGAGGTGGTTGTCCACGATGGCGCAGTTGTCCGTCGTCGGGTTGAGTCCGGCAAGTCGGTTTTCCAGTTGCGTGTTGCAGTGGTTGCGCTTCAGCTCACGCAGTTCGTACTTGCGTAGGCTGAGTATCTTGTCCGCCATCAGTGCCGCCTTGTTGTATGCCGGTGCGATGCTGTGCGCCGCGTCGTCCAGGTATTTGTGCAGCGACTGGTAGTCGTACGCTCCGCTGTATGGCTTTATGTTGCATTGCTCGGCGATGTACGGCAGTTCGTTGCGCATGAGTGTGATGGTGGCCTTTTCGTCTACGTCGTTGGCGTGTCTGCGTCGTGCGTCTTCCATCGTCTCGAGGGCTTCCTGCAGTTTCCCGATGAACACCTGATGTATGTACATCTTTTCGTACTTCTCCTTGTCGTAGGGGAAGACGTCGCATTCGTAGGCATTGTCGGTATAGTTGCTTACCGCCAGTGCCTCGTACGCCCAGCGTGATGGTACGGCATTGCCGATGGCGAGCACGTTACCGTCTTTGCTTCTCCATGAGAGGTCGGAGAAGTCCACTACGAGTCCGCAGAGCAGAATTTGGGGCACGAGCAACAGCGGTATGCTGATGTACACGGCCACGATGGTGTTGAATAGCTGCGAGAGGAACAGTCCCGTGGCGCTGGCCAGTATGGCGGTGAGGTAGAGTACTCCCCACCATGTGGGCAGCATCTCCATGCCCACTCCTATGACGGCGTTGCCGACGAGAGCGAAGAGCAGGGTCTGTATGGCCGTGATGACGGCCGACTGCGCCACCTTTGCCCAGATGAAGCTGCCGTAGCTGAGGTTTAGGAAAGCTTCGCGTTTGAGCAATGCCCGCTCGCGGATTATCTCTTCTGCCGTGCCTATCATTCCGATGAACGTGGCCACGATGACGGCCATGAAGATGTAGATGATGAAGTCGTTGTTGCCTAGCAGTGTGTACTCTTCTTCGGGAAGGGAGTAGCGCGTCAGTAGTGCGCAGATGAGTGCCAGCAGCGGTGAGGTGAGGAGCGTCAGCAGCAAGTACTGCGTGTTTGTAATCTTTGCTGCCACACCGCGCCGCACGTATATCCACCATTGCTTCAGTCGCGATGGGCGGCAGGTGTCCGATGGCGGAACGTCTGTTGCGGTGACTTCTTCCAGTGGTTTGCGTCCCACGAGGTATTTCTCGTGCCATTCCTGTGGTGTCACTTTTCGGTTGGCTGAGTACTGGCCCGTGCCGTCTATGGCGCGCTCCTCTATGATGTTTAGCACTACTTCCGGGTTGACGTTGCCGCACGTGGGGCACATGCTGACGTTGAAGTCGGCGTAGTTTGCCGCCCGTTTGAAGTGTGTGATGGCATCGATGGGGTTACCGTCAAAGACGGGGTAGCCTCCTGCGTCTAGCATCCAGAGGCGGTCGAAGAGCTTGTAGACGTCTGACGAGGGTTGGTGTATGTTCGTCACGACGAGTCTGCCGCGTAGAGTCTGCTCCTTCAGCAGGTGTATGACGTTCTCGGTGTCCACGGAGGAGAGTCCTGACGTCGGTTCGTCGAGGAAGAGCACTGCTGGCTCGCGTATCAGCTCCAGTGCGATGTTGAGGCGCTTGCGCTGTCCGCCGGAGATTACCTTTTTGATAGGCGAGCCAACGGTGAGGTCGCGCGTCTGTTCCAGTCCCAGTTCGCGCAGCACCTTGTCGATGCGTGCCTGTCGTTGAGGCTCCGTAAGGTTGCCCAGACACATGCATGCGGTGTAGTAGAGGTTCTGGTAGACGGTGAGCTCGTCGATGAGCAGGTCGTCCTGCGGCACGAAGCCGATGAGGTCGCTGATGTTGTCGGCGGTGATGGGGCATCCGTTTATGGTCAGGCTTCCGTGCTGCGGCTTCAGCGTGCCGTTGAGGATGGACACCAGTGTCGTCTTGCCGGCTCCGGAGCCGCCCATGATGGCTACCAGTTCGCCGCTGTGCAGGTCGAACGAGAAGTCGTGCACGCCGTTGGTGCTGTTGGGGAAGGTGAAGTCGATGTCTCGTCCGGCGAAGTGTATGTTGGCGCTCGCCGTGGAGTCGTTGGAGAAGGCGCGTCTTAGCAGCGAGTAGTAGACGGTGCTGCCAGTGGCGTCCTGTTTCAGCACGCCGCTGTTCTCCATCATCTGGTACGTGGCGCGTTTTATCTGCACACCGTTGTAGTAGACGTGTGCAGAGTCGTTGCCGTCGTAGCTGAACACGAGCAGGTTGTTGTCCCGTAGAAACAGGGTCTTCAGCGGTGCCTCGAAGCCGTTGACGCTGACTATCTTCACATCGTCGCACTCGCGTGCCGTGATGAAGTTTACCAGCGGTATTCGCTCCGTGGGCGAGATGTCGAGACACTCTGCTGCCGACTTGAAGATGCGGTTGTCCGGATTGAAGTTGTTCAGCGTGACGCTGCAGAACTCCAGCAGTCGCAGGTACGTGAGCAGACATTCGCTGCGCTTTATTTCCTTGCGCAGGTTGGTGAAGATGTCCGTCAGCATTCTGTCGTGGTCGATGGAAGGCAGGTCGGTGTAGAAGTCTGCAAGGTCCTGGTAGAGTCTGACGTATTCGTCCGTGTCACTGACTCCGAAGTGTCCGCTGAGGTATTCGCCGAAGCGTTGTTCCGCGTCGGCACGGTCTACGTTTCCCAGCGAGCAGAATATGGCGAAGACGTTTGTGAGGGCTGATATGATGGTGTCGGTGAGCATTCTGTGTGTGAGTGTGTTATAGTGTTCTTGCAGTTTCTATGATGGTGTCGAGTTCCTTGGCGAAGTCCTCGTCAGTGATGTCCACCTTTACGTCTGGCGCGATGCCCTGTTCTGTGCTGTTGCCCTGTGCGTCGAACATGGGGCATGCGGAGAAGCGCACTGACCATCCGTTGGGCAGTTCGGAGACGTACGGCATGCCTGCGCCGCCGCCCGTGGTGTCACCCACAACAGTGACGTTGGGCATGCACTTCATATACTTTACAAATTCGTTGGCGGCGCTGTATACGCTGCGGTTTGTGAGCACGCAGACGTTCTTGTGCCACCGTATGCCGGCGGAGGGTGCTATCCACTGTTCCTCGCGTTCGGAGAAGTCGTTGCGCCCCGTGCCTGTCTTGTGCTGCATGTATCCCACGAGTCGGCGTTCGTTGGTGAAGCGTGCCGCCAGCCTCTGTGCCTCTGTCAGCATGCCGCCGCCGTTGCCGCGCACGTCTATGATGAGGCGGTCGCAGGGCATGAGGTACAGGAGTATCTCGTCGAGGTTGCCGTCGCCGATGGTGCTCTCGAATGTTGGGCAGTAGACGTAGCCGGTGTTGTCGTCGAGTATGCGGTAGCGCAGTCCGCTGGCTATGCGGTAGTCGGTGCCGAGGTAGCGTCGCTGCAGCGTGTCGGAGAAGTTGGTGGGGTAGTCCTCTTTCCACGACCAGTTGCGGCCGTAGTCGAACGAGGCGGAGAGGTTGACGTGTCCGTCGCGCAGTTCGCCTATCATGCTGCATAGCAGTTCGAAGAGCTGGGTGGTGGTGAGCTTGTTGTCGGTCACCTGCTCCGTATAGCGTGTGTGCACGTCGTCCCAGTTCACTCCCAGTGCCGCTTCTTTCTCGGCGAAGAAGCAGTAGTGTTCGTCCATTATCTGCCATAGGGCTTCCATGTTGCCTTTGGCGGTGTTGTCTTGCTCCTCCACGTCTACGCAGGAGGCGACGGTGAGTGCCGTCAGCCCCAGCAGGATGAGGCGGACGGTGCGGTGTGCATATATGTATAATGTACGTGCGTTCATTATATTATATTTAGCGTGAGAGTACCACGCCTATTTCCCCGGCGTGGGTGTAGGAGTGTTGCTTGAGATTGTTGGGCGTAGCCTGGCGGTAGTCGCCGAGGTAGCCTATTCTTACTGCCACGCGGCTGCTTACGGGTACATCCAGTGCCAACTGGTGGCGCAGCTGCGGCGTGGCAACAGAGCGGAATACGATGTTGTGGTCGTTGTTGCCGCGCTGGAATATCTCGTAGTACGACTGTCCGTAGTTGGGCGAGAATCCCATGCCTATGAGCGGCACGCGTGCCGTGTAGCTGAGGTGGAATGTCTTATGCCACAGCGAGAAGGTGTAGCGTGCCATTATCTGCGGTCCGATGTCGAGCGAGGCGTAGGCCTGCGCCGGGTTGTTGGACGAAGAGTTGCGCGTGTTGTAGCAGAAGCCGAGCGTGGCGTTCACCATGCCTCCGGCGTTGAGTTGCAGTCGGCCGTCGACCAGTGTCCATCGGCGCATGAGTGCGTAGGCGAAGTCGTAGTGTCCGCTCAGCTCGTTGGCGTTCTGTGCGCGGTTGCGGGTGGTGGCGATGGCTCCGTCGTGCGTCAGCATGTATGTCAGTGGGTGCTTGCGGCTCACGCGTGTCACCTCGGAGATGAAGCGGAACTCCGTGCCGCGGTATTTCTCTGGCGAAAGGTATGTGTCCAGCTGGTTCACTCCGCCCACGGCTATCATCGATGCCACATTTGTCTGCGGCGCTGCCGTCTGCGGTGCAGTCTCCGCCTGTGGTTCAAACGCAAAAGCGCCTACAGCAAGGAGAATCCCTGTTGCAAGCGCTGCTATTCTATTTTTTGTGTTAGACATTAGCCTGGGTTGTAGGTTGGACGTTAGTCTGATTAATCTTCTTGGTGGTCGTCAAAGAGGTTTAGCTGGCCTGTCAGTTCGTCGCGAACCTGCTGCTCCGACTTGCCGGCATCCTCGTCGAGGTTCTCCGGCTCGGGTTCTTCCGCGTCTTCTGCATCCTCGTCTTCTGACGGTGGGTCGGGGAAGCGTAGCGGTTCGAGCTCCTCTGCCTTTTCCACGTTGAAGGTGCATATTCTCTTGCCCTTTGCCTTGAATCCCTTGACGGCGACGAACTGCTCGGCGTCTATCTCCATGGGTTCGCGGAAGGCGTCGTTGCCGCCGAAAGTTACGAGCACGCGTGGGAATGCTACGTCCGTGAGCAGCAGCAGCTGGCTCTTCGGATTGTCGCCGAGGCAGGTGCGGTGATTCTTTATCGCCTCCATCTGGAAGCGTTTCAGGTAGGCGCACATACCGTTGTCGGCATCCTTGACAACGGCCGTCCACGGTTTGTCGGGGTTCCACTTCTCAATGCGGAAGATGTTCTGCTCGAAGTGGTTGTTGGCATCCGGCGTAGTGATATAGAAGTTGCCGTCGTTGAGCACCACGAGCAGGCTGTCGTCGTCCTGGAACTTTCCGAGCGACGTGCCGTGTGCGTCGTAGTTGAGGCGGTTAACATCGGCGTCCCACCATACCTCGCGTCCACCCAGCGTGGAGTGTCCGTGGCTCTTGAGGGCAATCTTGTGAATAGGTACGCGCGCCAGGATGTAGCCCTTGGCACCGCGGCCTTTCACGGTGTAGTCGGCAAAGTTCTTGTCGAGGAAGATGTGCTTCAGTCGTGGGTTAGGCTCGAAGGTCACCTTTATCACTTCCGCCTCGCCGTTGGGGTTGGCGGTGAAGTAGATGACGCGGCTCTGCGGCGTGCCCAGCGTGAGGTCGTACTCCTTGTCGCGGAGGCATCCGTCCACGTTGAAGCGTTTGATGTAGTACGTGCCGGCCTTGCCGTCTCGGTATACGGCGTTGTAGGTGGTGCGTTTGTCGTTGCGTTTCCAGATGCCGACATGCAGGACGTTCTTGCCTACGTCAATCTTGTCCGCCACCTTCATCACCTTGTACTTGCCGTCGCGGTAGAAGACGATGACGTCGTCGATGTCTGAGCAGTTGGCCACGAACTCCGCCTTCTTCAGTCCGGTGCCGATGAATCCTTCCTGGCGGTCGATGTAGAGCTTCTGGTTTGTCTCCACCACCTTCGTGGCATCGATAGTGTCGAAGTTGCGTATCTCGGTGAGGCGAGGGTGGTCCTTGCCGTATTTCGCCTTGAGGTGTGCGAACCACTCGCACGTCACCTCCACCATGCGTCCGAGGTCGCGCTCTATCTCGTCTATCTCCGCCTGTATGCGGGCCATCAGTTCGTCTGCCTGGTCCTTGGAGAATTTGAGGATGCGCTTCATCTTTATCTCCATGAGTCGCAGTATGTCCTCCTTGCGCACCTCGCGCACCAGTTGCGGATAGAACGGCGTGAGGCGCTCGTCGATGTACTGGCATGCGGTATCCATGGAAGAGGCGTTCTCGTATTTGCGGTCTTTATAGATGCGCTCCTCGATGAATATCTTCTCCAACGAGCAGAAGAAGAGCTGCTCGCGCAGTTCGTCGCGGCGTATCTCCAGTTCGCGGCGTATGAGGTCCATGGTCTGGTCGGCATTGGTGCGCAGTACGTCGCTGACGGTGAGGAACTGCGGCCGGCGGTCCTTGATGACGCAGCAGTTGGGCGAGAGACTTACCTCGCAGTCGGTAAAGGCGTAGAGCGCGTCGAGGGTCTTGTCTGACGAGACACCGGGGGCGAGGTGTACGAGAATCTCCACGTTGGCGGCGGTGAGGTCCTCCACTTTGCGCACCTTTATCTTGCCCTTCTCCACGGCTTTCGTGATGGAGTCGATGAGGGTCTCGGAGGTCTTGGAGAACGGTATGTCGCGGATGACGAGCGTCTTGGGGTCGAGCTTCTCTATCTTGGCGCGCACCTTGATGCTGCCGCCTCGCTGTCCGTCGTTGTATTTGGAGACGTCGATGCTGCCGCCGGTGGGGAAGTCGGGGTAGAGGTGGAACTCCTCGCCCTTCAGATAGGCAATGGCGGCATCGCACAACTCGCAGAAGTTGTGCGGCATAATCTTGGAGTTCAAGCCAACGGCGATGCCTTCCACGCCCTGCGCCAGCAGCAAGGGGAACTTCACGGGCAGCGTGATAGGCTCCTTGTTGCGGCCGTCGTACGACATCTGCCACTCGGTGGTCTTGGGGTTGAATACCGTCTCCAGTGCGAACTTCGACAGGCGTGCCTCGATGTAACGCGGTGCTGCGGCGGAGGAACCGGTGAGAATGTTACCCCAGTTACCCTGCGTATCGATGAGCAGGTCCTTCTGCCCCAGTTGTACGAGTGCATCGCCGATGGAAGCGTCTCCGTGGGGGTGGAACTGCATGGTGTGTCCCACGATGTTGGCCACCTTGTTGTACCTGCCGTCGTCCATGCGTTTCATGGAGTGCAGTATGCGTCGCTGAACGGGTTTCAGTCCGTCCTCGATGTAGGGCACGGCACGTTCAAGAATAACGTATGAGGCATAGTCCAGAAACCAGTTCTGGTACATGCCGCCAAGGTGTTTAACTACGGATGCATCAAAACGATTAACGGGGTGGTAGTCCTTAGACTCCACCTCGTTATCCTGTTGTGCTTCCATCTCGTCGATGTTATCGTTAGTGTATTTGCTGTCGTCGTCCATTCTGTATTTTTAAGGTGAGCTTGTTGCCGCGCGTTGGGGTTTATAGCGTCTGCTTCTTGCGGTTGATGGCCATCAGGGTGATGTCGAACTTCAGAGTGCTGTATGCTGGTATTGAAGTTGACTCAGTGGAGCCATATCCCAGGGCGTATGGGATGTACACCTCCCAACGGTCCTTCACGTGCATGTACTGCAGTGCAGTGGCGAAGCCGTCAACAACTCCCCCGACGGAGAACATCACGGTTCTCATGTACGAGAGGTTGTAGTCGCCGTACCACGAGGTGTCAAACTGCTTGCCGAGAGGGTAGTGGTCCGTGGGCATCAGGTTGCCGCGGTAGTGCACCTGCACGGAGTCGGTGGCAAACGGCTTGGCTGCAGTGGCAGGGTAGTCCGTAGCAGTAGGGTTCTCGCTGTGCCACTTGTTGTCGTAGGCAGCGGTGTCCTGGCTGAGTACGTGTACTACGATGTAGTCCGCCTTGTTGGAGCTGGCACTGGTGCTTCTTGACAGCGACTTGAAGATGTACCACTTTGTGTCGCCGTTGCTGATGGCCGTCTGTGCCTTGTCGTATACGGACTCGAAGTACGAGTCGTTGCGGGCTTGCCAGTTGAGGAAGTCGTTGGGGTACTCCTCGCTGCTGGAGGAAGTACTGTCCGTCTCAGAGCAGGACGTCATTCCTACAGCAGCAAGAAGCAGCACCACGAGGTGCTTGAGTGTTATATTCTTGATGTAGTGCATCAAAAGCAATTGTTATGTGTACAAACCAGGGTGGGTTACTGCAGGTTCTTGAGCAGAGAGGTGATGGTCACCTTGTCCTCGATGATGCCGCGCAGGTCTTCTATCTTTACGCGCTTCTGCTCCATGGTGTCGCGCTCACGCAGAGTGACGGTACCGTCCTCGAGGGTCTGGTGGTCAACGGTGACGCAGAAAGGAGTACCGATGGCATCCTGGCGGCGGTAGCGCTTGCCTATCTGGTCCTTCTCCTCGTACTTGCAGTTGAAGTGGAACTTGAGGTCGTTCATTATCTCCATTGCCTTCTCCGGCAGACCGTCCTTCTTGGTGAGAGGGAAGATGGCGAGCTTGATAGGAGCCAGGGCAGCAGGGAGGTGCAGTACGGTACGTGTCTCGCCGTTCTCCAGCTTCTCTTCCTCATAGCTGTGGCACATGATGGAGAGGAACATACGGTCTACGCCGATGGAGGTCTCGATGACGTACGGGGTGTAGGACTCGTTGAGCTCTGGGTCGAAGTACTTTATCTGCTTGCCAGAGAACTTCTCGTGCTGCGAGAGGTCGAAGTTGGTACGTGAGTGGATGCCCTCAACCTCCTTGAAGCCGAACGGCATGTGGAACTCGATGTCCGTAGCGGCGTTGGCGTAGTGGGCCAGCTTGTCGTGGTCGTGGAAGCGATAGTTCTCTGAGCCGAAGCCGAGGTTCTGGTGCCACTTCATACGTGTCTCCTTCCACTTGGCGAACCAGTCGAGCTCCGTTCCCGGCTTGATGAAGAACTGCATCTCCATCTGCTCGAACTCGCGCATACGGAAGATGAACTGGCGAGCTACAATCTCGTTACGGAAGGCCTTACCGATCTGTGCGATGCCGAAAGGAATCTTCATGCGGCCGGTCTTCTGCACGTTGAGGTAGTTGACGAAGATGCCCTGTGCCGTCTCAGGACGGAGGTAGATCTTCATGGAGTTGTCGGCTGAAGCACCCATCTCAGTAGAGAACATGAGGTTGAACTGACGTACGTCGGTCCAGTTGCGTGTGCCTGAGATAGGGCATACAATTTCCTCGTCGAGGATAATCTGCTTGAGCATGTCGAGGTCCATGGCGTTCATGGCCTCAGAGTAGCGTGCGTGGAGGTCGTCGAACTTCTTCTGGTTCTCCAGGACGCGTGGGTTAGTCTGGCGGAACTGTGCCTCGTCGAAGCTGTCGCCGAACTTCTTCTGTGCCTTGGCTACTTCCTTTGCAATCTTCTCCTCGTACTTAGCCATCTGCTCCTCGATGAGCACGTCGGCGCGGTAACGCTTCTTGGAGTCGCGGTTGTCGATGAGGGGGTCGTTGAAGGCGTCAACGTGTCCGGAAGCCTTCCAGATGGTGGGGTGCATAAAGATGGAGGAGTCGATGCCCACGATGTTGTCATGCAGGAGCACCATAGACTGCCACCAGTACTGCTTGATGTTGTTCTTCATCTCCACGCCGTTCTGGCCGTAGTCGTATACAGCGCCCAGGCCGTCGTAGATATCACTTGAAGGGAACACGAAGCCATACTCTTTGCAGTGGCTTACGATTTTCTTGAAAACGTCTTCTTGTTGTGCCATTTTTGTTGTTATGTTGTTTAGTTGTTTCGTCGTTTGGGTGCACTTTATTGTGCAAAGGTAATAAAAAAATCGCAGACGGAGCGCCCGTTTGCGATTTTTTAACCTTGCGAGTGTCTGAGTTGGCAAAATAGTTCGGTTAGTTTGCCATATCTGATATATATTTCACTCTTATTAGCCTAATCCATGCGTCCTCGTAGTCGCCGGCGAACTCTGCGAAGGCATCGTCCAGACTGTCTGTCTCCGCCTCGGCGAAGTAGTCGTAGATGTCGTCGATCTGGTCTTCGTCCATTATCTCTTCGATGTAGTAGTCGAGGTCCAGCTTTGTGCCGCTTAGGACGATGCTCTCCAGCTCGGTGAGCAGCTCGTCGTACTTTATGCCCTGCGAGCGGGCTATGTCGTTGAGTGGCATCTCCTTGTCTACGCACTGCACTATCTTCAGCTTGCGCATGTTGTTCTTCGGGACACTGCGCACGCGCATGTCCTCGGGGCGTACGATGTCGTTCTCCTCGCAGTACTTCTTTATCAGGTCGCAGAAGGGTTTGCCGTAGCGTTTTGCCTTTCCCTGGCCGACACCCTGTATGTTCTGCAGCTCCTGCAGGGTGGTGGGGTACATCGTGGCCATCTGTTCGAGGGATGGCTCCATGAAGACGATGTACGGCTGCACGTCGTGCTTCTTTGCCTCGCTCTTGCGCAGGTTCTTGAGCATGCTGAAGAGGGTGGGGTCGAGTGCGCTGCCTCCTGCTGACGGTGTGCTCGAGGTGGTGTCGTCGAAGTTGTTGTCCTCGGTGGCGTAGAAGGTTGTAGGCTCCTTGAGCCACTTCTTGCCGGCGGCGGTTATCTTGAGGTTGCCGTAGCTCTCGATGTCCTTCTTGAGGTAGCCCTCCACGATGGCCTGTCGTATGACGGCGTTCCAGAGCTTGTCCTTCTTTCCCTCGCCGCAGCCGAAGTCTTCGTGGGTGGTATGCTTGTGCGACTCCATCTCGTCGGTCTTGCGGCCGCGCACGAAGTCGATGACGTAGTTGGTGCGGAACTGTTCCTTGACGGCCTGCACGGCGGTGAGCACGCAGCGCAGCTCTTCGGTGGCCTCTATCTTCTGCTTGGGGTGCGTGCAGTTGTCGCACTTGCCGCAGTTCTCCTCCGGATAGTCCTCGCCGAAGTACTTCAGCAGCAGTCTTCGACGGCAGATGGACGACTCGGCGTAGGCTGCCGTTTCCTGTAGCAGGTGGCGACCTATCTCCTGTTCCGTGGCCTGTTTGCTGTCCATGAACTTCTCCAGTTTCTGCAGGTCCTTGTGGGAGTAGAAGGCTACGCAGACACCGTCACCGCCGTCGCGTCCAGCGCGTCCGGTTTCCTGGTAGTATCCCTCGAGCGACTTCGGAATGTCGTAGTGTATGACGAAGCGCACGTCGGGCTTGTCTATTCCCATGCCGAAGGCTATGGTGGCCACGATGACGTCGAGTTGCTCACCGAGGAACTCCTCCTGCGTCCTGTTGCGTACGGCCGTCTCGAGTCCGGCGTGGTATGGCGCAGCCTTGATGTCGTTAGTCTTCAGCATCTCGGCCAGCTCCTCCACTTTCTTGCGCGAGAGGCAGTAGATGATGCCGCCCTGTCCAGGGCGCTGCTTGATGAACTTTATTATCTGCTTGTCGATGTCGTTGCCCTTGGGGCGTACCTCGTAGTAGAGGTTGGGACGGTTGAAGGAACTCGTGAATTCCTTTGCGTCCGCGATGCCGAGGTTGCGCTTGATGTCCGTGCGCACTTTCTCCGTGGCCGTTGCGGTGAGTGCAATGACGGGGGCTGCGCCTATGTCGTTGATAATGGGGCGTATGCGTCGGTACTCCGGGCGGAAGTCGTGTCCCCACTCGGAGATGCAGTGTGCCTCGTCGATGGCATAGAAGGATATCTTGACGGAGCGGAGGAAGTTGACGGTCTCCTCCTTCGTCATGGACTCCGGTGCCATGTAGAGCAGTTTGGTGGTGCCAGCTTTCACATCGGCCTTAACCTTTTCTATTGCGCCTCGCGACATGGACGAATTGAGGCAGTTGGCCAGTCCGTCCGTCTCGCTGATGCTGTTGATGGCGTCCACCTGGTTTTTCATCAGTGCGATGAGTGGCGAGATGACAATCGCTGTCCCCTCCATGATGAGCGACGGCAACTGATAGCACAATGACTTGCCGCCGCCCGTAGGCATGAGGACGAAGCAGTCCTCTCCTGCGAGTAGCGTGCGTATTACTTCCTCCTGACGTCCCTTGAAGGAGTCGAAGCCGAAGTATTCTTTCAGTTTTTTGTTTAGGTCGATGTTCATGCTGTGTTATTCTTTTTCCAACTGACTCTGGGCGTATTCCTTGGTTACCTCAAACTTCTTCTTTCGTGAAGACGGTACAGAGAACATGGCGTCTGCCATGACGTTCTCCACGATGGAACGCAGTCCGCGGGCACCGAGTTTGTACTCCACGGCCTTGTCGACGATGTAGTCCAGCGCTTCGGTGGTGAAGGTCAGCTCCACATTGTCCATCTTGAAGAGTTTGATGTACTGGCGTACGATGGAGTTCTTGGGTTCTACGAGGATGCGGCGCAGGGCCTCCTTGTCCAATGGGTTGAGGTGTGTGAGCACGGGCAGACGTCCGATGAGCTCCGGTATTAGTCCGAACGACTTGAGGTCCTGCGGCACGATGTAGCGCATCATGTCCTTCTTGTCGATATTGCGGGTGTTCTGCACGCTGTTGTAGCCTACGGTGTGCGTGTTCATACGCTGGGCTATCTTGCGCTCGATGCCGTCGAAGGCTCCGCCGCAGATGAAGAGGATGTTGTTCGTGTCCACGTGGATGTAGTCCTGGTCGGGGTGCTTGCGGCCTCCCTTTGGCGGCACATTGACGATGGTGCCCTCGAGGAGCTTTAGCAGACCCTGCTGCACGCCCTCGCCGCTGACGTCGCGCGTGATGCTGGGGTTGTCGTTCTTGCGGGCTATCTTGTCCACCTCGTCGATGAAGACGATGCCTCGCTGCGCACGCTCAAGGTTGAAGTCGGCGGCTTGCAGCAGGCGTGAGAGGATGCTCTCCACGTCTTCGCCTACGTAGCCGGCCTCGGTGAATACCGTAGCGTCCACGATGGTGAAGGGAACGTCGAGCAGCTTTGCTATGGAGCGAGCCAGCAGCGTCTTGCCGGTACCCGTAGAGCCTACCATGATGACGTTGCTCTTCTCTATCTCCACGCCGTCGTCGTCCTTGGGCTGATTGAGTCGCTTATAGTGGTTGTACACGGCGACGGAGAGGTAGCGCTTTGCTTCGTCCTGACCGATGATGTACTGATCCAGATACTCCTTTATCTCCTGCGGCTTGGGCACGTTTAGCTTCCCGTTAGCCTGTTTGCCGGCTGTGCCTGGGGCGTTCTGATCCTGTCCGTTCTGCGTCCGTATGCGGCGTACTATCTCGCTTGCCTGCTCTACGCAACTGTCGCAGATGTAGCCAGTGATGCCGGAGATGAGCATTTGCGCCTCGTCCTCGGGTCGTCCGCAGAAGCTACATGAATTTTTGGTCCTTCTTACCATTTTGGTTGTCGTCCTTTACCTTATTATATATACGTGTGCGCGAGATTACTTCCTCCGACGCTCTGTATATGTGTGTATTTTCTTGTTATTATTTCTTTACGAGTACCTGGTCGATCATGCCGTATTCCTTGGCCTCTTCGGCGGTCATCCAGTAGTTGCGGTCGGAGTCGGCCCACACCTTGTCGAACGGCGTATGGGAGTGTTCGCTGATGATGTTGTAGAGTTCCTTCTTGAACTTCATTATCTCTTTAGCCTCAATCTCGATGTCGCTGGCCTGTCCCTGTACGCCGCCGAGGGGCTGGTGTATCATGACGCGGCTGTGGGGCAGTGCGGAGCGCTTGCCCTCCTGGCCTGCCACGAGGAGCACGGCACCCATGGATGCTGCCATGCCAGTGCAGATGGTGGCGACGTCGCTGGAGACGAACTGCATAGTGTCGTAGATGCCGAGGCCGGCTGTCACGCTGCCGCCGGGGGAGTTGATGTAGATGGAGATATCCTTGCCCGGGTCGGTGGAGTCGAGGTAGAGCAGCTGCGCCTGTATGATGTTGGCGGTGTAGTCGTTCACCTCAGTGCCGAGGAAGATGATGCGGTCCATCATCAAACGTGAGAATACGTCCATCTGCGTCACGTTGAGCTGGCGTTCCTCGAGGATGTATGGGTTAAGGTACTGGTTGTGTGCCGCCATCACGTCGTCCAACGTGTGCCCGCTCATGCCGAGGTGGCCGGTGGCGTATTTTCTGAAGTCGCTTGTAATATTCATTGTGTCTTGTCCAAAAATTTTAGGCTAATCTGATTGTTACGCAAACAAAGGTACACTTTTTTTTCGAATCAGCCAAATGTTTCTGCCATTTTTGTTTGTGTTTGTTGTGCAAGATGTCGGTATTCCCCCTTTTCCCTATGATGTTTGACCTTATTTTTACGTGGTAAAGTCAGAAGATTAGGAAAGTACGGTTTGAGGCAACGTGTTATAAAACAACCTGTTGCGCGTTTGGCTTTTTCGCCATTATGCCCGCCCTATGGGCACTCGATGCTCACGGCGCGGGCATCGTGTGCCCACAAGGCGAGAACAGGATGCCCAAGCCTTGGGCATCTCGAGGATGTTTTGTGCCGCCCAGAAAGATTGTAGCTTTTATGCTTTTAATTGCTTGGGTTTAGAAGAATTGTTGTATATTTGCAGAAAAATTCAGCGTATGGCAAGAAAACTATATCCTTTGGGCATTCAGACCTTTGAGCGAATCCGGAAAGAAGATAAGCTCTATATAGACAAGACGGAATATATTTATCGTATGGCTCATACCAACGGTACTTATTTCTTCCTGGGGCGACCGCGTCGTTTCGGTAAGTCGCTCCTCGTTACCACGTTGCAAAGCTACTTCGAGGGCAAGAAAGACCTTTTCAAGGGACTGGCTATTGAAAAGCTGGAGCAAGAGTGGACGGAATATCCCGTGCTCCATTTCGACATGAGCGGTGGAAAGCACATGGAGAAGGAACAGCTGGACGAGTACTTGAGTTATCGTTTGAAAGATGAGGAAAGCAAATGGGGCATAACAGAACCGGCCAAGGGGGCCAACAATCGTCTTATCGACCTCATTAATACCGCTTATGAAAAGAGCGGCAAGCAGGTAGTGGTGCTCATCGACGAGTATGACGCGCCAATGCTGGATGTGGTGCACGAGAAGGAGCAGTTGGACGTGCTTCGCAATACGATGCGCAATTTCTACAGCCCTTTGAAGTATAGTGAGGCAAAGCTCCGCTTCGTCTTTCTCACGGGCATCACCAAGTTCTCGCAGGTGAGCATCTTCAGTGAGCTCAACAATATCTCCAATATTTCGATGGATGATGAGTACGCCGGAATCTGTGGCATCACCAAGGAGGAACTGTTGACGCAGATGTCGGAAGACATTGATATGCTTGCCGAGGCACAGGAATTGACAAGAGAGCAGACGATAACCAAACTGAAAGAAAACTATGACGGTTACCATTTCTCCAAGAAGTCGCCCGACGTGTTTAATCCATATAGCTTGTTCAATAGCTTCTCCAAGCGAGAGTTTGGTAAATATTGGTTTAGCTCGGGCACACCGACCTACCTTATAAATATGCTCAACAAGTTTGACGTGCTTCCTGCCGACATCGCCCCAATAGATGCAACGGCCTCGGCATTCGACGCACCAACGGAGAAGATGAAGACCATCACGCCGCTGCTCTACCAGAGCGGCTACGTCACTATCAAGAACTACGACAGAGACATAGACCTCTACACGCTAGACATCCCTAACAAGGAAATTCGCGTGGGGCTCTTCGAGAATCTCTTGCCCAACTACGTGGATGGCATCTATGCCGAGCGCGGCGGCGTGGCTATCGCCCGTATGTCTGGGCTCATCCGCCGCAAGGACATGGACGGTGCACTGCGCCTGTTGCAGGACTACTTGGGTACCGTGCCATACTGCAACGTCACCAATTACGAGGGACATTACCAGCAGATGCTCTACATCATCTTCACGTTGCTAACGGCTCTTGTGGTAGACGTGGAGGTGCATACCCACAAGGGCCGTGTGGACATGGTGCTGCAGACCCAGACTGACCTCTACCTCGTAGAGCTAAAACTGAACAAGAGCGCCCAGGCTGCCATGCAGCAGATAAACCTAAAGAACTATCGCCAGCGTTTCGCCCTCAGCGGATTGCCGATAACAAAAGTAGGAATCAACTTCGACTCTACGATAGGAAACATAGAGGACTGGGTGATAGAGTGAAAATATGATAGAATCAAGTCGTGATGAATCAACTTACAGCATTTCTCGTTGACGAGCAACGGGCTCGTCGCAAGGGAGGACTTTACCATAAGACTCAAGTACAGTTGGCTTACAACTCCAACCGTATAGAGGGCAGCAAGCTGACGGAGGAACAGACCCGTTACATTTTTGAGACTCGTACCATCGGTTTCAAGGACCAGGAGGCTGTGCCGGTGGATGACATCATAGAGACCACAAATCACTTCGTGGCCTTCGACTACCTCTTGCGCACGATAGAAGACCCATTGACGGAGGACATGATAAAAGAGTTCCACCGCATCCTAAAGACAGGGACGGCGGATGCCCAAAAGCCTTACTTCAACGTAGGCGACTGGAAGAAACTCGCCAACGAGGTGGGCGGACGCGAGACTTGTCGTCCGGCAGATGTGGAGAAAGAGATGAAAGGATTACGGGAGTGGTATACGAGCCAGAAGGATGTAACTATCCAGACGTTGGCGGAATATCATTGGCGGTTTGAGAGGATCCATCCTTTCCAAGACGGCAATGGCAGGGTGGGGCGTCTCATCCTCTTCCGGGAGTGTCTACGCAACGACATTCTTCCCTTTGTCATAGACAACGAGCACAAGATGTATTACTACCGTGGACTGTCGGAATTCAAGTCGACTCCCGGTTTCCTCATTGGCACGATGCAGTCGGCACAAGATACCTATGCCGCATGGGTGAAGTACTTCAACGAGGAGTTGATGGAAGGGATGAAAGTTGAGTGATTTACACTTTTAAGGACGTATTTTTGTGTAACCCTCTCTACTCTGCCTTGGCGGTATTTGAGGGAAATTGATAGGAAAGTGTCTTTGTTTGGCTTTTATGCCTTAGCGAAAATTAGTGCAACGGAGGAATAATTTTCAATTGTGACAATATGAGCAACGGAGCAGTATTTATCTATGCAGAAGATGCACGAGGGAGAATAGTGCATGTAGATGAGGTGGCACGCGGTCTGAACTGCGGTTGCCACTGCCCGTGTTGTGGAGAGCCTGTGCAAGCTCTACAAGGAGATATGCGTGAACATGGTTTCAAGCATCACAGTAAAGACAGGCGTGCCAATCTAAAGATTTGTTACGAAGTGATAATGTACAAACTTGCCGAGCAAATCATATTGGACAACAAGTGCATAAAGACTCCGTCATATTATCACATATTCCCCAGCAAAACTCTTGACTTTGTAGATGTCAAAGTAGAGAGTAGTTACGAAAGAGAAGACAAGCAACCCGACGTTATAGCAAAAACTGCTGATGGTGTAGAGTATCTCATAGAATTTGTGTTCAGCTCAAAAGTTCAGCATAAGCAGCCTATCGACTATAAAAACACGAACTGCTTGGAGATTAACTTGGCGAACCAAACGATGGACACACTGAAAACATTTCTAACATCGGAGCCTACAGATGATTGGAAATGGTTGAATAATGACGTTTGCTTTTCACACATTGAAGAGAGGTACAAAGCTGCCGGCAAAAATGTTAGGGTTGTAAGTGAAGAAGAATGTGCCGAATGCAAACTAAAAGATTGCGTTGCTGTGCGCCTTAAAGAGTCGCTTCTGACTATATCTAACAATGGCAAGACCTATCGTCTATGCAAGCCGGACTACTTGCAGCAAGCCATAGAACAAGAAGAGCAAGAAAGGTGTCGGCAGGAAGAGCGACAAAAGGCAAATGAGGCTGAAAGACAAAGGCGCGAAGTCTCCGAACTGCCATCAGAACGTTCGTGTTTTAATTGCGAAGCAAATCTCAAATGGAAGAATAGAAATGGGTATGCAAACTGTGGAATGTATATCCGTCTACATATACCCGAGAGCATTTCTCCTAATTATGCTCAAACATGTAGGAGTTATAGAAGAAAATAAAAAGCTGTCTACCTAGAGTACCAAGTATTGGCACTTGGGTCCGGTGGACTTATATGACGAACTGAAGACAGAATTAAAATAAAGACACTTGTGCCGACAGGCATATAAGAGAGAAATCTACACCGCCTGAGTGGAGTACTTAAACGAGGAGTTGATGGAAGGGATGAGAATAGAGTAGTTTCCCACTTTACGCCTGTATGGTCTCGTTTTAAGTACAGAGGAGGCAGACGGAAATGGCTAAAGTGCCAGTTCCCTTTCAAAAAACAATTGTGAGGGAAACTGCAAGTTGGCAGTAAAAGATTTGGGGATGTGAACAAGAATAAGTACCTTTGCACACAAACAAGTTCGGAAAAGTGTAGAATTTGGCACAAAACCGAAGTTAATAGTGTGTTTGTATGAAAATAGCAAGAGACATCATCAACCAGTTCAAGGAGTGGAAAAAGGCCGAAAGTCATAACCTATCCTACTGAAAGGAGCCCGACAAATAGGCAAGACTTGGGCTATGGAGCCCTGTCTGAACTTGCCAAGAAAGGGACGCTCAGGATTGTCCCCCAGCAGTTCAAGAGAACACCACTTGACACAGTTGAGTTGACTTACCCGAACACCACTTGACACAGTTGAGTTGACTTACCCTTGACTTACCCGGCTATTTTGGTGCAAAGGTACTAAAAACAATTGAAAGAGAGTGAGATAACTGCTAAATATCCGATTCCCCCGAAATGTTTTTAGGTAAAACTTCCTGTTTCCCCGAAATGTTTAAGGCTGAAATGTCCGATTTCCCCGAAATTTAAAGCTTTGTGTCTTTAGTTTCATGCTATGCTGCTACGGACAATCCACGTTGAGCCAAATAAAGGCATAGCAGTCGGTTTGTTCAACCCGATTGCTATGCCTTTGATAATGATTGGCACTATGTTAATATCCTGGATTTTGCGTTATATTGGGGCAAGAAATTATCTCCAGATATGGTATTGGCCAAAGCAGTTGATATGTCTCATTCGAATCTAGACCTAAAAACGATGTGCCCAAATTGTTTCTCCTTATGAAGGCAAGGTAGTTAGGAGATTGTGTCTCATACTTTAGCTGGGCTATGGACTTCAATATATCAGTTTCATTATTGGGCATGTTTTTCTTGCTGCAGAATGAGTTTATATACTCTTTGGCTTTGGACGTATTGCCTGTATGATATAAACATTCTGCGGTAGTCAAAATCACATCTTTGTAATCCAAGCAAGGAACGCATCCGTATCCGGTACCACTGTCGAGCGATAGCCCAAGGATACACTCAGAATCATTATTGTTCTGTATGACATTTGATGCAGTCAAACTGTAGTAGCCGTTGTTTATGACTTCCTGCAAAAGCGGAAGGGCGGCATCCCATTTCTTTTGATTGCAATAGATGTATGCCAATATAACCCTTGCTACATCTTTGGAAACGAAGAATGCATTATTTGTATCTGCATGAGACTCATTCCTCTTTTCTTCCAAATCAGGCATTGCTTCTTCCAAAAGTGAAGCGAGGCTCGTAAGTAGACTGTTTTCGTCAGTACGGGATATTGAATACGTAGCTAAATCATCTGTACTTTCCATAAAGAATGGCACTCCACCCCAATGGGAAGATAGCAGATAGTAGTTCAGCGCAAGATATGTATTTACGAACGGTTGATAGCAATTCAGCACCGCTGCATCTACTTTTTTTACAGTCAACAATCGGTTGATGGTTGTGTAAAAATATATCCAGCAGTTATATATAGAAGTATTGCTTGCAGAATATGGGCCATTATAATAGCTTTCCAAACTTCGTTCTTCACTCACGGCGCTTCTCATTTGTTCTAACGTAGAAAGAATAATAGATATTCCATTGGCTCCAAGTTTCGGAACATTAAATTTTGCATTAGGATTCCCGGCTTGTGACATAGAGATTTCTGCAGCAACTGCACCTCTTGCATTGTAGACTTTTACAGTCCATGTACTTGACTTGCGCGACTGGGCAGGACCTACATGGATTGTGATAACATTGTTCTCTATGCTTGTTTTCTTCTCGCTCTCTGGGAGATTCGTAACAGCCCCTTCTTCGTAAAGACTGCTGTAGCCAGACTCCTCGTAAACATGTGACCCTCCACTAGGATCGTCATCTGATGGAGGGGTTAAATAGTAAGGCTTATCTGACTCCACGGTTACAGTGAAATCACCGCCTTCAGCAGGTACTTCTATCTTGTTTTGGCTAAGTGTAACAGTGGATGCATCGATTCCCTCATTGCCAGCAATACCATCATTATCCCAATCAAAATAGTATGCCAAGTCTTTGACATTGATATCGTACCCCAATTCTTTGTAGCGGTTTTTAATGTAGGCAGCGATATGTTCAAGCTTGTCATTAAGATAATTGCGTGTTGTCTTTAGTTTTTCTTTCGTAGTGTCTGAGAATGTTCCGGTTGTACTAAACTCATTGCTCAACAATGAGAGAAATTCCACAATCTCCGCCTCGGAACGGTTTGACAGAATATAAGAAGAGACTGCAATCAAGACACCTGCTGCATCATCGCCAGAAGTAATCGAAAATTGACTTGCGTCTTTATCTGCATACTCTTGTAGCCCAAACAGAGAAAGCAGTTCTGTCTGTGCCTGTGTGTTAGCTTCCTTGAAACTTTTACCTTCACTGGTAATAAGATAATTGACGCGCTGGCTCTTCAGATGGGTCAATACATTAACGTTTACTGACGTGTTGTCAGATAAATCTACGTACGCATCCAGTTTGATGGTACTCTTGGACAGAGAGCCTTTGACTTCATTGAAAAAATATCCGTTAGCAGTAAGCTTTGCGTATGGACTATTTACTTTTAACGAACCGAAATTGAAATCACCGGTATTGTTCTCAATCGTAGTAGTGTACGATTCGCCAGTAGGAACCATTGTCTTGTCCAGGGTTCTCATATCTAATGAAGATCCACTCACAAAAGGTCCTTTTTCTACTTTTCCGTTGACAATGTGTGCCGTTTGAATAAACTGTTCGTCTATGGCATCCTTGGAATCACTGCATGAAGTAATCCCCACTGTCGCTAATGCGATGACTAATGTTGTTATTTTTTTTGCATAATGTAATAATTGTGTATTATAAAACAAACTTTAACTTAGGTTGTAGGTGAGGGTATAAAAAAGAATTGGCATCTGCTTACAAAAGTAATTAAAATAATTCGAAAGTCGTATAATTTGTTGTGTTTTTTTGCAAGAAATAAAATACGAAGTTGCGTGAGGAGCCATAACAACCATAAAAGAATGGAAACTTAGTATTGTAGTATGATGTCTATTTTATTTCGAAAAGCCAATTGTGATGGAAACGATAAGTTGTAAGTAAAAGATTTGGGGATGTGAACAAGAATAAGTACCTTTGCACACAAACAAGTATGCGTGGAAGAACCACAGATGGGAGATAAGCGATGAACAAACAAGAAAAGGATATAGCCCTCTTCGTTGCATTCTGCATAGAAGAATACGGAGCGGATAAAAAGATGACAGGAGAAGAAGTGCTAGACCTATTCTCCCAGTATGGGGTGGTAGCATACCTCAGTGAATGCTTCGGCGTGCTTCACACCCAAGGTCGCAAATGGCTGATAGAAGAAATAGACGAGTTTATCGACATCAGAAAAAAGAAAGAATAATGAAGGTATTTCATGGAAGTTTGGAAATAGTGGAGTGCCCCAAGATACTCCAGCCTAATCGCAAGTAAAAATAGGGAAGTAGTATGTTTCAAATCAATCAAAGCAACCTCCACTTGCTTCTGCCAGGCAAGATAAGTTGGCTGGTAGAATATATGCACGACGAATACGGATTCTCGCTGCAAGAATGCTTGGACCGCATTTATCATTCAAGACTTTATAAAAAGTTGTCTACCGAGAGCACCAAGTATTGGCACTTGGGTCCGGTGGACTTGTATGACGAACTGAAGACGGAACTAAAATAAAAAAGCGTTTACTAACAACTTTGTTTGTAACAACTTTGTTAGTAAACGCTTTTTTTAGTGGATAATGATGGGAGACGTTACGTTTGTGAGTAATCAAAAGTGAGTATTGGCAAAACCCATATTTTTGAGTATTGCAGGCGAAGAGAGAAACTGCTAACTTTGCACTCGCAAAAAGGACGTGAGGGTAAGCCCCATGAGACTGCCGCATGGACTTCGGGCATAGAAACAGATAAATTATAAAAGTATTCACAACGTAACACACACAACCTATCAATTATGAAAAAGACTATCGTAGTTTTCGGTTCCTCTACCGGTACATGTGAGGGCATCGCAGGTGACATCGCAGCAAAGCTGGGCGTAGAGGCCATCAACGTAAGTGATTTCAACGCAGACGTTATCGCTGCCAACGACAACCTTATCCTCGGCACCAGCACATGGGGCGCAGGCGAGGTGCAGGACGACTGGTATGACGGTCTGAACGCCATCAAGGGGGCTGACCTGAGCGGCAAGACTGTGGCTCTCTTCGGATGCGGCGACTCTGCCTCTTATAGCGACACTTTCTGCGGCGGTATGGCAGAGATATACAATGCAGTAAAGGAAGCTGGTGCAACAGTAGTTGGTGCAGTGGACGCCAGCGACTACAGCTACGACGACTCTGAGGCCGTAGTGGACGGTAAGTTCGTAGGTCTCGCCCTCGACAACGACAACGAGGAGAGCAAGACTGCCGGCCGCATCGACGCTTGGGTGGCTGACATCACTCCTTCTCTTTAACCCATAATACAGACGTACCCACGTCTGCACATGCTGGTCAGGCGTGGGTACGATAATAAATATGACTCTACTGCAATGCAAGAAATAGCAACCAAGACACCAATAGACCTCAAGGTCCTCTCCAACCATATCTACGAGTATAAGAAAGGCGTGCGCCGTATGGTATTGTTTACCTGCAACAAGTCCGTGGCACAATGTGCCGTGGAACGTCTGGAGCATCAGGGCATCAAGTTCATTATGACTCCCCTGAGCAACGACCGCGTCAACCTCTACTTCGGTAGACCGGAGTGTCTGGATGCCATCCGCCTGCTGGTTCAGCGCCCGCTCAGCGAGCTGACTCCGGAGGAGGACTTCATCCTTGGTGCCCTGCTCGGTTACGACATCTGCATGCAGTGCGAGCGCTATTGCGACAGGAAGCAGCGCCAGAATACTATCAGCGCGTAGCTGACTACCTACTTTTGGGCATTGCTGTACAAGTGGAAGTACTATGTTTTTGTTATAAAAAGAAAGCGTCCCGATACTGACAGTTAAGTATCGGGACGCTTTCTTTATATATATAATAAGGTGTAATCCTTATCGCATATACCATATGCCGTCTTTCTTCAGCATCGGCACGACGATACGCTCTTGGGTGCTGTCGGCGTAGACAACGGAGAGGAAGGCTTCCACCTCCAGTTTAGCGCTGTCCAAATTTGCCGATAGGGCGCGCACCTCGCTGATGCCGCCGTGGTTCTTGCGCTGCTTCTCCAGGTACATCTGTGTGTTCAGAAGAAGCTGTTCGCGGTAGGAGGGCGGTACGCTGTCGCCGTGCAGTGTGCCTTCGAGGAAGCTGTTGCAGTCGCCCTGCAGCAGCTGGTCGTAGTATGCCTTGGCGGCCTGCAGTGCCAGTTCATCCTCCTTGACTTCCTCTTTGGTGGAGCAAGCGGCAAGGAGGGCGAGGCACAGGGGGATGATGATGAACGGGAGTTTCTTCATTTCAGAAAGGACTGAGAGAGTTTACTTCTGACGGATGAAGACGTTGATAGGTGTGCCAGTGAGCTCCCAGTTCTTGCGTATCTGGTTCTCGAGGAAGCGGCGGTACTGTTCCTTGACATACTGTGGCAGGTTGGCGTAGAAGACGAAGGTAGGTATCTGCGTGTCCGGCACCTGTGTGCAGTACTTAATCTTGATATACTTACCCTTGATGGACTGCGGTGGTGTGGCCTCGATGATAGGCAGCATCACCTCGTTGAGCTTGCTGGTGCCGATGCGCTGCTTGCGGTTCTGGTACACCTGCTTTGCCGTCTCGAGTACCTTGAAGATGCGCTGTTTGGTGATGGCTGAGGCGAAGACGATGGGGAAGTCGGTGAAAGGGGCCATGCGCTCGCGGATGGCGTTCTCGAAGGTCTTGATGGATGCCTGTGACTTGTCCTCCACGAGGTCCCATTTGTTGACAACGACGACGAGCGACTTGTTGTTCTTCTGTATCAGCTGGAAGATGTTCATGTCCTGCGCCTCGATGCCGCGGGTGGCATCAATCATGAGGATGCAGACGTCTGAGTTCTCGATGGCGCGGATGGAGCGCATGACGCTGTAGAACTCGAGGTCTTCCGACACCTTGTTCTTGCGGCGGATGCCGGCGGTGTCCACGAGGTAGAAGTCGAAGCCGAACTTGTCGTAACGTGTGTAGATGGAGTCGCGCGTGGTGCCGGCTATCTCGGTTACGATGTTGCGGTCCTCGCCGATGAAGGCGTTGATGATGCTCGACTTTCCAGCGTTAGGACGGCCTACCACGGCGAAGCGTGGGATGAGCTCGTCCAGCTCGTCCTTGTCCTTGGTCGGGAGCTTCTCGAGAATGAGGTCGAGGAGATCACCTGTGCCAGCACCCGTTGCGGCCGAGATGGTCTGCGGTTCGCCGAGTCCAAGCTTATAGAACTCTGCGGCGTAGTATTCCGCGTCGTTGTTGTCAGCCTTGTTTGCCACGAGGATGACGGGTAGCTTCGTGCGGCGCAGAATCTGTGCCACGTCCTCGTCCCAGTCTGTCAGGCCGTTCTTCACGTCCACGAGGAAGAGGACGAGGTCTGCCTCCTCCGTAGCCACGATGACCTGGCGGCGGATGGCATCCTCGAAGATGTCGTCACTGTTTACTACCCAACCGCCGGTATCCACGACGGAGAATTCCTTGCCTGCCCACTCGCACTTGCCGTACTGGCGGTCGCGTGTGGTGCCGGCCACGTCACTCACGATGGCGTGGCGCGTCTTGGTGAGGCGGTTGAAAAGAGTTGATTTGCCCACGTTGGGGCGTCCTACTATTGCTACTAAGTTTCCCATACAGAATTTAATTCATAATTCATAATTCAAAATGCATAATTCTTAGAGCTATCATGCGAAGCCCAATTATGAATTATGCATTATGAATTCTAAATTATAAGTTAGATGATTGTCATTGTATAGATGTAAACCACTGCGGCTGGAATAGCCAGCAGTGAAGAGTCGAAGCGGTCCAGCATGCCGCCGTGTCCGGGGAGCAGCTTGCCGCTGTCCTTCACGCCGAGTGTGCGCTTGATGAGGCTCTCCACGAGGTCGCCCCAGGTGCCGAAGACGGTGACGGTGAGTCCCAAGCCTAACCATTCGGGGAGTGAGAGCCCCGTGGCACTCTGCACGCCGACGTTCTGGTCAACGAGCAGCTCGTTGCCGTCAACGTATGCCACGAGGGCTGCTACGATGAGCACCACGATGCCGCCGCCTATGCTGCCTTCCCATGACTTTCCCGGGCTGATGCGCGGGAACAGCTTGTGCTTGCCGATGAGCGAACCGGTGCAGTAGGCTCCCGTGTCGTTCATCCAGAGGAAGATGAAGACGCTGAGGGGCAGCAGGGCGTTGTATGTGATGCCCAGTCCCATCGTGTCGTGGAAGGCGAGGACGTTGATACAGGAGAAGGGTAGGGCGATGTAGAGCTGCGAGAGCATCGAGTACGCCCAACAGTGTATCGGGTCCTCATTCTTGGCATAGAGCTCGCTGACGAAGAGGTAGATGAGGGTGATGAGGTAGGGGATGAACACCGACGACGGTGTCTGTCCGCTGCAGAACCCTGCTACGGCGAGGAAGAAGAATACACCTGCCGCCGTACATATAAAGCGGTTCACATGTACCTTTTCTCTTTCGTTGACGAGTCCGGTGAACTCCCATATTGCCAGTCCTGTGGCAAGGGCGAAGAGCAGTATCATCGCCAGTGGCCTGAAGAAGCACACCACCATGATGGCTACGAAGAGCACACCAGTGACGGTGCGGACTAGGAAATTATTCATTTGGTTGTTGGTTTGTTACTTTGTCGTTCTCTTTTGAGGCGGTGTTCCTCTCTGCCTCGTGGCCTTCCCATGCCATCTTCTCAGCCAGGGCGCGGCGCTCGTCTTCGGTCTGGGGAGCCTGTGCCAGGTCGGCTTCGGAGTCAGAAGACTGGTCGGTTTCTGTCTGTGCAGCCTGCTTCTCGTTCTCCTCCATGATTTCCTGCGAGCGGCTTATCCATGGGCGCTTGCCGAAAATCTTCTCCACGTCGGCAGCGAAGATTACCTCACGCTGTATGAGCAGTTCGGCGAGGGCGTTGTGGCCCTCCTTGTGCTCCATGAGAATCTCCTTGGCGCGCTTGTACTGGTCGTTGACCATGTCGAGCACCTCCTCGTCGATGAGCTGGGCCGTGTACTGCGAGTATGGCTTTGAGAATGCGTATTCGTTGTTGTCGTAATAGCATACGTTAGGCAGCTTGTCGCTCATGCCGTAGTAGGCTATCATGCTCTGCGCCATCTTGGTGCTGCGCTCGAGGTCGTTCATGGCACCCGTAGAGATGTGGCCGGTGAAGAGTTCCTCGGCAGCGCGTCCGCCCATGAGCGAGCACATCTCGTCGAGCAGCTGCTCCTTGGTGGTCAGCTGGCGTTCCTCCGGCATGTACCATGCTGCGCCCAGTGCACGGCCGCGGGGTACGATGCTTACCTTGACGAGTGGGTTGGCGTGCTGGCAGAACCATGATATGGTGGCGTGGCCGGCCTCGTGGAGCGCGATGGAGCGCTTCTCCTCGGCTGTCATCACTTTTGTCTTCTTCTCCAGACCGCCGATGATGCGGTCGACGGCATCGAGGAAGTCCTGCTTGCCTACAACCTTGCTGTCGTGGCGTGCGGCGATGAGGGCCGCCTCGTTGCAGACGTTGGCGATGTCGGCACCGGAGAATCCCGGTGTCTGGCGTGCCAGCATGTCGACGTCCACCTTCTCGTCTACCTTGAGAGGCTTCAAGTGCACCTTGAAGATGTCGCGGCGCTCGGGGAGGTCGGGGAGGTCAACGTGTATCTGACGGTCGAAACGTCCTGCGCGCAGCAGTGCCTTGTCGAGCATGTCGACACGGTTGGTGGCGGCAAGGATGATGACACCGGAATTGGTGCCGAAGCCGTCCATCTCGGTGAGGAGGGCGTTGAGGGTGTTCTCACGCTCGTCGTTGCCGCCCATTCCCGGGTTGCGGCTGCGGGCACGGCCGATGGCGTCTATCTCGTCGATGAAGATGATGCATGGCGACTTCTCCTTTGCCTTGGCAAACGTGTCGCGTACACGGGAGGCACCTACGCCGACGAACATCTCGACGAAGTCCGAACCGGACATGGAGAAGAACGGTACGCCAGCCTCACCGGCCACGGCCTTTGCCAGAAGCGTCTTACCCGTTCCCGGAGGGCCTACGAGCAGGGCACCCTTAGGTATCTTGCCGCCCAGCTCGGTGTACTTCTGTGGGTTCTTCAGAAACTCCACAATCTCCTGCACCTCCTGCTTGGCACCCACCTGGCCTGCCACGTCCTTGAACGTCACGCCGAGCGTGTTGCTCTTCTCGTACATGCGGGCCTTCGAACGTCCTACGTTGAAGATGCCGCCCATGCCACCGCCACCGCCGCCGAAGCGGTTCATGACGAAGAGCCAGAGGAAGACGAAGAATACTATCGGGGCAACGCTCATGAGGAGGTTCATCAGTCCGCTGCGCGTGTTCACCTCGTACGTCAGCTCGCCCTTGAACTTGCCCTCGGCGCGCTCAGCGTCGAGGAACTGCTCCACCTGGTCGGCACTGCCGTAGAGCACCTCCACGTAAGGGTCGCTGCCCAACTGCTGCTTGGACTTGTGAAAGACGTCGCGCACGTTGGCGGAGTTGACGTACATGCGGAGCTTCGACTCCGACTTGTTCACGATGACGCTACGTGCCCATCCGCGCTCCACGTATGCCTTGAAGTTGGAGTAAGAGGCGCGCTGGCCTGCTCCGGTACCGATGCTCTGGCTCTCGTCCATGAAGAACAGTGCGCCAAGAGCGAACAGTATGATGAGATATACCCAGTTCAAGTTGAACTTAGGCATCTTCGGCTGGCGTGGTCCGCCGCCGTTGAAAAAGGGGTCTGTGTTCTGTGCCATTTGTTAGTCTAAGTCAGCAATTTCTTGAATTGGCGCATCCTGCCAAAGGTCTTCGAGATTGTAGAACTCGCGGGCATCGGGCAGGAACGTATGAACGATGACGTCCACATAGTCCATAGCTACCCAGATGGAGTTCTCCAGACCGGCCACCTTGATAGGCTTCTCGCCAAGGTCCTTACGCATTGTCTCCTCCACGGAGTCGGCGATGGCTGCCACCTGTGTCGGCGACGACCCTTCGCATATCACAAAGGCCTGACAAATCACTCCGTCCATGCCTTCCATATCAACCACCTTAATAGCGTGGCCCTTCTTCTCCTGAATACCCTTGATGGCGGTATCCACCATTTGCTTAATGTTCTCTGTCATTTATCTCAAATTATTTTTATGCACAATATAAGCACAAAGTTACTATATTAAATGTACACGTGGGCAAAGTAATATCTTAAAGAATATGAAAGTGGAGGAAAAGGACAAAAAAACGGGCAATTATTTTGTCATTTCGCGGAAAAGTAGTAACTTTGCAGCCAAATGTTTAGTTTAGAGACCCTTGAAATAGACCTTAAAGCCATGCAGGAAGACTCGTTTGAGACCTCTTGCACGCTCAGTGATGCCTACTTTGAGAGTTTGGATGAAGCCGAAATCGACAAAGGTAAGATCAACGTCCAACTGGCTATACGCAAGTCGGTTGCAGGCGCTTTCTCACTTACCATTGGCGTGGCCGGCTCCGTCACGGTGCAGTGCGACCGATGCCTTGACGACATGGACCAACCTGTCGAGGGCGAGAGCAGCTACATCGTTAAACTTGGACAAGAACCCAGTGATGACGGTGAGACAATTGTCGTGGACGAGAATGAAGGAATACTCTCCGTGGCATGGCTCATCTACGAGACGACGGTACTGGCCATACCCATCAAGCACGTTCATGCACCTGGAAAATGCAATGATGCTATGACAAAGAAGCTCGAAGAGCTGTCAGCCACCCGAAGTGGCGATGAGGAGGCAAAAGATACCATCGACCCGCGTTGGGCAGAATTAGCAAAATTAAAACAGTAAACATCAAAAGTTTTTAAACAAAAATGGCACATCCTAAAAGAAGACAATCAAAGACCCGTACCCTCAAGCGTCGTACCCATGACAAGGCAGTAGCTCCTACACTCGCAGTATGTCCTAACTGCGGTGCTTACTACGTATACCACACCGTATGCCCAACATGCGGACAGTATCGCGGCAAGCAGGCTATCCAGATGGAAGGCGCAGAGTAATCTACGAAGATAGTCTAACTTTTACCGTATGGAAAAGATAAACGCTGTAATCACCGGCATTGGCGGCTACGTACCTGAGTACATCCTCACCAACGAGGAGCTCTCTCGCATGGTAGACACCAATGACGAATGGATCCTTACACGTGTGGGTATCCGTGAGCGCCGCATCCTCAACGAAGAGGGACTTGGCTCCGCTTACATGGCCCGCAAGGCGTGCCGCCAACTTCTCAGAAAGACGGAAGTGGACCCACAGACGATTGACTGTGTTATCTGCGCAACGACTACTCCAGACTACCGTTTCCCCTCCAACGCTTCCATCGTAATAGGCAAGCTCGGACTGAACAATGCTCACGGCTTCGACGTGTCGTGCGCATGCTGCGGTTTCCTCTATACCGTGGACCTCGCATCGGCTATGGTGCAGAGCGGACGCTACAAGCGCGTCATCGTGGTGGCTGCTGAGAAGATGTCGTCAATGACTGACTATACCGACCGCCAGACTTGTGTGCTCTTCGGTGACGGCGCAGCAGCCGTGCTCATCGAGGCTTCTACGGAAGAGGGCGTCGGACTGCAGGACTCGTTCCTCCGCACGGACGGACTGGGACTTCCTTTCCTTCACATGAAGGCGGGCGGCTCCGTATGTCCAGCGTCTCACTACACCGTAGACCACCGCATGCACTACATCTACCAGGAAGGCCGCACGGTGTTCCGTTATGCAGTGACAAGCATGGGCAACGATGTGGAGGAGATTCTGAAGCGTAACAACCTGTCGAAGGACGACGTGAACTGGGTTATCCCACACGAGGCTAATATGCGCATCATCGAGGCCGTTACAAAGCGACTGGAGATGCCAATGGACAAGGTGATGATTAACATCGAGCACTACGGCAATACGAGTGCTGCGTCCATAGCTCTTGCTTTGTGGGACTTTGAGAGCAAGCTGAAGAAGGGCGACAACGTAATCTTCACAGCTTTCGGCGCTGGTTTCGTTCATGGCGCGTCATACCTCAAGTGGGGTTACGACGGAGCTGCGGCTGCGGCAAAGAAGTAAAAACTTAACACATATTCTATAAAAGCAAAAAGGCTCAGTGATGAATTCATCACTGAGCCTTTTTGCTTTTGTTAGCCCTGTATGCGGTAGAGCACGGCGTTCTGGAGGACGGTGGGGGTATCTGTGGCGAAGAAGAGGACACCGTCTGTGGGGGACTTTATCTCTTCGCGTATGCTGCCGTCGTATGGGTCTATGGTGCGGCCTATGACGTCGCCCTGGTAGATGACGTCGCCGACCTTCTTCTCGTGCATCAGGATGCCGGCGTGCTTTGCCTTGATGTTGGTGAGCTCCTTCTCGTCGATGATGATGGAGTCGTATGCGGTGGAGGAGCGTGGGGCGCGGCTGATGATGCTGGTCTTGTGCATGAAGCGCAAGATGGAGTCTACTGCCTGTTTGCTTGTGGTGTGGTCCACGTATTTCGTGTGTCCGGCGTAGAGAGAGAATGCCTTGCACTCCCATACCTGCCAGTTGTAGTTGAGTAGACCGGTGTCGAACGGCAGCGGCTCGCGTACGGTGACGTAGGGCAGACCGAAGAGGCGTGCCTCGCTGACAGCCTCGTATCCCGTCTTGAGCATGCGGACGTGGGGGACGAAGTCGCCCGGCATGTAGAACGATGCCAGCTGTATGCCGTATTCGTAGTTGCTGATGGCGTTGAAGACGGCCGCTGCTATGCGCTGCGTCGTCTCGCCCTTGTCGTAGCCGGGGAACATACGGTTGATGTCTGTATTGTCCATAGCCCAGAAACGCTGCTGCACGTTCATGGAGAAGGGGTTGCAGGAGGGTATGATGAGTATGGAGCGGTCGGGGGCAATCTCTCCGGCGGCTTCTATCTTCTTCAGTTTGTTGACGAGTTGTGCGCAGACGTATTGCTGCTGCACCTCGTCGCCTCGCATCGTGCCGACGATGGCGAGAGAGTGGCGTCCTTCGCCAAAGCGGAACGCCTTTATGCGGAAGTCGTCACGGTAGGGAGACGACATTTGGAAAATGGTTTCTATCGTCATTTGGTTGTTTTCCTTGTTTAAGTTGTGGGTTGGTTAGCCGTGTGGTTATTTAGCTGTATGGACTATTCTTTATTCTTTATTCTCGCCATGAGTGAGCCTTCGTATACTATCGGATAGGCGCGTATGGTGAAGAGGAAACCGTCCTCGGGGGCTTTCACTTCGCTGAGCACAGTGCCCGTGAGAGGGTCTACGATTTGTCCGAGCAGTTGTCCCTTGGTGACGTTTACGCCAGTGTGCAGGTCGGTGAGGAATACTCCCGACGTGTCGGCATTGAGGAAGCTGACCACGTCGCCTTTGCAGACTATTGGGTCGCTGAGCTTTGATGTGTCCGGCTTTTCTGTCCAGATGCCCTCTTCGTACATGAGGTTGAAGATGCCGTCGACGAGTTTCGAGCACATCCTGTGGTTGATGCGCTGTCCTACGCCGAGTTCCACTACGAGACACTGCGTGCCTGTGGAGTTGAGCGAGTAGGCGAGGGTGGCCTCGAGCACTGTGGCTGCATCGTGAATCCAGATGAAGTCGATGCCAAGGTTCTTTGCCTTAGGCACGAGCTTCTCCTCGTCAAGTACGTTGATGCGCACTTGGGGTGTTTCGCGAAGATATAGGTTGGAAGAGTGCACGTCCACTACCATGGTGGCTCCCTTTAGGTCTTCCACTATGGTGTATGCAGTCTGTTCTGCCATTGTGCCTTCAGGGTTACCCGGGAAGATGCGGTTCATGTCGAGGTCAAAATTAGGTATGCCTCGCTTGATGGTGTCAATGCCCAAAGGGTTGAGGGCAGGCCAAATCTCCACCGTGCCGTTTAGTTTTTCGATGTTTGCCTGTACACGTCTGGCTACTTCGTAACATACGAGTTGGCCTTCCAGTTCGTCGCCGTGTGTACCTGTGACGACGCAGAAACGTCCCGTGCCTGTTCCGTGTTGCAAGACGTTCTTGCGTATGCGGAACTCTTCGTCGACGGGCATTTCGTCAGAAACTACTTTTTGTATCATTGGTTGCCTTAGGTTTAATTCATAATGCAAAATTCATAATTCACAATTGCCATGCGGATGAACAGGTCATTGCATCCAGTACTTGTCATGCGCAGCCAATTATGAATTATGCATTATGAATTTTGAATTATTAATTGCATTGCAGCAGCGTAACGCTGATGTGTGTTTCTTGAGATGTGGGACCTACAAAGGTGCCTCGGTCTACGGTGCAGTCTATGGCATCGCGACCATGTGCCAGTTTTATGTAGCCACTGCATACGGGGGTGTCGTGCGTGGGGTCGAAGGCTCGCCATGCGTAACCGTCGTGTACCTCCACCCAGGCGTGCGTCTCGCCTTCGCCGATGATGAACCCGTTGGCGTAGCGTGCCGTGAGTCCGTGCAGTCGGCATAGCGAAATCATCAGGTGGGCGTAGTCCTGGCAAACGCCCTTGCCCTGCTTGAGGGCTTCGGCGGCCGAAGTGGTGACGAGCGTGGTGTGCGCCTCGTATTCGAGCAGCTTGTTTACCTCGTGGCAGATGAGCAACGCTTTGTCATACGGCGGGAGGTCGTTGGCTTTATCCTGAATAGACTCTGGCGTATCGTCCAAACCGGGTATCTTGAGTGCCATAATCTCGGCCGACGGGAATGTCAGTCGAGACGGCATACGGTAGTAAGGTGCCGGGGCAGAGTCAGGGATGCAGTATTCCCCCTGCGCCGCAATGCCGGTTGAGACGTAGATGAGCGACTGGTGTGGCTCGCGTGTGCTACCATATAGAATGCGGTTGCCAAAAGCGTCCGTGCCGCTGGACATACGGAATATGCCCGGCAGCACGACGTGCTCTTGTTCTAAACGTTGCGATGTGTTGGTGGCAGGTTGACAACGCAACATCACCGTGTGCGTTGTCACCGCCTGTGCAAACTGCGTAGCCACTTGGTAGTTGTATAAATACTTAAGCATAGGCAGTAAGTTCTTCTTGTGAGGATTGGTTTACACCACTGCTTAAAGGGTAGCAGCCCCAATGGGGAGGCATTAGACCCTTATGAGAATATTGAGGAACTGCAGCAGTTTGTTTTTGTATTCAGGGTCTGTGGGGTTGTAAGTCTCCGGAGTCAGCATGCTCTCGATGTTGTCCATTACGGCAGGGTCGTAGATGGTGTTCATGCCCTCGAGGAAGTGCAGGAGCATACGGAAGGTGCGCTGTACGCGGTCGAACGGATAGTCGAAGCGTACGAGCATGTCGATGCACTCCACTTTGCGTCCGAGGTACATCAGCACTACGGTGCGGCGGTGGTCGGTGCGCTCGTCTACACTACCCCAGAAAGCCATGGACCAGTCGGTGACGGGCTGCAGCTCGGTGATGTTTGTCTCGTTCTTCTCCTTGAGACGCTTCAAGAGCGCAAGGCTCATCTCCAGATAGCCGAGAGTCTCCGATGCGATGAAGCCGCGGAGCAGCATGGCATTGTCGCGTGCGAATGTCTGTGCAGAGATGACGGAGGCGGGGTTCTCCTCGTCGTACATCATGCCGAGTGTAAATTCTTCGGTTGTCTTGTAGTTGCCGACGGCATCGAGTCGCTGCCAGAACGTGTTGTACTGTTCGGGCTGGCCGTCAATCATTGCATCGTAACATTTGCGCAGCAGATGCAGTGTCATGTGTACTCTCTCTTCGTAGCGGCCGAGCCAGTAAAGACGGTTGGCGTTGTTGGCCGAAATCACATTGCTTTTTACCATTTTTCTTGTGTATCCTTTTTCTTGTAATTTGTGTTGTGTCTGTATGTTTTTTTGTGTGTCAGTCGTGTGTATCTTACTCCTGCATCACCCAAGTGTCCTTGAATCCGCCACCCTGTGATGAGTTTACGACGAAGGAGTCCGGGTTGCGTGAGAAGCGTGTCAGACCGCTCTTCCATACCATTGTCTCCTTACCAGAGACAACGAAGGCGCGCAGGTCAGCTTTGCGCTCTACGAGCTCGTCGCCCTCCACGATAGGCAGGTCCTTGAAGTCGATGACCTCCTGTGCGATCCAGCGGCGCGGGTCGTCGATGATGAGCTGCTTCAGCTCGGCGAGCTTCTCCGGGTCGAGGTCGCTACCGAAGACGACACCATATCCGCCGGCCTCGGACACGTCCTTGATGACGAGACGGTCGATGTGCTCCAGCACGTAGTCGTAGTCCTCCTTATAATAAGGCAGGTACGTCGGCGCATTCATCAGGATAGGCTCCTCCTTGAGGTAGTACTTCACCATCTTCGGCACGAAGTAGTAGATACCCTTGTCGTCAGCCACACCGTTGCCTACGGCGTTGATGAGAGCCACGTTGCCGGCCTTGAAAGCCTCCATCACGTTAGGCACACCGAGCAGCGACGATGCCTCGAAGGCCATCGGGTCCATGTACTCGTCGCTGACGCGGCGGTAGATAGCACCCACGCGTGTCTTCTCCTTATACATACCAGCGTAGTAGACCACGTTGTCCTCCACAAAGAGGTCGCCTGGGTAGGCCAGTGTAGCTCCCGTCTTCTCAGCGAAATACGAGTGCTCGAAGAAAGCTGAGTTGAAGCGGCCCGGAGTCAGTATGACGTTGATGCCGCGTCCGTGGTTCATGTCGTCCATCATCGTGCGCAGCAAGTCGGCGTAGTTGCGGTTGTCGGCCACGTTGTTAGCCACGAACGTCTGCGGTGCCACCTTTCGGGTGATGCTGCGGGCTATCATCGGGTAGGAAGCTCCCGACGGTATGCGGAGGTTGTCCTCAAGCACATACCAGTTGCCGTCCTTGCCTTCCACGAGGTCTATGCCTGCTATGTGGGCGTACACCTTGTCCGTCGGGTTCACGCCTTCCATCTCCGGCATGTACCCCTTTGACGAGTAGACGAACTCCTCAGGCACCACCCCGTCGCGGATGATGTTCTTCTCGTGATAGATATCCCAAAGGAAGGCATTGAGAGCCTTCACGCGCTGCTTCAAACCTTGCTCCAGATAATCCCAATCTTTCTTTGAAATGGTGCGTGGTACAGAATCGAAAGGAAAGAGCTGCTCGTTGAATACTCCATGTTTGTAAACACCGAAGCGTACTCCGAATCTCTCCATCCAACGGTTTACTGTGTCACGGCTGTCATTCAGTTGTTTAATGTCAATGTTCATGATGTTGTGTTTGCGTTGTTGTGTCTAAGTGTGTTGTTGAGTGCAAAAGTAAACATTTTGTTTGTTGTTTGCAAGAAAAAACGTCAAAATGTTCAATATTTAACGTTTCTGCTTGACATAATGCAAGGAAAGTGCAAGTTTGCCGCGCTGAAAGGGCGTGTTACTCACAGTATTGTTTGGTAGATACGTTATCTTTTTGTAACTTTGTGGCGCGAACCAATATTTTAATTGATGAAGAAGAGTATTACCTTTGCGGCGCTTGCTGTTACATAAAAAAAGGTGGCGCATCACTCAGTGTGATGCGCCACCTTACTTTTAATCCTTCCCGTGCAAATGGTCCCACTTCAGATAGATTCCAGCGAGAATCGTCCCCGAGATGCTGTGCCAGGCGCAACTGATGGCGCATGGGAGAACGGCGAGAGGCTGGGCGGCGAAGAAGTTGCCCGCCAGGACGGTGGCCAGACCAGCGTTCTGCATGCCCACCTCGATGCTGATGGTACGCTTCTTGGCGGTGTTGAAACCAGCCAGTTTGCCCGAGAACCAACCGAGTATGTACCCCAGCGTGTTGTGGCAGAACACCACGGCGAAGGTCCAGAGGAACAGCATCATGCCGCGGGCCACCAAGTCGTCGTGAACCGTCGAGATTACTCCGCCCACTATGAAGGCGAGGCTGGTGACGCTGATGCCCGGCATCAGGCTCTGTAGGGTAGGGAAGTACTCCTTCTTGCCGTAGACGTAGTTGAGGGCGCAGCCGATGGCAACGGGGATAATCGTGACGATGAGAATGTTGAGGAACATGCCCACGGCATCCACGTGGATAATCTCCCCCGCCGTTATCTTCATCAGAAGCGGCGTCATCACGGGGGCCAGGATGGTGGAGGCGCACGTCATTCCCACGGAGAAAGCCACGTCGCCGTGGCAGAGATAACTCATGATGTTGCTCGACACGCCGCCCGGGCAGCAGCCCACCAGCAGTATGCCCAGAGCCAGGGCCGGGTCGAGGTGCCAGACGTGTACCAGCATATAAGCCACGCCGGGCATGATGATAAACTGGGCACATGCTCCGATGAACACGTCCAGGGGACGCTGTGCCAAAATCTTGAAGTCGTTGGTTGTCAGGGTCAGTCCCATCGTCAGCATGATGATGCCGAGGATGACGGTCTGAGTAGTTCCGCGCACCCAGTCGAAGGTATGTGGGAAGAAGAAAGTGAACACTGCAATACCTATCACGAAGATGGAGGTATAGTTGGCAAGCAAACGGCTTAAACCTTGAAGTAACTTTAACATGGTTGTTTTTTAATAACGAACTATTGATTATAGAAAGTTGACACTAATGTCACTTTCGGGAATAGCTATGGTGATCAAAGGGAAGCAATATTTAGTCCTTCCCGTGCAGATGTACTCATTTTTAGAACCCTACCTGCAAAAGGTGGAAGCTGATTACTGGTGCAGTAAACTTGCAACTTCGTCTGGCAGTATCACCTTGCAGTTCTGAGGACCGGGGAGAGGCTGTTCCCTTAGGAAAAGGACGTATACCACATTCTTTCCTTGCGCAAACGGGGCGACAGACACCTTCTTCTTTAGCTTTTCCAAGAGCCTGTCGGCATAGTCTGCTGATGTCCATTTGCACTCTCCCACAAGAATAGTGTTCTTGTCGTAGAGGTCTTCCGCCACGACGTCAAATTCCAGTTCCTCGTTGCCGACAGGTGTCTTTTTCCCTTCTTCGAAGACGGGCACCTTGCCCCACCAGCGCGAAGCAACGCCCCAGGTGTGTCCCTCTATGTCGTTTCCGCTAACAGCCAGCTGGCACAGCCTTTCCCATACCTCAGCCACGTGTCCGCTAAACCCGTCGTTGATGAACTTCTTTGCTATGTTGCCGCGTCCCATGGCTATGATGGACTTGTTAGGCTCGATGAACCTATAGTAAAAAGCCATGAAGGGGTCCTCTATCCTATAAAGAATCTTCTTCGACTTCGCAGGATTCTCGCCAAACGGCACTTCCTTTCTGACGAAGAACATCTCGGTCAGATGCTTCATCGGCTTGGCCAGTTCTGCCGTAGTCTTGCCGAGGGCATCTGAAATGCTCGAATACTTCTGTTTTCCGCTGCCCACCGCAAGCATTATTGACGAGTAGGGGGCTATGTCCGACACCTCATCCAGGAAAAGCCGCGTAGGTTCGTCGTACAGATTGCCCATGCCGTCCAGTATAAGTCCCTGTATGGCATCCTCCAGCGATTTGTAACGTTCCCGCTGGCTCCAGTACTGCGGCACGCCGCCCCATACGGCGTACTCTTCGATGAGTTCCCGGGCGGAGGTGTTGACTATTTCCCGCCACCAAGGCAGTGCCACTGGTCGCAGGATAAAGATATTGTCGGCTCTGCCGTAGAGAGGCTCAGAGCCTTGCAGGAGTCCGTGCATCATCCTTTGCGAAGAGCCGCAGACGATGATATTGCAGCGCAATTCCTCTACCCCAGTGATGCGCCGGTCCAGTATCCGTTGCAGGATGGAGGGCAAGGCAGGCTCTTTCTGGACGAGATACGGGAATTCGTCCAGAACAAGTGTGGCATTTTCCTTACAACGGTAGTTGAAGGCCATTATGATGTCTTCCCACGTGGAATACACAGGCTTGTCGAAGCCCGGATACTCCGTCCCGATGGTTCGTGCCAGCAGACTTCGTTGGGTCGTCTTCTCGCTAAGGTTAGCCTCAAAATAGACGTCCCCATCCTTCAGGACCCTTCTTATGAGAGTAGACTTTCCGAGTCTCCTTCGTCCGTATACAACTATGAAGTTTGAAGCGTCAGACTCCAATGCAGTCCGCAGAACTTCCTGTTCCTTGATTCTATCAACGAATTTCATGTTAGTAGTTTTTGAATTACTAACTGCAAAATTACTAAAACATCTTGAATGGGCAATTTAAAGAGGTAGAATATTTAGTTCTTCCCATGCAAATTTATACGCTAAGACACCCGAGACAACAAGGAAAGGTGGCGCATCACTCTGTGTGATACGCCACCTTTTGCTGTTTCGGAACGTGCAAGAATCTTGCTCCCAATGGTTGTTGGCAACTGCCAACAACATGAACGGCAACTGCCAACAACGTGGATGGCAACTGTCAACAACGTGGGCGACAACTGCCAGCAACGTGGACGGCAACTGCCAACCATCGTTCGGAAAAGCTTTCTTGCCCAATGTATTCAACGCTTTAGGTCGTAGGAACTTGTTACTCAGACCTTAATTTCCAATCGTACAGGTCGAATTTATCTGTTCTCCTTATTTATAAGATTGACCACCACCTTCACCATTACATCCTTCTCTTCCGTGCGGCTCTCGGCAATCATCAGCGTGAGGGCCACGAGGGTATTGTCGGCGATGCGCTTGTGTCCGTCCTCACCGTAGAGTATGCCGTTCTTCTCCATGAACCAGAGGAAGAGCATGGCGGCTATGCGCTTGTTGCCGTCGCTGAACGAATGGTTCTTTACCACGAGGTAGAGCAGCATTGCTGCCTTTTCTTCCACGGAGGGATAGAGATCCTCGCCACCAAACGTCTGGTATATCTGTCCGATGCTACTCTTGAAAGAGTCATCCTTCTCGTTGGCGAACCACTGGCTGCCGCCGAATTTCTCTTTCAGTGCATTGATAGCCTCCATCGCATTCTCGTAAGTGGCACGGAATGGTTCTTCCCGTGTGGTCTGGCTGATACCGAGCGACTGGTAGTCGTAGCGGTCAAGTGTGTCAAGGGCGTACACGTAATCGCTGATGACGCTGAACAGACCTTCGTATTCGCCCGTAGTCACTTTCTGCTGCAAGGTGATGGCGCGGGACATGAGGTTTACCAC
>CAVAHD010000013.1:0-61888 GCA_963588475.1 Oscillospiraceae bacterium | reverse complement strand
ATGCACGGGTGCCAAAGCTACCATGCATGCCAATATCCAAATGTATTTTTTCATTTCGTTGTCTTAGTGTTAGTGACTTGTACGTCTACTTCATTAACTTGTAGTACTCCACTGCACCGAGGATGAAGCAGCCTGTGCCGTAGTCTTCGAAGTCAGGGACGGAGGTGAAGGTTACTGGCTGTCCGGCAGAAGGATCCTTGCCTGTGCCTTGGTTGTAACCCAGGAAGCCGTTGGTGTGCACGCAAGCGGCCAGTGCCTTCCATGCCTTGTCCATGGAAGCCTGGTAGGTCTTCTTGGCGAGCAGGCCGTTCTGTACTCCCCATGCCATACCATAGAGGAAGAGTCCTGTGCCGGTCATTTCGGGGCCGCCGTAGGTGACTGGCGAAACGAGGCTTACGTTCCAGTAGCCGTCTTCGCGCTGGCAGGCGAGCAGAGCCTTACTCATTGTGATGAAGTCCTTCTTGAGGTACTTGTAGTAAGGGTCGTTCTTAGGCAGAGTCTGCATCACGCGAACGAGGGCGGCATATACCCACCCGTTGCCACGGCTCCAGTAGCAGTTCTTGCCGTCCTTCTCCTTGTAAGGTGGAACGTAGTCCTTGTCGCGCCACCAGAGACCTTCCTTCTCGTTGAAGAGACCTCCGGCCAGCGTGTCGCGGCTCCACTTGTAGGAGTTCATGGCGTAGTCGAGGTACTTGCGCTCGCCAGTCAGCTTGGCGTACTTGGCGTATACGGGCATTGCCATCTGTATGGCGTCGATCCACGTCCAGTAGCTGACGCGTCCGGTGCTCATCTGGTGGTCGAGGTTCTCCTTTACCTGGCTGAGGTTCACCTTGCCGCCCGTCTGCACGTAGCGGTCGATGTAGGTCTGCTGGCAGCACTGGTTGTCGGCGTCAGTGTCGTGGTTGCTGTTGCGTGCGGTCCACTTGTGGTAGTTTGCCCAAGTGTCGGTGTAGTCGAGGTAGCGCTGCTGAGGGTCTATCTCGTAGAGAGCCATCAGTCCCTCGTAGTAGACGGCGCGCGTCCAGAGGTTGCTGGTGCGTACTTTCTTCACATACGTGTCGACGGTGGGGTCACTGTATTTCTGCATGAAGTAGTCATTGGTGCAGCGTACTGCATCAAGAATTCCTTTCTGCGTAGCGTTCTGCGCTTGTGTGGCTGTAAGTCCGAGCAGCAGGCAGAGGGCTGAGAGGATGATTTTTTTCATTTGGTACGTTGTTTAGTTGTTTCGTTTATTGTATTGATAGGTTATATAGTTGTTTTAACCTGTTTACGATGGTGTCGAGGCTTGATTTTGACGTTGTTCGGCAACTGCCGTCCACGTTGTTGGCAGTTGCCGTCCATGTTGTTGGCAGTTGCCGTCCACGTTGTTGGCAGTTGCCAACAATCATCGAAAGCAGGTTTCGACATCGTTGTGTCAAGCTGTCTACACCGTCGTAACTTGGTGACGAGCGTGTAGTTACTTGCCGATGAGCTTCACTTGGCTGTTCAAACCGCTTGGCACCAGTTCCCAATCCTTGTAGGTTGTCTTTTTGTAGTTGATGTCAACGACGTTGATTTCCTTCATCTTGCGCCACTTTACGCCTTGGCGGTCGAGGGCTGCGATGCGGTTGGCAGGGAGGTTGGTCACTTCGATGCGCAAGGTGTTCTTACCCTTTTGCAGGGCATCCTTGCAGTCGAGAACGTATGGGACAGCCCATGCGCAACCTACGTATTTGCCGTTGATGTATACGCGGGCACTCTCGCGAACGTCGCCGAGGTCGATGGTCCACTGCTTCTTGGCATCCTTGGAGGAGAGCTTGACGGTGGTCTCGTAGACACCCGTGCCCATCATCTGTCCGGCCTTCTCGCTGAGAGACTCCCACGTCTTCAGTCCGTTCAGTTCGAATGTCTCGCCTACGGCAGGAGCATCTTCCGTGAAGGACAGCGTCCACTTGTTGGCAGTAAGGTCGTAGGTTGTGGGCTGTGCGTCGGCGGTAGCTTCGTTGCGTGGTGCGGTCAGCTTGGCAGCGTCCACCTCGAACTTCTTTCCTTCCGCCATCGTGATGAGCACACGGCTCTCACCGCTGCGCAGTGCTACGTCCAGACCTTCGGCTGTGAAGTTGGCAGGAGTGTACTCGTCCGTCATTGGGTTGTACCACATAGCCTGCGTCTCTCCGGTGGCAAGTTTCACCTTATTATATACGTCGTGGTTGGTGAGGTTGGCAATGAAGTAGTGGTGACCGCCGTCGTTGGTGCGGCGAATCATGTTGAGGCCGAGCTGCGATTTGATGGCTTCCGGCTTAGCAGCCTGTGCCATTGCCTTGGTGTCGTCGCCCACGATAATCTTTGCGCCCTGCTTCTGCAGTGCTGCGATGTGCTGGCGTACGTCCTCGGGCATGATGTTGTTGCCCGGCAGGATGAGGCCCTTATAGCGTATGCCGGCAGCGGTGACAATCATGCCGCTCTCGTAGCGGCACGTGCGCAGGTAGTTGTCGCTGATGTAGTCGCAGTCGTAGCCGGCCTTGTCGATGTCGAGTATGACCTTGATGAACTCCGGTGCCTTCTTTGCCATGCTGTGGATGTCGAACTGCATGAGCCAGTTCTTCGTGTTGTTGCGCCACATGTCGCGCACGGGGAGGTAGACGAGGAAGTCGTTGTCCGGCTGTCCCCACTGCAGGTAAGTCTGGCAGTTGGTGATGTACTTCATGAACTCCGGAGCGTCGCGCCAGATGCTGTTCGTCGGGCTCATGTCCACGGAGGCGTAGAACTTCCATCCCGGCCATACGTCGTTCTTTGGTGAGTATGCCGTGCCGTGGAAGAACATGTGGTTCACGCCAGCGCAGAACATCAGGTCCATGTCGGGCTTCATTTGGCTGAGGGAGGTGCGGAAGTGCTCGGTGAGCCATGTGAAGGTCTCGCTCGACGTGTACTTCTTACCTGTGATGTGTGCAGCGGAAGGAGCGTACTTCAGCATACTGAGGTCGCTGAAGTTGGGGCGCGTCTTGCCGGGATCTTGGCGCAGACCCTTGATGCCGAAGTTTGTCAAGCCGAAACCTTCTATTTCGGGGATGTCCACAGCACCGTAGCAGTCGATGAGGTTGGCTGGCGAGCCGTGTGCTTGGTTGCGCGTGATGGCACCGCGGTCGTGCGCCCACTTGGTCCACTGCTCCGTGAAGTTGTGCAGCAGCATGTCGCCGAGCGTCTCGCGGTAGTCGCTGACTACGGTGGCGTCGCCGTCTATGAATTCGGGTAGCTTGTCCTCCAGCTTGTAGCCGCGACGCTTGGCGAACTCGTCAAGCAGAGTCGGTGTCCAGTTGGCACCGTACACCTCGTAGCTGTCGTTGAAGAACGTGTGGGGGTAGGGAGTCTTTGAGGCAACAAAGGCACTGTCGATATGAGCCAGATAGTTTGCCACGGCGGTGGAGTCGAAATGGTCGATGACGTAGCCCTCGCCGCCGGGGGCAGCACGCTTTACCTTCTGGCGTGTGCGGCTCTCGTACAGGGCGATGACACGCTTCTTCTGTTTCTGTCCGTCGATGGGGTATTCCTTTACGAGTTTCAGCTTGGCAAAGGCTTTCTCCTTGGCAGGAACGGCAAACTGTATCTTCTCTACCTTCTGCTTGGCGTCGACGATGGTGTCGACGAACACCACTTTGCAGGCAGCCTGGTCGATGGGCACCCACGGTCCGCCGAAGGGCCAGCCCGTGCCGGTTGCCATGTCGGTCTCTATGCCGACGGCTTTGTTCTCCTGTTGTACGAAGGAGAGCATGTCCATCCATTTGGGGGAGAGATAAGGTATGTCGTTCTTGTCGTTGCCCTGCACACCGTAGAGTGGGGTAATCTCCACTGCACCGATGCCGGCCTTGGCATACTCGTCAAGATTCCACTTCAGGTTCTCCTTGTCGACGGCAGAGCCCATCCACCACCATCTGACGCCGGGCTTGGCTTCCTGTGTCGGGTGGGGGAGAAACTGTGCGTTGGCAGAAACGGAGAAAGCGGCAATGGCCGCAGAAATCATCAGTTTGTTAGTTAGTAGCATTTAACTTATAGTATATAGTATTATAGGAAACTGTTGCAAAGATACGAAAAAAGGCACAATCTCCAATGAGCATATAAGTTAAATGCCTGGTACGCTCAAAAAAACAAGTTGTTTTGTCAAAAAATGCGTTAGGCGATTAGTATTTTATGAAGTGCAGACGCAGTGTGTTGCTGCGCAGAAGCATCTCGTCGCTTGTCAGCTTTTCGACGGCGAAGGTCTCGTCAAGGGCGTTGATGCCTACGGGACGAAGCAGCTCCATGTTGTCTTCTGTCACTTTTCTGTCGTCTCCCTGGATGTTCTCGTATGGGTCGTACACGCGCAACTGTGTATTGTTGTGGTCGAAGCGGTAGATAATCTGCGGACTGCCGCCGCCTTCCGTCTGCATCAGTGTGCCGATGTAGCTCCAGAATATGCGCTGTTCGTGTACGTCGGTCTGGCTGCCCGTAGACAACGTGTCTATCTGTCGCAGATACCAGAAGCCGTCGAGGTCTCCGTTGTTGGATCCGTGAGTGCTGCAACTGCTGAGCCCAAGTGATGTTGCTACAGTTGTCAAGAGGGCGAATATATATATAATAATGTTACGCATACATATGATGAATTAAAGAATGTGGTATTTGATGCCAATCTGCACGCCAGAGTTGTTGCCGCGCAGTTCGCCGTTGTCGAATCCGTATGCACCGGTGACGGTGAATCCTTTGAACATAGAGGACTCCGGCAGACGGTATGAAGCCTCGATTCCCATGCTGAAGTTGCGGTGTGGATTATAGTACGGTATGTAGTATGTGCCGAGTCCCTCCTGCCAGCTGGCGCGTATGCGGTAGTGCAGTCCCTCGATAGGGTCGCCGGCTATGCCGAAGTGCCAGGCATAGAAGCGGTTGCACCGTACTCCGATGTAGCCGTCGCTATTGTAAAGCGGCGAGAGGTACAGGGGATTGCCCATTACCTGTCCCCAATGCTGCCAACCGGGGAACTGGGTGTGGTTGTAGTATTCGTCGCGACCGCCGAGGTGGGTACTTACCGCCGGAGAGTGGTCGTGGTATATGGGACCGCTCTGGTATCGCGTGTTCATGAATTCCACGACAGCCTGGTTGACGTACTTGAAGTTCTTCAGCTTGATGTCCGCACCAATCATGATGTCCTTCAGACCATAGCGGAAATAGCTTTTGTTTACCTTTTCGTTCCACTGTTCGCCCTGACCGTAGCCGTCGTAGTCGAGCAGGAACATGGCGGAGTGGTCCTCGAAGAAGTGGTCGGCATAGATGCCCGCCTCCCATGTGTCGGCTTTCCAATTGAGGCGAGCCACCCAGCTGCCCAGCAGGTTGGTCTTGACACCGTCCGAAAGGTATGTGCCGAGATTTCCGCTGTCACTTCCGGTAACGGCACTCCAAATGGTGGCAAGAGAACGGGAGTACTCTACGACGGTGCCATCTGGGAAGTATGTTGTGGCCCCAAACTGCGCAGCCATCTCGAGGCCAAAGGTGAAGGTAAGCGGAAACTTCTCTACGTTGCCAAAGCGCAGGTAACCGGCTTTCTGGTGGTACATCGTGCCCTTGCTGTACTTTGAGTCTGTGCCGCTTGCGAAGTCCTCCTCCCAGTTGCCGTCTGTCATCTTGCCGAAAGCCAGATGTCCCTTGAAGGCGACCCATTTGGCTGTGAAGGGGATGTTCCAATAGTCGTTCAGCCCGATGCGCACCTGTGGTACCGGACGTGCGTTGATGCCAAGAGTCTGCGAACCGCTGGACAGCTCGTTGTTCTTTAGCTCCATAGGCATCTCCTTTGCTCCGATGATGAGTTCACCCAGTTTATAGTCCAGTTCCGCGTAAGCCTGCTGGAGGATGAAGTGTTCCGTGTGCTCGCCCGCGCCCGATACATATCCTATAGGGAGTACGAGGTCGGCGCCAGCCTTAACGGTAAGATTCTTTGCTGCCAGCTTCTCATAAGTCCCGGTGGCGCGTACGTATCCGTTCTGAGCCTTTAGACTGCTCAGACCGTATTTGTTTGCATTTAGCCACAGAGGAGTGGTAGAGTTGCTGAATGAACCCTGTGCCTCAACGTCTACAGAGAGTGGGTGCTCTTGTGCATATGCTGTGGTGAACAAGAAAGTAAGTAGTGCTACAGTTGGCGCACCTTTAGTTAGTATGGGCATTTACAGTTAGTTTAGAATGCAATATCGGTGCAAAGTTACTAAAAAGCACATGTTTTCGCAAATTTTCGAAAAAAAAACGCAAAAAGCTTGCAAGGTTCAAAAAAAGTCCGTACCTTTGCACTCGCAAAAACGAAATACCTACTTCGGTACAAGTTTAGCACCCTAGACCACGGGTTTTGGAGAGATGGCAGAGTGGTCGAATGCACCGGTCTTGAAAACCGGCGTACTGAGAGGTACCGGGGGTTCGAATCCCTCTCTCTCCGCAAGAGTCCCGCAAACTTTTAGTTTGTGGGACTTTTTTATACATATATGATTTGAGTAATGGTATACCTGCGAAACTATCTGTATAGCATACAAAACAAGAATCCCCAACAGACTAAGACGTCGTTGGGGATTCCTATTTTGTATATGTGCACCTGACAGGACTCGAACCTGCACATCGCAAGACACCAGATCCTAAGTCTGGCGCGTCTACCAATTTCGCCACAGGTGCATTGGTTTTTCTTCGCTGCAAAAGCGCCCGTTGGCGTTTTGCGGGTGCAAAGGTAGTAAAAATAATCGAATTGTGAAAGTTTTTGCACGTTTTGTTGAAAAAAAACTCAAAACGTTTGGTAGAATGAAGAAAATGTCGTACCTTTGCAGCGCATTTGAGAAATGCTTGACTAAGCAAAGCCAAACGGTGCGTTGGATGAACGGTTTAGTCTCTGGTCTGCAAAACCAGCCAAGGCGGTTCGACTCCGCCACGCACCTCTAAAGAAAAGGGACAACTCCGAAAGGATTTGTCCTTTTTTTGTTTATGTAACTATATTCCCTCTGTACAAAATGTTGATAGTATTTACTGTATTGGTATATTTTGCAGCCTTGATGCTGCTGAGTCGCTGGACTGCGCGTGGCGGTAAGTCTGGCAACGAGACGTTTTTCATGGCTAACCGTTCGTCTAAGTGGTATATGGTGGCGTTCGGAATGATTGGTGCCTCCATCTCTGGCATAACGTTCGTTAGTGTGCCTGGCATGGTGATGCGGACGGGCATGACGTACTTGCAGACGTGCATGGGATTCATTCTTGGCTACGTGGCAATAGCTTTTGTGCTCTTGCCCGTTTATTATAGTAAGCGGCTGACTACTATCTATACTTACTTGCGCGACAGGCTGGGGGAGAGGTCTTACAAGACGGGCGCGTGGTTCTTCTTTATCTCCAAGATGAGTGGGGCTGCAGTGCGGTTTTATGTAGTGTGTAGCATATTGCAGCATTTCGTGTTGGATGCCATCGGGGTACCGTTCCCCGTGACAGTGGTGGCGATGGTACTTCTCATTTGGCTGTATACGCGTCAAGGGGGCATACAGACGTTGGTGTGGACCGACACGTTTCAGACGGCGTGTATGTTTGGTGCCTTACTCCTTATTATATATAATGTAGTGGGTGCGTTGGATCTGTCCGTAGGTGATGCCGTCAGCGCTGTGATGTCTCGTGCGGAGAGCCGTATGTTTGTATGGGACGACTGGATGGACAAGCAGTACTTTTGGAAGCAGTTTCTCAGCGGTGCCTTTATCGCCATTGTGATGACGGGCCTGGACCAGGATATGATGCAGAAGAACCTTACGTGCAAGACGCTGCGCGAGGCACAGAAGGATATGTGTACGTACGGAGTGATGTTTGTGCCCGCTAATCTGCTGTTTATGATGCTTGGCATATTGCTCGTGATGCTTGCGGAGCATCAGGGAGTGGCGTTGCCTGCCAGTGGCGACGAGCTGTTGCCGATGTTTGCCGCAACGGGTGCTTTGGGCACTTCCGTAGTGGTGCTGTTTACGATAGGCATTGTGGCGGCTTCATTCTCCAGTGCCGACTCGGCGCTGACAGCCTTGACGACGAGCCTTTGTGTGGATATATGCAATAAGCCTGCCGACGAAAGGTTTCGCAGGCAGGCTCATATAGGTGTTGGCGTAACGTTCATTTTGTTCATCCTTGGTTTCGACCTGGTGAACTCGACGAGCGTGATAGACGCTGTTTATATTCTTTGTTCTTACACGTACGGACCGCTGTTGGGTCTTTTTGCTTTCGGACTGTTCACCCGTAGAGTGGTGAACGACCGTTTTGTGCCCTATGTGGCAGTCGTCTCGCCAGTGGTCTGCTATGTTCTGGACGTGATGGCTCAGCGTTACCTTGGCTATAAGTTTGGGTATGAACTTCTGATGCTTAACGGTGCCATAACTTTCGCGGCACTTTGGGCATTGCGTTCCCGTAGGAGTTAGATGTCTTTCTCCTTGTAAGTGAAGAACGTCTCGCCGATGGCGAACTTCTTGCCGTGTACCAGTCGGTAGTACGAGTTGTTAGTTAGTTTGAATGATGTAAATTTAGGTGTTTATTTCTGATACGCCAAATTATTTAATACTTTTTTAAAGTAAATGAGGCTTCTTGCGGTTTTTCTTAGTAACTTTGCAACAAAAATAGTATATTTGAAATGGAACTACACGTTAAAACTTACGATGAACTAACTAAGGATGAGCTCTATGCGTTGCTTCACCTGCGCAGCGAAGTGTTTATAGTGGAACAGGAATGCGTCTATCAGGACTTGGATTACAACGACCAGACTGCTGTGCACCTGTGGCTGACCCACGAGGGGCAGATTGTGGCGATGGGACGTATCTGTCCTGCCGGCACAAAGATGGATGGTCTGAGCATCGGGCGCATCATCAGTGCTGAGCGTGGTCGTGGCTACGGTAAGGCGATAATGCAGGCTGCCCTCGACGAGACGAAAAAGCGTTTCCCTACTGCCAAGCGCATAGAGATAGAGGCGCAGGCAGACAAGCAAGGCTTCTATGAGTCTTTCGGTTTCGTGGCCACAAGCGAACCGTTTATGTACGAGCAGCGGCTGCACATGAATATGGTGCTAGATTTATAATATATATAATATAGTAAAGCAAAAAGCCGTGGGCAGGAGCTGCAAGATGCAGAACCTGTCCACGGCTTTTCTTTTGTATCAGTACTATACGAGGTACTGGCTTGAGATGCTTTCGTTGTTGATGACGCGGCGTATTGTCTCGGCGAACATGGCTGCTACGCTGAGCTGCTTTACCTTTGCGCAACGCTGTGAGTATGGGATGGAGTCGGTGAAGACAATCTCCTCCAGTGCGCTGTTCTGTACTCGCTCGCTGGCAGGACCAGACATGACGCAGTGGCTGGCAACGGCACGTACCGAGCGTGCGCCAGCCTTCTTCATGAGGTCGGCGGCGGTGGTGATGGTACCCGCTGTGTCCACCATATCGTCAACAATGACAACGTCCTTGTCCTTCACGTCGCCGATAATCTGCATCTCTGCAATGACGTTCGCGCGTGCACGTGTCTTATTACAAAGTACGAGAGGGCAGTCGAGCCACTTTGCGAAGCTCTTGGCGCGCTTTGCACCGCCAACGTCCGGTGAGGCGATGACGAGCTCCTTCAGCTGCAGGCTCTTCAGGTATGGGAGGATGACGCCTGAGCCGTAGAGGTGGTCAACAGGCACGTCGAAGAATCCCTGTATCTGGTCGGCGTGCAGGTCCATTGTGATGAGGCGGTCGATGCCGGCTACGCTCAGCATGTCGGCCACGAGCTTTGCACCGATAGAGACGCGTGGCTTGTCCTTGCGGTCCTGACGTGCCCAACCGAAGTAAGGTATTACTGCGTTGATGGTACGTGCTGAGGCGCGCTTTGCAGCGTCAATCATGAGGAGCAGCTCCATGAGGTTGTCAGAGTTCGGGAATGTACTCTGTACGAGGAAGATGTCGCGTCCACGGACACTCTCTTCGAAACTTACGGCGAATTCTCCGTCGCTAAACTTTGTCATCACCATGTTGCCGAGCGGGCACTCCAGGTGCTGGCAGATTTTCTCTGCCAAGTAGCGTGTTGCCGTACCGGAACACACAAGAAATGATTTTTTTTCTTCTGCCATTTGTATGTGAGTTGTTGTGTTTAGTTGCAAGCTTTTCTAAGCAGTCTGAAATGGTTTATCAGCTCGTGGAAGTTTATCTCGTGTTGTATGCTGAACCTGTTCCATAGGTCGCCGCATATCACCACGCCGCCGAAGCCCAGGTCTTTGGCCTGTCGTATGCTCTCCAGACTCATGCCGCCAAGGGCGTACACCTTCTTGTCGATGAGTCCGTGGTTGCGTGCGTCTTCCATTTCGGCCTGCGTCAGCGAGGCCTTTACTTCGTCGTGTAGAGAGTCGAAGAGCGAATGCAGCATTACGTAGTCGCATTGCTTCTTCAGCGTCTTGAGGCTATCTATATTGTTCGTGCTACGTGTGACGTGTCTCCTGAATCCTTCTGGCGTGGCAGTCTCCGGATTGTCTATGTGTATTCCGTGCAGGTCGTACTCCTGTTTGAGGTAGTAGTGCTGATGAACGGAAATTTTCTCGTAACTGTTCGATGGCAGAAGCGACAGTAGTCGTTCTGCATAGAGCGGTTCCGAGTCAGGTTTGTTGATATGTAGCATGTCCATGCCCTCGTCAAAGAGGGCGGTGAGTATTTTGTCCTCTTCCACGAAGAACGTGGGCTGAGTCATTATAATCAGTTTCATAAGGAATACTACTCGTATATGTTAATGTAGTTGCAAAAGTAAGGCTTTTTATTGAAATAGCCAATGTGAAAGGCGTAAAATCTTCGCCGGCAGATGAAATTTGTGTGTATTTTGTATTAAATTGCAAAAAAACTCGTAAAAAGTTTGGTGGTTTGCTGAAAAAGCAGTACCTTTGCACTCGCAATTGAGAAATCACTTGCTACAACACTTGAAATGGTGCCCGTAGTTCAGTTGGTTAGAGCGTCAGATTGTGGTTCTGAATGTCGTGGGTTCGAGTCCCACCTTCCACCCATATTTTAAGGAAGCTAAATTTTGAATAACATGGTGGACGTAGTTCAGTTGGTTAGAGCGTCAGATTGTGGTTCTGAATGTCGTGGGTTCGAGTCCCACCGGGCACCCAACAAAAAAGAGTCCTTGAAAGTTTTGCTTTCAAGGACTCTTTGCGTTATGGAGTGTTCTTAATAAATCAAATAATAGCCTATCACGTAAGCAAAGAAAAAGCCCCGCAAGATTAATTTCTTGCGGGGCTTTTTGTAACTTATGCCTTTCTATAGTCTGCCAAGTCGTCTGCCGTGGTGCTCATTACGAAGTCGTAGTGCTTCTGCACTTCGGCTGCTACGTATCTGGTGTATACACGTGCCGACTTGCCGAATAGCTCTGCGTCGCGGCTGGCGTCGCCGATGAGGAGCAGTGCCATGATGATGCTTCCAGCCATGTCGTAGAGGTGGCGTACGACGAAGTCCTTCAACTCGTCGTCCTTCTTCTCCACGATGTAAGCCACAGCCTCGTTGTACTGCTCGGCGAGCTTAGCTACCTTCTCCTTCAGAGGAAGGAACTCCGCAGCGCACCAGTCCTCTGAACCTATAGAGGTAGGAGCCTGACCGTACTGGAGCATGTCGGCTATCACCTGACCGTAGAAGCCGTTGGTGATGTAGCGGCCTGCGGCTACGGTCTGTAGCTGTGTCGTTCCCTCGTAGATGGTGAGGATACGTGCGTCACGGTAGAGGCGCTGGCAGGCGTACTCGAGCATGAAGCCCGAACCGCCGTGAATCTGTATGCCGTCGTAGGTGTTCTGGTTGGCGTACTCGGAGGTCATACCCTTTGCCAGTGGCGTGAAGGCGTCGGCGAGCTTAGAGTAAGTCTTGCACTCGGCGCGCTCCTCGGGCGTGAGCTTCTCGTCCGTCAGTTTGCGGTCGCGCTCTATGTCCTCCAGTGTCTTGTACACGTCGACGTAGCGGCTGGTGGTGTAGAGCAGTGAACGTCCGGCATCCAGCTTTGCCTTCATGATGGCGAGCATGTCGTAGACGGCAGGGAAGTTGATGATGGCCTTGCCGAACTGCTTGCGGTCCTTGGCGTACGCCAGTGCTTCGTTGTATGCCATCTGGCTGACACCGGTGCTCTGTCCGGCGATGCCGAGGCGTGCGCCGTTCATCAGTCCCATGACGTACTTTATGAGACCCAGACGGCGCGAGCCGCACAGCTCTGCCTTAGCGTTCTTGTAGACCAGTTCGCACGTCGGCGAACCGTGTATGCCGAGCTTGTTCTCCAGTCGGCGAACGTCCACGCCGCCCTGGTTCTTGTCATAGATAAACATGGAGAGGCCGCGGCCGTCGTGCGTGCCTTCTTCCGAGCGGGCAAGTACGAGGTGAATGTCCGAGTCGCCGTTGGTGATGAAGCGCTTGCAACCGTTCAGTCGCCAGCAGTCCTCCTTCTCGTCGTATGTAGCCTTGAGCATCACGCTCTGCAGGTCCGAACCGGCATCGGGCTCGGTGAGGTCCATGGACATTGTCTCACCGTTGCAGATGCGCGGCACGTAACGCTGGCGCTGATCCTCGTCGCCGAACTCATACAGAGTGACGATGCAGTCCTGCAGCGACCAGATATTCTGGAAGCCTGTGTCGCCGGCTGCGATTATCTCGTTCAGTGCCGAGTAAACTGCTGTTGGCAGGTTGAGACCGCCGTAGCGACGTGGCATGGTGACACCGTTCAGTCCGGCCTTCACCGTAGCGTCCAGGTTCTCGTACGTCTTTGAGGCGTATATCATGCGGTTGTTTTCGAGGTGCGGACCCTCAGCGTCCACGCTCTCGGCGTTAGGTGCTATGGTGTTGGCGGTGACATCGCCAGCCAGTTCCAGGATGCGGTTGAAGTTGTCCAGTGCATCGTCGAAGTCGGCAGGTGCGTAGTCATATTTGTCTGCGTCGGCGTAGCCACGTTCTTTGAGTTCCGTGATGTGCTTGAGCAGAGGGTGGCTGAGATGGAATTTTATCTCAGGAACGTCAGTATAGAAATTGGCCATGATGTTACTTGTTGTTCTGCTTGTAATACTTGATGAGTTTTGGCACTACCTCCTCTACGGTGCCATTGATGACGTAGTCGGCGATGGTGTTGATGGGGGCGTTGGGGTCGCTGTTCACAGAGATGATGATGCCTGCGTCCTGCATGCCTGCGATGTGCTGTATCTGTCCAGAGATACCGCAAGCGATGTACACCTTCGGGCGCACGGTGACGCCCGTCTGGCCAATCTGTCTGTCGTGGTCCACCCAACCTGCGTCGACGGCGGCGCGGCTTGCGCCTACCTCAGCGTGCAGCTCCTTGGCGAGTTCGAAGAGCTTGTCGAATCCCTCCTTGCTTCCTACGCCGTAACCTCCGGCAACGACGATGGCTGCACCCTTCAGGTTGTGCTTGGCTTCTTCGACGTGGCGGTCAAGAACCTTTACCACATACTCTGTCTCGGGCACGTACTTTGCCACGTCGTGGCGTACCACTTCGGCCTTGTAGTTCTCGTCGAGGACTTCCTTCTTCATCACGCCCTCGCGCACGGTGGCCATCTGCGGACGGTGCTCGGGGTTTACGATGGTGGCTACGATGTTGCCGCCGAAGGCCGGACGAATCTGGTAGAGCTGCTGCTCGTAGTGCTTTGTCACGAGTGCGCCCGTCTCGTCCTTCACCTTCATGTCGAAGTCGCCGATTTCCAGCTCCGTGCAGTCGGCCGTCAGACCGCTGAAGAGTGCTGACGATACGCGCGGACCGAGGTCGCGACCTATCACCGTGGCGCCCATGAGGCAGATCTGCGGTTTTTCCTCCTTAAAGAGGTTCACCACGAGAGCCGTGTGAGGGTTGGAGGTATAGGGGAAGAGTCCCTCGGCGTCGAAGACGTGTACCTTGTCAACGCCGTACTTTATAACCTGCTGCTCCACACCATCCAGTTCGGAGCCAGCTATGATACATTCCAGTTGTACGCCAAGAGTATTGGCGAGTTTGCGTCCTTTGGTCAGCAGTTCCAGAGCCACGTCCTTCACCTGCGTACCTTCTATTTCGCAATATACGAATACGTTGTTCATACTTTATTTCTTTGCCAATAGTCTTGGTTAACCAATGATTTTCTCGTTGATGAGTTCCTGCATGAGGCTGTTGATGTCCTCGTCGGAGCCAGTCAGTGTACGGCTTTCCTTAGCCTTGAAGACAATGTTCTTCACCGCCTTCACGTTGGTTGGGGAGCCGGCCTTGCCTATCTGCTTCGGGTCGCAGTCGATGTCTGCGGCACCCCACTGCGTGATGTCCAGATAAGGCTTCTTGGCGATGAGTGCTTCGAGGGCCTCGCTGTTCTCCGTGCGCTCGGCTGCCACGGTAGCGTTCTTGTACTTCATGATGCGTTTGGCGTTGCGTGGGCGGCAGGGAGCGGCAGATCCGTTTACGGTGACGACGAGTGGGAGAGGGGCTTCCACTGTCTCTACGCCGCCGTCGATGTGGCGTTTGATGACAATCTTCTTAGCTGCCTCGTCGAGGGAGAGGATTTCTTCGGCGTATGTCACCTGTGTCAGTCCGAGTTTCTCGGCAATCTGCGGGCCCACCTGTGCCGTATCGCCGTCGATGGCCTGACGGCCGCCGAGGATGATGTCGAAGTCGCCGATTTTCTTTATCGCCTGTGCAAGGGTGTAAGAGGTTGCCAGTGTGTCGGCGCCGCCAAGAGGGCGGTCCGTAATGACGTAGCCTTGGTCAGCACCGCGATAGAGTGCCTCGCGGATTACCTCGGCAGACTTGGGCAGTCCCATAGTGACAACGGAGATGGTGGAACCAGGAAATTTATCCTTTAGAATAAGAGCCTGTTCAAGTGCGTTGAGGTCTTCTGGATTAAAGACAGCAGGCAGCGCGGAGCGGTTGATGGTTCCCTCGGGAGTCATGGCGTCCGGACCTACGTTGTGCGTGTCAGGCACTTGCTTGGCAAGTACTACAATTTTCAAACTCATAGTGTCTTTCTTATATTATATATAATGTATATTACAGTCTGGTTGTTTAGGTTTGTCTGGTGCTTGTTGTGTCTGCTTTTCGCAGCAGTCCGCTGCAAAAGTACAGAAAAATTGCGAGTCCGCAAAAGAAATGCGAGCAATTTCCAACTTTTTAGTAATGTTTAGTAATGTTCAAAAAATAACTTGAGCAGTTTTTGCAAGCACGGGCTAAAAGCCCAATAACTACATAGCCCAGGGCAACGCCCTGGGTACGTCGGGTCATCAACCACCGCCCTGTAAGGGCAAAAGTACATAGTATTGCATGTGAAGGTTTATGGACTTTTGCCCTTACAGGGCGCATAAACATATACAAACGAAAACCCAGGGCGTTGCCCTGGGCTATGTAGTTATTGGGCTTTCAGCCCGTCGTTGGCATAATTCTCGAATTCAAAAGTGTTCATGTTGTTTTTATACGTTACTTATGTCACTATTCCTTTGGCATTTCCAAAAGATATTAGTAAATTTGCACTCGGAACGGATTGTTGTTCCGCTTATTCTATTTTAGACTGATATATGGACTATATAGTTTCTGCACGCAAATACCGTCCGATGACGTTTGACAGCGTGGTGGGGCAGAAGTCGCTTACCACCACACTGAAGAATGCCGTGATGACGGGAAAGCTGGCACACGCCTATCTCTTCTGCGGACCGAGAGGCGTGGGCAAGACTACCTGTGCGCGAATTTTCGCAAAAGTGATAAACTGTACTTCCCTCACTCCCACCGGCGATGCCTGCGGAGAATGCGAGAGCTGCAGAGCTTTCAACGAGGGACGCTCGCTGAACATCTTCGAACTCGATGCTGCCTCCAACAACGGCGTGGAGCACATCAAGGCGCTGATGGAGCAGACCCGCATACCGCCTCAGACCGGCAAGTACAAGGTGTTCATCATCGATGAGGTGCACATGCTCTCCACGGCAGCCTTCAATGCGTTCCTCAAGACGCTGGAGGAACCGCCGCAGCACGTCATCTTCATCCTCGCCACGACGGAGAAGCACAAGATACTGCCCACCATCATTTCCCGTTGCCAGATATACGACTTCGAACGTATGTCCGTGCAAGGCATCATCAACCACCTCAAGAACGTGGCTGAGAAGGAAGGCTATACCTATGAGGAGGAAGCCCTAAACGTGATAGCCGAGAAGGCCGACGGCGGTATGCGCGACGCACTCTCTATCTTCGACCAGGCTGCATCCTTCTGCCAGGGCAACATTACGTACCAGAAGGTGCTGGAGGACCTCAACATCCTCGATGCCGACAACTATTTCAAGATAGTAGACCTCAGTCTGGAGAACAAAGTCAGCGACGTGATGCTCGCTGTCAACGACATCCTCTCCCACGGTTTCGACGCCGGAAGGATGGTGAACGGACTGGCTACCCACGTGCGCAATGTACTGATGGCTAAGGCACCGGCCACAGCCCAGCTCATAGAGGCAAGCGAGACGCAGCGAAACCGTTACGCCGAACAGGCACAGCGGTGTACACCGAAGTTCCTCTACTCGGCACTGAAGATACTCAACCAGTGCGACGTCAACTATCGCCAGAGCAGCAACAAACGACTACTGGCGGAGCTGACCCTCATACAGGTGGCGCAGATAACGCAGGAGGACGAAGCAGACGGAGTGGGGCGTCGCCCCTGTAAGCGTTTGAAATCCCTGTTCAAGAAACTCATGGAGCAGTTGCAGCAGCCAACACAACCGGCAGCACAGGTGGCCGAGGCTGCAAGCACTACCGCCCCAACTGCCGTCGTGGCAGAACCGGAGCCGCAAGTGGCTTCTAAACCAACCAATGCAGCACCCACGCCATCGTCAGTGCCCCACGGCCGTCTCTTCGGCACTTCCTTTAAAAACTTAAGAGGTCAGTCGGCGAAGGGACCGCAGACCAAGACAATCGGAAAAGTGACCGATGAGAGCGAACAGTTTACCGACGACGACCTGCGCCGCGAGTGGCTCTCCATGTGCAACCGCATGATGCAGAACCGAGACTACAGCGCCTTGGGCAAGCGCATGCTCAACGTGCAGGTGCAGATAGCCGACTTCCCCCACTGCGAGGGTATCTGCGAGAACACCATCCTAAAGACCGACGTCGACAACATCATGCCGCGCATCATGGTGACGCTGATGAAGTCGCTGCACAACGGACAGATAACCTTCGAGACGCGCATCGGACAGACCACGGCGTTCACCGCCCGGCGACTCTCGCCCCACGAATTCTTCGACAAGCTAAAGGAGAAGAACAGTGCCTTCGCCGCCTTCGTCAAGGATTTGCAACTGGAGGTGGAGTGATTTTTCGGGCAAAAGTTCGTTTATGTCCGAATAAATGTGTAACTTTGCCCCCAAAATCGATTTTTATTCAGCCATATCGTATACACAACAATGAACATACTAGAACTTAGCGAACAAGAGATTGGACGTAGAGAGAGCCTTCAAGAACTGCGTAACATGGGCATTGACCCATATCCGGCAGCCGAATTCCCAACCGACGCATTCTCTACGGAGATAGTAGAGAACTTCGAAGACGGCCGTCAGGTTGTCATCGCCGGTCGTATGATGGGCCGCCGTATCATGGGTAAGGCAGCCTTCGTGGAACTGCAGGACTCCAAAGGTCGTATCCAGGTCTACATCACCCGCGACGACATCTGTCCGGGCGACGACAAGGACCTATATAATAAGGTGTTCAAGAAACTCATGGACATCGGTGACTTCATCGGTGTGAAGGGTTTCGTGTTCCGTACGCAGACGGGCGAGATTTCCGTTCATGCCAAGGAACTCACCATGCTCTCCAAGTCTCTCAAGCCACTGCCAATAGTAAAGTATAAGGACGGCGTGGCATACGATAAGTTCGACGACCCAGAGCTCCGCTACCGCCAGCGTTACGTAGACCTCGTGGTCAACGACGGCGTGAAGGACACATTCCTCAAGCGTGCCATAGCAGTGCGCACACTGCGTCGCCTCCTCGACGAGGCAGGCTACACCGAGGTGGAGACACCTACACTGCAGTCAATAGCAGGCGGTGCCAGCGCACGTCCGTTCATCACCCACTTCAACGCGCTCAACATACCGATGTATATGCGTATCGCCACAGAGCTGTATCTGAAGCGACTCATCGTGGGCGGTTTCGAGGGCGTCTACGAGATTGGCAAGAACTTCCGCAACGAGGGTATGGACAAGAACCACAACCCAGAGTTCACCTGCATGGAGCTGTACGTCAGCTACAAGGACTACAACTGGATGATGTCGTTCACCGAGATGCTCCTCGAGCAGATCTGTATCGCCGTTAACGGCAAGCCAGAGACCGTTGTGGACGGCAAGACCATCAGCTTCAAGGCACCGTTCCGCCGTCTGCCTATCCTTGAGGCAATCCAGGAGAAGACGGGTTTCGACTGCAACGGAAAGACCGAGGAGGAAATCCGTGAGTTCTGCAAGCAGAAGGGCATGGACGTAGACGAGACAATGGGCAAGGGAAAGCTCATCGACGAACTCTTCGGCGAGTTCTGCGAGGGTACCTTCATCCAGCCAACCTTCATCACCGACTATCCGGTGGAGATGTCTCCTCTGACCAAGATGCACCGTTCTAAGCCGGGACTCACTGAGCGTTTCGAGCTTATGGTAAACGGCAAGGAGCTGGCCAATGCATACTCCGAGCTCAACGACCCTATTGACCAGGAGGAGCGTTTCATCGACCAGATGAAGCTCGCCGACAAAGGCGACGACGAGGCAATGGTAATCGACCACGACTTCCTCCGCGCCCTGCAGTACGGTATGCCTCCAACGTCAGGTATCGGCATCGGTATCGACCGCCTCGTCATGCTCATGACAGGCACGGCATACATCCAGGAGGTGCTCCTCTTCCCACAGATGAAGCCAGAGCCAAAGCAGCCTAAGGCAAGCGTGGCAGAGTGGGCTGAGATTGGTGTTGCCGAGGAGTGGGTGCCACTCTTCAACAAGGCCGGCTACTACCTCCTCTCTGACCTCAAGGACGTGAAGGCACAGAAACTCCAGCAGGATGTCTGCGGTGTAAACAAGAAGTTCAAACTCGGTTTGGAGAATCCAAAGGTAGAAGAGTTTCAGGCGTATATTGACAAGGCGAATAAGTAAATGTTCGACTGCGGAAAAATAGCAATAATCGGTGGCGGTAGCTGGGCAACGGCTATCGCTAAGATTATTGTAGGTAAGACACACCACATAGGCTGGTACATGCGCCGCGATGACCGCATCGACGACTTCAAGCGCATGGGCCACAATCCGGCCTATCTTACCAGTGTACGCTTTGACCTGAACGAGATAAACTTCTCCTCAGACCTCAACAAGATAGTGGAGGCGTACGACACGCTCGTCTTCGTCACCCCTTCGCCCTATCTGAAGAACCACCTCAAGAAGCTCCGCGTGAGGCTTAGGGACAAGTATATCGTCACCGCCATCAAGGGTATAGTGCCCGATGAGAATCTTGTCTGCTCGGAATATTTTCACCGCGTCTTCGACGTACCCAACGACAACCTCGCCTGCATCGGCGGACCGAGCCACGCCGAGGAAGTGGCACTGGAGCGACTGTCGTACCTCACCATCGCCTGTTCCGACACGGAGAAGGCTGAGGCTTTCGCCAAGGTGCTGGCAGGACGCTATATAAAGACAAAGACGTCGTCCGATGTGATAGGCATCGAGTATGCCTCCGTGCTCAAGAACGTCTACGCTATAGCAGCCGGCATCTGTTCCGGACTGAAATACGGCGACAACTTTCAGGCAGTCTTGATGGCCAACGCCCTGCAGGAGATGTCCCGCTTCCTACAGTCGGTACACCCGATAGAGCGCAGGATGGAGGACAGCGCATACATTGGCGACTTGCTCGTCACCGGTTACTCCAACTTCTCGCGCAACCGCACCTTCGGTACTATGATAGGCAAGGGCTACAGCGTCAAGTCGGCACAGATAGAGATGGAGATGATAGCAGAGGGATACTTCGGTACCAAGTGTATGAAGGAGATAAACCGCCACATGCACGTCAACATGCCGATTCTCGATGCCGTACACAATATACTGTATGAACGCATCGCGCCACAAGTAGAGATAAAACTCCTCACCGATTCGTTCAGATAAATATACACAACGCAATATGAAGACAAATCTTAATCCGGAGGTAGATCCGAGCCAAGTGACAGTACTTATCGTGGACGACATTCCACTGAACGTACTGCTGATACAGAAGATGCTCGCCCTCTTCAATTTCAACCTGCGTACAGCACATGACGGACAGTCTGCTCTCGACAGTATAGCAGAACAGCGTCCGGACCTCGTGCTACTGGACCTCATGATGCCGGGCATAGACGGCTATGAGGTGATACGTCGCCTGCGTGCCAATGAGGACACCGCAGACCTGCCCATCGTCATCCTCTCGGCACTCAACTCTAACGACGACATCACCAAGGGCTTCAACCTCGGTGCCAACGACTTCATCACGAAGCCAATCATCATGGAACGCCTCATCAACTGCGTATCGACGCAGATAAACGATGAGTGGGCCAAGAAGCACCACTAAGCTGCGAGTGGGCTAACAAGCACCAGTAAACGACACACGCGGGCTGAAAGCCCAACACTACATAGCCCAGGGCAACGCCCTGGGTTATGTAGTATATATAGGGTAACGTTTTGGACTATATACTATGTATGGGGCATTAAATTCTTGTACATAGATGCTTGCGTATAACCGGGTTGAAAGCCCATAACTACATAGCCCAGGGCAACGCCCTGGGTATACGCAAATGTCATCCATCGCCCTGAAAGGGCAAAAGTCCATTATAATGATGGTCTAGAGGTGCGAAGAGTGGCGATTCGTTGAAGGAAACGGGCGGTTCGTTGAAGATATTTGGGACTTTGATGGAACTGTATTACCTTTGCCATCGCTAACGAAACAATGAAACATCAGTTTTTCTTCTTCATATATCTATTTAGAGGGCAGAGGCGGTCGGAGACCGCCCTGTACCTCGCTCTTTGGTTATTCATGTTTGCAGTACCGGTAATGGGAGTGTACCTCGCAGATGCCCCAGACGCTAACAATGCAGCACCGGATAACTGGCAACACGTTTACGATGCTTGGAAACTACTTGGCATGTTCGCTGTGGCGTTTTGGGTGCACAACATCTTCATTGCCCCACTGCTTGTCTATCGCAACAAGAAATGGATATACCTCGCACTCTTGACCGCCCTCTTCGCAGCATTCACCTTCTACCAGTGTACACGCCGGCCGCACGACTTGCCAATACCGCCAAAGGGAATGGAAAACCGAATGCACGACGATGACCACATTCCCCCACAAGGTGATGCACCCGATAAGCCAGCCCAACCCGGACAACTCCTGCGTATGGGCGACAAGATGCCACCGGAACGCCCCAATGACAATGAGGCACGTCCGATGGAAGAAGGCAAGCCGCGTCCCAGTGATATGGACAAGAAGGAGCACCGCGATCCGCCCATGGCATTCGGAGGAGAAGACTCCGTAGCACTCGTCATAATGGCATTGCTGCTAGGACTCAACGTCGGAGCGAAATACTTCTTTAAGTCCCTCGACGACCGCAAACGCTTTAAGGCACTCGAGCGAGAGAACCTGGCCAACCAGTTGGAGTATCTGAAGTACCAGATAAATCCGCACTTCTTCATGAACACGCTCAACAACATCCACGCACTCGTGGACATTGACCCCGAGCAGGCCAAGCAGACCATCGAGGTGCTCTCGCGCCTCATGCGCTATATGCTCTACGACGGCAGCAAGCGCACGGCATTGCTGAAGAACGAGTTGACCTTCATAGACAACTACGTACGCCTGATGCGCATACGCTACAACGACAACGTGCGCATCGACGTCAGTCTCCCGGAGAATGTTTCCGACGTGAAGATACCGCCGCTGCTCTTCATCATCTTCGTGGAGAACGCCTTCAAGCACGGCATCAGTTACGAACGCCCCAGCTTCATAGAAGTAAAGGTGACGCTCACGGACGACAATAAAGTTAGTTTCCTCTGCCGCAACAGTCGCAAGCCTTCCTCGGAGGATGTGCACGGCGGCATAGGACTGGCCAACGCCACCAAGCGACTCAAGCTGCTCTACGGCAAAGACTACGAACTCGACATACGCCCGACGACAGAAGAATATACAGTACAACTAACGATACCCGTACTATGATAAAATGTTTACCCATTGACGACGAACCGCTGGCCTTGCGCCAACTGGTCAGCTACCTTCAGAAAGTGCCGTACTTCGAAGTGGTAGGCAGTTGCCACAGTGCTTTGGAGGCAGCACGCGTGCTCGAAGAGACAGAGCCCGACGTCCTGTTTGTGGACATCAACATGCCCGACTTGAACGGACTCGATTTCGTGCGCTCCCTGCGTCAGCGTCCCTTGGTAGTATTCACAACTGCCTACTCCGAGTATGCCGTGGAAGGCTACAAGGTGGATGCCGTCGACTACCTCCTAAAACCCTTCGGCATGGCAGACATCATGTCGGCGGCAGAGAGGGTGAAACGCCAGTACGAACTGCTGCACGCCGACAACGTGTCGCCCGTTGATGCCGACGAGGCGATATTCATAAAGACAGACAGCAAAGTGCAGCGTGTGCTTCTGGATAACGTCATCAGTATTGAGGGTATGGGCGAGTACCTGCGCATACACATTGCCGGACAGCCAAAGCCCGCCGTTGTGCTGATGAGCTTAAAGAAGATGGAAGAGCGGTTAGCCGAGCACCGCTTCATGAGAGTACACAAGTCGTTCATTATCAATCTGGCCCACATAAAGGAAATAGCCCGCACCCGAGTCCTTATGGACGACGGCAGCGAGATGCCGATAGGAGAGAGCTACCGTGCAGCACTCGCCGACTATGTTGCCGGAAGATTCCTTGTATAATGAACTCTTAGCCTTTAGCACGCTAACTATCGTCTTTATTTCTCTATACGTTTGGAGTTTTGAAAAACATTGCGTAACTTTGCATAAAAAACAAGGGAGACTGATTTTTCAAGACACGCTATGATAAACTACCAAACGATAATAGACTATTACTATCCCGCAGAGGACCGCCCAGCCACGTCAACCGACGCTGGCCAAAAGGCGAACGGTCCGCTGCGGGATATATTGTTGCAACACAGCCGGTCGGTGGCGGAAAAGGCCGTTGCCGTCGTGGACAAGCATCCCGAACTGGGTGCCGACCGCGACTTCGTCTATGCTGCCGCAATGATCCATGACATCGGCATAGTACGCACAGACGCCGACGGCATACATTGCTATGGAACGGAGCCGTACCTAAAGCACGGCGTACTCGGCGCGGCAATGCTGCACGAGCATGACTTCGGACTGACCGAGGAAGAGACGGAAGCCCTGGCACGCGTCTGTGCACGGCACACAGGAACGGGACTCACAGCAAAGGCCATACGCAACAACAACCTCCCGTTGCCCGAGGAAGACCTTGTGCCCGAGACCATCGAGGAACAGATAGTCTGCTACGCCGACAAGTTCTTCTCCAAGACAAAACTCTATCAGGAGAAGCCATACGAGAAAGCCTTGAAGTCTGTGGCGAAGTTCGGTGACGAGTGCGCCGAGAAACTTGCCAAGTGGCACCAAATGTTCGCATAACCCTATAATCTGCTGACAACAATGAAGTACGCCGAATACATAAAGAAACTTGAGATAGACTCCCTCTGGAACGGTCGCAAGCACATCGCCTGGGAACTGGACCGCCATGTCAACATACTCAGCGGCGTAAACGGCGTGGGAAAGAGTACCATTCTCAACAAAGTCATTGCGCCGCTGCAACTGATAAAGGCTGGTGAGGCTACCAATATACTCGAACTGCAAGAGAACGACGAGATGGGGCCTGTGCATATTGACCTCATGCCGGAGGATGCCACGGGCATACGTTTCGACGTGATACGATCCTTCGACCGTCCGCTCATTAACCACGAAATAGCTCTCAGACTGGACTTCAAGATTGTCTCAGAGCTCGACTTGCAGCTCTACAACCTACAGCGCCGCTACCTCGACTACCAGGTGAACATTGCCAACCACATCATACAGGCACTGCAGAAAGGGGACACCGAGACCGCCACACGACTGTCCGAAGGAAAGAAACTCTTCCACGACCTCGTTGACAAACTCTTCGCAGATACCTCCAAGACAATCATACGCACCGAGAACGAGATACGCTTCCGTCAACTCGGCGAGACGCTCACCCCGTACCAGCTTTCGAGCGGCGAGAAGCAGATGCTCCTCATACTGCTTACCGTACTCGTAGAAAACTGCGAGCCGTACGTGCTCTTCATGGATGAACCCGAGGTGAGTCTGCATATAGAATGGCAGAAGCAGCTCATCGGGGTCATAAGGAAGCTCAACCCGAATGTGCAGATAATACTCACTACCCATTCGCCGGCCGTCGTCATGGACGGTTGGATGGACTGCATAACGGAAGTTAGCGACATCGAAGTGAAGTAGAGCACCACACATACATACCATGGAGGACAGGAAGTGAAGCGCCTAAACAAATACATAACATCCGACTACGTCGCTGCCGCCAACAAGCTGAAGGGCAAGACGGCACGCCAACGCATCGTGGCTTACGTGGAAAGCTACGACGACGTACTCTTTTGGCGTATGGCACTAAGCGGACTGGAGACTCCCGAACGCTACTTCGAGGTGATGCTACCTTCGCGCGACCACCTCTCGCGCGGTAAGAAACAGGCGATACTCACGGTGCTCGAAAACGGAGTGGGGGAGAACATGATAGCCTGCGTGGATGCCGACTACGACTACCTGTCGCAGGGAATGACACACGAGTCGCAGACGCTGCTCGGCAATCCGTACGTGTTCCACACCTACGTCTACGCCATAGAGAACTACCAGTGCTACGCGCCGTCGCTGCACAACGTATGTGTGATGGCAACGCTCAACGACCGGCAGCTGTTCGACTTCCAGACGTTCCTCGCCGAATACAGCAAGGCGATATTCCAGCTCTTCGTCTGGAACATCATGATATACCGCCGCCGTGACTACGGACGCTTCACCCTGACCGAGTTCAACAACGTCATCACCCTGCGCCACTCGCGGCTGGAGGACGTAATGGAGATGGTGCAACGCGTGCGCCACAAAGCAAAGGTGAAGCTGCAGGAGCTGCGCCGTCAAATGCCCAACATGAAGGAAGAATACATACGGACGCGCGACAGCCTCCTGGAACTGGGTGTGACACCCGAGACGACATACCTCTATATACAAGGACACCACCTGTTCAATAATGTTGTGCTGCCCACACTCCAGACCGTCTGCGACGAACTGCGCCGCAACAGAGAGTCCGAGATACGTACCCAAGCCTGCCACGTGGTGCAGATGCAGAACGAACTCTCGGCATACAGCAACTCCATCTCTGACATATCGCAGATGCTGAAGAAGAACACCGGCTACATGATGTCGCCGCAGTACCAGTTGCTGCAACAGCAACTCTCCAAACAGCTGAACAAAGAAACCCAGGATATATAAAGGACGAAAAATAAATTGAGCAGTTTTACATGGTAGGAAGATTAGAAGATTTTGCGATGGGCTGAAAGCCCTATACTACATAGCCCAGGGCAACGCCCTGGGTATATCGAGACATCTACCGCCGCCCTGTAAGGGCAAAAGTGCATAAACTTTCATGCGCTAGACTATGGACTTTTGCCCTTACAGGGCGCGTAGAAATATATAAACAGAAACCCAGGGCGTTGCCCTGGGCTATGGAGTTATTGGGCTTTCAGCCCGTACCTATACAAATCTGCGCAAGTTTTTTAAAAAAACATTCAAAATAAAGAAATGATTGACTTCACATTCTACTCTCCGACACAGTTCGTGTTCGGACGTGAGACAGAAAAGAACACTGGCGCACTCGCAAAGGCTGAGGGTGCAACAAAGGTATTGGTAATCTACGGCGGCGGCAGTTGCGTAAAGAGCGGACTGCTGGCACGTGTCAACGAATCGCTCGATGCTGCCGGCATAGCACACGTGGAGATGGGCGGCGTACGTCCAAACCCTACGGACGACAAGGTGTACGAGGGCATTGACCTCGTAAAGAAGAACGGCGTGGACTTCATCCTCGCCGTTGGCGGCGGTTCCGTCATAGACACCGCAAAGGCAATAGCCTGCGGCGTGAAGTACGACGGTGACTTCTGGGACTTCTTTGTAGGTAAGGCAAAGGTGACGGCGGTACTTCCCGTAGCCGTAGTACTCACCATTCCTGCTGCCGGTTCGGAAGGCTCGGGCAACGCCGTGATAACAAAGGTGGAGACACAGCAGAAGCTCGGCATCAAGCAACCCATGATACTCCGTCCGCGCTTCGCCGTCATGAACCCCGAACTCACCATGACCTTGCCAGCATGGCAGACAGCAGCCGGCATCGTGGACATGATAGTGCACATACTGGAGCGTTACTTCTCAAACACGGAGAATACCGAGGTGAGCGACCGACTCTGCGAGGGCGTCATCACAGCCATCATCAACGAGGGACGCAAGGTGATGCAGAACCCCAACGACTATGAGGCACGCGCCAACATCATGTGGAGCGGCACCATAGCACACAACGGCACTTGCGGCGTAGGACGTGTAGAAGACTGGGCCGGTCACCAGTTGGAGCACGAAGTGAGCGCACTCTACGACGTGACACACGGAGCAGGACTCGCCGTCATCACTCCAGCCTACATGACCTTCATGGCCAAGCACCACCCGGCACGCATGATACAGTTTGCAGAGCGCGTCATGGGCGTTGCAGAGGACTTCGGCACTGGCGAGGAGATAGCCCTCGAAGGCATAGCCCGACTGAAGAAGTTCTTCCACGACGACCTGCAGATGCCTGTCACCTTCGCGCAGCTCGGCATAGAGAACCCCGACATCGACGAACTCACACGCCGTCTGCACAAGAACAAAGGCGAGAAGTTCGGCGACTTCTATCCTATCACTCCAGACGTAACGAAGGAAGTTTACACTCTCGCGCTATAGTAGACGATAATAATGCTCAACCCAGCTAAGGAATTTTATGACCTGCTTTTGCAGGCAGCAGATACAGCAGGTGATGGCGATGTAAGACATTGCTATCACCTGCTTAACATTGCCCTGCACCGCAGTGTGGAGCAGAAGCTCATTGGCAGTAAGATACACTTCGGCGGACTCTTCGCCAAGACGGACTACCTCGCCAAGGAGTATGACGTGGACAAGTCAGTCATGCTCGTCTTGGGACAACTGCGACAGCGTCTGCGCGAAATCGCCGTAACCCCGACCGATGTGCTTCAGGACGAGTGGGCACAGTCCGTTGAGGCTTTGGCCCTATATATAAATAAGGTATATGGCGGCGAGGAAATTCCCGATGCTCTGCGCACCGTCTTCCCCAAGCGTCACAAACGCATAAGGCGTAAGCGTCTGATAGGCGACGTGATGCGTATGCTGGTGGAGCGATGGGATGACAAGTTCATACATGGCACCACAGACGAGTTGGGCGCAACGACGGTTGCCATACCCGAAAACTGGCAGTACATAACGCAACTGCTTGCAGAAGGCGCATTGATAAATATCGTAAAACCGCGAGAGGTGGACAATGCTGTTGATGGTTCGGGTGAGAAAGTGATAGAGCCGGAGCTGATAATCTACCAGCCCGACTACCTCGTGGATGTGTCCAGTGTGGCAAGTTGCTTTGAGACGTACGCCGAGACACCGTACGTCGCTCTGCTCAACAAACTGAAGACCGTACCACCTACGCGCGCTATACACCTCGGTAACCTCGCCTCGCAATTCCTTGACGAGGAGGTGCACGGCAGCGAGAAGACCTACGCCGAGAGCGTCACGGAGTTCTTCCATAACCATGCCATAGACATGGCAGCCGCCACGGACATAGACAGCACCTTCCACGCCGATGCTCAGCGTCAGCGTGACAACATACACACCGCCGTCCGTGGTGCACTGGAAAAGGAAGTGGGGCATTTTGATGCAGCCAAATCACTGCTTGAGCCATCCTTCTTCTGCGAGACACTCGGACTGCAAGGACGTATGGACTTGCTGCAAAGCGATTTTCGCGTATTGATAGAGCAGAAGTCGGGCAAGGGAGGACTGCGCAGTACCGTGACAACTCCCGAATACCACGAGAAGCACTACGTGCAGATGCTCCTCTATATGGCTGCACTACACTACGGCTATAAGCTGGACGGCATGCCGATAGCAAACGCCCACATACAGTCGTTCCTCCTCTATTCAAAGTATAAGGACGGACTGGTTCGCCTTGGACCAGCCCCCGAACTGCTACACCGTGCCATAAAGATGCGCAATCAGTTGGCGTGGTGCGAAATGTCGTATGCACGTGGAGAGGGGAAGGTATTGCTGCGCATGAAGCCCGAGCAGCTGAGGCGTAAGGAGATGAGCGACAGGTTCTGGAACCAGTGGATACGCCCGCAGTTGGAGGAGGTGATCACACCGATACAGACTGCCACTCCGCTGGAACAGAAGTACTTCCTCCGTATGCTGCGCTTCGTGGCGCAGGAGCACCTCATGTCCAAGATGGGAACAAACACAAAGGAGAACTCCGGCTTTGCATCCAAGTGGCACGACACGCTGGACGACAAACTCATGGCCGGCAACATCTTCTGCGGACTTGAAATTACGAAGCTGATACAAGAAGAAACAAGTCCGGCCAACGACGAGGCAACCAGTCGCCCCACAGCCGTTGCCGCAGTACGTCTGACTGCCCCGACAACGGACAGCGCACTCTCTGCCAACTTCCGACTGGGCGACATTGTAACGCTCTATCCTTACGAGGCGCTGCGCGACCCCGACATACGCAAGACTATGGTGCATCGTGGCACCATAGAAGAGATACACATCGACGAGGACGAGGTGAACGTCACCGTGCGTCTGCGTTCTCCGCAGACAACGCCGGCAGTATTCGACGTGCGCTACGGTTTCTGCTGGGCCATAGAGCACGACTTCTATGAGTCGTCCGCCACGGCACAGTACCGCTCGCTCCACCAGTTTCTCACTGCCCCTGTGCACCGCCGCCAACTGATACTTGGCACACGGCAGTTGGAGCATGATGAGTCTCGCTCGCTGAAGGGGTACTACGGGAAGTTCAATAATCTCGTACTTGGTGCCCTGCAGGCAGACGACCTCTATCTCGTCATCGGTCCGCCAGGAACGGGAAAGACCTCCTTCGGACTGCTCAACATTCTGAAGGAACACCTTCTTCACGATGCCACGGTACTCCTCATGGCATTCACCAATCGCGCCGTAGACGAGATATGCAGTAAGCTAGTAGAAAAGGGACTGCAGTTCGTACGCATGGGAGGACCGCTGTCGTGCGAAAAGAAATACCGTCCTTATCTCCTGCAGGAACAGACAAAGTCCTGCCGCAACATCGACCAGATACGCCAGCTCGTCAGCCAGGCGCGCATCGTCGTGGGCACCACCACGTCGCTGACATCCGCCTCCACGTCGCTCTTCTCGCTAAAGTCCTTCGACCTCGCCATCATTGACGAGGCATCGCAGATACTTGAGCCGCAGCTCCTCGGGCTGCTCTCCGCCACCAACGGTCTCGACGTGGCAATAAGGAAGTTCGTGCTCATAGGCGACCACAAACAGCTCCCCGCTGTAGTGCAGCAGTCTGCAACAGACTCTGCCGTGGAAGACCCCGACCTGCAAGCAGTATACTTGACCGACTGCCGCAACTCATGGTTTGAAAGACAGATAAGATTAATTCATAATTCAGAATGCAGAATTCATAATTCTGCGAGCACAGTTAGTAATTCTGAAGACGTAGTAAGTAGTTCAGAAAACGTAGTTCGTAATTTTGGGAGCATAAGTCGTAATAGCTCCGTTTCGTTCCTGAGTGCTCAGGGGCGTATGCACCCGGACATAGCCGCATTCCCTAATGTAGCATTCTACGACGGAAAACTCGGTATTGCAGGTTTGCCACACCAGATGGAGAGCAGCGATGCCGACCACCCCCGTGTGCGCTTTATCCCCGTAGAAGCCCCAGAGCGTTCGCAGTCCGACAAGGTCAACGAGCGTGAGGCCGTAGTGATAGCAAAGGAAGTGTTCAACGCCTACCAGGAGGCAGGCGACAAGTTCGATGTCCTACAGACCGTCGGAGTAATAGTCCCGTACCGCAACCAGATAACTGCGGTACGCAAGGCAATCGACTCATACGGCATCCCTGTCCTGCATGACATAACCATCGACACCGTAGAACGCTATCAAGGTTCACAACGCGATGTCATCATCTACGGCTTCACCGTCCAGCACGCCTACCAACTGTCATTCCTAGCCGCCAACACCTTCATAGACGACACCACAGGAGCCACCATCGACCGTAAGCTAAACGTAGCCCTAACAAGAGCCAAGAAAAAGGAAATCCTAGTAGGAAACCCCAGCATACTGTCACAAAACGAAGTGTTCCGCAGGCTACTTTCGGAGCTGGGAAGCTGACTTTTGGCCATTGGAGAATTTAACTCGTTTGCCAATTTAACCGAATAAAGGAAAGATTCTCGGGAAAAAAGAGTACCTTTGCAGATGCTAATCATTGAAGAAAGACTCATAAATGGAGAATCAAGGAGAAATCATACTATACCAGCTTGACGACGAGGTGAAGCTGGAAGTGCGCATGGAGGAGGAAACCGTGTGGCTCACGCAGGCGCAAATGGTTGAACTGTTCAGCTCGACCAAACAAAACATCAGCCTGCATATCAATAATGTATATAAGGAAGGTGAATTGGAGCAAGGAGCAACTGTCAAGGAATACTTGACAGTTCAAAAAGAAGGTACCCGTCATGTGAAACGTAGAATAGCATTCTACAATCTCGATGTCATCATCTCGGTAGGTTACCGTGTAAAATCTCAGAGAGGTACGCAGTTTCGCCAGTGGGCGAACAAGGTGTTGAAAGAGTATCTGCTGAAAGGTTATTCTGTGAATCACCGCTTGGACGAGTTGGAGCATACCGTAGCGGAACATTCCCGGAAGATAGACTTTTTCGTCCGCACTTCTCTACCTCCAGTGGAAGGGATATTCTATGACGGTCAGATATTTGATGCCTACAAGTTCGCTACAGAACTTATCCGTTCCGCCAAGCAGTCCCTACTGCTGATAGACAACTACGTGGATGAGACGGTGTTGGCGATGCTCAGCAAACGTGAAAGCGGTGTGAAAGCAGACATTTATACGCAGACCATCAGCCGCCAGTTGCAGTTGGACTTGCAGAAGCATAACAGCCAATATCCACCGATAGACGTACATACCTGCAAGAAAAGCCACGACCGCTTCTTTATTATAGACGGGACGGATGTCTATCACATCGGAGCCTCGCTGAAAGACCTCGGCAAGAAGATGTTTGCCTTCTCCAAGCTGGATATACCAGCTACGGCAATTACGGCACTTCTGTAAGAATATTACGAGCAATCCCTATTCTATAAAATCCCAATCCTTCATTCGCATTTAAATATAACTTTGAAAGATGTAAATAAAAAGTCATTGAGTCTAAGGACTTCTGCCCTTACAGGGCGCGTAGATATATGCAAACAAAAGCCCAGGGCGCTGCCCTGGGCTATGGAGTTGTTGGGCTTTCAGCCCGCACTTGTACAACTTTGCACAAGTTATTTTTCTTTGAACATTATTACGCCAGTATGGCATCAGCCAGTGCTTCGAGAGCAGGGATGTCGCTGTCCTTCATTCTGCCACGGATGGTTACGGTGTCGCCCTTTACGGTGACATCCTTCATCTCCTCTACCATCTGCTTCATCACGCGGCCGGCTGTCGGTGCCCATGAGCCGTTTTCGATGATGGCAACCTCGCGCTTCTGCCATGCCTTTATCTGCAGGTGGTGCAGGAAGTTGTACATTGGTGGGAACAGACCGGCATCGTAGCTGGAAGCGGCGAGTACCAGTTTGCCGTATTTGAAAGCATCCTCAATGGCTTCTGCCTGGTCGTCGCGAGTCAGGTCGGCAACTGATACCTTCTTGCATCCCTTGGCCTTCAGTATCTCCGCCATCTTCTCGGCAGCTTCCTTCGTGCAACCGTGGATGGAGGCGTATGCCACGAAGACACCCTCTGCTTCTACGTCATACTTGCTCCAGATAGTATAGAGACGCAACGCCTCGGCAAGCTTCTCGCCCGTGAGGATAGGACCGTGCAGCGGCAGTATCTGCTGGATGTCCAGTGCGGCAGCCTTCTTCAGCAAGGTGCTGACAGGTGCACCGTACTTGCCGCAGATGTTGAAGTAGTAGCGGCGGGCCTCGCAAGCCCAGTCGTCGGCATCGGCTTCGTAAACGCCGAACTTACCGAAACCGTCGGCAGAGAACAGCACCTTGTCCGTTGAGTCGTAAGTCACCATCACCTCTGGCCAGTGTACCATCGGTGCCATGACGAATGTCAGTGTGTGCTTGCCCAACGACAGTGTGTCACCCTCCTTCACAGTCTTGACGTTGCTGGTGAAGTCGGTGTTGGGGAAGAATAGCGGCATCATGGCTGCTGCCTTTGTGGAACAGACGATGGTGATGTCCGGATAGAGGGCCAGCACCTCAGAGATGCCACTGGCGTGGTCTGGTTCAAGGTGGTGTATGATGAGGTAGTCAGGCTTTGTGCCGTCAAGTGCCTCGATGAGGTCTGCCTTCCACGCCTCAAGGGTGCGAGGGTCAGACGTGTCCAAGATAGCAGTCTTCTCGTCCTTGATGAGGTACGAGTTGTACGACATGCCGTCCGGCACTACGTACTGCGATTCGAAGAGACGGATGTCGGCGTCGTCCTGTCCGATGTAGATGATGTCCTGTGAGATTACGGGTTTTGTGTTCATAGTTATGTTGTTTAGTATTATCGCGTGCAAATGTAGCAACTTTTGCTGAACTTGCCAAATGTGAGCGTGCAAAATGCCTGTTCTTTAGGACTTATTAAGTGTTCTTTTTTGTGAGATAAGAATATAATATGTAACTTTGCATGCACTATTATATTCACTTAATCACAAAACAAACTATGAAAAAGATTCTTCTCGGCGTTGTGGCATTACTTGCTACATGCCTTGCCAGCGCCGCAGATTACACACAGTATTACAAGGACTTGCCAATTGAGTTGCAGCAAGTTACTGCGCCGACAATCCCCGACACGCGTGTTAGTATCGTAGACTATGGTGCCGTTGGTGACGGACAGACTCTCTGTACAGAAGCTATACAAAAGGCCATCAACGACCTGGCAAAGAAGGGCGGCGGTCATGTGGACGTGCCTGCAGGTGTTTGGCTCTTCTCACCCATCAAATTGAAGTCTGGCATCGACTTGCACCTTGCAAAGAACGCTGTTATGCAGCTCACTGAGGTGAAGAGCCTACACCAAGACGAGAAGTCTGGGAAGATGCGTCCGGGCATTTCCGCAAGCAGCGCACATGATATCTCTGTCACGGGCGAGGGAATCATCGACGGTAACGGCGAGTTCTGGCGCGGCGTTAAGAAGACAAAGCAGAGCGAAGTAGAATGGAAGGAATACCAGGCACTGGGCGGACAGGTCTCTGCCGATGGTAAAGTGTGGTATCCATACAATCTGAAGAACCAGCCTAACATCACAGACTCAAAGGAAAAGGAAGAGGCACTGCGTGTCAACATGGTTCGTTTCTCTGACTGCGAGCGTGTCATGATTCAAGGTGTTACGCTGCAGAACTCACCAAAGTTCCACTTCACACCTAACGACTGTAAGGACATCATCATAGACGGCGTGACGGTACGTTGCCCTTGGAATGCGCAGAACGGTGATGCCATCGACATCGGCACCTCTCAGCGTGTGCTTATCGTCAACAACACTATCGACTGCGGCGACGACGGCATCTGCATGAAGGGTGGCACAGGCGACAAGTCCATCGGCCACGGTGCCAACGAGGATATCCTCATTGCTTACAACACGGTGTTCCACGCTCACGGCGGTTTCGTTATCGGCTCCGAGTTCTCTGCCGGCATGAAGAAAATCGTGGTTCACGACAACACATTCTCAGGCACTGACACAGGTCTGCGCTTCAAGAGTGCCATCGGTCGTGGAGGCGAGACAGAGCAGATATACTGCTACAACATCTATATGACCGACATCAAGAACGAGGCAGTAGTCTTCGAGACAACGTATGCCGATGTGGCAATCTCTGGTACTACAGGTCCTGGCACAGGTACGAAGTGGGTGCCTAACTTCAAGGACATACATATTAGTAATGTAATATGCAACGGCGCAAAGACTGCTATCGCTGCCCACGGTGCCAAGGGAATGATTCACGACATAGAAATTTCCAACTCAACATTCTTCTATACCAAGTTTGGCACGCAAATTGATACTGCGTGTGACGTAAAACTAAAGGACGTGAAAATCCTGACGTATAAGAAGTAAAGAATACAATGAACACAGTAAACGAAATTCCCGTCCTGCTGCTTACGGGTTACTTAGGCAGCGGCAAGACAACACTCCTCAACCGTATCCTAACCAACGAGCGCGGCATTAAGTTTGCCGTCATCGTAAATGACATCGGCGAGGTAAACATCGACGCACACCTCATACAGCAGGGCGGCATAGTAGACCAGAAGGACGACTCGCTCGTGGCACTTCAGAACGGTTGTATCTGCTGCACGCTGAAGATGGACCTCGTGCAGCAGCTCAACGACATCACTAAACTGCAGAAGTTCGACTATATCGTCATTGAGGCAAGCGGCATCTGCGAGCCTGCTCCGATAGCCCAGACCATCTGCAGCATCCCGACAATGGGAGCGCAGTACAACGAGGGCGGAACGCCGAAGCTGGACTGTATCGTCACCGTAGTGGATGCACTGCGCATGAAGGACGAGTTCGGTTGCGGCAAAACACTGCTCGGTGCCAAGCGCAACGAGGAGGACATCGAGAACCTCGTCATCCAACAGATAGAGTTCTGTAACATCATTCTCCTCAACAAGGCTTCCGAGGTTACACCGGAGGAGCTGCAGCGCGTCAAGGAGATAGTTCGTGCCATCCAGCCGAAGGCGGAGATTATCGAGTGCGACTACGGCAACGTAGACTTCGACAAGATTCTCGGCACCGGCATGTTCGACTTCGACTCCGTAGCTACCTCAGCTGCATGGATAAAGCAGATAGAGGAACACCACGGCGACGAGCTGGAGGACGAGGAAGACCGCGAGCATCACCATCACCACGAGCATGATGAGGAGCACGAGCATCACCATCATGATCACGATGAGCACGAGCATCATCACCACCATGATGATGACGACGATGAGCATGACGAGCACTGCGAGCACCACCACGGTGGCGAGTGCACCTGCGGTCATCATCACCACCACCATCATCACGGTGAGGGCGAGGCAGAGGAATACGGCATTGGTTCGTTCGTATACTACGCTCGCAAGCCGTTTGATATCGGTCTCTTTGATGAGTTCGTTGCACGCCGTTGGCCTAAGAGCATCATCCGTGCGAAGGGCATCTGCTGGTTTGAGGACCAGCCGCTCCTCTGTTACGTCTTCGAGCAGGCAGGCAGACAGGTGCAGCTGCAGAACGCCGGTCAGTGGTATGCCACGATGCCGGAGAACGAACTGAAGCAGTTCCGTGCCGATAACCCTGGCGTCAATGCCGATTGGGACGAGAAGTTCGGCGACCGTATGCAGAAACTGGTCTTCATCGGTCAGCACCTCGACAAAGAGGCAATAACAAAAGAACTCGATTCTTGCCTCGTAGATATAGAGTTGTAAATCTCACAGTATCTAAGCAAGAAAAGGTAATAAAAAAGTAAAAGCCCCTAAAGTCTCATTTAAGAGATTTTAGGGGCTTTTTAGGTATAAATTAAACAATGTTGAGAGTCTGAAGACTTTTCCCCTTACAGGGCGTGTAGGTACAAACAAAAACCTTAGAATCTTACGCCAAGCGTAGCGTTCAGCAGGTGGCGGTTGTTCTTAACCTCGCAGACGGTTGGGGTATTCTTTACCGTGCCATCGTTGCTGATAGCCTTCTGGAATGGGTAGAAGTCACCCTTTTGAGTTGCATACTGGTAGGAGAGGTCGAGGCTGAGGTTCTTGTACAGCTGTAATCCTACGCCGAAGGTGACGCGGTGTGTTGCCTGCCAGTTGGTGAAGCTGCGCAGCGTGGTGTAGTTACCAGTGCTACGTCTTGTCATGTTGTAATCTTTTGAACCGTTCTTTTCGTAGATGGCACTCTCGTAGTTGTAACCAACGCGGATAGCCACTGTGCGAATCGGCTTCACTTCCATGCCCACCTTCAGAAGGTGCACACTCTTCAAACTGTTCTTCGTGTTGCGGTTCATGTCTACGTCGTCCGAATAAGTCTTCGAACTTGTCTCATAGGTGGAGTAGCCGCCCCATCTGTCATAGTATGTATCGTAGCTTACGAACTCACCGGAATTGATGCGGTTGTTGATGCTGCTGTAGTCAGAGAACTGATAGGTAATACCGAGTGCTATGTTGTTGCCGAAAGTAGAACCCGCAGACAGACCGAACTTCCAAGGCGTAGTGATTTTGTAGTAAGTAGGCTGCCCGTAAGTATCATGATAGTATGTATAGTCCATTGTTGTTTGGGTTGCACTATTGGTGATGCCTTTGGTATTCACTTCTGTATACGCCTGTTGTTTCAGCTCATACCACGTTGGGGTGTTCACGTAAACACCGAAGCGGAAAGGGTCGTCTTCTATTGGACGTACGATGACACCGAACTTTGCATCGAAACCTGTACCGCGTATGGTGCGTTCGTCTGCCATTGCGTAGGTGCCTTCCTGTGTGAAGTCCTCAGCGTATGCCGTTCTTTGGTCGTAGCGTACGTCCTTGATGCCGAATGTCAAGCCGAGGTACACGCGGTCGTTGATGTTGCCGGAGAAGTTGAAGTCGAAGTTGGAGATGTAACCGCTAGTCTTCGTGTGGGATGCATATGCATTTGCTGCACGCGCCATTATTTGGTTGTCACTATTCTTCGAAGGCTCAAGGACTGTGTTATAGTCAAGATAGTCCAAAGCCGAGTATGGAGTGTATTGAGAATTTGACGATGACGGCGGTTCGACGGACATGTAGCTGATGGTGTTGGCAGAAGATCCGTCCAATGCTCCAGTAGCAGCTACTATCTGGTTGAGGTTGCGACCTTTGTGATAGTTGAAGCCCAGGTTGAACCAAGAGTTAGCTCCTACCTTATTGACAAAGATGAAGCCTGCCTGGTTGAAGTCGGCATTTGTCACGCCATCCTTCAGTCCGTTCTCGATTTTGTTGCCTTTCTGCACGGTGAGACCGCCGGAGATGCCAGCCCATGTGCGTCGGAACATCGCCGTACCTGCCGGGTTGGTCGACATGGTGGAGATGTCTCCGCCGAGGGCTTCCATGGCTCCACCCATAGCTACATAGCGCGCCGTACCGTTGAGGTCTTCTGTTGCCAGTTCCGCGCTTTCGTATGTCTCTTGCGCTGCTGCGCCAAAGGCGATGAGGCTAAGTGCCGCGCCTGTAAAAAACTTTTTCATAATATGTCGTTGTCGTTTTATTCCGAAATATCTGCGTATGTGTATTGTTGCTAGAGTCAGTGTTATCTGCGTCCGCCGCCGCTGCCTCCTCGCATACCGCCTCCTCCTCCGAAGCCACCGCGTGAACCTCCGCCGAAGCCGCCACCGCCGAAGCTACTGCCGCGTGAACCACCTCCAAAGTTGCTGCTGCTGTTAAAGTTGCTGCTGCGTTGGCCACTATTGTAGTTGCTCGGTTGGCTTGGTGTGCTATAACCACCGAATCTACCTCTCATACCACTGGTATTAATGGAGCCAGGACGATTGTCGCCATAGCTGCCGTTAGGTCTTCCGTTATAGTTGCCGTTAGGGCGATAGTTCCCGTTTGGTCTACCGTTGTAGCCGCCACCCGGGCGGTATGCATTATAGGGGCGTCCGACATTCGTAGGTCTCCAGACTGTCACGTGGCGAACAGGAATGCCCCAACCGCCGTACCAGCGAGGACCGCTATACCAACCAGCGTAGAAGCCTGTGCCCCAATACCCACTGTAGTAGCTGCTCCATCCCCAGCGAGGTCCCCAGTACCATGGGTCGTCAAACCACGGGTCGTAATAACCAGACCAGTAATACGGACTGCGCCAGCTCGACCAGTACCATGGGTCGTTGTTGATGTATATGTTCACCTGGGGACGTGCACCGTCGAAACGCTCCAAACGGCGACTGTATTTGTAGTCCGTCGCCATGTTGTCGCGCGACAGACTGTCTGGGTATTGTCCCTTCGTATTGTTGAAGGCAATGACATCGTTGCCGATGCTGTCGCTGCGCAGTGCTCCAGTGCTGTCACCGATTACGGTGTAATAACTCTTCGGCATACTATTATCAGAAGTCGTACTGCCAGAGGTATTTGTCGTAGTGCCGTTGTAGTATCTGCGGTTGTACTCGTCAACGTCGCGTGTGCTGCCGCTGTAGTTTGCAGACACAATCTGACTGTATGCGCGAGCCTGTGCTCGTGCATAGGCTTCCTCCTGTGCACGTTCGTATGCTTCCTCCTCCGCTTTGGCCTTTTCGTACGCCGCCTTGTTGGCTGCCTTCACCTTTTTGGAGGGCGTATAGTACATGTCATCATCCTGCGCTGCAGCGTTCATAGCGCACAGGCAGACAAGAGCTGATATAAGAACAAACCTTTTCATAATTATCCTTTTTCTTTTGATGATGCAAAATTACTTCTAATTTACATGCAAATATACGGAAAAACCCTAACCGTAGCAAGGAATTTCCCTATTTTTTAATAACTTTGCACGGATAAAACACAGATAGCAATGAAATACTACTCTACAACGTTCAAAATACAGTGTGACGACGAGGGGCTTCGCCAAGTCGCACGCGAGCTACTTGCCGACTCCTTGGGCAACTGTGACTACGAGAGTTTCGTAGATACAGAAGAAGGACTGGAGGGTTACGTACAACAGGATTTGTACCACGAACAGTCAGTGCAACAGGCCGTTGACGAACTACCTCTTGACGGTGTCTCCGTCACTTTCCATACTGAAGAAATTCCCGACCAAGACTGGAATGAGGCTTGGGAGGCGGAAGGCTTCGAGCCCATCGTCATTGACGGCCAGATGACTATCTATGATGCTCACCACGTGGAAACGGCGGTGCAGTTCGATACTCCGCTTCAGATTGGCATACAAGCGCGAAATGCTTTCGGAACGGGCACGCACGAAACGACGCGTATGATTGTTTCCACGATACTCTCTATGCCTTTGCAAGGCAAGCGCATCCTCGACTGCGGTTGCGGCACAGGCATCCTGGCTCTCGCCGCCTTGCGGTGTGGTGCGGAGTCGGCAGTGGGCTACGATATAGATGAGTTCAGTTCGGAGAATGCCAAGCACAACGCCGTGCTCAACGGGCTTGGCGACAAGCTGGAGGTGTTGCAGGGTGATGCCAATGTTCTCTCTCACGTAGACGGAGTCTTCGATGTTGTCTTTGCCAACATCAACCGCAATATTCTCCTTGCTGACATGGATCACTTCCGCAGCGTCATGGCGCACGGTGCAACGCTAATCCTCAGCGGCTTCTACGTAGAGGACGCGCCAATGCTTATTGAGCGCGCCGCCTCACTCGGGCTGACAGAAATTGCCCGCAAGACAGACAACAATTGGTGCTGCCTCGTGCTGCATTGAACGCTAATCAACAGCAAATAATACTGGGCGTTGAAGGTCGACGTTAATTGCCGTTAATGGGCCGTTAATTATTCGTTAATTTTTTATTCCTTCGGAAGAAAACTCTTGTCGAAAGGAAATACTTATATTATTAATGAATAATTAACGGCCCATTAACGGCAATTAACGTCCAAAGATCTTTGAGGCGGCAATTAGCGTTCCCCAAGAATCTTCAAGGCAGTGATTACCGCTTCCTGAAGTGGAAGTCGATGTATTCGCGTAGGAGGCGGAGCATCTCGCTTACGGCGTGTTTGCGGTAAGAGCCTTTTGAGGTGTGGATGCAACCCTGCATCTTTGTTCCCTCCTCTGCCAGCGGCACGGCGCAGAGACCTTCGTAGCCGTAGGCGTTGACGGACGAGCAGGACAGTATCGTCAGCAGGTGCGTGTTCTTTACCATGCGGAGTAGGGGAGAGAGTAGGTTGAACTCTATGCTGACGTGCAGCTCCGTGTTCTTGGCGCTGAGCACGTCGTCCAGTGTGGTGCGCGCCTGCATACCCTTTGATGGCAGCACGAAGTGGTAGTCCTTTAGGTCTTCCAGTGTTACGGACTCCTTCTTTGTCAACGGGTGATTCTCCTGTACGATGACGGCGAGACGGTCGGAGACGAGTGGTGTCGACTCCACCCCAGCCGCAGTATGCTTCGGCTTGTAGGACAGTACGAAGTCCAGTTCGTGATGCGAGAGCATCTCCTGTAGCTCATCCGTTGTCTTGTAGACTATTTCCACCTTTATACCCGGATAGAGCACCATGAACTGCGCCAGCACCTCCGTCGTCATGAGGGAGAAGGAGTGCGTCACTCCTATGCGCAGCGTACCGCACTTCATCTGTGCCAAATCGTTCATGCGCGCTGTGCAGTTGTCTGCGGTGCGCAGTGCCTCGCGAGCATATATCACCAGTTCTTTGCCTGCCTCAGTGAGGTACACCTCATGGCTGTTGCGGTTGAAGAGAGTTACACCGAGCTCCTCTTCCAGTTGCTTGATGTTCTGTGAGAGGGCACTCTGCGTGACGTAGAGCTGTTTGGCTGCCTCAGAGAAGTTTAGCGTCTCCGAGGCACGAAGGAAAAACCGTAGTTGTCGAAGTTCCATTTTACGCCTTCTCTTATTTTTGTTGTGTCTTTAAGCCTTTTAGTCTTGGTACCAGGTAGAGGATAGGAATAGTGACGCCAAGTACCATCAGTATGACGATGAAGACGCATATCATGCCGTTCTGGTTGAAGAGGAAGAAGGCGTGCTGGAACTGCTCCTCCGTCGTTGCGGTGAAGCACTGCAGCATACCCTCCACGGCACGGTAGGCGTACATACCCGGAATCATTGGCAGCAGGGCAGGGTAGGCCAGAGCCTCAGCCGGACTTCTCCAGTGTTTGCCGCAGGCAGGTGCCAGCATTCCTATGCAGAGCGAACCGACGAAGGCGGCCGGTATGATGTTCCACCCGAAGGCGTGCATGAGCAAGTAGCGCATGGCGTGGCCGATGGCAGCGAGCAGCGCACAGCCCTTGAAGGCTCTGTATGGCACGTTACTGATGCTGCCGAAGCCGATGGCGGCGATGGCAGCGAACAGTCCGTCGTTAAGGAGGTGGTAGTTGAGTGACGTAAGTTCTATGTCGGAAAGCATGGTTATCGTTATGCCTTTTAGCGGTTCTAAAAATAACTTATATTCATAATGAGAATGCCGAGCGACAGTCCGATGCCCAAGCAAGCCGTCAGCATGCTGGCGTGTATGAATCGGCTGATGCAGCAGAGCAGGTGACCGTGTATGAGGTCGCTCACAGAGTTGATGTACGGTATGCCCGGCACGAGGTAGAGCACGCTGGTACCCAATGCGATGTCAGGTGTATCTGTCCATTTGAACAGGAATCCCGAACATGCTATAATAGAAGAGGTACATGCAGCTACGAGCGTGGCAAGGCGAAGGTCCCATTTCCACTTTGAATGCAGTGTGCCCTTAAGCCAGAATCCCTCTACCGTGGCAACGAAGACGATGAGCATCGCCAGCCAGTCGCCCTCAAAGAGTCGGCAGAACGAAGCGTTAGCGGCACCCGTCAGCAAGGTGACAACCCACGTGTTGAGGCGGGGTCTGCTCAGCTCATGGTTGAACTGCTCGATAGACTCCTTTATCGGCATGCTGCCCTCCAGAATGTTGCGGCTCAGCATGCTGAGCTTCGTGATGAGGTTGAAGTTGAGACCGATGGCCGGCAGACGGTTACTGGTGTTGTAGGAGTGTTCGTGCTCCTTGTCCCATACTGTCATCATGACGGTACGCGGCAGGAGAGTCATCTCCGTGTCAACGTTGTATGCCTGAGCTATTCGTTTTACTGTTTTCTCGCAGCGTGCCGACGCACTTCCTGCGGCTATGATTGTTGCGGCAAACTGCGCCATGAAGGTGCAGATTTCCTTTAGCTGTTCATGCGTATTAACAGTAGTTTGCATCTACGTATTCTTTATATGTTTTGTCTGCTTCCTCTTCCTCCAGCGAGTAGGAGGCTGGTGTCGTTGGCATGTCGCCAACGCTGATGATGTGGTGGTTCTGGTTATAACGGCGTACTGCTGCCAGCATTATCCAACCGAAAGCGGCCAGAATAGGCAGTGCGATGGCGAAAAGGATAACTAATTGACGATAATGTTCCATGACGAACTGTGAGTTTCTTTAATGTAAAAATGGTTGTACTTAGCGCGCTGTTTTTGTATTTCGGCGGCAAAGGTACAACCATTCTTTATGTCATGAAAACATTGATATCAATAAGTCTTGATAGTGGCGTTCTGATTTGCTAATACTCCGCAATTTGGACACCATCCTGTCAAGGGGACCATCCTTACTTTACGTCGTCAAAGATGAAGGAGTATGCTACGAAGACCCAGATGAAGGCGGCAAGCACAATGCCTGCGCTCCATATCAGCTGCTTGGTGCGGCGCACCCTTGCCTTGCGGCTGAGTATCTGTTTACGGAACTGGGTAGTCTGGTCTACTTTATGTTCATTTTTTTTGCTAAACATGATGGTAGTGTTTATTAGTTGTTGGTGGTGGGATTATGATGTCGCTTAGTAGCTGCGTGCGATGAGTACGCGGGCCTTCGAAGGCTTGCCGCTTACCATGTCTACGCCAGGAGTCTGCTCGAAGTCGAACGGTACGCAACGGATGGTAGCCTGTGTCTCCTCCTTAATCTTAGCCTCCGTCTCGGCAGTGCCGTCCCAGTGGCAGAGGAAGAAGCCGCCGTCCTTCACCTTCTCCTTGAACTCCTCATAGTTGTCGCAGACGTAGATGTGCTCGTCGCGGAATGCCTTTGCCTTTGTGAAGATGTTAGTCTGAATGTCCTCCAGCAGCTGCTCCACGTGCTCAGCCAGTCCCTCGAAGCCAACAGTCTCCTTCTCGAGCGTGTCGCGGCGCATCACTTCCACTGTGCCGTTCTCCAGGTCGCGTCCGCCCATGACGAGGCGTACAGGCACACCCTTCAGCTCGTAGTCGGCAAACTTGAAGCCCGGACGCTTGTTGTCTGCGTCGTCGTACTTTACGGTGATACCCTTGGCGCGCAGAGCGTCGATGACGGGCTGGAACTTCTCTGCTATCTGCGCCTGCTGCTCGCCCTTGCCGATAGGAATGATGACAACCTGCAGCGGTGCGAGGCGTGGAGGCAGCACGAGACCGTTGTCGTCGGAGTGTGTCATGATGAGCGCACCGATAAGACGTGTTGACAGGCCCCATGAGGTAGCCCATACGTACTCTGGCTTGTTCTCCTTAGTAAGATATGTAACGTCGAAAGCCTTGGCGAAGTTCTGTCCGAGGAAGTGCGATGTACCGCTCTGCAGAGCCTTGCCGTCCTGCATCATAGCCTCGATGGTGTATGTGTCCAGCGCACCGGCGAAACGCTCCGTCTCGCTCTTCACGCCCTGCATCACAGGCACTGCCATCCACTGCTCAGCGAACGTAGCGTACACCTTCAGCATCTTCTGTGCCTCAGCCTCAGCCTCCTCGCGGGTAGCATGAGCCGTGTGACCCTCCTGCCAAAGGAACTCGGAAGTACGCAGGAACGGACGTGTACGCATCTCCCAACGCATTACATTACACCACTGGTTGCACATCAGCGGCAGGTCGCGCCATGAGTGAATCCAGTTCTTGTAGGTGTTCCAGATGATGGTCTCTGAAGTAGGACGCACGATGAGTTCCTCTTCCAACTTTGCTGCCGGGTCAACAACGACGCCGTCGCCAGCCTCGTTGGTCTTCAGACGGTAGTGTGTCACAACGGCACACTCCTTGGCGAAGCCCTCTACGTGCTCAGCCTCGCGTGACAGGAATGACTTTGGAATGAGGAGAGGGAAGTAAGCGTTCTGCGCACCAGTCTCTTTGAACATCTTGTCCAGCTGCTGCTGCATCTTTTCCCATATAGCGTAACCGTATGGCTTGATGACCATACATCCACGTACTGCTGACTGCTCGGCCAGGTCGGCCTTTACTACCAAGTCGTTGTACCACTGAGAGTAGTTCTCGGCGCGCTTGGTAAGCTCTTTAAGTTCTTTTGCCATTAATTTTTGTCGTTTGTTTTATATCCTTTGCGGTGCAAAATTACTAAAAAAATATCACAAAGCAGGGCGTTCGTGGGTAAAATGTATTAAAATGTTCAATAAATGTTTGCAGGTAGGGAAAAAATTATTACCTTTGAACTGTATTAACCCAAAACTCACCTAAACAATGGCAAACAAAAGAAACCTGAAAAGAGGCCTCACATACGTGTGCAGCGAGATATTTGCGGAGAGCATCGCTACGGCACTCTACTCGAACAACTCCGACAAGGCAAACCTCGACGCACTGCTCAAGTCGATACTAACAATACATTCGGACTACATCAGACGCGTCTCGCACCCCGAGCCGGGTATGAAACCGAAGAAATACTACAATGTGCTGAAGGAGAGCTTCACCGGCGACATCAATGCGCTGGTGGATGCCATAGGAAACCTTCACGCGTAACATATAAATATGATAATACAGAAAGTCTGTTCATGGCTGCTCTACAGGTGCCTCCACTGGAAGGTGGATGTCTCTGTAGAGCTGTCCGGCAAGTACATCGTCTGTCTCGCACCGCATACGAGCAACTGGGATTTCATCATCGGTCAGCTCTACTCCCGCGCTACGGGACTTCGTATCAATTTCCTTATGAAGTCCGAGTGGTTCTTTTGGCCGCTCGGACCGTTGTTCCGTCGTCTTGGCGGAATACCTGTGCACCGCGACAAGCACACCAGCATGACCGACACGCTGGCGGAAGTGGCGAGCCGCGAGCCAGACTTCCGACTGTGCATAACGCCCGAAGGAACGCGCAAGCGCAACGCCGACTGGAAACGGGGCTTCTATTTCATCGCCCTAAAGGCAAAGTTGCCCGTCAAGCTCTTCGGTATGGACTACAAGCGCCGCCTGATACAGTGTACTCAAGAGATTATACCTTCCGGTGATGTAGATGCCGAACTGCCACGCATTAAACAGTACTTTGCACAGTTTACGGGCAAACACCCGGAACAGTTCGCGTACTAATCAGCGTGCCAGTCTATGGACTTTTGCCCTTACAGGGCGCGTTAATAGACACGAACCAAAACCCAGGGCGCTGCCCTGGGCTATGTAGTGTAGGGCTTTCAGCCCACGCTCAATCAATTTAAAACGTAGGACTTTCAGCCAACGTATTTATCTATGACAAACAAAATACTTCTTGCTGCTCTCTTGATGTCATGCCCACTTGTTGGCATGGCAAGTGATGACGTGGAGGAACATCTGAAGGAACTGCGCGTTGACGACTCGCAGCGTCTTATCCTGCTTTATCTCGACCAAGACTTCCTTGACGATGACGAACCGCTGAAGGCTAAGCATGTAAAGAAGATATACAAGAAAGCTACAAAGAGCGCACGTAAGGCTCTCCCTAAGGAGTGCCGCAATTACGACGTGCGCATATTCATCAACGGCACGCCACTGGAAAACCTTGTGGGCACTGCCACCACTACCCCCGAACCAGAAAAGAAAAAGAAGCCGACACCACGAAAGGGACGTGCCGGTTGGTGGGGAGACGTCAGCTACGACGGTCAGCCGTGGGTGAAGAACGTCTCACACCCCTCCTACGCCAAGGCGGCCCTGGCAGACAAGCACCTGGCAGTATGGCAGAGCCACGGCAGATACTACGATGCATCGCGCGGAGCATGGAAGTGGCAACGCCCCAATATGTTCTGCACCAACGAGGACCTCTTCACGCAGACTATCGTAGTGCCGTACCTCATACCGATGCTGGAGCGTGCCGGTGCCAACGTCTTCACGCCCCGTGAGCGCGACTGGCAGACGGCAGAGTATATCGTAGACAACGATGCCGCAGCAAGTGGATACAAGGAGACCGACCACTCCAGCGACTGGACAAAAGCACCGGTAGCAGGCTTCGCCATTCCAAACGGCAACATCAGCGACGGCTTCAACCCATTCGAACAAGGAACGGCACGCCAGGTGTCCACTACGAAGAGCAATGATGCCAGCACCGCCGTCTATACACCGCAGATAAGCAAGGCCGGACGCTACGCCGTCTACGTCAGTTACGTCACCGTAGAGAAAAGCGTCGACGATGCCCTCTACAGCGTCTACCACCAAGGACAGCGGACCGACTTCCACGTCAACCAACAGATGGGCGGTGGCACGTGGGTGTACCTCGGCACGTTCGACTTCGATGCCTACAACCCACAATATAATAAGGTGGTAGTATCGTCCCGTTCCACCTCCAAGGGCGTAGTCACCACAGATGCCGTCCGCTTCGGTGGCGGCATGGGCAACATACAGCGTGGCGGCACGGTGAGCCGCTTGCCGCGTTGCCTCGAAGGTGCGCGCTACTACGCCCAGTGGGCCGGTGCTCCATACTCCGTATATGGCGGTTACCTCGGCGAGGACGACTATAAGGACGACATCAACACCCGTTCGCTGATGACCAACTGGCTTGCTGGTGGTTCGCCATACGCCCCGTCCAAACCGGATGGCAAGCACGTGCCGATAGACTTGGCGCTGGCGGTACATTCCGATGCAGGCTTTGCACCGGACTTGCAGAGCATATACGGTTCGCTCGCCATCTGCACCACAGACTACAACGACGGCAAGGTGGATGCCGGACTCTCCCGCGACCGCTCCAAGCAGTTCGCACAGATGCTCCTCGACCAAAGCAAGAGCGACATCAAGTCGCGCTACGGCAATTGGACATGGCGCCACCTCTACGACCGCAACTATTCCGAGACGCGTGTGCCGTTGGTGCCCTCAGCCATCTTCGAGACACTCTCACACCAGAGCTTCCCCGACATGCGACTGGCGCACGATCCCGACTTCAAGTTCACCATAGCACGATCCATCTACAAGAGCATACTGCGCTTTGAAGCCTCGGCACACGGAGAGAAGGCGATAGTCAGTCCGCTCAGTCCAGTCAACTTCAAGATAGAACAAGGCAGGAACGGAAACGCCACGCTCACATGGCTTCCGCAGCGCGACAAGACAGAGAGCACCGCCACCCCGACATCGTACAACGTCTATATGGCCGTAGGCACAGGCGGTTATGACAACGGCGTAAATGTGAAGACCACCGGCGCAGGCGTTACGCTGGAGAAAGACCAGGTGTACCGCTTCCGCGTCACTGCCGTCAACGATGGCGGCGAGAGCTTCCCTACGGAAGAGCTATGTGCCGTATGGCACGGTGACGACGCGCCGACGGTGCTCATCGTCAACGGCTTCGACCGTCTCTCTTCTCCAGCCGTCCGTGAGACCTCCTTCGAAAAAGGCTTTGACATCAACGAAGACCCCGGTGTGTCATACGGACTGACGGCAGGATGGGGCGGAGTGCAGCAGGTGTTCGATACGTCAACCGCAGGCCGCGAAGGTGTCGGAACGTTCGGCTACAGCGGCGACGAGATGGCGGGTCATTTTGTGGCAGGCAACGACTTCAACTATGTGGCGGAGCACGCCTATGCCATAGCATCAGCCCAACAGTATAACGTCGTTAGCTGCTCGAAGAGCGTCATGGAGTGGGGCGGAGTAGACCTCTCCCGTTGCGCCGTCGTCGACCTCATTCTCGGCAACCAGCGCCACGATGGTCATTCGCTACAGTTCTACAAGACGTTCACCAAGCAGATGCAGCAACAGCTGCTCAGCTACCAGCAGTCGCGTCGTGGGGCTATCCTCGTCAGTGGTTCCTACCTCGCTTCCGACATGCAGCAGTCGGACGAGCAGCAGTTCCTTAGCCAACTCCTCCACGTTCAGTTCAACGGAACAGTCCGTGGTACCAACGGCACGGTGACAGGCCTACAGCAGACCTTCCCCGTCATCAACACGCTCAACGCCGACCACTATGCCAGCGTGCAGAGCGATGCCATAAATGCCTCAGATGCCTCATCCTTCGTAGCCATGCGTTACGCTGACGGCATGCCGGCAGCTGTTGCCTCCAAGTCCGCACGCACGTTCGCCATGGGCTTCCCCTTCGAGTGCATCCTCTCCGTACAGCAGCGCGCATCCATCATGAGGGGAGTGCTGGCTTTCTTGAAATAACACTATCACTATACAAATAAACAACGCTTATGTACACAATAGTTTCCAATGCCTCTGGCACACGTACTATGGAGATTACCGATGAGAACCTCCAGACCATCACAAAGTATTCTCTCTTCCGCAACCTCGTGGACAGCAACGGCATTATCGACGAGACAGTCCTCGACAAGCTGCGCCTCAATGTACGCGACCTCGTGGAGTCTACCGGCGCAAGCGACAAGACCCTGATGGACCTCTGCTTCGACGTGCTCTACCACCCCAACATGAAGCCCGTAGCATTGCATAACCTCATAACCCTTTACGTGGAGAAGCTTGACTAATGCCACAGCTGACCGACTTTCTTCCCACTACCAAGAAAGAGTGTGAACTACGTGGTTGGGACACGCTCGATGTGATACTCTTTTCCGGCGACGCCTATGTGGACCACCCGTCCTTTGGTGCCGCCGTCATAGGTCGTTCCCTTGAGGCTGCCGGATATAAAGTGGCTATCGTGCCACAGCCGGACTGGCACGGCGACTTCCGCGACTTCAAGAAGCTCGGTAAGCCGCGCCTCTTCTTCGCCGTCTCCCCAGGGTGCATGGACTCTATGGTCAACAAATACACCGCCGCCAAGCGATTGCGCTCGGAAGACGCCTTCTCGCCCGACGGTCGTCATGACTGCCGCCCGGAGAACACCAGCATTGTCTATACTAAGATACTGCGCCAGCTGTTCCCCGACGTGCCCATCATGCTCGGCGGCATCGAGGCTTCCCTGCGCAGACTCACCCATTACGACTACTGGGAAGACCGCCTGCGCCCCTGTCTGCTGCTCGATGCTCCTGCCGACTTCATCTGCTACGGCATGGGTGAGAAGACGACAATAGCCATTGCCGACGCACTAAACGACGGCCAGCCGCTCAGCGTCATCCGCGACCTGCCGCAGGTGGCATTCATCTGTCATGAGGACGAGATACCCGGTGGCATACACGAGCCCGAGGATATCGTACTTAACTCGCACGAAGAATGCTTGCGCAACAAGAAGGCACAGGCAGAGAACTTCCGCCATATCGAGGAGGAGTCCAACAAGATGCATGCGCAGCGACTCCTACAGGCCATAGGCGGCGACTACGTCGTCGTCAATCCCCCTTATCCTCCGATGACAACGGAAGAGATAGACCGCTCGTTCGACCTGCCCTACCAGCGTGTGCCGCACCCGAAGTACAAGGGCAAGACCATCCCAGCTTACGAGATGATAAAGTTCTCCGTCAACCTCCATCGCGGTTGCTTTGGCGGTTGCGCATTCTGTACCATTTCGGCCCACCAAGGTAAGTTCATCGCGTGCCGCTCGAAGGAGAGCATACTGCGCGAAGTAAAGGAGGTGGTTAAGTTGCCGGGCTTCAAGGGCTACCTGTCCGACCTTGGCGGCCCCTCTGCCAACATGTACGGCATGCACGGCAACAACCTAAAGGCGTGCGAGAAGTGCAAACGCCCGTCGTGCATCCATCCGCAGATATGCCCGAACCTCAACACGGACCACTCGGCACTCCTCGAGATTTACCACGCCGTAGATGCTCTGCCGGAGATAAAGAAGAGCTTCATAGGTTCCGGCGTGCGCTACGACTTGTTGCTCCACAAGAGTAAGGACGAGAAGATTAACGCCGCCGCTCGTCAGTACACCCGTGAGCTGATTACCAAGCACGTCAGCGGCCGACTGAAGGTTGCCCCCGAGCATACGTCAGACAATGTGCTGATGCTCATGCGCAAGCCGTCGTTCAAACTCTTTGAGGAATTCAAGCGTATCTTCGACCGTATAAACAAGGAGGAGCACCTCAATCAGCAGCTCATCCCGTACTTCATCTCCTCGCACCCCGGTTGCCATGAGCGCGACATGGCGCAACTGGCCGACCTCACCCGTCGCATGGGTTATAAGCTCGAACAGGTACAAGACTTCACGCCGACGCCAATGACCGTCAGCACCGAGACGTGGTACTCAGGTTACGACCCCTACACCCTCCAGCCGGTATTCAGTGCGAAGACTCCAAAGGAGAAGCAAGCCCAACGCCAGTACTTCTTCTGGTACAAGGACCAGGCCCACCAACAGTACAGCCGTCCGCCGAAACGAGGTGGTGAGCCTACCGGAAATAATGCATATCCTCAAAAAGGCAAGCAAGTCCAAGCTTACGGTAAGCAAAATGCAACAAACAAAGGTGCTGCAAAGCAAAGTAATCCTGGAGCCATAAAGCAAGGCAAGCAAAAGTCCTACAACCCAAACTTTCATCCGAAGAAGAAATTCTAAGACATATAGACTACAAACGGGAAATCCCCGGGCATCTGTCCTGCAATAGGAAGATGCCCGGGGATTTTTCGTATGTACGTGTGTCCTGTTATTACATATCCATATCAGGGCGCATGCCGCGTTGTGGGCGGTTGCCGTTTTGACCGTTACGGTTCATGCGCTCGCTTCTTTCGCGCATCATCTGTGGACCGCGTTGCTGTTGCATTTGCTTTACGGCGGCGGTGACCTGTTCGGCTATGCTTGCCATGCCCTTTATTGACGGGTGACCGCGCTGCTTGTCGATGTTCTTGAGGTCGAGACACTGCACTCCGTAGTGCTTGCAGATGGTGTGTACGGACTCGGTGATGTCCTCGCGCAGTTCGGTGTTCAGTATGAAGAGCAGCTTAGCTTGAGGGTAGTTGGCCTTCAAGTCGTAGAGCAGCTTCGCCATGGCAGGACGGAAGGTGTAGAGCTGTCTGTTGGTCCAGTTGCCGTAGACGTATTCTCCCACCTTAGCCTTGCACCAACTGTCGTTCGTGGCACCGCAGATGAGGATGAAGTCCGGTTCGCCGAGGTTGTTGGAACGTGTGATGAAGGCACGCGACATATAGTCCGTGTGCCCGGCAAACTCCGGGTATGGGATGTTCGAGAGGTTGTTCTCCAGATAACCCGTGCCGCAGATGGTAGAGCCGGAGTATGCATTGTTACGCTCCAGTTTAGCCCCGAGGTTCTGTATTGTCTGGTACCACCATGTCTGTTCCACCTTTCGCACGTCGTTCTTGGCGTGCAGCTGTGGGTTCTCCGGCTTAAAGTACCAGATGGCGTTGGTGTCTGGCGTGACGCAGCCCTCAAATGTAGAGTAGCTGTCGCCGAGGATTGACACTCGCAGTGTGTCGCGCTTCTGAGCCTGAGCAGAGACGCAGAGCACCGCAAAAAGCAGGATAAGTAACTTTCTCATAGAATTTCAGTTTTATATGTTAGGCTTATTTCCTTTTCAGTGTTATGACAACGATCTCTCGCGGCATGCCGAAGCGGAAGGGGAAGTTGCCGCCGAAGCCTGTTGAGACGTTTAGCAGACTGGTGCCGTCGTAGTATTCTCCGCCCCATTCCTTGTATACCATGGATGCTGGCGACCAACCGAAGATGGAGAACTGTGTGCCGTGCGTATGTCCGCTTAGCGTTATGTTGGGACGGAAGACGGGTAGGATGTGCGCGCGCCATGCAGTCGGGTCGTGGCTTAGCATGACGGTGAAGCCGTAAGGCGCGGTGAGTCCGGCAAGGGCTTTGTCCAGTTTGCCGAACTGCGGGAAGGGCGGTTTGCCCCAGTTCTCTTCACCTATTATAGTAATGGAATCGCCACCGCGGCGTATTGTGGCGTTGGCGTTGGAGAGCAGTCGCCATCCGAAGTCCTGCTGCATCTGGCGCGTCTGGTGTACTAGGCGTGCCTGTTCACCGGGCGATACTCGGATGTAGCTGGAGTAGTCGTGGTTACCCATGATAGTGAACACGCCGTCCTTGGCTTTTAGACTTGAAAAAGCCTCAGCATGCGGTATCAGCTCTTTAGGCGAAAAGTTCTCTATGTCCCCGACAAAGCAGATGAGGTCAGGATTCTGGGCGTTGATGGTATCTACGCTGCTCTTCAGAAGACCGGCATACGCTCCTCGGAATGTTCCGACATGTGCGTCGGAGAACTGCACGATGCGATAGCCGTCGAAGGCTGGCGGCACGTCGGCTGACGTATAGGTGACGTGGCGCACACGCAGTTGGCAGAAGCCTCCTGTTATTCCCCATAGCACGATGCCCCAGATGCCAGCAGCTACGGCCAGTCCCACAGCCTTACCGCAGTAAGGGATGAACGACAGTGGCGTGAAGAGAATCTTCGGTATGAAGAAGAGAGCCAGGAGCAGCAGGAAGATGTTCGTCGTAGTGTACTCCGCCTCCAGTCCACGGTAGAAGAAGATGAAGTACACTGCCAGGAGCAGCAGCGATAGCGTAGGTATCCACCAAAACCATCGCCACACGGACGCGGTGTATGCGGCAATGTAGCGATGGTAGATGTATGCGTCACTCAGTATGCCGAGTGCGAATAGTGTTATTGGTATGAAGAGTCTTACCATTTAATGTCTTTACTGCATGTGTTACTTTGCAGGAGATGCAGGAGCAGCTGGTGCGGCAGGTGCTTCAGCAGCTGGAGCCTCTGCGGCAGGAGCGGCAGCTGGAGCAGCAGCATCTTTCTGCTGTGAAGCGCCGAAGCCCTGTACGTTGTTAGGGTTGGTAGCAGGCTTCTCGATGGCTGCGTTCTCGATGACGCTGCCCTCAGTACTTGCAACAGGTGCGAAGTATGCGCATGCGATGCTGATAACCACCATGAATGCAGCGAGGCTCCATGTAGCCTTCTCAATGAAGTTGGTTGTCTGGCGCACACCAGCAAGCGAGTTGGCACTGGAGAAACCGGCTGCCAGACCACCGCCCTTTGATTCCTGGATGAGTACGATACCGATCATGAGCAGTGCTGCGATGACGATTAAAATTACGAATAGTGTGTACATTTTAAGTTTGTTGTTTATTGTTTGTTATTATTGTTCTGGGTTGTCTGCCGAAGTGTTGTCTATTTTGTGTGCCTTCAGCTTTATTAGCTTTTCGAGGAAACGCTGTTGGTCTTCGAAGTACGGGTTCTTCTTTACCTCCGTCTTGTCTATGCGGTGCATTATGTCGAGTGCCTTCTCGTAGCGTCCCTGTTTGATGTAGATTCCGGCAAGTGTCTCCGTGAGGTAACTCTCCTCCTGGTTCTCTTCCTTGCCTTGGCTCTCTATGTCAGGGAGATACTCCGGCGTCTCCTGCAGTGTGATGCGTCCGCCGTCGTTCTGTATGAAGGCGTCGATGAGGTCGCCGCCGTTCATCGTGTTCGGCTGCTCGACTTGCGCCTCGTCACTGGTCTGTTCGTCCAGTTCCTCGAAGTCGGTGGACAGTAGGTATGCCACATAGTCCACCGTGGCATCGGCGGCGTTCGGCTTGCGGTACTCTTTGGGCTTGGGAGCACTGGACTCCTCCTTCTCTTCCTCCGGTATAGTTGAGAGGAAGTTGTCTATCAGCGATACGGTGCGCGACTCTGCTGCGCCGGCTGCTGCCTTCTGCTCTGCGAGCGCGCGGCGGTCCGGCGCATTGGTGAAGCTCGTCGGCGACTTGTGCTTCAGTCGGTAGTGCGCTGTCTCCACGAGGTTGAACAGCGTGCGGCGGTCGGTGAAGTAGATGGACGCACGTTGCAGCTCCTCGTCGAAATCCGGGTCGTGCAGTAGGTAAAGGTTTTTCAGCATCATCAGTCTGGCCAACTGATAGTATGGGTATTCCGCCACTACCTGCCGTAGATCGTAAAGCGTCTTACGGTTGAGCATCTCGGGATGCTGTGCCAGTTCTTGAATGTTCATCGATTACCAATTAGCTACTGTTGCGTTGAAGATTTGTTTGCAGAGGTCGTTACACATCTGCGTTACGAGTTCGTCCTGTACTGAGTTGAGACTCTGCGTTGAGGGGTACGACGCTGTTGAGGTGAACTGTCGTTCGAAGTCCTCGGCGTGGTTCTTGGTGTTGGTGAAGCGCACGTTTACCGTCATTGACAGTTCCACCTGTGCGGAGTAGCCGTCGGCAGAGACAGACTTGTTTCGTTGCTGGTACGACGTTATCTCACCTTCTATCTTCAAGTCGCCGTCGCGCCGCACTTGCGACAGTCTGGTCTGCTGGCCGAATATGTCCCTAAGCTCGGTGTTGAACGTTGTTCCCATCGGGGCGTAGACGTATGCAGAGCGTATAGGGAAGTCGGCAATCTGTATTGTTTTTGTCTTGGAATAGTCGATACTGGCTCCGTTGAATTTGTATGACACGGAGCAGGAGTGCAGCATCATTGCCATGCAGACAGTGAATGCCCAGACGCAGGCTATGGTGAGTATGTTGCGGTATGCTTGTCGCATTTATTACTACTTATATATATTATCGTTTTGCCAGACCGAACTGCTGCAGTCGGCGGTAGAGGGTGCGGTCTGAGATGCCGAGGTCCTGTGCGGCCTTCTTACGGTTGCCATGGTTGCGCTCGAGGGCCTTCTCCAGCACTATTCTGCTGAGATCGGTGAGGTTGAGGTTCTCTGGTTCCTCCTCGTGTATCTCCTGTGCGAAGGCATCGTACGGCACTTCTTGTGAATGACCTACTGGCGGTACGTTAGAATGGAAACCGCTTGATGCCGCCGGCATTGTCGTTGGCATGGAAGTAGGTACGGAAGTAGGCATGTATGCCGTTTGCGACTGCGACATCATGCCGCTGCGTGCTTCGTCTATTTGCTTGCGCAGTGACGTTATCTCGCTGCGCATATCCGCTACGCTGCCGCGCATCTCGTAGAGAATCTTGAAGAGCATCTCGCGTTCGCTTTCGTAGGTGCGGTTGCTGCCGGAGGGCGATATGGTGGCTAGCTGTGTGCTTTCCTCGTTCATCGGTATTACCTTCAGCAGGTCTTCCACGTCGATGTCGCGGTTGCGGCTGAGTACGGAGAGTTGTTCCGTGATGTTCTTCAGCTGTCGCACGTTGCCCGGCCACTTGTATTTCTTCAGCACCTCCTTGGCGTTGTCCGTGAGCTGGATGCGTGGCAGTCGGTACTTCTCGGACATCTGCATGGCGAAGAGGCGGAAGAGCAGTACTATGTCGTCCCCACGGTCGCGCAGTGGCGGTATCTGGATGGGGATGGTGTTGAGACGGTAGTAGAGGTCCTCGCGAAAGCGTCCTTCGCTGATGGCCTTGCGCATGTTTACGTTCGTTGCCGCCACGATGCGCACGTTCGTCTTGCGTATGTCCTGTCCACCTACGCGGATATATTCACCAGTTTCCAGTACGCGCAGAAGGCGTGCCTGAGTGGACATAGGCAGTTCGCCTACCTCGTCAAGGAACAGCGTGCCTTTGTCTGCTGCGCCAAAGTATCCCTCGCTCTCGCCGACGGCACCGGTGAAGGAGCCTTTCTCGTGTCCGAACAGTTCGGAGTCGATGGTGCCCTCCGGTATGGAGCCGCAGTTGATGGCGAAGTATTTCTCGCGTCGGCGTGGTGAGTTGTCATGAATCACTCGTGGGAATATCTCCTTACCCACGCCGCTCTCGCCCTGTATGAGTACCGAGAGGTCGGTGGGTGCCACTTGCAGTGCTACGTCGAGCGCACGGTTGAGCGCATCGCAGTTGCCCACGATGTTGTAACGCTTCTTTATGTTCTGCAGTTCAGTGATGTTCATCTCTTTGTATTGTTAGTAATGTTCGAAAAGAACTTGCCAGTTTTGTACAGCTGTGGGCTGAAAGCCCAACAACTCCATAGCCCAGGGCAACGCCCTGGGTTTGTATTTGGTTGTATCTACGCGCCCTGTAAGGGCAAAAGTACATAAACCTTCACGCACTTTACTATGGACTTTTGCCCTTACAGGGCGGTTGCAGACTACTTGAGTATACCCAGGGTGTTGCCCTGGGCTATGTAGTATAGGGCTTTCAGCCCATCGTAGTTCTCAATTCTGTCAGCCACCGACTTGTGCAAATTATTTTTTTTCAGACGTTACTTATCTTCGTTCTTTGGCTTTGCGGTTTGGAACGTGACGTTCTCGCGACGGTGCTCTGCTGGGTTGAAGCCGCCCTTTTTCTTTACGGCGAAGCGTGCCTTGTCGCCGTCCTCCTTACGCTCCTGGTAGAGCTTGGGCAGAGGGCTTGCGAATGGTGCGTCGTACGTCTTGCGGCGGCGTGCCACTTCTGCAGCGAGGAATATGGCGTGTAGTATGTCCTCCGGCTCTGCCTGTGTCACAGGCATCTCCAGTCCGGAGTACAGCTTCACAATCGGGCCTGCGGCATTGGCCTTTCGGAATGCCTCGCCACACTGCTCGTCGTAGCACTGTATGATGGCATCGAAAGCCATGAAGTCTGGCGTGTCGAAATATGTGGCACTGGCGTATGGACCGAATACTTGTACGCGGTCTTTTACTGCTTCAGAAATGGCTGGAGCCAGTATGGCGCACTCCTCAGATGCCTCGTCGGTGTCTATCTCCTTGTTGAGCGAGAGCACTGCGATGCGTGGGTTCAGCACGTCGAGGTCGCGCTTCAATGTGGCCGCCGTGTCCTTTATGGTGGCGAAGACATCCGTTTTCGTCATGTGCAGTGCGGCGTCGGCGAGGTCCAGGTCTCCCATGATGGAGACGAGTCGACCTCTGTCGCCTATCTCAATGGTTGTTATCTCGGGTGCCGGTTCGTAACTCTGTGCGAGGGCATCGAAAAGAGGCGTTGCTGTGGGCAGACAAGCGATGGCATCTATCTTTCCGTCGGCGAAGTCGTCCAGTGCGTCCTGCAGTGCTTCGTCCTCGGCTTGTCCGTCAGCTCCGTAGAGTATGACGTCGCAGATGTCTCCGAGCTCTTCTTCGCCAAGCAGCGCGTTGAGTACGGCGTACTTCTCAGAAGGTGCGTTGCCCACGAGGGCTATACAAGGTATGTTAGGCATTGGTTGTTGAGTCGTTAGTTTGTTTTATGCGCGGTGGACAGCAGTCCGCAGGCTGCGAAGATGTCCTGTCCGCGGGAAGCGCGGATGGTGGTGAAGATGCCGTGGGCGGTGAGGTAGTCACGCAGGGTTTCCATCTTCCTCTCGTTGCTGGTCTTCAGTGGAACGTCCGGTATGCTGTGGAAGCGTATTAGGTTGACGCGGCAGGAGAGTCCGCTGAGCAGTTTGACGATTTCGCGAGCGTGGGTCAGACTGTCGTTGAGTCCGTCGAAGACGATGTATTCGAACGAGATGCGTCGCTGGCGACTGGTGTCCTCGCGTTCCTCGGGGCTGTCGTTGCGTCTGAAGGCCGGGTACTGTTTGAGCAGTTCCACCACTTCGGCTATCGTCATGCCGCGTTCTGCCGGCATCAGCGAGGCGCGTTGCTCGTGGATGGGGGAGTGTAGCGAGATGGCTACGTGGCAGTCGCTCTCGTCGAGGAAGCGTTTCAGCTTGTCCTTGATGCCAACGCTGCTGACGGTGATGCGCTTCGGACTCCATGCGTAGCCCCACTTGGCGGTGAGCACCTCCGTGGCGCGCAGTACGTTGTCGAGGTTGTCCATCGGTTCGCCCTGTCCCATGAATACGATGTTGGTCAGACGGTCGCGCTCGGGGAGGGAGTATATCTGGTTGAGGATGTCGGCGGCGGTCAGCGAACCTTCGTAGCCTTGCTTGCCGGTCTGGCAGAAGAGACAGTTCATCTTACAGCCCACCTGGCAGGAGACGCACAGCGTGGCGCGGTCTTTTTCGGGGATGAATACCGTTTCTACGAATTTGCCAGAGGCCACGGGGAAGAGGTACTTTATCGTGCCGTCCTTGGATCGCTGCGCCTCTATGTGCGGCATGGTGCCGACGGTGTAATGTGCAGCGAGAATCTCCCTGTTGCGTTTGGAGATGTTGGTCATCTCGTCGATGGACTCCACGTGGTTCGTGTATAGCCATTTGGCAATCTGTCCGCCAGTGAAGGCGGGCATACCCAGTTCCTTCACTGCCTGACGCAGTTCCTCTTCGGTCATGCCGAGCAGAGGTGTGAGTGGTTTATTGTTGGTTTCTGTGCACATAATCTCGCGCAAAGTTACGAAATTTTGCTCAGACTGCCAAATTTGTCATACTATTCTTCCTTATTTACAAGCTTTTTGCCAGTTTTTTGCAAGAACGCGCCAGTCTTTGCACATTTGTAAGCACTGTTTGCGAGGGTAGGAACAACCCCTTTCACCAATGAAAACTTCTGCGTACTTTTGCACCGCAGAATCGCAAAAACAGCATAATCGACTAAAAATAATAAAATGGAATTGAACGAACGACAGATTTTGAACCGCAACCTGGCCCAGATGCTCAAGGGCGGAGTAATTATGGACGTAACCACGCCGGAGCAGGCCCGCATAGCAGAGGCCGCAGGTGCATGTGCCGTGATGGCACTGGAGCGCATCCCGGCTGACATACGTGCAGCAGGCGGTGTGAGCCGCATGAGTGACCCTAAGATGATAAAGGGAATACAGGAGGCTGTGAGCATCCCGGTGATGGCAAAGTGCCGTATCGGTCACTTTGTTGAGGCTCAGATACTTGAGGCTATTGAGATAGACTATATCGACGAGAGTGAGGTACTCTCTCCGGCAGACGATGTTTACCACATCGACAAGCGTAAATTCAACGTGCCTTTCGTGTGTGGTGCCAAGGACCTCGGTGAGGCATTGCGCCGCATCAATGAGGGTGCTACGATGATACGTACAAAGGGCGAACCGGGCACTGGCGACGTCATTCAGGCTGTCCGCCACATGCGTATGATGCAGAGCGAGATGCGTCGCCTCGTCTCTATGAGCGAGGATGAGCTGTACGAGGCTGCAAAGCAGTTGCGCGTGCCTTACGAACTGGTACAGTACGTTCACGAGAACGGTAAGTTGCCAGTGGTCAACTTTGCTGCCGGTGGCGTGGCAACGCCAGCCGATGCTGCGCTGATGATGCAGCTGGGTGCGGAGGGTGTCTTCGTGGGCAGCGGTATCTTCAAGAGTGGCAACCCGGAGAAGCGTGCGCAGGCTATCGTGAAGGCTGTCACCAACTATCAGAACCCCAAGATTATTGCTGAGCTCAGCGAGGACCTCGGCGAGGCTATGGTGGGCATCAACGAAAGTGAAATAGAACTGCTGATGGCAGAGCGTGGCAAGTAATATGAAGATAGCGATATTGGCTTTACAGGGAGCATTTGCTGAGCATCAGCAGATGCTCTCTCGCTTAGGTGTCGACTCGGTGCTCATCCGCAATCTGGAGGACTGGAATGAGTACATCGGTGGCACGGAGAGCAGTAAGGGACTGATAATCCCCGGTGGCGAGAGCACTACGATGACGCGCATACTGCACGACCAGGAGATGTGGGAACCCGTGCGCGATGCCATCCGCGGCGGACTGCCTACGTTCGGCACGTGTGCCGGGCTGATACTGCTTGACTCTGCCCATCTGGGCGTAATGGACATTACCGCCCGCCGCAATGCTTACGGCAGACAGTTGGGTAGTTTCCACGCCGAAGGAAAATTTGCAGGTGTCACAGTTCCAATGACTTTCATCCGCGCGCCTTATATAGAGTACGCCGGTGAAGGAGTGGAGATTCTGACGGTTCACGACGGTTGCAAAGTGGCAGCAAGGCAGGAAAACATGCTCGTCACGGCCTTCCATCCCGAACTGGACGACGACACAACTGTGCATCAGTACTTTATAGACATGGTTTAAACGGTGTTGACACCGCGTTTTGATGATTGCTGGCAGTTGCCAACCACGTTGCTGGCAGTTGCCGTCCATGTTGTTGGCAGTTGCCATCCACGTTGTTGGCAGTTGCCAACCATCGTTGTGAAAAGGATTTAATGGCGTCGTAGCCTTGCAGAAGTGGTGAAATATCCAAGTAGGCTGTCTAATTTGATATGTAAACTTGTTTGTGTAATATCGGGCTGAAAGCCCAACACTACATAGCCCAGGGCAACGCCCTGGGTATATTTGGATGAAAACAACCGCCCTGTAAGGGCAAAAGTACATAAAATATACAACTAGTTTATGCACTTTTGCCCTTACAGGGCGCGTAAATATATGTAAACAAAAACCCAGGGCGTTGCCCTGGGCTATGTAGTGTTGGGCTTTCAGCCCACGTTGACGTTTTGTGTCTTATTCATCTGTGTGTGATTGTATGCTTTAGCATGCAATATTTATTCTATGAATTCTTTGTTTCCTTATTGAGCTCGTAAGATATTCTGTGTGTGGTGTACATTTCGAAGATGGCGGCTATGAGGAGTGCTACCACCCAATTGTTGTGTATGTAATGTACGTATGCGTTGTAGCCGGCCATTGTCTTGGCGAAGAAGGGGAAGACGAGGTGGAAGACGTTTTCTACCAGTAGTACAGCGGCGGCGATGAAGAGGATGTCGCCCATCACCATGATGCGGCGGAGTCGTTTTATGGCGAGGCTGGGGCCGTCGTAGGTCTGCGTCATCTGTATGGCGGCAAACGTGATGGCTCCGATGGCGAAGATAACTGCTCCTGCCTTGGCGGCTGTGTCCCAGAGTATAACGAGACCAATGCCGAGTGCCATCGCGATGGCTCCGGCTGCCATGGCAAGCGCCACGGGTTTGCTAAGTTGCTTCATTTTGCTTTCTCGTTGGGGGAGGGGTTATTTCTGTTGCTGTGTGCTGCCGGCAAGTTCGTTGGGCGTCGGGGCGGCATTCAGAACGTTCTGCTGTGGCTGTGAGAGTGTTGCTGGTGCAGAGGCGGCATTCTCAGTCGTCTGCTCTGTGCCTGGTGCTGGTGCTTGTTCTGCGCCAGGTGCAGGAGCTTGGTCTGGCGACATGCCGGTCATGATGTCCTGGTTGTACTTAGCCTTTTCAAGGTACTCCTTGACGTAGCTGTCGTTCTTGAACTTAGCCGTTGCCTTTGTCATGAGGGCTTCTATCCATGGGGTGAGCATGGGGGCTTCGTAGTTGCTCGTTGCCATTTGGAAGACGTAGGGGCCGAGGCAGTTGTCGAAGTTCTCAGTGATGAAGTTGGTTACCATCTTGTCCTCTTTCATGAGCAGTCGTTGGTTCTCGGCGCTGAGGCGGCGGTTGACGGCTTCCATATCGTCACCGTTCATGATGGCCTGGTTCTGCTGGTGCTGTAGGTCAGCCAAGTCGGCTATGAGCTGGCGGTAGCGTAGGTTGAAGGCATCGAGGGTATCGTTGAGTACGGTACCGTTGCAGTGCTGCCCTTGTCCGTTGAGCGTGACGGTGATGTCGCCGTCTTCCAGCACAACAGGCATGATGGGTTGGTCCTCAATGCAGAGCATGACGACGCGTACTGAGTCCAACGAACCGCTGAAGCAGAACTTCCCGTGTACGACATCGCACGAGTCGAGGCTCTTGACTTCACCGTCTGCCATTTCCTTCAGGTATAGCATACGTCCGTCAACGCCGTCAACGTCGGATGTGCCTTGTATGTTGTATTTTGTGCATGACACTAATGTCAGTCCAAGGAGTGATGTAAGGTAAAAGAGTAAAGTTCTAATCATAGTTTTTGAATTGTCATACAAAAGTAAAGACTTTTGTCGAAGTACGAAAATAAATTCATCCATTTTAATGAATAGCTTTGCTCTTTTATCATTTGTTTACAATTAACAAAAACTCGTTAGCCATCCTACATTGTTGTAATATCTTTTTCGCACAAATGGGCTGAAAGCCCTATACTTCATAGCCCAGGGCAACGCCCTGGGTATATCGAGTCATCAACCGCGCCCTGTAAGGGCAAAAGTCCATAGTAAAGTGCGTGAGTTTTATGTACTTTTGCCCTTACAGGGCGCGTGGATATATACCAACAAAAAACCCAGGGCGTTGCCCTGGGCTATGGAGTTGTTGGGCTTTCAGCCCGTCG
>CAVAHD010000012.1:0-65145 GCA_963588475.1 Oscillospiraceae bacterium | reverse complement strand
TGAACTCCATCTTAATCCACGGCGGATTGCCGCAGATGATGTCGAAGCCGTCGCGTAGCCAGAACACCTCTATGAACTCCAGCATGGGGTGGAAGAAACGGTAACGCTTTGCCAGCTGGTCGGCAATCTGCAGACGCAAGGGGTCCTCTTCGGCAAAGAGGGTGGCGGAGCCGCGCTGCTCGGTGAGCAGTTCCTCCTGCGTACGAGTGACGATTTCGCTCTCGTCCTCCGTCATGCGCTGAGAGCTGTAGTCGGGCGTGGGCTCGCTCACCATGTCGGAGCCGGCACGCTCCAGTGCGGCTCGGGTGCGGCGGTCGAGCACAGCGTTGTCCACGTCGAGCAGCGTCTCCAGGTCTGCCCAGTACTCCAAGCGTGTTGGCAGCGCGTCGGCATCCTTATACTCCCAAAACCACAGGGCACACCAATAGTCCATCGCCAGCTTCAGCTTGCGATAGGCATTGTCGCGGCGGTAGCGCGTGTCGAAGAGCCGCTGCTTCTGTGCGTATGTCTCCGCCTGTAGCTCGGCACTGAAGAGGTCGCCAAGGTCGGCATGGTCTGTGCCGTCCCATATCTCACGGCGGTTGTTGGTGTATTTGTCTATGGAGAGCTGGTCGGTAAAGTACTCCTTCAGCAGCACGTCTATCTTTGCCGAGAGGCGTTGTAGCACCTTAAACTCAGCGTCGCCGATGGGGGCTGTCCAGTCCTTCAGAATGGTAGCCATGCGTGCATCTGCCAGTTTGTTGTTGCGCTTCTGCTCCTTGATGCTGCGTACGCCGAGCATGTTGGCGTCGGGCAGGAGGAAATGGTAGACTTCGTTGACCGAGCGGTTGACGCGGTTGGAGAAGAACTTCACCTTGTGCGGCGCGCGCTCCCACCACTTGTTTGGCTGCAGACGTTGCTTTCCAGTGGTAGCCTTGATGCCGTACACCTCGTCGCGGCTGTACACCTTCAGCCAAGCACCGATGACGGCATTGCCCACCGTGAGGCGGTTGGCAAAGAAAGGCGTCTCCATGTCCTTGTGAATCACGTTGAGCCAGAGCGAGAGCTTGCCCAGTTCGATGGCGGTGGGGTTGAGGTCCACGCCGTAAACGTTGTGCGTGGCGATGTACGCTTTCACCTTCTGCAGCTCGTCGCGGTAGCGGTCGGGCTGTATGCGCCAGTTGGTTCTTCCCTTCTCGCGCAGTTGCTGCTGCTGATAGGTGAGGTAAGCCTCCGCCACCTGGTTGATAACCTCATTCTGGAAAGCGGCGGCACCCATGGCAGGCTCCAAGATTTTGAGCTCGAGCAAGTCCGTGGCAGGGCGACTGCCGGCAGCCACCTCGTCGATGATGCTCTTGAGAGTGTACTTCACGGTGCTGCGCGTGAGCACCTCGGGGGTATAGTAAGAGGCCGACTTCTGGCGGTCGCGGCCGTTGAGGCGGTAGACGAACGTGCCCTCGGGAAGAATCTGCGGTCGGCCCGTCTCGGGGTCGCAGAGCACCTCGCGGATGTCGAAGTCGCCCATGCGGCTGTAGGGCACAAGGAAGGTGCCGTCCTCGGGCTTGCCCATCTTGTGCACCTCTATGTAGTCCTCCTCGGCATAGAAGCCGCGGAAGGCCAGCAGGCTCTCGTAGACGCTGCCCAACTGGTTGACGCCCAGATTGGCGTAGCTGATGCGTCCGCAGTAGTTCTTCTTACGGGAGAGCGAGAGGGCACGGATAATCTCCTGCCACTTCACGTTGCGTATCTTCACCTGGGCGAGGTGGCGCAGGTTCCTGTCGGCAAAGAGCGGCGAGTCGATGGGGCGCACGCGGAAGCTCTTGCCCTGTCCGCGGTCGGCGTTGTGGCCGTCGGCGAGGAGCGAGAAGAGGTGGTGGATGCTCTCGTCGAAGAAATAACCATTACGGCTCTCGTCCGAGTTGAGGCGCACCATCTCGAGGTCGCGTAGGGCTTCGAGCGAGTAGCCGCGGGAGTATACCTCGTCGTTGAGGGGCAGAATCTCCAGTTCGCTGCGGCTCTCGGCGTAGAAGAGGAAGAGCAACCTATATATAATGGTGAGGCAGTCGTCCTTCACCTCCTGCTCGAAGCGGTCGTCGGTGTAGTCGGCCACGGGCAGCGTGCCCTGCTGCTTCCACCAGTAGAGTGCCTCGTTGGCCAGGGTCTCCACGGCGAGGATGACGCCCTCCTTGAGGTCCTTGGTCACCTCGTAGGCGTTGCGGTAGCTCTCCTCGATGATGCTGTCCATGAGCACCTGTTCGCCATCCGCCGCCAAGGTCTGCTTGGCGCAGAGCATGTGGAAGAGGGCGTAGTAGTTGCGGAAGGCCGGGATGCGCGCCTGGGCGAAGAGTTCGTCGAGCGAGAATTCCAGATAGGCGCCCTTCGCCCACTTGTCCTTGTCGAAGAGGAACACCACGTTGCCCGCCATCATCAGGATGAAGTGTGGGCGGCGATCCTCGGGAAGGAGGAAGATGGTGGTGACGGCGCGGTTGATGACGGCAGGCGATATCTTGTACCGTTCGCGGTCGAGCTGGAAGACGAAGCGCCACTGCCCGGCGTAGTACTTCTGGTGGGGCGTGGTGCGGTCGGGCTCGCTCTCGTACTGCTGCTCGAAGAGTCCGGCGGGCTCCTGCTCGTCCACGCGCACGAGGTGCTGCATCTCCATGACGATCATCTTCGTCTGCGCGCCCTGGCGCAGGATGTGGCGCACGGGGATGACCTCGGTGGGCTCCGCATCGTCCTTCACCGTGAGCCACTCGGCGTAAGCGTGGTCGGCATCGTAGCCCAGTATGCGCAGCAGGTGGGTGTTGAAGTCGTGCGTACGGAGGATGGTGTCCTCGGTGCGCGGGTGGAGGTTGACAATGAAGTTCTTGTAGTCGTCGTACTCTTTCTGCAGTGCCACGAAGGGCGCATTGAGCTGCTTCAGCTCGTCGCCGGACACTCCGGCGCACTTCTGCACCTTCTCCAGGAAGTCGTCGCTGAAGTACCCGGACGGGAAGTAGTCGCCCACGTTCTGTATGAATCGGTATTTTATGTTGTCTGCCATATAAGTGTGTGTCTCTAAGCATTAAAAGTTGTAGAATACGGCGAGCAGGCGCATGTAGGGCTCTGCCTTGTCGAGGGAGCACATGTCCTGGTAGAACTGGCTCGACTCGTCGCTGATTTTTCTGATTTTCTCTTCCTCGTTCTCGCGGTTGCGGCGGGTTATCTGGATTTCGTCGCTCTCCAGCTGGAAGAGCGACTGCTGGGCGTTGTTGGCCCAACTGTTCAGCTTCTTGTTGTAGGCGGTGAGCTGCTCTTCCATCTTTACGGCTACGTCGAACTGCTTCTGCTTCATATATAGCTCCATGCCCTTTTCGATGGCGCTGTCGAGGTTCTGCTGGAGCACGGCGATGTCGCTCTGCTGCACGCCCTGGAGGAACGAGTCGTTGAGGCGGTACTGCGCAAGGAAGTCGTAGAGGGAGAGGGGCTTTTCGCGCAGGGCACCGTCCTTGTCGAGCGGCACGAGGAAGAACTTGCTCAGCAGGTTCTGCCCCAGACCGTTGGCATGGCTGCCATAGAAGAGGTAGTAGCTCATGCCCTCGGGCAGCTGCTCGCCCTTCACCACGAACGCCTGGCTCTTGGGCACGGAGGCGGTGAACTTCGTGAGCAGATACTGCACGATGGGGTGGAGGTCGTAGAGCGGCAGGAAGCGGCTCCACTCGCTGCCCTTCTGCCGGCGCGACTCGGCGATGCTCCTGTTGAGTACGGACTTGTCGGCGCAGAGACGGAAGATGTTGTCGTGCGGCACGGCCTCCTTCGGAATGTCGAAGAGCACGTCTTTTAGCTCTTCGTTGTTCTTCACTTCAACATAGGGCACTGAACCCTCCTGCCACTGCACGTCGCCGGGACGGATGGCCCCTGCGGCCTCCAGCTGAGCGAAGAGGTCGCGGTAGAACTGCTCGTCGCTCTGGTAGAGCGAGAGCTTGTGTTCGAATATCTTGTCGGAGAGATGCTCCTTGGCAGGCGTGGCCTTCACGGCTTCCATGCTGCGGAAACCGCCACGGCGACGGCGCGAGACAGACTTTTCGATGAAGTCCTCGTCGCCCGTTTTTAGGGCTTCCTTCACCTCGTCCTCCTCCTTCTGACTGTTGTAGAGCGAGAGGACGCTCATGGCGTCGCCCAGCGTGTCGTGCACCTCCTGCTCCTTGTCGCGCAGTTTGTCGAGGATGCGGAAGTCGGTGCGCAGTGCCTCGTCGTCGCCCTGTGCCACGAGGTAATAGATGACGGGTTCCTGCTTCTGGCCGTAGCGGTCGATGCGGCCGTTGCGCTGCTCGAGGGTGATGAGGCTCCAGGGAATGTCGTAGTTGAACATGGTGTGGCAGAAGTAGTGGAGGTTGACACCCTGCGAACCGGAGTCGCTGGAGATGAAGACGCGAATCTTGCTGTCCTCCTTGGCGAAGTCGGAGACCATCTCCTCCTGCTCCGTGTCGGTCATGGAGCCGTCGAAGCACACCACCTGCTCCTCGCTGAGGCGGAACTCCCGGCGTATGCTCTCCGAGAGGAACCGCATCGTGGCGATGCGCTCGGTGAAGACGACGATGCGCTCCTGCTTGTTGGACTTCCATATCTCCCGGAGCTTGGTGCGGAAGGCGGCGTAGCGGGTGTCGAGGCCTTGACGGATGTTGTCGTTGACCAATTCAAGCAACTCCTGCACCTCGGGGCTGTCGTCCTTTTCGCTTCGCTTTTCGAGCGACTCCTTGGCGGCCTGGGGCGAGGAGAGGTAGCTCTTGAAGAGGTTGAGCGCGAAGAGCTGGTCGGTGGCGGAGGCGTCGCTCAGCCCACGGAAATGCCGGTGCTGCACCTTTAGGAACTGCTCCTCCTCGGGGGCGATGTGCACGGGGATGCTGACGACCTTGCGCTGCTGGAACTGCCCACGGATGCGGGCGTCGCCGATGTCCTTCTTGAAGCGGCGAACGTAGTAGGGCGCGATGTCCTGCTGCGTGTACTCGCCGTTGCGGGGAATGGAGATGGGGTCGAGCATGCGCATGAGGTTGGCAAACGACTCGGCGTTGCCGTTGTGGGGCGTGGCGGAGGTGAGGATGAGCGAGTCGCACTTCTGGGCGAGGAACTGGGCGAGGTCGCCACGGAGGCTCGCCTCGTTGCTCACCTTGTGGCACTCGTCGATGACGATGATGTCCCAATGCGTCTTCTCGAGCCAGGCGCGGAAGCGACCGTTGTTCTTCAGCGTGTCGATGGAGATGATGGTCTTGTCGTAGTAGTCGAAGGGATTCTTGTTGAGCGGTATCTCACTCTGTATCTTGGCGACGCCCACGCTGTCCAGGCGCACGAGGGGGATGGCGAAACGGTTCCATATCTCCTCCTGAAACTGCGCGAGGATGCTCTTGAGCGCACAGACGAGGATGCGCTTGCCACGTCCGCGACGTATCATCTCGCTGAGGAAGATGCCCACCTCGATGGTCTTGCCCAGACCCACGCCGTCGGCAATGAGCAGACGGGGGCGCGGAAGCTCAAGGGCCTTGAGCGTAGGCTCCATCTGGTACTCGGCGATGTCGTAGGCACCGCCCTGCGCCACCGTAATCTTGGGCGAGCAGAAGGCGTTGTTGCGGATGGCAGTCTCTATGAGCAGACGCGTCTTGCGCCAACGCGGGTCGGTGTCAGCCACGAGCTGCGTGCGGGCAGGACTGACCACGTCGATGTCGGTGTCGATGGCCGTGTCGAAGATGAAGCGGTGGTTCTTGACCAGCTCGCTGATGCCCACGGCGTGAAGTAGCCAGTTATTGTTGATGTCGGGTTCTATATTGGTGACGAGGAACTCCTCGCCACGCACCGTGATTCTTTGTCCAGATGAGTAGTTTGCCATGCGGTTTTTCTTCTCCATGATGAGTACGTTTTGCTTTCAGAGTCACAAAAGTAATGAATTATCTTGAGAATAAAGAACTGTTCTTGAAAAATCGTCGCCCATAGGCCAAATTGTCTACATTTTCGTCTCGTAGAGACCAAAATCTGGGTGCAAATCAGTGCCTCGATGCCCGCTTGGTGGGCATCGAGTTCTCGCGCTGTGGGCATCGAGTTCTCGTAGGGCGGGCATCGAGTGCCCAAGCCGTGGGAAGAATGGCGAGAAAAAGAGCCGCAATTCTTGCCGGTTGGACGGGCAGTGCGCGATGCTAACCGTAAAGCCCGAAGAGTCTTGGATTTTATCTTTTATAATGGATAAAATACCGAAAAAGACGGTTTTTATCTTTTATAATGGATAAAAATCGTAACTTTGCAAAAAGTTTCAAGTATAGAAGATAAAAATATGGCAACAATAGTCAGGCAGTCGTACGTTGACAAGATAGAAAAGTATCTGGGCAAGGAAACCATCATCGTTCTGGTGGGCCAGCGCCGTGTGGGCAAGAGCTACTTGCTAAAGACCATACGCGACAGGAAAGCAGACGATGCGGGCAACAACATTATATATATAGATAAGGAGAGGAGGGAGTTTGATTCAATTCAAACCTATCAGGACCTCAACGACTACATTGCCGGCCGTTTCGTTGCCGACAAGCATAACTATATCCTGATAGACGAGGTGCAGGACATCAGGGAGTTTGAACGCTCCGTACGCAGTTACCGGACGGAGCCCAACACTGATATCATCATAACCGGTAGCAACGCCCGTATGCTCAGCAACGAGCTGAGCACTCTCATTGGCGGTAGGTATAAGGAGATATACATACAGTCGCTCAGCTACAGGGAGTTTATGGTATTTCACCAGTTGCCGAATACGGACGAGACGCTGGCAAAATACATACAGTACGGCGGACTGCCGGGACTGACCAAGATTGGGCTGGACGAGGACGACGCACGCGAATACCAGATGGACATATACCATACGGTACTGCTGAAGGACGTCATCATGCGCAACAGCATAAGGAACGTGCCGTTCATGGAGAACCTGGTACGTTTCCTGGCGGACAACACGGGCAAGCTGATTTCGGCCAACAGCATAGCGAAGTATATGAAGGCGCAGGGGGAGTACATAACGTCGACCGCTGTCATCAACTACATCTCTTTCCTTTGCGAGGCGTACATCCTGCACAAGGTGAACCGCTACGACATACACGGAAAGAGAATCTTCGAGACCAACGACAAGTTCTACTTTGAGGACAACGGCATACGGAACGCCCTCGCCGGCGGAACCAGAGAGGGCGACATAGAGAAGGTAATAGAGAATATCATCTACCAGCACCTCGTGCGTCTAGGCTACCAAGTGTACGTAGGCCAGTTGCAGGCAGGCGAGATAGACTTTGTGTGTACAAAGCCCGGCGGAGAGCGCATCTACGTGCAGGCCTCCTACATCATTGCCGACAGTGCCACGCGCGAACGTGAGTTCGGAAACCTACACGCCATCAAGGACAACTACCCCAAATACGTCATCTCCATGACTCCGCTGGTGACAAGAAACGACAGTGACGGCATCACCCACCTACACCTCCGCAGATTCTTGACGGAGGGAGTGTGAAAGGAAGTGGGCAGAATTTATGCCCACTTCCTATTTCTTTAGAGCTTTCGCTGTCGTTTTAAAGTCAGAAGTAATAGACTCTAGTTGCGGATTGTCGTTTGCTATAATGATAGCCATATAGAACTCTGTATCTTCAACTTTAGAGTTGGCTGTGCAAATCGTAAATCTTCCTGGTGAATACTGTTCAAACCATCTTAAGAACAGACGGTTTCTTGCTGCTTCTCGATTGTCGCTTGTGTCACATATATACAAAAGCACATATTGATTTTCCAAGAAGAAATCTTCGATAATGGCAATAATGGTATCTTTTATCTTTCCATCGTGTGAGCCGTGACTCCCTCCAATGTTGTCAATGCTAAATTGATAACTCATACAGCCACCAATCTCATATTCTTCAGAAAATGAGATTGAATAGATGATGCCTTGGTCTGTTGTAAAGATATAGAAGCACTCATTTTTAGACATGTCGACTTTATAAGGCGACTTGCTGTTTATTCTTAATAGAGATAAGCTGTTCATGCCCTTTGAAACTCTTTGGCATAGTCATTTCTTAGATATTTAACAGCTCTTTCTTCCATCTCTTTCTTATGCTGCAGAAGAAGTTTTATCCTCTTCACAGCTTCTTCTTTGGTAATGTTCATAATTCTTCTTCCGTTTTAATGTTCGCTATTAATGGTTTCTGCAATTCACGCTGCAAAAATACAAATAAAATCTGTAATGCCAAAACTTTCCGCATAATTATTAGGGTGAAAGAAAAAACCGCAGCCAGGTATTCTGCATTGAGAATGCCCGACTGCGGTTTAAATGTTTTATGCGTATGAGTGCATGCCGCCTAAGATGTAGTTTACTCCGAAGTAGGTCATTAGGACGGAGAGGAAGGCTAGGAGCATGAAGAGATGGTAGTTGCGCGACTTTTGCAGCGACGGCAACGAGGCGCCGTGCAACGGTATGGCGTATATCAGCATGGTGATGAGCGCCCATACTTCCTTGGGGTCCCAGCTCCAGTACGTTCCCCACGATACGTTGGCCCAGACGGCACCGATGAAGATGCCTACGGCAAGAAGGAACGTGGCGGGCGTGTGCAACAGCTGGCAGGTGAGCGTCAGTTCCTCCGACGGCTTTACGAGTGCCGCCACGGAGAGGAGCGTCATTATGGCGAAGAGGGCGTACGATATCATCACGATGGAGACGTGTATAGACAGCCACGGCGACTGTAGCACGGGGACGAGCGGCGTCATCTCCGGCGACATGAAGCTGAAATGGCTCACCAGCAGGGTGAACGACGTGACAAGCAGGGAGAGCACCGGCAGCAGTCTTGTGTGTTTGGGGGCGCGCCAACTTGTAAGAGTGGCGAAGATTATCGCCACGAGGGCTATGAAGAGCATCGTCTCGTAGCCGTTGGAGAGAGGTACGTGCCCTTGCAGAATCCACCTTATTATATATAGGGATGCGAGAGCCAGGCAGTCGGCCAGTACGAGTATGTTCAACGGCAGAGCCAGCCAGTGCAGCTTCTTCACGAATAGCATCACGAGAAGTGCGGCGGTCACGAGGATGGTAAAGACGAACAGCACCATGCTCCAGGGCAGAGCATCATAGAGCAGCTCCAGACTCACCTTGCCCTCCGACATCTGTGTGGCATTCTTCGGGACGGGCTTCAGCAGTTCGTCGTTGAGAAGCATCATGACGATGGTGCAGCGTTCGTCCACCTTTTCGATAGCCTTGCGCATGGACTCGTCGTGGGCCTTGGTGGCTTGGGCGTACAGGTCGCTAAGGCGGTACTTCTGGTCCTTGGTAAAGAACTCCACTATCTTGCCGTCCTTCTCCTTCAGACCGAGTTTGCTGCGCAGTGCCTCGTCTTCCACCTTTATGATGGGAAGATGTATCCAGGCGTCACGGTAGAGGTAGATGCTGAGCATGAACCGCTCGGCGGACATGCCGTGGAACGATCGTTTGCCCGTCACCTTCTGACAGAAGTCCAGCGCAAGGGTGCGCACGGGCACGACGCGGTCGTTGTACATCACTTGTTTGCGCGCCAGTGTCTCTGCCATTTCCTCCTTTACGATAGGCTTACCTCCGGGAGCTGCTTTCGTCTGTTGCATCTGCGGCATGCCGGGATGTGCAAAGCTGCCTTGCGTAGACAGGGTAAACAGAAGCGCAAGGGCGAACACACCTTTGGAGATGCCCTTCTTCAGCAGACGACGGTAGTGCCCGTTTGGGGCTAAAAGCAGCCAAAGGACGGAAACAAGCAGCAGGGCGTAGCCTACGTACGTCACGCCGATGCCCCATGGGTCGTAAGCCACGGTAAGCACGGTGCCCTTCAGGTCTGGGTCGTACGAAGTCTGGTAGAACCTGTAGCCGCCGTGCTGGAAGATGTTGTTCATAGAGATGGTAACCGTCTCGCTCGTACCGTTGTCCGTGCATACGATGTCGCTTTCGTAACCCTGCGGCATCTCCGTGCCAGGGTACGTTATCAGTCGGAACTGCTTCAGTTGCATCTTGAACGGCAGTGCAGAGCCGCTGTGCTGTCCCTCGCGCAGGTGCAGCATATCTTTGGTTCCCCAGATGGACGTGATGAGAGCCCCTGCAAGGATGACGACGAAGGAGGCGTGCAGCAGCAAGGCTGGCACGTTGTGCCACAGACGACGCTTCCAGAAGGCCGCGATGCCGCCCACAGTGAGCACCGCCCACAGTAGCTTGAACCACCACTGCGAGTAGAAGTGCTGATACGCAAACTCGCTGCCCCTCGCACTCTCGAAGCCTGTAGCGACAGCGAGAATGACGATGAGCAGCGAGAGTGCTACGAATATTGTTTTCTTCATTAGAAATCGTTATAGTCTGGATTCTTGCGCTGGTCGACAGCGATACACTCCATTTCGATGAGCCATGTAGGACGGCAGACGGGGGCGAGGGTGAGGACGTATGGTACGCCGGGGAACTTCTCGCTGAACATGCGCTGCACGATTGTCGTGTCGGCCGTGTCGCGCAGGTAAACCACAATCTGCATGATGTCGTCCATGCCCATGCCGCCCTCTTCGAGCAGCTTCTCCACGTTCTCCCACATGCGCAGCGTCTGCTTCTCGATGTCGCCGATGTGCAGGACATTACCCTTATTGTCTATGGAGGCCGTACCGGAGATATAGATGTGTCCACGGTCGCCGTACTCCATGAGTGTGCCGCGCTCGAACGTCACGCCGTACTCGATGGTAGGATTGAGGTGCGTCAGAGCGTAGAGGTAACGCTGCTGCTGAGGCTTGAATCCTGTGAGGGCGTACGTGCCGAGCTGGATGATAGCCTTGGTGTCGGCAGGCAGACCGCCGATACCCGTTGAGGAGATGTAGTGCGTCTTCGGGGTGAGTCCCTGCTCGATGAAGTTCTTCTTGCGGGCCTCCACCATGCCGGCGTACTGGATGTCCACGTCGCGGACGTAGAACCACGTGCGCACGCAGTTGGCTTCTATCGTTGCGTTGTGGCGCTCAAGGATCTTCTCGTAGTTCTGCAGCAGGGTCTCTGTCTGCTGGTACGAGTCGCCCCAGTTTACGGTCATGCCCATCTTCCACAGGTGCTTGTAGCCGTTGTGCTCGGTGATTATCACGCCGTCCTCGTTATACGTCTTCACGCCCTTCTGCATGTACACCCAGAGGGCTATCTTGCTGCCGTCAAGCGGTGGCTGCTGTATGTAGGAGACGCTGATGTCGTCGAGGTCGTGCATCTGTGGCACCTGGTTGCAGGCATCGCTGAGGAAATAGCGTTTGAAGACTATCGCCACGTCGGCCATCTCTGCCGTGGCCAGCAGCTCGGCCTCAGCCTTGAGGATGCGCTCGTACTGCTCGATGAACGTCACGCACTTGTCGTCCTTTATGTGTTCTACGTGGAATATGGCGTGGTATTCAGCCACCCCACCTTCCGGAGCGAAGGTGGACAGCTCCATCTTCACGCCCAGGTCTTCCCAATAGCGGTTGTGTCTTTCTATCATAACTTATTGATTGTTTGGTGCACCTTTGTCTATCCAATACTTCAACAATTCCAGAAGCGACGCTTTGTTGTCATCTACAAATAATTGGGGGTGTGGGTAGGATACATTGTCGTCTCCTTCTGTAACAACTTTGTAGATGAAACTGTTGGAAGCGTCATTGGGTACCACACGCTTATAGTTAGGATTCTTGTGTGACTGTACGTTGACCAGATTAGAGTATGCCTTTTCTAACGTGAGGTTCAAACTAGCGGCAGGGCTTTCACCCTGATGGCACATGGAGCAGTTCCTGTCCTGGAATATGCACTGGTTAACGACACCGAACATGCTGAGGTCAACCTCACCGAGGTCTATCTTTATGGTATCTGATGTGGACCATCCCTTCTCAATCAGATGGTTTTGGAGGAGTGCGACACGTCCGCGCAGGCGGTTGGTTATGGCAACACTGATGGCCTGGGTGTTTGCTGGTACGTTGGGCAGTGTATCATTGAACTCACCAGACTGCTGGATTGACGACTGAATAGTGGCATACTCGCTGTCCTCGGTAAAACCGGCAATGACGGCATTGTATTTGTTGCCGCTCCAGTCTTCGACACCTTTTACCGTGCCATGCAAGACGACGATGTAGCCATCGGTGCTCACGTACTTCTCCTTTTCCTTTACGTAGCCGTCGTCACACGAGGTGAACGACAGCAACGTAACGAAAACGAGTGATATGATGGATAAGAATTTCTTCATTCTTCAAGTGATTTAGAAACCTTTTTTTAGAAAGAGTACTGCAGCTGTACGCGTGCGCTGTGCTTTGCAACGCCAAGGTCGTCGTTGTCGCGGTCAAGCTGTGTGGCGTGGCCGGTACGTCCGATGAACTGATACATGGCGGAGAGCTTCAGACCTGTGTTCTTGATGAAGTAATTGCAGCCTACTGCAGGCACGTTGAGCATGCCGTCGGTGCTACTGCCGTTGCGGTCGAACAGCTCGTAGCGTGCTGCCAACTGTACCTGACGAGAGACGAAGTAACCAGCCTGCACGTAACCGCCGAGGTAGTTGAACTTGTCGTCCACCTTCATGCGCTTTGTGAAGCCGACATGCATCCAGTACAGCTCGCCGCCCACGAACCAACGGTTGTGCAGCCAGCTTGCCTCGAGTCCCATGCGGAGGTCGTTGGTGCTCTCGCTTTCAGACTCTACGTTGAGGTTGGCTGAGTAAGCCACCTCCAGCTTGTTCTCGTGGAGCATCTTGTTGTTGCCCTGTGTGCGTGGCATCTTGCCGAACGGAGTCCAAGACAGACGTGTGGCGTAAAGCAGAGACGGGATGTGCCAGTCGTCCGAAATGGTCTTGGTGGCGCTGTTGGTAGAAGAGCCGGTACCGTTGAAGATGCCGAACTCGTAGCCGAAGTACTTGCCCATGTCGCCGTGGAGCATCACGCCAAGGTCGAAGCCTGTGCCGATATTGGGGTTAACGGCATTGAGGGTGTAAGGCATGATGACTGTAGAGGTGAGGGACACGGGTAGGGTAGGCATCAGAGTCTCGCCTAGAGTCGTGAGGTATGCGCTTGAGAAAGGAGTCTTGAACTTACCAGCCTTCAGCGACAGTCCCTTGGTGAAGCGGATATCGAACCATGCCTGCTGCAGGATGGAGGCACCGGAGGCTGCTGCGTTGATGGAGACGTTGTAAGTCACGCGGTCCCATGCCTTACCAGTGAAACCGAGGATGGCGTAAGGAACGGCAAAACCGGAGTTGGCCACGTTGTCCTGGTTGTATGCCTTGTCCAGACCCTCGTCGTCGTAATAGTTGTAGTTGGCAGTGGTCTGTATCATCAGGTACGGCTTGAAGGAGAAGCGACCGTCCTTGGACTGTATCTGGAACATACGGTCGCGGTCGATGGTTACTACGCCGTTCTCAGCGTCGAAACGCTCCTCGTGGGGACGAGACTGCTCCAGTTCCTGTTCTTCCAGTGTCTCGGCTGACACTGCGGTTGTTGATAGTGCAGCAAGGGCTGCTATGAAAAGATGTTTCATGTTTTGTCGTATTGTCTTTTTGTTGAGAGTTTGTTTTCTTATAAAAATGTTTTAGAGAGACTCGAGGAAGCGGAGAAGAGCCTGACGCTCCGCCTTATCCATGTTCTTGAAGATGTTCTTGGATGCCTCGCCTTCTCCGCCGTGCCACATGATGGCCTCCGTCAGATTGCGTGCGCGTCCGTCGTGCAGGAAGTATGTGTGTCCGTTAACCTTCTGCTGCAGTCCGATGCCCCAGAGTGGGGTGGTGCGCCATTCGTTGCCGCGTGCCATGCCGCTGACGTAGTTGTCGTTCAGTCCGACGCCCATTATCTCACTGCCCATGTCGTGCAGCAGATAGTCAGAATACGGATGTATGGTCTGGTTGCCGAGCCACGGCAGTTCTGTGCCGTTAAGCAGTGTGGCTCCGCGTGGACGGGTGTGCAGCGTTGTCACGTGACACAGGTGACACTTTGCCTTGTAGAACATTTGTTCGCCGTACTCGACGGCCTCGCGATCTGTCATGGTTATTGTCGTACCGTCAGACTTTGTCAAGGGCACATTTACTGTGGTATAACCTCTACGGCGTGCTGGCACGCCAAGGCTATGCAGATAGAGGTCCACGTCCTCCATATCTTCGGTAGAGACTTCAAGCTGCTGGTAAGTCAGTCCCATCATGGTGGCACCCTGCATCTGTTGTATCTGCCCTTCGCAGATTTCCTCTGGGTAACGTGAGTTGGTGCCGCCCATGTCGCTTGAGAAGCCAAGCTCTACGGTGAGGTCAAGATGCTGGGCTTTGTTGCCGGAGAGTCCGATGCCTGTCACGCCCTTTTCCGTGATGTAGTTGATGCGGCCGGAGATGCCGTATTCGGGATAGTTGCTCTGGGCAGCCAGCTTCTCTATCTCCTGACGGTCAAGAGCCATCATCTGTCCCATGCCTACGTGGCGCATTGGTACGCGCACGGTGCAGAAGAGGTCCTCTGGCTTTATCTCTACGGAGTCTTTCTTTATGTCATCCCAAAGTTTCTTGTACCATTTGGTGATGGTGTAGTGCGGGCAAGCAAGCTCATACTCTTCTCCGTCGGCAAACTGCCCCTTTTCGTATGTGAAGCGTACTTCGAGCTTACCCTCTGGTGTGACACCATAGATGGCCTGGTCATGTACCACACGACCGTAGTCCGGGAAGAAAGCACCGTTTTTGCGTGTGATATAAACAAGCATGGCAGACATACCGTTTGAGCCTGAACCGTAGACTGGTGTGCCGTCGGCATCGGTGCCTATCTGGTTCCAAACGCCTGGTGTAGTACGACCTGCATTAATATGGCAAGAGCCACAAGAGTATCCGGCATATACAGGACCGTATTTGTCCGACAATATGTTATCGTAAAGGCTGTTGCCGTTCTGAAAACGTGTGGCGTAGGTCCCCGATAGCCATTCTGCATCGATGTCGTATGCCTTTGATGAATTGTAGAAAATAGTGGAGGTACCAGCGGAGAGGTAGTAGTTCTGCAAGTCCGTGGCGTGCTTCTCCATGAAATCTTCCACGTCCATTCCCTCATTGGAATCGCACGATGCCAGCAAGGCTGCGGATAGGGTAATTGAAAGTAGAAATGAAAGTCTTTTCATATACTCGTCTTTTAACACAATAGTGAAGGTGGTAAAAAACAAGCTTTTTACCGCCTTCACACTGTTAACTAACAAGAATTTATCCTGTTATTATGTAGATTGTTCTCCTTTTTAGGAGCATTCCTATATTACTTTATAGTACGTGGTTCACCGTTCTGGAAGAGGAGGAACTCCAGAGTGTGGAAACCACGAACGGCCTGTGCAGCCTCGATGGCTGTAGCCTTAGGATTCTCTGGCTCGCCGTCCTCGTTCTCTACAAACTCGCCGTCCCACTCCATCTCAGACCACTTCTGTGACTTGAGGAGGTTTACGATTGCAACTGCATCGAGTGGCCATGAGTCCATGTTTGGATCAAGTCCTAACTTCGCTACAGGACCAAAGAGGAATGCCTCAGATGTCTCCCATGGAGCACGAGCTTCGAGCCACTGCTCGCATGCTGCCTTACATGTAGCCTGTGTTGGGTTCTGTTGGAATGCAAGTACAGCCTTGTAAAGTTTTGCATTCTCTTCTTTCAGCTCCTTATAAGTTGGCATTACGACATCGTCAACGTAGGTTGCAACAATCTTGTCAGCCTCGTCGGTGGTGAGACTTTCACTTAGGACAGTCTTTATATTTTCCAAAGAGGTTGTCAAAGCAGCACAAGCCTCCATAGCATCGACTACTTTTGGGTTTCCGATGTTGTTTCTGAAAGGTTGTGGAATGGCATCAATAGCCTTCCATGCAGCAACAGTATTTTCCCATACTGTTTCCATCTTTTCCTTAAGAGCATCCTTGCTCATAGCAACCTTGTAGATAGAATTCTCAGCAGCTGCAGTTGCAGGATTTGCAGAAGCAAAGTTGTCTTCTGTGAAACGCTTGCCTGTCAGTGAGTTTGCAATGGAAAGAATGTTGTTCTTGTAGTCGTCACGTGAGTGGAAAGAATACCATGACTCTACAGCGTACAGAGCTTGTGTTGTTTGACCGGCTTTATACTTGTTGTATGGGTCACCAATCTTAGAAGTACCAACCTCGTTTGCGATGTCAACGCATCCGTCGATAATCTGCTGAATACAGTCTATTGTAGATTTGAAATCTCCAGAACCTGCTTTGAAAGATGCAGCGTATGAGTTGTTCCATGCGTTATACAGTGTTTCTGCGTCGTTGTTAAGCAGCAGTGCAACGTTAGCTGCATAGTTACCCCACGCTTTTGATTCTTCTGCTGTGTAAGCGTAGCTCTGAGCCTGCTCTGTTGTAATACCAGTGTCTGCAGCGTCGTCGCCGCATGAAGTCATTAAGGCACTTGTGCTTACAGCAAGCATACCCATGAGAAAGAAATGCTTTGTTTTCATCTGTTCTTTGCTTTTTATTTGTTAGTTAATTTCTTTTACTTCTGATAGAACCAGCCTGTCCATGCAATGCCCACGGCAAATTCGTTCTCTGAATTGTATTTTCCGCCGCCAATGCTACGAGTGGTGTAGTCAGCCTTCACTACGAGGTTAGGAAGTGGACGCCAGTTGACACCTGCCACAATCATGCTTACCTTGTTGCGCTCCTCTGCTGGAGTACTGCTGAGATTGTCTACAATGACATCCTGCTGTGGGTTGTAGAATTCGTAGCGGAAGAACGGAAGGACAACTGGGAACTTGCTTCCCCCGTTGAAGATTCCTTTGAGGTTCAGACCGACTTCACCGCCAACAGCTACTGCCTTGTGTGCAACAGGCATGACACGCGAGTATCCTGATTTGTTGGACAGCTTAGTGTTCTTGCTGGAAATCAGTGTAGAGTTTGTCAAGCTACCTGCGAGGTAGTTCACGCGGGCCTCTACGTACTTGTTCTTGTACTGTGCGTCTACGTTCCATATGCGCAGTGGGGCTTTCTTACCCTCGTATGTGCTACTCTTGTCGGAGTTGCTGCAGGTGTTGGCGCAGTAGTAGAACGAACCGCCGAGGCGAAGTCCTGGTACGCCGACCCAGTCGAGGCGGGCCGTGTAGCCTGGTGACGTGAAGTTGTCTACCTCAAACATGCCCTGCTTGCCGGAGCCTACCCATGTGTTGCGGTCGAAACCGTTGGCGTTGAGGCCCGTTGTGATGAAAGCCTGGTAGTTGAACTTGGTGTACTTGCGACCGAAAGAACCGAAGAACTCGATACCCGTCTCGTGCCAAGTGTTAGGTACTATCGTTGTCTCGCCCTCAGGGCGTACTGTGCCAAAGAAGTTGATAGGCTCGTGGTGACCGTTGTTCTGACCTACAGGCAGAATCATGTGACCTACGCGGACGTTGAACGCACGGTCTATAAGACGTGTGATGTGGAACTGCTCGAGAGCAACCTCACCGCCCTTTTCCATTTCTGTCTCATAGTCTCCGTTCTCAGTGTTCTCTATCTCGTATGCAGTGCCTACGCCGCCTGCCTCGAACTCTATCTCAATGCCCAAAGACCACTTGCTGTTGAAGCGATAGTCGCCGGCAAGTACAAAGCGTGGCATGGCAATGGTGTTGCGAGACTCCTTCGGGTTGCCCTCGGGATGACCATAGTAGCGGTTTGTGCCATAATCCTTGAATGCAGCTACCAATTCGCCGTAGCCGCCGATGCGGAACTGTTTGAAGTCTTTGTACTCAGCTGTGAGATCTGTTGATTCTATCTTGTCCTCGCTTTGCGCCATAGCACCAGTTGCTATTCCGCAAGCCATCAGGGCAGAAAGAAAAAGTTGTTTTGTCATCTTAAATACCTTATATATATTATAATCGATTAAATATCGCATTAAAGAAGCTGTCAGACCCAGTGGCCTATTGCATTTTAAAACAATGCATCTTTGCGAGTGCAAAGGTACGGCGATTGCGCGAAGTGGGCAATACTCAAAAATTAGGAAATGATAACATACTTATTATAAAATTTAGTAAACCTCGCCGCCTCCATACACATTTGTAGGTATCGGGGTGGTGGGGTAGGGCCTCAAGGCAGTAAATTGTAAATTAGATTTCTGCCCCTTTACTTGCCAGTTACCAAAGAAAATCGTATTTTTGCACGGGAATTCTAAATGAATAAATTTTAACGTTACGAGTCATGGTGCAACAATTTAATGTGAAGGAATTGCCGTACGGAGTGTCGGACTTTCTGACCGTAGTCAACGAAAACCTCTATTTCGTTGACAAGAGTATGTATATACCGCAATTGGAGAGGGAAGGGCGCAACCTTTTCTTTATCCGTCCGCGACGTTTCGGCAAGAGCATATTCGTCAGCATGCTCCATGCTTACTATGACTGCAAGACTACGCCGGAGCTGTTTGAGAAATGGTTCGGTAACCTTTGGATAGGTCAACACCCTACTGCGCTGCAAGGAAAGTTTATGGTGCTACACCTCGACTTCTCGCAAGTGGGAGGTACCATAGACAGTATGGAGGAGAACTTCAATGTCTACTGCGGTGCAAAGTTCGACTATTTTGTGGATTACTATAATGATGTCTACTCTGAAGAGTTCATAGCCAGTGTACACAATGCGAAGGATGCCAACACCAAGCTGACGTTCATTAACCTGGAGACTGAACGCAGGAAGTTGGCTCTTTACCTTATCATTGACGAGTACGATAACTTTACCAATACCATCCTCAATGAGAAGGGTGAGACTGTATACCATGCCATCACCCATGCCAATGGGTTCTACCGTGACGTGTTCAAAAAGTTTAAGGGTAACTTCGCACGCATCTTCATGATAGGTGTAAGCCCAGTGACTCTTGATGACGTGACCAGCGGGTTCAACATCGGGTGGCACATATCCACCAAGAAGGCATTCAATCAAATGCTCGGCTTCTCGGAGGAGGACGTAAGATACCTCATAAACTATCTCAAGCAAGAGGGGGAACTGTCCCAAGAGTGTGACACGGAGCAGATGATAAAGGAGATGAAGCCGTGGTACGACAACTATTGTTTCTCGGAGTCAGCCCTAACGACCCAAAGCAAAGTGTTCAACTGCGATATGGTGCTCTACTATCTCAAGCACTGGGAAAACGAAGGGGAAGCACCAAGGGAGATGATAGACCCCAATACAAAGACCGACTATGCCAAGATGAAGAAGCTGTTGCTGCTCGACAAGCTCGACGGCGATAGAAAAGGTGTAATAAAGACAATAGCCGAGAAGGGGGAGATTGTCGCTACCCTCAAGGAGACGTTCCCAGCGCAGGAAATTCCCAAGCCCGATACCTTCCCCAGTCTCCTGTTCTACTATGGAATGCTCACCATAAAGGGAACGTTCGGAGAGCAGCTCATCCTTGGCATTCCAAACAACAATGTGCGCAAGTTGTACGACCAATGCTTACTGGAGATGTACCAGGAAGACCATAGCATGAACATGGATGAGATACCGCAAACCAATATGTAATTAAAGAAAGCTATATATACAGACACACACCATGTCAATGATTCATTTATCTGACCTGAACAAGACGTATCAGGGGGCACAGCCGTTGCATGTGCTTAAAGGCATTAACCTCGACATAGAAAAGGGCGAGTTTGTTTCCATTATGGGGTCGTCGGGCTCGGGCAAGTCGACACTGCTCAATATCCTCGGCATCCTCGACAACTACGACTCTGGAGAGTATATGCTCGACAACGTGCTCATAAAGAACCTCTCCGAGACGCGCGCTGCCGAATACCGCAACCGTATGATTGGATTTATCTTCCAGTCATTCAACCTCATATCGTTCAAGACGGCTGTGGAGAACGTCGAGCTGCCCTTGTACTACCAGGGCGTGGGCCGCCGCAAGCGTCACGAGATGGCCATGGAGTATCTGGACCGCCTCGGGCTGGCGCAGTGGGCTTCGCACTATCCCAACGAGATGTCCGGCGGTCAGAAGCAGCGCGTCGCCATAGCACGCGCACTCATCACAAAACCGCAGATTATCCTTGCCGACGAACCGACGGGTGCCCTCGACTCCAAGACCAGCGTGGAGGTGATGGACCTCCTGAAGGAGCTGCACGAGAAGGACGGCATGACCATCGTAGTGGTGACGCACGAGAGCGGCGTGGCCAACGAGACCGACAAGGTAATACACATCAAGGACGGACTCATCGGCAGCATCGAAAACAACCTCGACCACCACCTGGTGAGCAAGGACTACGTCAAATAACCCCCATTCAGCCATACATGAACCCCTTTTCAAATATTTCATTACACTCCACCATCCTCTCCGAGATATGGAGCACCTCCAAGCGCAACAAGCTGCGAACATCGCTGACGGGATTTGCAGTGGCGTGGGGCATCTTCATGCTCATCTTCCTGCTCGGTGCCGGCAACGGACTCATCAACGTGCAGCTGAAGCAGAGTGAACGCTACCTCGCCAACTCGGTGGTGGTGTACGGCGGTCAGACCTCCAAGGCGTACAACGGACTGAAGGAGGAACGCCCCATCACCCTCAACGACCGCGACAAAGCAAACACCAAACTGCTGCACGCTGACTATGTCGACAAGGTGGGCGGCGTGCTGGAGCAGCCAGTGACCTCCATCAGCCTCGGTCCCAACTACGTGGCCAGTCAGACGCTGTGCGGCGTCTACCCCGTACACACCGACCTCAGCAAGATAGAGCTGCTGGCAGGTCGCTTCGTCAACGACATCGATATGCGTCAGCAGCGGAAGGTGGTGGTGCTCAGCCAGTCGCAGGCACGCGAGCTGGCCAAAGACTACCACGCCGTCGTCGGCAAGCACGTCAAGATAAGCGGCATGGCCTTCATGGTGGTGGGAGTGTACAAGGACGACGAGACGCGAAAGAACCCCAACGCCTACACCGCCTACAGCACCATGAAGACGATATACAAAAAGGGCGACGAGACGGGCGAAATAGAGTTTACCATCAAGAATCTCCCCACCAAAGAGGACAACGAGGCTTTTGAGAAACGCTACCGCACCGGCATCAACCGCAACCACATGGCTGCCCCAGACGACGACAGGACCGTGTGGATATGGAACCGTTTCATGGACAACATACAGATGAACGAGGGTATCGCCATGATACGCACCGCCCTGTGGATAGTGGGAATCTTCACCCTCCTCAGCGGCATCGTCGGCGTGAGCAACATCATGCTCATCACCGTCAAGGAGCGCACGCGTGAGTTCGGCATCCGCAAGGCCATCGGTGCCAAGCCCATGTCGATACTGCGGCTCATCATCGTGGAGAGTGTCATCATGACCTCCCTGTTCGGCTACATCGGAATGGTGTGCGGCATCATTGCCAACGAGATAATGGACGCCACCCTCGGACACGCCGTCGTGGACTCCGGAATCTTCAAGGCTACCGTGTTCCTCAACCCCACCGTCGGACTGGACATCTGCATAGAGGCAACCCTCACCATCATCGTCGCCGGAACAATCGCCGGACTCATCCCAGCCATCAAGGCGGCAAGGATATGCCCCATAGAAGCACTGGCGGCAGAATAACTCAGGAATTCTCAAAAGATACACATACACATGAGATTCGACATAGATACATACCGCGAAATACTCGACACCATCACGCGAAACAAGAGCCGCAGCCTCCTGACGGGTTTCGGCGTCTTCTGGGGCGTCTTCATGCTCGTAGGACTGATGGGCGGCGGACAGGGACTGCGTGAGATGCTGGAGAACAACTTCGCCGGCTTTGCCAACAACACCGCAATAGCATGGAGCGGAAATACCACAAAGCCCTATAAGGGATTCAACAAGGGACGCACGTGGAACATGGGCACGGCTGACCTGAAACGCCTACGGGAGCAGGTGCCGGAACTGGACGTGATAACGCCGCTCATCTTCAGCGGTGAGAAGAAAGTCGTCTACGGCGACAAGAAGTTTACCGCATCCACCCAAGGCGTGTCGCCCGACTACGCTAAGGTTTCCTCCCCAAAGATATTCTACGGCAGATACATCAACGACATGGACGAGCAGCAGATGCGCAAGGTGTGCGTCATCGGCAAGCAGGTGTACGAGAAGCTGTTCCAGAAGGGCGAAGACCCCTGCGGAAAGTCCATACGCATCGACTCCACCTACTACCGCGTCGTTGGCGTGGACTACCGCTCCGGCAACGGCTTCACTCTCGGCGGACGAGCTGACGAGACCATCATGCTGCCGCAGACCGTGGTGCGCGCCGCATACAACCGCGGCGATCAGGTGGACCTGATAGCCGTCACGGGCAAGCCCGGCATCGTGATGAGCACGCTAACCCCACACATACGCACCGTCATTGCCAACGCCCACACCATCGACCCGACGGACGAGACGGCCCTGGCCATATTCAACACGGAGGTGATGTTCTCCCTGATGGACAACCTCTTCAAGGGTGTCAACCTCCTCATCTGGCTCGTCGGCATAGGCACGCTGCTGGCCGGCGCCATAGGAGTGAGCAACATCATGATGGTCACCGTCAAGGAGCGCACCACGGAGATAGGCATACGCCGTGCCATCGGGGCTACGCCTAAGATGATTCTCTCGCAGATAATAGCCGAGAGCATCATACTGACCCTCGTGGCTGGCATGAGCGGCATCATCTTCGGCGTGGCACTGCTGCAGATGCTTGAACTGGCGTTCACCACGGACGGCATACTGACGGCGCACTTCCAGGTGAACTTCTGGACCGCCATACTCTCCGCCCTCGTGGTTTGTCTGCTTGGCGGACTGGCAGGTCTTGCCCCGGCATGGCGCGCCATGAGCATCAAGCCCGTCGACGCAATGAGAGACGAATAACATTATCTATATAGTACGCGAACATTATATATATACATACAGTATGAGAAAGTATTCAAAGTTGATAGTAGCGGCCATCGTCGCCGTCATCTTCATCGGAACCTTCGTGTTCCTCTACGAAAAGTCACAACCAAAGCCTGTGGAGTACACCGAACTGACTCCCAAGATGGCCAACGTGCTCAAGACCACCATCATCACCGGCAAGATAGAACCGCGCAACGAGGTGAACGTGAAGCCGCAGATCAGCGGTATCATCACCGAGATATGCAAGGAGGCGGGCGACTACGTGCAGGCCGGAGAGGTGATAGCAAAGGTGAAGGTTATCCCGGACATGTCGCAGTTGAGCTCGGCCCAGGCCCGCGTGCGCCTTGCCGGCATAAACCTCAAGCAGGCGCAGGTTAACTATACTCGCGAGGAGACGCTCTTCAAGAAGGACCTCGTCAGTGCCGACGAGTACGACAAGATAAAGCAGGCGCTGCAGCAGGCCAAGGAAGAGGTAGTGGCAGCCAACGACGCCCTGGAGGTAGTGCGCAACGGCGTGTCGCAGAGCAACGCTAATGAGTCGTCCACCCTCATACGTTCCACCATCTCCGGCATCATACTGGACATCCCGGTTAAGGTGGGCAACTCGGTGATTCTCTCCAACACCTTCAACGATGGTACCACCATCGCCAGCGTGGCCAACATGAACGACCTTATCTTCCGTGGCAACATCGACGAGACGGAGGTGGGCAGCCTCGTCGTGGGCATGCCGATGAAGATAACCCTCGGCGCCATGCAGGACGTGAAGTTTGACGCCAACCTGGAGTACATCTCGCCGAAGGCTACGGAGAACAACGGTGCCAACCAGTTTGAGGTGAAGGCTGCCGTACGTGCCGCAAAGGGCGGCAAGATACGCTCCGGCTACAGTGCCAACGCCGAGATAGTCCTCGCCAAGGCCACCCGCGTGCTCACCGTCCCCGAGAGCAGCATAGAGTTCAGCGGCGACAGCACGTTCGTCTACGTCATAAAAGGCACTGGCGACACCAAGACCTACGAACGCACCGCCGTCACCACCGGTCTGAGCGACGGCGTTAATATAGAAATAAAGAAGGGCCTGAGCATAAAAGACATGGTACGCGGCCCGCAGAAGGTTGCCGACACCAACGAGTAAAACGTAAAAGGGCTGCGAAGCATTGCTTCGCAGCCCTTTTACGTTTATGCCAAATTGTCTGTAGCGACACCATGTTCATATAGGTATTCTGGTGCAATGTCTGCTCCGTTGGCCCAAAAGATCGTTTGGTCCAAACCGAATTGAATGAACTTGCTCTTGTCCTTCAACTCACAGAAAGCAGGGTAATTCAAAAGGGAAGTCAAGTCTACCTTTTTCTTTGCTCCGTCATTAAATGTACATAAGAGAGTGTAGTCTCCCAAGTAGTCCACGTCTTTAACAGTTAAAATCATAGCAGTTTAGTTCTTATCGTTGCACTTTCGTTATAGTTTCTCCTCGTTGGGCTTTACCCCAAAGTTCCATAATTTCATCTTCATGTTCATCGATAAACTCGTTAATCAGACGAATGGTCTTTGATTTTGCCCGACCTTCTACGATTCTATCTTTGATAGTTATCGTAAAAGTACCTTCTCCACTTCGCACGTGAATGTGTGGTGGGTTGTGGTCGAAGGCATAAATGTAAATCAATAGTCCTTGTATTATATATACAGCTCCCATATTAGTTGTCTTTGTATAAGTATAGTGCAAAGATAGTGCTTTCTTCTGAAAAAACAATCTTTTCCATAACTTTTTTAACTGTTACTAAACGGAAAAGGGCTGCGAAGCATTGCTTCGCAGCCCTTTGTGCCCAAAACCGGACTCGAACCGGTACGCCTTGCGGCATTGGTGTTTGAGACCAACGCGTCTACCAATTCCGCCATTTGGGCGAATTAGCGGCTGCAAAGGTAAGCATTATTCTTTGAATGTGCAAACTTTGCAGCCGCTTTTTTCGTTTGGTAGTGTAAATTTCCTTATTTTGCGGTCAGATAACGCTCTGCATCGAGTGCAGCCTTGCATCCTGAGCCTGCTGCTACGATGGCCTGGCGGTAGGTGGGGTCGCAGACATCGCCGGCAGCGAAGACTCCTGGGATGTTGGTCTGCTGCGTGCCGTTCTGCGTCTTGATGTAGCCCTGCTCGTCGAGGTCTATCTGTCCTGCGAAGAGGTCGGTGACGGGCTTGTGGCCTATGGCCAGGAAGAAACCGTCGATGGCTACGTCGTACTTCTCCTCGTCTGCCTCGCCCTGACGCTTCACTACGTGCATGCCCTCCACGCCGTTCTCACCGAAGAGGCCGATGGCGTTATGCTCGAAGAGAATCTCTATGTTCTCGGCCTCACGCACGCGCTGCTGCATTATCTCGGAGGCGCGGAGGTAGTTCTTGCGCACCACGAGGTACACCTTCTTACAGAGGTGCGAGAGGTACAGCGCATCCTCGCACGCCGTGTCGCCACCGCCAACAACGGCGGTCACCTTCTTGCGGTAGAAGAAGCCGTCGCACGTGGCGCAGGCCGACACGCCCATGCCGTTGTACTTGGCCTCGTCGGGCAGTCCGAGGTACTTCGCCTTGGCGCCCGTGGCTATGATGATGGTCTCGGCGGCTATCTGCGTTCCGTCGTCGGCGGTGCAGACGTACGGCTGCTTGGAGAAGTCGATGCTCTCTATCTCGCCGTCGCGGATGTCTGCACCGAAGTGCTCCGCCTGTTCGCGTATCTGCATCATCATCTCGTTGGCATCCACGCCGTCGGGGTAGCCGGGGAAGTTCTCCACCATGGTGGTCTGTGTGAGCTGGCCGCCGGTCTGCGGTCCGCAGTATTCGATGGGCGCGAGGTTGGCTCTGCCAGCGTATATGGCGGCAGTGTAGCCCGCTGGGCCACTGCCTATGATAAGACATTTTGTTGTTTGCATGGGTGTATAGTGTGTCCTTCAGCTTATTACGCCAGCATCTCGGCGATGCGTGCGTCGATTTCTTCTATCGGTGTGTTGGCGTCGTAGCGTGCCACTACCTTGCCTATTTTGTTTACGAGGAACTTGGTGAAGTCCTCCGTTATCTCACCTGGGAATTTCTCCGTGAGGTACTTGTAGAGTGGGTCTGCATCGGCGCCGTTCACCTTTACCTTCTTGAAGCGCGGGAACTCAGTGTTGTATGTGTCCTTGCAGAACTGGTGTACCATTTCGTCTGTGCCTGGGCACGACTTTGTGGGTTGGTTGGACGGGAAGTCCAGGATGGCGAATCCCTGTGGGTGGTATTTCTCGTAGAGTGCCTCGAGCGCCTCGTACTGTGGGGTGAGCGGGCTCTTCGTTGCAGTGTTTACGATGAGCACTACTTCGTTGGCATAGCCTTTAAGGGGAACATTGTTGCCCTTGCGGTCTTTAACTACGATTTCGTTGATTGAGTTCATTTCTTTTTATAGCTCTGTGTGTTGTTGTTGATTTTGTTTGTCAATTATATTGCAAAGATACAACATATTTTTTACTGCGCAAAACTTTTTTCGGTGTTTGGCAGTTTAGAGCCCTTTCTATTGTCCAACCTCAATTATACGAGATTAACGTCTGCCACCGCCGTTGCTGCCACGGCCGCTATTGCTAGGAGCACTGCCCATATTGCTTGGGCGTGAACTGCTGTTGCCGAAGTTGCTTGGGCGTGAACTGCTGCTTCCGAAGTTGCTCGGTCGCGAGCTGCCTCCGAAGTTGTTGGGGCGTGTAGCGTTGTTGATGTTGCTGTTAGGGCGTGAGCTGCCGTTGTTGAATCTGTTGTCGCGCATGCCGTTGCCGAAGCTGCCTCCTATGGGGCGCTGTACGGTAGTGCGTGTGCTGGACGGACGGTTGCCGTAGGATGTGGGGCGGTTGCCGTTGTTTATATGTATGTTGTTCTGCACTACGACGTTGCCGTGGAAGTTTCCGCCTCCACGTGGACCTCCGTCATGCCATCCGCCGCGTGGGCCTCCGTCATGCCATCCGTCACGCATCCCGACGAAGCGTCCGCCTGATGCCGGCACGGCGCGGAAGTGGTCGGAGCGACCGGCGTACCATGAGATGCCGCCGTTGTGTCCCCAGCTGTGTCCACCGCGATAGGTCACGTAGCATGCCGGGCGGTCGAAGTAGAAGAACGTGCGCTGTGGGTAGTGGGCGTAGACGCCGAAGTGCCATGCGCCGCCTCCCCATGTCAGTGGGCGGAAGAAGTAGGAAGCGGCCTGGAAGGCGCTGTACTGCCAGTCGTGCATGACGTACGAGAGGTCGAGGTTACGGCGGCGCCAGCTCTCGGCATAGAGGTCGTCCACGGTGGTGACACCGAGTAGGTAGTCGAGGTTTATCTCGTATGCCGCCTCGTACTGTTTCTGTGTGAGGTTCAGCTCGTAAGCCATCTTGTCCGTGAGGAAGAGGGCTTGCTCGCGTGCCTGCTCGTAGCTCATGGCGTTGATGCTGAGCAGAGAGGAGAGGCAGATTATCAGTGTCAGAAGAGTCCTTTTCATATCATCTATTCGTTTAGTGTTCTATTCTGGGAGCAAAGGTACGGCATTTTGTGTTGCCGTACAAAGGGCTTTTCCCTACTTCGGGTGGGGAATTTCCCTATCTTCGCGTATTCCCAGTAGACTCTTCCCGTCAAGACATCTTCCGTCCCAGCACGCTGCTGCCTATTCGCTTTGCTATGAGAGCGCGCATCTGCTGCACCTTCTGCAACTCCTGCATCAGGCTGATGAGGCGCTGGTCCATGTCGCCGCGTATGGCGGCTATCTCTGCGGTGATGCGCTTTATCTCTGCGGTGACGTACTCGTTACGGTAGTCCAGGAGCAGGTGCTCTATCTTGTCGCGCAGCAACTCCGGTGTCATCGTCATCTCCAGACTCTTAGAGAGGAACGTCTCCTCTTGGCTTATCTTGATGGAGAACGCCGAGATGTCGTAGTCGGGGTGCATGGTGAAGTACTTCTCACTGTCGAAGACGTTGGGTGGCTCTACGCCGTCGCATCCCTTCACGGCCTCTGCCAGTATCTGGTTGTACAAGCCTTCCGTGAAGGCGAGCGAGTCCTGCGCCAGGTCGTAGCTGACGTACTGTGCGAGGGTGAACGAGGCGTACTGCCCCGCGTCCACTTCCACGTTGTCGTAGATGAGCTCTCCGCCGTACTTTATCACCATCCGTATGATGAGGTCGGGGACTGCGTTGAGCGGGCGCGTCTTCCAGAACGGTATGTCCAGCACCGGCTCTGGGGCTGCCGCAGGTTGCGGCACTGCGTTGGCATTGTCCTCGGGCACGGCGGGCGGCGCAGGTTCAGAAGGCATTGGAGGCATGTCGTCGTCAACGCCCATTGGCGGCATGTCCACTGGCGGAAGCCATGAAGGACCGTTGCTGGGCTGCTGTTGTGGCGTTGGCTGCAGGCTTGGCGTTGCCGTCTGTGCTGTTGGCGTTGCAGTAGTCTGCGACTTCTCGCCCCGGTTGGCAGCCAGTCTGTCCTGCTGTCTGTTTACGCGTATGCACTCGTTGAGCTTACTGATGAGCGTCTGCTCGTTGATGCCGAGTCGGGAGGTGCAGTCCTGTATATAGGTGGCACGTATGATGGGGTCGCCTATGACGCTGATGCTCTGTATGATGCTCGAGATGGCTTCGGCGCGCTTCACGGGGTCGTTGACACCGTTGAGCAGCACGTGAGTCTTGAACTGTATGAAGTCCGTCTTGTTGTCCTCGATGTACTGTCGGAACTCCTCTGCCGTGTGCTTCTTGGCGAAGGAGTCGGGGTCGTCGCCGTCGGGCAGCAGCATCACTTTGACGTTCATGCCGTCCTTGAGGAGCATGTCCGTGCCTCGCAGTGCCGCCTTGATGCCAGCGGCGTCGCCGTCGTATAGCAGTATGATGTTCTGCGTGAAGCGGTGCAGTATGCGTATCTGGTGCTCGGAGAGTGCCGTGCCGGAGTTGGCCACTACGTTCTCTATGCCACACTGGTGCATGGAGATGACATCGGTGTAGCCCTCCACCATGTAGACGCAGTCCTCCTTGGCTATGGCTTTCTTAGCCTGGAAGATGCCGTACAGCTCGTGGTCCTTGTGGTAGATGACGGAGTCGGGCGAGTTGACATACTTCTGGTTTACGCCCTTGGTGCGCGAGTCGAGCACGCGTCCGCCGAAGGCTACCACCTTGCCGCTGACGCCTATCCAGGGGAACATGGCGCGGCCGGCGAAGCGGTCTACGAGGTCGCCGTTGTCGCGGGCGTAGCAGAGGCCCGTCTTCAGCAGGAATTCCTGCTTGTAGCCCTTGCGCAGTGCTTCGCGCGAGAGGGCCTGGCGGTCGTTGAGGCAGAAGCCCAGTCGGAACTTCTCTATGATGTCGTCGCGTACGCCGCGCTGACGGAAGTACTGCATACCGATGGCGCGGCCGTCCACGTCGTTCTCCAGTATGTCGTGGAAGTAGTTGGCGGCCCACTCGTTGATGACGAACATGGACTCGCGCTCGGAGTTCTCCTGCTTCTGCTTGTCGGAGAGCTCGCGCTCCTGTATCTGTATGTGGTAGCGGTTGGCCAGCCAGCGCAAGGCGTCGGGGTAGGTCAGCTGCTCGTGCTTCATGATGAAGCCGACGCTGTCGCCGCCTTCTCCGCATACGAAGCAGTGGCACGTGCGGCGCGAGGGCGACACGTAGAACGACGGCGTATGGTCGTTGTGGAACGGGCACAACCCACGGTAGTTCGCGCCCACTCGTTTTAGGGACACGAACTCCGACACGACGTCCACGATGTCCGCCGTGTCCTTGATGCGTTCTATAGTCTGTCTGTCTATCACTTGGTTTTATTCTTGTTTCTTCTGGAAGATGGAGAAGTTGACGCTGCCGTAGGCGCGGTGCTCCACGAAGTTGGGGTGCTGGGAGAAGTCGTACTGCTTGCCGTGCTCGAAGACGAAGACGCCGTCGTCCTTCAGCAGTGGCAGCGCCTTGTCCGGTATCTCGGCAAGGGTGGGCAGGGCGTATGGCGGGTCGGCAAAGATGAAGTCGAACTGCTTGCGGCACGACTTGAGGAAGCGGAAGACGTCGCCGCGCACGAGGTTGTGGTTGAGCGTGCCGAGCTTCTCCACACACTGGCGTATGAAGTTGGCGTGGTCGCGGTCCATCTCCACGCTGACCACCTCGTTGCATCCTCGCGAGAGCAGTTCCAGCGAGATGCTGCCCGTGCCAGCGAAGAGGTCGAGGGCGGAGGCGTCCTCAAAGTCGATGTAGCCCATCATGACGTTGAAGATGTTCTCCTTGGCAAAGTCCGTCGTGGGGCGTGCCTTGAATGTGCGTGGCACCTCGAAGTGGCGCCCTTTGTATTGTCCTGTTATTATTCGCATTTTCTTGTTCTTTTCCTTAGTCTTTTACGAGCATCAAGTCGAACGGCATCCCCTGTATGCCTGCCAGGGGAGAGCGGTTGAGGCTTGCGCTGGGGTTGATGAAATAGACGTGTGCCACGTAGGTCTTCAACCGTGAGGTGAGCCAGGCGTCGGGCGTCATGTCGCCGACGATGTGCAGCTCGTCGTTCTGCTGGCTCATGCCCAGCTGCTTCCATACATATAATATATAGTAGAGGACATTGTGGTCGCTGGCGGCGTCGAAGACGTTGGCAAAGCGCAAGTGGTGCTTGTCGAAGGCGCACACGTCCATCTTCTTGTCGTGGAAATAGAGGAACAGCCTACGGTGTATTCCGGCGTGGTAGTAGTGGTTGTAGAGGTGCTCCCACACGGGGATGGTGACGTTGCGCACCTCCACGTTAGGGAAGTGGTCGCCAACGACCATGCGCAGGTCGTTGTTCACCGGGAATACGGCGACGGCATCCAGCTCCGCCACTTGCGCGGTGACCTTCGTCTCCCCCTTGTGGCCCGTGATGATGCAACTGTACGTCTCCTCGGCGTCGAAGTCCGCCATGTCGTTGTACTCCTCCAGCGGGATGAGCACTATCGGCGTGGCAACGGAGAGCACCGCCCGGCTGCCGGCATCCCTCAGGTACGGCTCCGTGCGGAACGCCTCGCGTAGGTTGGCCGCGATGGACATCCCCTCCTTCACGTTGTAGGGGTGGTAGGTCATCGTGCCGTCGCCCCCTCTTACCAGGAACGACAGCGTGCCCTGTCCCACGCGGATATGTACGGCGGGAGGAGCGGTGGTGCAGTCTGCTGTGGATGTTGTCATTTTGTTGCCTCGTTTTTCGGTGTGTCGCAAAAAGTTTGTACCTTTGCCGTTGCAAAAGTACAAAATAATAAGCACAACGGCAAATTTTTCTTTCCCCTTCTTCCCCTAAAACACTACAATGACCATAGCAGACTTCACCCAACTCATCCTGCAGCGTTTCGGTTTTCCGCCTACGGAGAGCCAGCGCGCCGCCCTCGCCACGTTCGGTCGTTTCCTGGCCCAGCGCCGCGGCATGCCCGCCATGATAATGCGCGGTTCGGCCGGTACGGGCAAGACGTCCCTCGTGGCCGCCATGGTGCAGACGCTGGTGTCGCTCAACCAGAAGGTCATACTGCTCGCCCCGACGGGACGCGCCGCCAAGGTGCTGTCCCTCAACTGCGACCGCGCCGCCAGCACCATCCATCGCAAGATATACCGCCAGAAGAGCAACGGCAGCGACTTCAACCTCGACGTCAACCTGCACACGGACACCCTCTTCGTCGTCGACGAGGCCTCCATGATAAGCACCATGCCGCAGATGCCCTCCGAGGGCATGCCCAACTTCATAGGCAACGGCGGGGGCGTCATCGACGACCTCGTGACGTACGTCTACTCCGGTCGCAACTGCCGCCTGATGCTCGTGGGCGACACGGCGCAGCTGCCTCCCGTGGGCGAGGACGAGGCACCAGCCCTGCAGGCAGGCGTGATGGGGTGCTACGGGCTTGACGTGCACGAGTGCGACCTCACCGACGTGGTGCGCCAAAAGCAGGAGTCCGGCATACTGTGGAACGCCACCATGATACGCCAGATGATAACCCACGACGACATCACGCAACTGCCCCAGATACACTTCCGGGGCTTCAAGGACGTGCGCAACGTACCCGGCAACGAGCTTATCGAGAGTCTGGGCGACAGCTACTACAGGGTGGGGGAGGACGACACCGTCGTCGTCACGCGCAGCAACAAGCGCGCCACCATCTACAACCAGGGCATCCGTCTACAGGTGGTGGACCACGACGGCGAGCTCTGTTCGGGCGACCGCATCATGGTGGTGAAGAACCACTACTTCGACGAGAAGGAGACGGCCGAGCGCGAGAAGAACGGCGAGACGATGACGTTCATTGCCAACGGCGACATGGCCGTGGTGCGGCGCGTGCGAAACATCCGCGAGCTGTACGGCTTCCGCTTTGCCGACTTGACGCTCGAGTTCCCCGACTACGACAACGCCGAGATGGACATCACCGCCATCCTCGACGCCCTGCACAGCGACTCGCCCGCCCTCACCCCAGAGCAACAGCAGCAGCTCTTTGACCGCGTGATGGAGGACTACGCCCATCTGCCCCACAAGGCCGACCGCATGAAGGCCATAAAGAAGGACATCTACTACAACGCCCTGCAGATAAAGTTCGCCTACGCCATCACCTGCCACAAGGCGCAGGGCGGCCAGTGGAGCCACGTCTACGTAGACCAAGGCTACATGACCGACGACATGCTAACCCCCGACTACATCCACTGGCTATACACCGCCTTCACGCGCGCCACCGACACTCTCTTCCTCGTCAACTGGAGCAAAGAGCAGACGGCAGCGGAGTAAATTTGAATAAAAATAAAAGAACATGAGACAGACATTATATAGAGTGGTAAAGCCTACTCTATTGGCACAATTACTTCTTGCGAGCCTTGCCGTAAACGCCCAGACGGTGGAGGACGCGTGGAGAGTATTCAGCGTGCCCCAAGACACGTGCAGGACGAAGGTATGGTGGTTTCACGGCGAGACGGAGACTACGCGCGAGGGCATAACGGCCGACCTCGAGGCCTACAAGAAGGCTGGGGTAGGGGGAGTGGTGTACTACGACCAGGTGCACAAGCCTACGGACAAGGCACTCGATGCCATGTCGCCCGAGTGGTGGAACATGCTGAAGTTTGCGGCAAAGGAAGCGAAAAGAATAGGCCTGACCTTCGAAATAAACATATCTAACGGCTACGTGATGGGCGGGAAATGGATAGAGAAAAGCGAGGCGATGCGCCGGTTGGTGGGTGCGGAGACTATTGTAGGTGCTAAGGAACGGAAAAGAGACAAAGTAATGTTGCCCGTAGCATCGAAAGATGACAGTGCGCAGAGCGTGGCGGTATTTGCCATAAGACTAAGGGACTACGCGCCAGAGGCCATGCGCTCCGTCACATACACCACCAAGGCAACGGGAAAGTCGCGCAACGGAGCGATGAACACACCTACCGCCAAGGACGGGATGCTCTTCGTGGAACGCCCTGCCGTGGGAGTGCTTGAGGCTTCGGACGACAGCGTAGCATGGCGAGAAGTGTGCCAGTTGCCGCCCGTATATGGGTCGCCCTCGTGTTCGGAGCAGACTGTCGGCTTTGCACCCGTGCGGGCGAAGTATTTCAGAACGCGGATTACGGACCCGGCGCTCTTGCAGCGGAAAGACAAGGAGAAGTTTATTGCCAATGTCAGGGTGTCGCCTTTCTCACGCCTTACTGGTTGGCAGGAGCGGGCAGGACTGCGCTCAGAGTTCGTCACGCCATTGGACTATAGTATATATAAGGTGTGTACAGAGGATATCAATGATGTCGTGGACGTGACGGAGTATGCGCATGGCGATACGTTGCAATGGCGCGTGCCCAAGGGAAACTGGATGGTGGTGCGACTGCAGTCGGAGGCGACCGGCGGCAGGTCCAAGCACGGCAGAAAGAACCTCTTGGGACTGGAAGCGGACATGCTCTCCGACAAGGGAGTATTGAAGCACTGGAAGAGCTATACGCAGCCTATCATAGACACCCTCTCCGCCATCGGGGTGAAGCCCGTGGGCGTGACGATGGACAGCCACGAAGCCGCCGCGCAGAATTGGACTGCCGACTTCGAGAGGGAGTTTAAGGCAAGACGAGGCTACGACCTGCGCAGGTGGCTGCCCGCGATGCTGGGCTATGTGATGGTGTCGCCGGAGAAGACAGACAGCGTCTTGGCAGATGTCAGGCGTACGATAGCCGACTTGGTCTGCGACAAGTACTTCGGTACCATACAGAGACTGTGTCGCGAGAACGGCGTGACATTGACGGCGCAGGCTGTTGGCAACGGACTGAGCATGGTAGCCGACAACTTCAGGGCGAAAGGCATGGTGGACAAACCGCAGGGAGAATTTTGGGCACGCGACAAGGACGGCAGTTACGACATAAAGGAATGTGCGTCGGCGGCCCACAGGTACGGCAAGAAGATAGCGTCGGCCGAAGCATTCACCGACATGAAGTTCTCGGAAACGCTCGGGGACGTGAAGCCCTTGGCAGACTATGCCTATTCGTGCCACGTCAACGAGTTTGTGGTGTGCGCGTCAGCATACCAGCCATGGCTGGACCGTTTCCCCGGTAGCACCGGAGGCGGCCGACACTACTGCCTGAACAGAAACAACACTCTGTGGGCGGACAGCCAGGGCTTCTGGGACTATCAGGCACGCTGTGCGGCAATGATGAGGCAGGGAGACCCCGTCGTGGATATGAGAATAAAACTGCCCGACACGCCACCGACAAAACTCTTGGCGGCATGGCTGCCCGATAGCATACCGAACGGATACACCTGGGAGGTGACAACGGAAAGGGCGGACACTTCAGAGATGACAAAGACGGGAGTGCCGGATATGGAGGACAGTTCAGAGCACAGTCCGAAGAGCGAGCTATGGTTCTCGCATCGCAGACTCGTTGACGGAGAGATTTACTTCATAGCGAACCATAGTGCGAAACGCTATGAGGAAGTAGTCAGACTGAGAGCGAACAGAAAGTATGCGTACTACTGGAACCCCTTGGACGGTACGAGGCAGAGCATGGACATACTGGCGGCAGAGGGCGGAAGCATGACGGTGCCGTTGCGCCTGGAACCTGACGAGGCCGGATTCGTGGTGCTGGCGGATGAACGCGTCGACGGGTTGCAGCGCAGGATATATAGCGAACAACCCGTCGAAGTGATACCAATGGAGACGGCAGACCTGACATTCGTAAATATAGGAAAGCGTCTGGAGGGGCAAAGTTTCACGGACTGGACCAAGAGCGACGACCCCGCAATAAGATACTACTCCGGCGTTTGCCGTTACGAGATGTCGCTGAATGTCAGCAAGAAGACAGGACGCTATATGCTGACGCTGCCAAAGGTGAACGGCAATGTAAGGGTGAGCGTGAACGGCCATGACGCGGGCGTGATGTGGTGCTCGCCGTGGCGCCTGGACGTTACACCCTATATAAAGAAAGGGAAAAACGCCATCTCGCTCAGTGTGACTAACGTATTGTCGAACCGTATGATAGGCGATGTCGCCTTGCCGGAAGCGGAAAGGGTAACGTTCTCGCAACCGCAGATATACTCTAAGAATGACGCGCTAAAGCCCTCTGGCATATTCGGAGGCGTGCCAAAGCTGGAAATAATAATGTAGACCCCTCGCTGGGGTCAGACAAGGAACCAAAGAACAAAGGGGCTTGCACCGTGAAATGATGGTGCTGGCCCCTTTTTTCGATGAGCAAGAATCCAAGTATCGACGATTGTTGGCAGCTGCCAACAACGTGGACGGCAACTGTCAACAACGAGGATGGCAACTGCCAACAACGTGGACGGCAACTGTCAACAACGTGGATGGCAACTGTCAACAATCGTCCGGAACGGCTTTCTTGCGTGATGTCTCGCAAGCTCCACCATGTGGTGTCCAAGGTGTGAGTACGTTGCAACCAACACAAAACTTCGCCATTTCCAATAAAAAGAGGCAAAAATGGCTAAGTTTTGTGTTTTTATAGTACCTTTGTAACCGAAATCGATTTACTATAGTACATCAACAAAAAACCACACGGAATTATGGCGATAGAACATAAATGCAAGATAACAGTACTTGAATGCAAGTGCTTTCAAGATAGAACGCATCGACGAGGAAGTGGAAGAGCTGACCTTCGCTGACGGAAGACAATAAAGAAAACAATGAAGCAACAAAATACAAACATTGCCATTGTCACAGGAGCCTCGTCGGGGCTTGGCGCATGCTATGTAGATGCTGTGACCAAACTGTTTCCCGACATTGACGAACTGTGGCTGATTGCTAGGCGCGAGGAGCGTTTGAGGGACGTGGCGGCGCAGCATCCCGACAAGCGGTGCGTAATCATCCCTATGGACATGGCTGACATGAATAGCTATGTCTCGTTTGGCGAAAGACTGAGCATGGAAAAACCGCACATTCAGGTGCTCATCAACGATGCAGGAATAATGGGCGGTGCTCCATTCGAGGAAATGGAACAGGAGCACATGCTGCGGATTATCGACCTCAACTGCAAAGGAGCGACTGCCATTACTAAAGTGTGTCTTCCATATATTGTGGATGGAGGTACGATACTTGAAGTGTCGTCTACTTCCGCTTTTGTGCCTAATACGAACCAGATAGTATATTGCGCCTCAAAATCTTACTTGTCTGCTCTGTGTTTGGGACTGCGTGAAGAGTTAAAGCACCGAAGGATAAATGTCTGTGCCGTGTGTCCAGGACTGATGCTGACAGAGATGGTGAAGGGTGACGGCTCCATACAACTCACAGCAGGACAGAAGCGACTTCCGCAGATAGATCCTGCCATAGCCGCCGTCAAGTCGTTGCGAGCAGCAAGTCGTGGACAAGCGGTATACACCACAGGCGCATTCTACAAGTTTTACCGCCTGATAGCCAAAGTCATTCCGCACACATGGCTCGTAAAGGTGGCTGGGATGTGATGACGTGGTAAAGGAAAAATTATGCCAGTTGGCTGAATTAATACAATAACAACATAACGATAAACAACTATGAATATAGGAGACAGAATACCTGAGGTTCTGGGAATTGACCAGGACGGACGTGAGATTAAGGCGAGCGACTATCGTGGTCGCAAGATAGTGCTTTACAGTTATCCCAAAGCGAACACCAGCGGATGCACCGCCGAGGCTTGTTCCCTGCAGGCGCACAAGGAGGAGTTGGCTGCTGCCGGCTACGAGATTATCGGCATCAGCAAGGACAAACAGGCTCTTCAGAAGAAGTTTGCCGAGACAAAAGGCTTGGAGTTCCCGCTCATCGCCGATACGGAGACCACGCTCTTGCAGGAGCTGGGCTGTTGGGGCGAGAAGGTGGCTTGCGGTCGCAGGACCATCGGCATCCTCCGCACCACATACCTCGTCAACGAGGAGGGCGTGATTGAGAAAATCTTTACTCCCAAGGAAATAAAGACCAAGATTCATGCGGAGCAGATCTTGGAGTACATCAACAAATAACAGTCAACAGAGAACAATGAAAAGTTTTGGAAAGAAAGCGTGGCTCTTGCCACAACCTGTACTGATTATCGGTACATATAACGAGAACGGAGTTGCCAATGCGATGAACGCCGCATGGGCTGGTCAGTGGGATGCCCAGGAGATAATGATTTCGATGGGTAGCCATGCCACAACGGATAATCTTAACCGCCATGGTGAGTTCACTGTGGCTTTTGCTACTAAGGAGACTATGGTGGCAGCAGACTATGTGGGTATGGTGAGTGCCAAGAATGAGCCGAACAAAATAGAGAAAACCGGTTGGACGGCAATGAAGGCAGAGAACATAGATGCTCCTATTTTCACCGACTTCCCAATGACGCTGGAATGCCGCATCAAGGAGAAGATTGACGAGAGCGAGACGGGCTACTACATCGTTGCCGAGATTGTGAATATCGTCTGCAAGGAAGAGTATCTCGCCGAGGACGGCAAGCCCGACATGGAGAAGATGCACCTCATCACCTTTGACCCGATACGCCATGGCTACATGGAGCTTGGTCAGCGAGTTGGCAACGCGTTTTCTGACGGTAAGGAACTTCTTGCAGCTTTGTAGGAATTTGCTTTAATTGTAGAAAAAGTAGAAGAAATCGATTATCCTATCTTGAAGGAATTATGCTGAGCGAAAGTCAGAATATAGAATATAAGGAGTCGTGGCGAGACGAATATCTGAAATGGATATGCGGCTTTGCCAATGCACACGGCGGTCGCATTTATATCGGAGTGAACGACAAGAAAGAGGTGATTGGCTTGTCTGATGCCAAGAAACTTATGGAGGACATTCCCAATAAGATTGTCAATTATCTTGGTATCGTAGAGGATGTGAACCTACTTACGGAGGACGGGAAGGAGTATATCGAGATTGTGGTAGCTTCGAGCAGTATGCCCGTCACCTACCGAGGAGCGTACCACTACCGCAGCGGCTCTACCAAACAGGAATTACAAGGACTCGCCTTGCAGAACTTCATCCTAAAAAAGATAGGAAAATCGTGGGACGACATGCCGTTGGACAATGCCACACTTGACGATATCGATCGTGCTGCCATCGACTATTTCTTGCGCAAAGGTATCGAGGTGGGACGAATTTCAGGCGAGGCATATACATCGTCTACTGAGGCCGTGCTACGAAGTCTGGACTTGATGACGGGCGACGGACAGCTCAAGCAAGCCGCCCTGCTGCTCTTCAGCAAGAATCCAAGACGTTTCTTCGTATCTTGCGATTTCCGCATCGGTAGGTTCCGCCGTGACGAGAGCGACTTGGTTATACAAGATGTCGTGGACGGGAATATCCTGCAAATGGTAAATCGCATCATCGAACTGCTACGCTCCAAGTATCTTCTTTCACCCATTCACTACGAGGGGATAACACGCATCGAACAGCTGGAGATACCAGAAGAAGTGCTGCGCGAAGCAATATGTAATGCCATTGTGCATCGCGACTACATGGGTGTACATACCCAAATGAAGGTGTACGATGACCGTATCACGATTTGGAACGACGGCAACCTCCCTGACGGACTTGACCAGGAAAAGCTATTCGCCGAACACGCCTCCCAGCCTCGCAACCGCAACCTTGCCAACGCATTCTACAAGGCTGGCTTCATTGAGACATGGGGACGAGGCATAAACAAGATACGGCAAGGGTTAAGGAATGCCAACCTTCAAGAGCCAGAGATAGAGAACAATGCCAGCGGTACGCGACTCACCATCTATCGCAATGTCGGAGGGAATGGCACTGTAAATGGCACTGTAAATGGCACTGTAAATGGCACTGTAAATAATTTTGTGTTATCACAGCGTCATAGGGACATTTGCGACTTGATAAAATCATCGGCAGACATTACAACTATTCAAATGTCTGAAGCCATTAACCTTTCCTTACGCACACTTAAAAGGGAATTGGCAGAACTGCAAAAACAAGGAATTATCCAACGCATAGGAAGTGACAAAAAAGGTCGCTGGATTGTTCTGAAACAATAAGTATGATATGTGGAATCCCGCTGTTTCTGCCAAACTAAGATTCTTCGGCGTGCTACTCTTCATCACCATCATCGGCATTCCGTTTGTCAAGCAATATTTCAAAATGGCAGGGTTATCACTGGCTCCGTTTGGTAAGGACGTAAAACTAAACTTCTAATTCGATGGAATCATTTAATGACGTAATAATGAGCGAGAAGCCAGTATTGGTAGACTTCTTCGCTACGTGGTGTCAGCCATGCAAGATGATGCACCCTGTGCTTGAGCAAGTGAAAGCAACGCTCGGTGACAAGATACGTATCATCAAGGTGGATGTGGACAAACACCAGCAAATAGCTGCACAGTATCAGATACAATCTGTGCCCACCTTGATGCTCTTCCAAAACGGCGAGATGCTTTACAGGCAAAGCGGAGCCATGTCGCGCAATGAACTGCTGGCATTGCTTGACCCGTTCGTAAACAGATAACGACATGCGGAAGACAAAAAATGGTAATATATAGATAGTATGAATAAGGAACTGACTCCATGCGCGACAGACCGCATTGTATGTGTAAAGGTTGGCAAATACGAGCGAGAGAATCTATACGAAATGTCACGCAAATACTGGAAGGTTGACGGCAAACGTGTTTCAAAAGCTAATCACGTTCTTGCCATTGTAAACGGCATCGTTGAAGAAGACTACATCCCTATTGAGTGGAAACTGACGGACAATCCTACGTATCAGGGACGATATGAGTTCATTGGCGTAGAAAATGATCATTCTGAATATATCGGGAAAAGTGTAGCCTCCTTTTACGGCAAAAGCCAGAATCCAGTGAAATATATCAACATGTAGTTGCCATGGAAAGCTGCCGCTTTCCCAGCTTGTTGACAAAATGAAGGAATTATGATTGCTTATAAATAAAAGTGTTTCTACCGGCTATGAACATTGAGGAAGTAAGAACATACAGTCTGACATTGCCTGGAGTGGCGGAGGATATACGAATGACTAATACCAACGCAATTCTCATTTACCTCTTCGCCATCAACATTGTGGCGTTCGTGGTCTATGGCATTGACAAGTACAAGGCGAAGCATGCCAAGTGGCGCATATCAGAAGCAACATTGCTCCTGCTTGCCGTCATTGGCGGCAGCATCGGGGCGTGGTGCGGCATGAGGGTGTGGCACCACAAGACGATGCACAAGAAATTCAAGTATGGGGTGCCATTGGTATTCATACTGCAACTCGCTATTGCCGTGTGGATTATCAATAGAATGGCGCAAACTTCAATGCTAATATAAAAATGATGAAGCAAAAATCAATAAAGCTCCGCATGGATGCCGCTACCTATTATATATGGGTGGGCGGCAGTTGCGACTATGCCCACGAGGAGCGTGCCGGAGGCGGAGCGTACATCATGGAGAAGGACGGCAAGGTCGTGGAGCAGTACGACATTGCCGACCTGCATACAACGGAGTTCCGCATGATGCTCACCGTGATGCTTCATGCGATGGACGTTCTGCCCGAGGGCGCAACCATCGTGTTCTTGACTAATGTGTCGTATATCCAGCATAACTTCGACAAGTCACCCACGGAGAAATCTGCCAATGCAGACATCATACAAGCGTGCATTGCCGCCAAAGAGAGACACACGTCCGTGGCGGTAAAGACCATACCTTACCACAAATATGCCCAACTGCCTGAGACGCACGACATGGCGCACCGGGCGATGCTCAAACTGAGGAATACGAGGTAGCTTTAACCTGTGCAAGAAAATCTTCGTTGTTTTCTTGCAGCTTTGTCGGAATTTGCTTACATTTGCAGAAAAAGTTAAGGTATGATGTTGGAAATCTCTGCAGAATAAGGCAAGAGACGGAACCGTAAGATGTAAGAAAATGGAATATGTAAAGATACAAGGATATAAGTCTTTCAAGAAGTTGGAAGTCCAGCTGCATCCCATCAATCTGCTGATTGGTGCCAATGGGGCTGGCAAGAGTAACTTCTTGTCTCTTTTCGAGATGTTGGGCAACGTCTATGAGAAGAGACTGGGAACGTATGTCGCCCAGGTTGGTGGAGTGGACAAACAGCTCTACCAAGGAAGAAAGATGACGGAGACAATTAGCTTGGAACTGAGGCAAGACAGAAACTTCTATCAGTTGGATTTGATGGAGTCCGACGGCAAATTGATGATACAGCAAGAAACCATTGGCTACAACAGAACGCCTGCGGCTACAGAAAGTGTGAACATCAACCAGTATGCCGACGAGTCTAAGTTGAAGGAATATGTAGGCACGAAACCGGGCGATTATCTCAATGAATATATATCCCAAATCCGCAAGTTCCACTTCCACGATACGGGTCGCCGTTCGCCTTTTACCGCCGACAGCCATATCGTGAATGATGCTTATCGCATGTATGAGCATGGAGAGAACTTGGCAGCTATCCTCTACCGCATACAACGGGAGAAGCCGATGGCCTACAAGCGCATTGTCCGTGTTATCCAGAGCGTAGCTCCCTATTTCTCCGACTTCTATTTCCAACCCACAGAGGCAGATATGGTTCGCCTGCAATGGCAGGACAAGTATAGTTCCATGATATACGGACCTACTGACCTGTCGGACGGCACCATCCGCTTTATCGCCTTGGCTGTCCTCTTCATGCAGCCATGGTTGCCACGTGTCATCATCATAGACGAACCGGAGCTTGGTTTGCATCCAGTGGCTATCGAGAAACTGTCGGGCTTGATAAAGATGGCGGCACAAAAGGGAACGCAAGTCATTGTTGCCACTCAGAGCGCGGAGCTTATCAGCAACTTCGAGCCAGAGGATGTGCTGACCGTCAACCAGAATGAGGATGGCACAGTCGTCAATCGTCTGAACCGTGAGGAGCTGGAGCAATGGCTCGATGAATATACCCTCGGCGATTTGTGGAAGCAAAACATACTGAAAGGAGGGCAACCACGATGAAACGGGTAATCATTATTTGTGAGGGTCCTACAGAACAGGAGTTTTGCATGGAGGTCTTAGGGACAGAATTGGCTAAGCATAAAGTCTATGTGGAGGCCCCGCTTATCAAGCATTCTCATGGCGGAATAGTAGCTTGGGATGCTATCAAAAGGCAAATCATGAAGCATCTCCAAGAGGGAGATGTGTACGTCAGTATGCTGGTGGATTACTATGGTATCAAGGACCAGTTTGCTTTCCCCGGTTGGGAAGAGGCGAAGGGCATAGCCGATAAGGGGAAACGCATCCATTTCCTGATGGATAGGATGGCGGCGGACATTCCCGAGCAGTACCGTTATCGTTTTATCCCATATATACAGCTTCATGAGTTTGAAGGTCTGCTCTTTAGTGATGTAAGTGCGTTCTTGAATAGTTTCGACAGGAATGAAATCAACTATGATGAGTTGGAAGCTGTAGCAGAGGCATTTGGAAATCCGGAGCTGATAAACAATAGCCCTGAGACAGCTCCGTCTAAAAGATTGATAGAAGCTATCCCTGACTATAACAAGGTAATATTCGGAAACTGCATAGCTATGGATATAGGTTTAAAGAAGATCCGGGAGAAGTGTCCCTTGTTCAATGAGTGGGTAGGGAAATTGGCACTGTAAATTGATTTCGAAGAAGTTGATTCACTATGTCTAAAAATGGGGAGTACCATACTGACTAAAAGTTTGACAAATGAAGATAGAACACGTAGCACTCTATTGCAGAGACTTGGAGGGCATGAAGGCCTTCTTTGAGAAGTATTTTAATGGAACGGCAAACTGCCTGTACCATAACCCACGTACCAATCTCCGCACGTACATCCTGACGTTCCCCGACGGAGCGTCAAGACTGGAACTCATGACACGACCTGAAGTGGAGGGCGACAATGGGAGCCTGTTTCATGCGGGCTTTATCCACCTGTCTTTTGCAGTGGGAAGCAAGGTGGGCGTGGACGAATTGACTGCCCGACTTAAAGCCGGCGGCTACGAGACGCTCAGCGGTCCGCGCACAACGGGCGATGGCTACTACGAAAGTTGCGTAAGGGGCTTTGAGGGTATACTGCTGGAGATAACCATATAAGGATGAGTTTTACCGCTTGATAGCCAAAGTCGTTCCGCACACTTGGCTTGTAAAGGTAGCTGGGATGGGCTGACGTAGTAACAACAAGTAAAGGTGGCCGGGATGAGGCTGACGTTGTAACCAAAACAAAAACAGCCGTTGGATGCTTGGGGTGCGTCCAACGGCTGTTTTTGGCTTAGTACTCTTCTTCGTCAAAGAGGAAGTCCTCTTTTGTCGGGTAGTCCGGCCAGATGTCTTCAATGGATTCATAGGGATCTCCCTCGTCTTCGAGTTCCTCAAGATTCTCTATTACTTCCATGGAAATGCCTGAGCGCATGGCGTAGTCAAGCAGCTCCTCTTTTGTTGCTGGCCAGGGTGCATCTTCCAGTTTTGATGCTAGTTCAAGTGTCCAATACATGGTCTATCTGTTTTTAGTTGTACATGTAGTTCTTTTCAACGGCGGCAAATTTACAATATTTTTCCCGAATATCAAAACTTACGCCATGTTTTTTCGGGTGTATGATTAATAAAGTTTAATTTGCGTGCAAGAACGAAGAGGTAGTCGGACAGACGGTTGACGTATTTCAGTACGTCTGCCCCCTGTTCGTCGTCCAGTTTGCCTATGCTGACGATGCGCCGCTCGGCACGTCGGCATACCGTTCGGCAGACGTGGCATTGCGCTGCAGCCTGGCAACCGCCGGGGAGCACGAAGCTGTCCAACGTGGGCAGCGACTCGTTCATGGCGTCTATCTGCTGCTCGAGGAAGGCGGTGCTTCCTTCCGGCAACTGGGCGGAAGGGTAGATGGGGGTCTGCGTGGTGTCTGTGGCGAGGTAGGTGCATACGTTGAAGAGCGTGTTCTGTATGCGTTCCAGTTGTGCCTTGATGTCGGCATCGTCCACGAGGGCATCCAGCAGTCCGAGGTGGGACGACAGCTCGTCCATGGTACCGTAGGCCTCCAGTCGTGCGGAGTCCTTGGGCACGCGCACTCCGCCAACGAGCGATGTGTCGCCGGCATCTCCGGTGCGAGTGTATATCTTTGTCAGTTTCATAGGGTGTGATGGGTTAGGGTGTTTGTATATTGTAATGTTCGGCGTACCTGTCGCTGCGGAAGAGGGCTACACCAACGGTCTGCATGTCGTACGTGATGGTGTTCGGGGTCTCGAGTACGCGCTGCCAGAGTGTGTCGTTGAGCGTGTCGATGTGAGTCAAGACGAGTACGCTGATACCGTGGAAGTGCGGCAGCGTCACTTCACCCTCGCCGAAGACCATCACTCCGCCGCGCTTGGTGGAGCCTGCCTTCTGCAATGCCTCCACGTTGAGGGCGGACGGCACGCCCAACAGGCGTGTTTCGGACGGCTGCTCAGCATTGCTGATGCGGAAGAGCAACTGCGCCAGGCGGTGCTCGGCATGCTGGGCCTCGGGGTGCGACTGCTCCAGCTCGGCATATGCATAGTAGGGTCGCCGCTCACGCAGCACGTCGTGAAGATAGTCGAAGTCCGTGCGCGACTCTATGCCGAAACCCTTGGACTGCCACCAGCGGGAGAGGGAGGAAAGACTGCGGTTCACTGCTGTGCTTCTTTTGTTTTCAGTTCGGGGTACTGTATACGCGTGTGGTAGATGCTCTTGAGACGGTCTATGAGGACGCGTTTGGCCACGGCGATGTCGCGGAACGTTATAGGGCAGTTGGCGAAGTAGCCTTCCTTTACCTGGCCGTCGATGATGCGGTTGACGAGTGTGGAGATGCTCTCCTCGTTGTAGTCGTGAAGCGAGCGTGCCGCAGCCTCCACCGTGTCCGCCATCATGAGGATGGCCTGCTCCTGCGAGAATGGGTTAGGTCCGGGGTAGCGGAATGGACGCTCGTCCACCTCCTCGTCGGGGTGCTCGTTCTTATACGTATTATAGAAGTAGCGCGCCATACCGCGGCCGTGGTGCGTCTGTATGAAGTTGCGTATCACGTCGGGCACGCCGAATTTCTCTGCCATCTTTACGCCCTCGGTGACGTGGCTGATGATAATCTGCGCACTCTCCTGCGGAGTGAGGCGTGAGTGCGGATTGACACCAGCCTGGTTCTCCGTGAAGAATACGGGGTTCACCATCTTGCCTATGTCGTGGTAGAGCGCGCCGACGCGGACCAGCAGACTCTTGGCACCAATCTCAGAGGCGATGGCGGAGGCCAGGTTGCTCACCATTATGGAGTGCTGGAAGGTGCCGGGAGCCACTTCGGAGAGGCGGCGGAGCAGGTTGCGGTTAGTGTCGGAAAGCTCAAACAGCGTCACAGGCGAGATGAACCCGAACGCCTTCTCCACCGCGAACATCAACGGATACGTAAGCAAGAGGAGCACACCGTTGCCCACGAAGCAGTAGTAGGAATGGCGCATGGCGTCGAAGGCGATGTCCTTGTTGTCGAGGTACTTTACCACGGTGTACGATACCATGTAGGAGACGAAGACGAGGAATGCCGTGAAGAATATCTGCGAACGCTTGGAGAGTTCGCGCAGGGCGCAGATGGCTACGAAGCCGGCTACGCTCTGAACCAGAATGTACTCAAACTTGTCGCTTACAACAGCTGTACATATCAGCGTCAGCGTGACGTGAACCATAAACGCCGTGCGGGAGTCGAGGAACACGCGTACGAACATCGGGGCCAGACAGATGGGCAGGATGTAGACGTTACGGGGGTCAAAGCGCATCAGCAGGGCGTTGATGACGGGGAACACTATCATCAGGAACAATACCATGGCCAACGAACGCGGCTTCTGCATATAGTCGCGCCGGAAGAGCAGTATGTAGCCTACAAGACAGAACAGGAGCATCGACACGTAGCACGCCTGTATGATGTTGGTGAAGTATATCTGGTAGCCGTTGTCCTTGTAGTTGCTCATGATAAACTCGTTGTAGCTGTCTATCATGCGCGCTTTTTCGTCCGTCACAATCTCGCCGCGGTTGATGATTTCCTGTCCCATCTTCATCATGCCGGAGTTCGTCGGTATGGTGGCTATGATGTCCTGTTTGGCCTGATCGCTCCGCTCTTCGTCAAACTTCACGTTGGGCTGCAGATACTCGTTGAGGTTCAGCTGCTGCAGCGTTGTCTGCATGCCGTTGAGGCGTGGGTCCTGGAACAGCGCCTCGTAGGCACCCTTGACGGAGTAGAGGTCTCTGACGTAGCGGTGCTCCGCCTGTTTGTCCGTTACACAGATGATGGAGGCTGTCGTGTCGGTGCCCATCAGACGGGAGTAGTCCGCCTGCGATAGTATGCCCTGCGAATAGACCTGCTTCAGCACGTCCGCCACCACCTGTATGCCATAAGCTGACACGCCGTCAGCCCCCTCGCCGTATGTCTTAAGGAGACGGTCTGTCTGTGCCTGTGCCACGGACATGTCGCAGTTGTAGTAGGGGAGGTACTCGTTGCGGATGGCCTCCTCGCGCTCCAGCTCTATCGTCTTGGGGTCCTTTTGTATCAAAATCTCGCCCGGAGAAATGAGTTGCGCGCTCATCCAAGGCTCGTTGATAGTATACGAGAAGCGTGGTTTCTCCGTATTCGGCATGGCAAGCACCACGCACATCACGGCGAAGGCCACAACGCCCAACACTGCCAGTACGGATTTCCATCCGGTCAGCTTGGTCGTTATGATGTTTTCCATTGCCATATTTTCAGCGTTTACTAATTATTGAATGCAAAAATACTAAAAAAGAAGCGTACTGTGTGCAAAATCGTCGAGAAAATTGTCTTTTAAGGATTTTATTTCTTAACTTTGCAACAAATTATGGGCTTTTCGGCCCTTTTCAGTCAATAAATAAACACTAATGAGCGATAGAAAAGTAAGAGTGCGCTTTGCACCCAGTCCTACCGGCGCACTGCACATCGGCGGTGTGCGCACAGCGTTGTATAACTACCTTTTTGCACGTCAGCACGGCGGCGATATGATATTCCGTATCGAAGACACCGACTCCAACCGTTTTGTGCCGGGAGCTGAGGAGTACATTCTCGACTCCTTCAAATGGCTCGGCATCACGTTTGACGAGGGCGTGACGTTCGGCGGCGACAAGGGACCTTATCGTCAGAGCGAGCGACGCGACATCTACAAGAAGTACGTGCAGCAGTTGCTGGACAATGGCAAGGCTTACATCGCTTTCGACACTCCGGAGGAACTGGAGGCTAAGCGTGGCGAGATACAGAACTTTCAGTACGACGCCCACACCCGCAACCAGATGCGCAACTCTCTGACCCTCACCAAGGAGGAAGTAAATAAACTCATCGCCGACGGAAACCAGTACGTTGTACGTTTCAAGATAGAGCCGGGCGAGGAAGTGCTCGTCAACGACCTTATTCGTGGCGAGGTGCGCATCAAGACTGACATCCTTGATGACAAGGTGCTCTATAAGAGCGCGGACGAACTCCCCACATACCACCTTGCAAACATCGTGGACGACCACCTTATGGAGGTGTCCCACGTGATACGTGGCGAGGAGTGGCTGCCTTCTGCACCGCTCCACGTACTTCTCTACCGTGCATTCGGTTGGGAGGACACCATGCCGCAGTTTGCACACCTGCCTCTGCTGCTCAAGCCGGAAGGTAAGGGTAAGTTGTCCAAGCGCGACGGCGACCGTCTCGGTTTCCCTGTATTCCCCTTGGAGTGGCACGATCCGAAGACTGGCGAGGTAAGCTCTGGCTATCGCGAGAGTGGCTACTTCCCCGAGGCTGTCATCAACTTCCTGGCTTTGTTGGGCTGGAACCCAGGCACGGAGCAGGAGGTATTCTCGCTCGACGAGCTCGTCAAGGCGTTCGACATCTCGCGCTGCTCAAAGGCTGGCGCAAAGTTTGACTATAAGAAAGGTATATGGTTCAACCACGAGTATATCCTCCAGAAGTCTGCTGAGGAAGTGGCAGAACTCTTTGCACCCGTCGTTGCCAACAACGGTGCTGAGGCTACCATGGAACAGGTGGTGAAGGTGACCGCCATGATGAAGGACCGCGTGAACTTCATCAGCGAGCTGTGGCCGCTCTGCTCGTTCTTCTTCTTCGCTCCGCAGCAGTACGACGAGAAGACTGTCAAGAAGCGTTGGAAGGAAGACTCCGCCAAGGTGATGGCAGAACTGGCTGAGGTGCTTGAGGGCATCGAGGACTTCTCCGTAGAGGGGCAGGAGCCCATTGTGATGCAGTGGGTAAAGGACAAGGAATACAAGTTGGGCGACGTGATGAACGCCTTCCGCCTCTGCCTCGTTGGCGAGGGCAAGGGTCCCGGTATGTTTGACATCAGTGCTTACCTCGGTAAGCAGGAGTGCATCAAGCGTATCAAGAAGGCCATCGAAGTGCTCAAGTAACCCACTACAGAGAGAGACGTTCAACACCACCTTAGTCTGAATGTACCATCTAATTATTTACATATTCGAATTCGGCATCTTCGTCACAAGTTTCTTATCCAAGAAGGTAAAGAAAATGTGGCGGGGAGAGCGCGATTCGTTCCGTATCCTCAAGGATAAGGTAGACCCCGACGCAGCGTACGCATGGTTCCATGCCGCATCGCTTGGCGAGTTCGAGCAGGGACGCCCTATCATTGAGGAGTATCGGCGTATACACCCCGACCACAAGATACTGCTCACCTTCTTCTCGCCTTCAGGCTACGAGGTGCGCAAGAACTACGAGGGGGCGGACATCATCTGCTATCTGCCGATAGACACGCCGACCAACGCCAGACGCTTCCTGCGTGCTGTGCGTCCGTGCGTCGCGTTCTTCATCAAGTATGAGTTCTGGTACAACTACATGCACATACTGCGTCACCGTGGCGTGCCCACGTACAGCGTCAGCAGCATCTTTCGAGAGGAGCAGATATTCTTCAAGTGGTATGGCTACAAGTATCGCCACGTGTTGCGGTGCTTCACCCACCTCTTTGTGCAGAACGATCGCAGCCGCGAACTGCTCCATGGCATCGGTGTAGACAACGTGGACGTGACGGGCGACACCCGTTTCGACCGTGTGACGCAGATAGCACGCCAGAGCAAGACGTTGCCTGCCGTAGAGACATTCTGCGGTGACAAGAAGATATTCATCGCCGGCAGCTCATGGTTGCCCGACGAGCAGATATTCATCCCGTATTTCAAGGCACACCCGGACTGGAAGCTCATCATTGCGCCGCACGTCATAGACGAATCGCATCTGTCGCAGATAATAAGTCTGCTGGACGGCAAGAAGGTGATGCGCTACACCCAAATCTCCCTGGAAGAGGCTAAGGCACTGCCAGAAGCCGACGTGCTCATCATCGACTGCTTCGGACTGCTCTCGTCCATATATAAATATGGTACGGTGGCGTACGTCGGAGGCGGCTTCGGCGTAGGCATTCACAACCTGCCGGAGGCTGCCGTATGGAACATTCCCGTTATCTTCGGTCCTAACCACGAGAAATTCCAGGAGGCTCTGGAGTTGAAAGCTTGCGGCGGCGGACTGCCGATAACAGGTGCCGCAGATTTCAAGAACATCATGGACCGCTTCATCTCCGATGCTGATGCCCTCCAGACTGCAGCCAACGCCGCCGGCACATACGTCAACTCGCGGTCGGGGGCAACGGCAATGATTCTGAAGAGAATAGGCAACGGCAAACAAGACTAAATGGTAGTTCTGTCAGATTACCGCCTTATAAACAAAAACATCCTAACACAAAACCAATCTTATGCTTGTAAAGACATACGGTGCAGCAGTCAACGGACTTGAGGTAAACATCGTGTCAGTTGAAATCAGTGTAGAGAACGGTCAGGAGATGACCCTCTCCGGACTGGGCGACGCTGCCGTGCGCGAGAGCAACAGCCGTATACGTACAGCATTCAGATATAGCGGTTATAAGTTCCCGGCCAAGTCCGTCACCATTAACCTCTCCCCTGCCAACCTGCGCAAGGAAGGGTCGGGCTTCGACCTTGCCATGGCAGTAGGCGTTCTGGCTGCCGACGAGGCGATGCCGGAGGACCACCTTGGCGAATATATGTTGATGGGCGAGTTGGGACTGGACGGCACGCTGAAGCCCATCAAGGGTGCCCTGCCCATAGCCATACTGGCGCGCAAGATGAAGTTTAAGGGACTCATCGTGCCTAAGGAGAACGAGCGTGAGGCAGCCGTGGTGAACAATCTTGATGTCTACGGCATGGAAAAGTTTAGCGACGTAGTACAGTTCCTGTCAGACCAGCGCGACGACTTCGAACCGTTGGTTTTCGACACCCGAAAGGTATTCTACGAGCAGCAATACAAATTCGAGAATGACTTCTGCGACGTACGCGGTCAGGAGAACGTGAAGCGTGCAATGGAGGTGGCTGCCGCCGGTGGCCACAACCTTATCATGGTAGGTCCTCCGGGCTCCGGCAAAAGTATGATGGCCAAACGACTGCCAAGCATACTGCCGCCCCTCTCGCTGGCGGAGAGTCTCGAGACAACGCAGATTCACTCCGTGGCAGGCAAGCTGGGCTCAGACCAGTCGCTCATCTCTCAGCGTCCCTTCCGTGCGCCACACCATACCATATCGCAGATAGCCCTCGTGGGCGGCGGCGCATCACCACAGCCGGGCGAGATAAGCTTGGCGCACAACGGCGTGCTCTTTGCCGACGAGCTCCCCGAGTTCAATAAGTCCACCCTGGAGGTGCTCCGCCAACCATTGGAAGACCGCAAGATAACCATCTCGCGTGCCAAATACACCACGGAATACCCGTGCTCGTTCATGTTCGTGGCAAGTGCCAACCCGTGCCCCTGCGGCTACTACGGCGACCCTACTCACAACTGCATCTGCACCCCCGGTCAGCGCAGTCGCTATATGTCCAAAATCTCTGGTCCGCTGATGGACCGCATCGACATACAATGCGAGATAAGCCCCGTCCCCTTCGAGGAAATCTCCATGCAGCGCGAAGGCGAGAAGAGCGAGGCCATCCGCGAGCGGGTCATCAAGGCGCGCCACATCCAGGAGGAACGTTTCAAGGACCATCCCCTCATCCATTGCAACGCCCAAATGAGCGAGAGCCTCATCAACCGCTACTGCCATCTCGACGAGGTAAGCATGGAGAGCCTGCGCATGGCCATGAAGCGTTATTCCCTCTCAGCCCGAGCCTACAGCCGCATACTGAAGGTAGCCCGCACCATAGCCGACTTGGCAGGCGAGCCCGACATAAAGTTCCAGCACGTAGCCGAAGCCATCTCATACCGTGCGCTCGACCGCAGCGACTGGGCGGAGAGATAATAACGAGTAGAATCGACAATCGCAAGGCTTTCCTATATTTTGTTCTTCGAGAAATACCTCATGATGAGGCGGCCTGTCATGCTTAGGATGAGCACTACGATGGTGAGTACTAGGGCGGCGGCGTAGGCTCGGTTCTGCACGTCTTCTTGCGGCACGGAGAGTTGGAAGAAGACGGCGAGGGGGAGGGTGGCGGCTTTGTCGGTGAGTGATTCGGGGACGTAGTCCGTGAATCCGGCTGTGAACATCACGCCGGCGGCGTCGCCCATCGCTCTGCCTACAGAGAGCAGTGTCGCCGTGGCTATGGCGGGGGCTATCTGGCGCAGTACAACGCCGATGGTCTCCAGGCGGGTGGCACCGAGCGAATAGGCTGCCTCGAGCAGTCCCTTCGGGATGGTACGCGCCACTTCGTCCATACTCCTTATTAATATAGGCACAATGAGCAGCGTCTCAACGAAGATGCCGCCGAGCAGCGAGGCGCGTATGCCCACCGCCACCATGATGGTGAAGGCGAAGGCACCGTAGACGATGCTGGGCACGCCGAACAGAACGTCGTATGCCAGACGGGCGATGTAGCCCCAACGTGATGTCAGCTTTAGATATACGTTGAGATAGAACACTACGGGGATGCTGATGATAAGCCCAAGGAACGTGGCCCCGAGTACGATGTACACGCTGCCCATGATGGCGTTAAGGAATCCGCCCTCGCCGCCGAGGTAGAACCCTGCGCTTGGGATGGACGACACCATCTCCCACGTCAATACCGGAGCACCCTTGCTTATGATGCTCCAAAGCACACTGACAACGCTGCCTGCCACAAGCAGTAGCGATACCACCATCAATGCCCTTGCTATGTATTCCTCTATATATTTCATTCGTTAGTCAATTTCTTTATTAGATTGTTGTGCAAAAGAACCTCCGCGCAGCCCAATTATGAATTCTGCATTCTGCATTATGAATTAAGCATTGCTCTGCTTGCTCTTTAAGTATATTCTTGCTCCGAGGTTGAATATGAGCACGACAAAGAAGAGTATGAACGAGGCGAACATGAGCGCCGACTCATACAGGGGCAGCGACATCATCTCGCCGTAGTTGTTTGCTATCAGTGACGGTATGGGGTAGCACGCATCGAGGAGCGAACCAGGGATGATGGCCAGGTTCCCGCAGACCATCAGCACGGCTATCGTCTCGCCAAGCGCACGGCTGATGGCCAGCACCGTTGAGGCTATGATACCGGATAGTCCGGCACGCAGCACGACGTGCTTTGTAGTCTGCCAACGTGTGGCACCGAGCGACAGGGATGCCTCACGCAGTTCTCGGCTGACGTTGGAGAATATCTCCATGAAGAGGCTGACCAGCAGTGGCACTATCATCACGCTGAGCACCACGGCGCCCGACAGGAGCGTGTAGCCCGACGTGGCGGTGCCCACCAGTGGTCCTACCCATTCGCTGACGAGAGGCACGATGACCAGCGTGCCCCATACGCCGAAGATGACCGACGGCAGACTGGCCAGGATGTCCAACAACGGATAGATGTATTTGCGTACGGCTGGTCGGGAGTACTCCGTTAGCAGCACCGCCATGAGTAGCGAGACGGGGAGAGCTATCAGCACGGCGGCACCGGTCACGTAGAACGTGCCGGCAAGGAACGGCAGAAAGCCGAACTGGTTCTTGGACGGCTTCCACTCCGACTTCGTCAGCAACTGCCATACGGAGTGCTCCTGCATGACTTCGCTCGACTTGTACCACAGCCCAACGGCCAAGGCAATGACGAGCAAAACGGAAAAGAGGGTGAACGCTGTCATCACCCACCCTGCCGCTGTATCTTTTACTAATCTGTAATCCTTTATCATTTTTACTTTACCAACTTCAATCGTTTCAGTATCTTTGTCCACAAGGACGGCTCGCGCTGCTTCACCAACGGCTCTTCGCGCTCGCCGCTGACGAGTATGACGTGCTCCGTGAACCCGAAGTCGAGCGTGGGCCACAGGTCCGGCTCGAACGCCACGTCGCGGCTGAATATGCTGTTGCCCGTCACGACGCTCATTGCACCGTCCACTATCTGTTGTCCCGTCAGCTTGCAGTCCTGCAGATGGCTTACCACCTGCTTGTCTGCACCGCGCATCACGGCGTAGTTGCCTATGGCACACTTGGTGCCGTACTTCTTCAGCGCCAGGTAGAGGGCTTGCAGCGCGTTGGACTCTAGATAGTCGTTGCCGTCAAGGTACACCACCCATTCGCCCGAGGTCAGGGCCAGACCCCTGCGGCGTGCCTCCCATACGGGCAGGCGCTGGTCGAGGTGTACCAGTCGCATTCGGCGGTCTATAAGGTATGAACGCACTTGAAACTCGCCGGCATCCGTCGAACCGTTGTCCACTACAATACACTCCCATTGCTGGGCCGTCTGGGCTACGAGACTCTGCAGGCAAGAGATGATGCTCTGCTCTTCATTATAAAAAGTTACTACGATACTTATCATTTTATTGGATAGTTGTTTCAATATTGGCACAACGTCAGCGCCAGCCAATTATGAATTCTGTATTATGAATTATGAATTGTATTCTGGTTGCAAAATTACTGTCATTTTTATAATAGGACAATAACCCCTATTAGTTAAGCTCCTCACACGTTTATGTGATTGCCCACACACCATAATCCCCGTACCTTTGCACTTGAAATAAGAAACGAAACAACGAGCACATGGCAGACTTCAACCCTACGAAAAAATTCGAACACATAGACCACAACGGCATCAATGTGCGCAACCTTAACATACACATAGGCGACGCGCACATACTGAAGAACGTCACGCTGGACATACCGAAGAACAAGATTACCTGCATCATCGGTCCCTCCGGCTGTGGCAAGTCGACGCTGCTACGTACCTTCAACCGCCTCATAGACTCCACCGAAGGCGTGGACATCGACGGACAGATACTCCTTGGCGACCGCGACATCGTGAAGGCGCGCGGCACGAAGCTCATCGAACTGCGCCGCCATGTCGGACTGGTGCCGCAGCGCCCGTGCCCACTGCCCATGTCTATCTACGACAACATAGCGTACGGCTGCCGCATACACGGTGTGCGCAGCAAGGACAAACTGAATGAAGTGGTGCGCCACTACCTCGGTGTCACTGGCCTTTGGGACGAGGTGAAGGACCGCCTCTCAGCCCCTGCCGCACGTCTCTCCGGCGGACAGCAGCAGCGCCTCTGTCTGGCACGATCGCTCGCCGTAGAGCCATCCGTGCTGCTTGCCGACGAGAGCACCTCGGCGCTCGATCCCATCTCGTCAAAGAAGGTAGAGCAACTCTTTGTCGACCTCAAGCGCGAGTACACTGTCGTCATGGTGACGCACACGCTGCAACAGGCGCAGCGCATAGCTGACCACGTCATCTTCATGTACCTCGGAGAAGTGATAGAGACGGGAGCCGCACGCGACGTCTTCAACAACCCACAGAACGAACTCACGCAACGCTACCTCGACGGAGCGTTCAGCTAAATAGAAACAACTATAGAGAAGATATGCAAAAACAGACTATTGCCACCACTACGAATTATCAGAAACCGGACGCTTACGGCGCATTGAGCATGCCGGTATACCACTGTTGCGCCTACGAGTTTGAGACGGCAAAGCAGATGACCGACGTCTTCTGCGGACGAGTGCTCGACCCCGAGTATTCGCGCGTGATGAATCCTACCGTCACCTTCTTTGAGGAGCGCGTAAAGGCACTCACCGGTGCCGCCAACGTATTCGCTTTCAACACAGGCATGGCAGCCATCGCCAACATACTGCTCACCTTTGCCGCTGCAGGCAAGAACATCGTGACGAGCAGCCACCTCTTCGGCAATACCATAGCCCTCATGCGCAACACCCTCGCACCGCTCGGCATAGAGACACGCGAGGTGGACCTGCTCGACCTGGATGCCGTGCGCGCCGCCGTGGACGAGAACACCTGCTGCCTCTTCCTGGAGATAATCACCAATCCGCAGATGGAGGTGGCCGACGTACGCGCCCTCGCCGAGGTACTGCGCGAACACAACGTGCCGCTCATCGCCGACACTACGCTAATCCCCTTCACCGAGTTTGACGCCAAGGCTATCGGTATCGACGTGCAGGTGGTCAGCAGCACAAAATACATCAGCGGCGGTGCCACGTCGCTGGGCGGTCTCGTCATAGAGTATGGCCGTTTCCCGAAGGTAAACGCACGCATACGCTTCGAACTGCTCTTCAACCTCGGAGCCTACATGACTCCACACGCCGCATACATGCAGACACTCGGACTGGAGTCGCTCGATGCCCGTTACCGTGTACAGTCCTCCAACGCCCTCGAGCTGGCCACACGCCTGCAGAGCGTGCCCGAGATAAAGCGCGTCAACTACGTCGGACTGCCCGACAACCCCTTCTACGAGCGCGCCCAGAGCCTTTACGGCAAGACGGCAGGAGCCATGATGACCATCGACCTTGAGGACAAGGCGGCTGCCATACGCTTCATCAACCGTCTGAAGGTAATACATCGCGCCTCCAACCTCTTCGACAACAAGTCGCTGGCCATCCATCCGGCCTCCACCATCTTCGGTCCGTTCTCCGGTAGTCAACGCCGCGCCATGGATGTCTACGATACCACCATACGCCTCTCCATCGGTCTCGAAGCCGTCGACGACCTCTACGAGGACATCGTGCAGGCTGCCAAGGCTGACGAGTAAATCTTATACTTATGAGATTGTAGCCATACCGTCATATCAAACAGAAAATCGCCTTTATTTAGCTGCAGGACAAAGTTCCGTCACTAGATAAAGGCGATTTCTCGAAAAAAAGCAGTAACTTTGTCGCGTTACTTAAAAGTAAGTCTAAGCAAATGAAGAAGATTGTTACTGTATTATTGGCACTTTGCACCTTCTGCGGTGTTGCCGAAGCACAACCGGAACGTCCGCGCCTCGTGGTGGGACTCGTAGTGGACCAGATGCGGTGGGACTACCTCTACCGTTACTACGCCCGTTATGGCGAGGGCGGCTTCAAGCGGCTGCTCGGCGAAGGCTACTCCTGCGCCAACACGAGTATACCGTACATCCCGTCCGTCACCGCTATTGGCCATAGTTGCATATATACTGGCTCCGTACCTTCCATCAGCGGCATTGCCGGCAACAACTTTATGGAGAATGGAAAAATAGCATACTGCACGGACGACCCTACCGTCTCCCCCGTCGGCACGGACAACAGGAAGTGCCGCATGTCGCCACGCAACATGTGGACCACCACCATCGGCGACGAGCTGCGCCTTGCCACCAACAACCGTTCCAAGGTCGTTGGCGTTGCCTTGAAAGACCGCGCCTCCATTCTGCCTGCCGGCCACCACGCCAACGCTGCTTACTGGTTCGACGACAAGACAGGCACGTTCATCACCAGCACGTACTACATGGACCAACTGCCCGACTGGCTCGTAAAGTTCAACCAGCAGAAACTTGCCGACAAATACCTCTCAGAGCAGTGGAGCACGCTCTACCCAAAAGAGACCTACACGGAGAGCACCGCCGACGAGACCCCATACGAAGGAGGCATCACACGAGGCGAGAAGGCTGTGTTGCCGCTCGACCTGCCACGCCTTTACAAGGAGAACGGCTACTGGATACTGCGCAGTACGCCGTTCGGCAACAACATCACGTTCGATGCGGCAAAGGCTGCCATAGAGGGAGAGAAACTTGGACAAGGCAAGGAGACGGACATGATAACCGTCAGCTGCTCGAGCACGGACATATTGGCGCACCAAGTCGGCATCAATGCCGTAGAGATAGAGGACTGCTACCTGCGTCTTGACCAATCCATAGCCGACTTCCTCTCTTACCTCGACAAGAAGGTGGGCAAGGGCAACTACCTGCTTTTCCTCACTGCCGACCACGGCGGCGTGAACAACGCCACGTTCATGAAAGACCAGAACATACCGGCCGGCACGTGGAGCGCACGGGACGCCGCCAAGTCTATCAGCGAAGCGCTGGCAGCGAAATATCCCTCAGCACCACAGTTGGTCAAGAGCGTGATGAACAACCAGGTGTTCCTTGACGTTGCCGCAATAGACTCCCTCTCCCTCGACTACGAAGCCGTCAAGCAGATCGTCGTCGACGTGCTCAAGCGCGACAAGGACGTGCTCTACGCCTTCGACATGGAGAAGACTTCCGTCACTAGCATTCCAGACGATGTGAAATGCCGCGCCATCAATGGCTACAACCGCGAGCGCAGCGGCGGCGTACAGATAGTCCTAAAACCCGGCTACTACGACTCGGGCAGTCCACGAGGCAATACCCACTCAGCCTGGAACCCATACGACACGCATATCCCGCTCATCTTCATGGGCTGGCACGTCACCCACGGCGAGACAACTGCCCCATACAAGATGACGGACATTGCCGCCACCGTCTGTGCCATGCTGTACATACAAGCCCCCAACGGGTGCATTGGCAAGCCGATAACGTTCTAATTTCGCACTGTAGCATGCTTGTAATCTGTTATAGCAAAAAAGCCATTAATCGACGTGCGTCGATTAATGGCTTTTTTTGTTTTAGTTCAAGTTGAATATCTTGAAGATGTTGTAGGAGATGTTATTGTCGTAGACATCTTCGCCTTCGTACTCCTTCGTGACCTTCACGATTCGGATAGTCAGAGGCAGCACGATGATTTCGTATACCGTCTTCAGCACTACCTGCCAGAGCATCAGCCATGGCAACTCCGATGCCGGTACTATGCCGCCCAAGGCCAAGGGGAAGAAGATGACACTGTCGCACGACTCGCCTACCACGGTGCTCAGTATGGCACGGAGGGAGAAGCGCTTGCCTCCGTCGCGTATCTTCATCACACTCATCACGTAGGCATTGGCAAAGGAGCCAACGATGAATGCTACGAATGAGGCAGCGGCAATACGTGGGGCCAGACCGAAGATGGCGTGGAATCCGGCATCGTTAGTCCAATAAGGTGCTCCGGGGATGGCGTCGCAGATGGCACCAAGAGCTACGAAGAAGAAGTTCATGGCAAATCCCAGCCATATCAGCAGGCGGGCCTTGCCGTAGCCCCATACTTCGCATACCACGTCGTTGATGATGTAGCTGACGGGGAAGACGATGAGTCCACCGGTCAATGAGAATGTTCCAAACGCGATTTGCTTTGTTTCGAGCACGTTTGCAGCAATGAGGCAAACGCAAAAGAGTACGCTGAAAAGCATAAACAGCACACTCACCTGAGATGTTCTCTTTTCCATTATTCTTGTTTTTTACGAGGTTTATCAAGCACTCGGGACTAAGGGGGTGGGGGAGTCTAAAAGTGTCCTCCCTTATTAGTCCGTATAACAACCGTTTTGTCAGTTGCAGTATTCTTATATGTAACGCTTAGTGGTTGCAGACCTTTGTGATGTCCACCGTGAAGTCGTCGTCACCAGCTGCAGGCATAAACTTGCCGCGGGCCTCGAGGAAATCTACCAGTTCTGCTGCTGTCATGCCTTCGGCAGAGCAGGTATAGAACTGTTCTTCTGCGCCAAAACGCTCGATGATAGCATCGATGAGCTGCTGCTTAGTAGCATAGCTGTTACCCTCCATCATGTGGAGTACTTCATGTCCATGTGTCATAGTTCTCTATATATAATAAGGTAAGGCAACCCTCCGTTGGGCGCTTCACCGCAATTCGGGTGCAAAGGTAGTGAAAAAATCTGACATACAAAAACGTTATGGATAGAAAATGTGCCGGGCAGACGAAGGGGTGTCACATAAGTATGTGATACGATTCCCACTATGGGGGTATTTGCCACGTGGCGAAACAGCCGTACCTTTGCACTCGGAATTAAACAAATAAAGACACAGATTCATGAGCACAAAGATTACACACTTGAAAGAATTGGAGTCGGAGGCCATCTACGTCATTCGCGAAGTGGCAGCCCAGTTTGAACGTCCTGTACTGCTCTTCTCGGGCGGTAAAGACTCTATCGTCATGGCGCATCTTGCATACAAGGCTTTCTACCCGGCACCAATTCCGTTCCCCTTCCTACATATAGATACCGGTCACAACTTTAAGGAGACCATCGAGTTTCGCGACGAACTCGTAAAGCGTCTCGGCGTAAAGCTTATCGTCGGCAGCGTACAGAAGAGCATCGACGACGGTCGCGTGGTAGAGGAGAAGGGCTACAACGCCTCACGCAACAAGCTGCAGACGGTGACGCTGCTCGACACGCTGGAGGAATACAAGTGTGACGCTGCCCTCGGCGGAGCACGACGCGACGAGGAGAAGGCACGCGCCAAGGAGCGCTTCTTCAGCCACCGTGACGAGTTCGGTCAGTGGGACCCGAAGAACCAGCGCCCCGAGCTATGGAACATCTTCAACGGCAAGAAGAACATGGGCGAGCACTTCCGCGTTTTCCCTATCTCCAACTGGACCGAGATGGACGTTTGGCAGTACATTCTGCAGGAGAACATCCCTCTGCCGTCGCTCTACTATACTCATGAGCGCGAGGTATTCCAGCGTGACGGCATGTGGCTGGCCCACTACCCGTTCATGCAGCTCAAGCCGGACGAGAAGGTGGAGGTGAAGCGTGTACGCTGCCGCACCATCGGCGACATCACCTGCACGGGTCTTACCCTCTCTACAGCAGACACTATCGAGGATATCATTGACGAGATAGCATCCTCACGTGTGACAGAGCGCGGCGGACGTGCCGACGATAAGCGTTCCGAGGCTGCCATGGAGGACCGCAAGAAGGCCGGTTACTTCTGATTCTGCCCCGCAACTATGCGGACAGCCCCGTTAATCATACACAACATTTATTCCCCACACCATTATTGACAATAACAAACTATGAGCAATATAAATACAGGCAAAGGATATCTTGACATGGAGTTGCTGCGCTTCACCACCGCAGGCAGCGTGGACGACGGTAAGTCAACTCTCATCGGTCGACTGCTGTACGACTCAAAATCTATCTTCGAAGACCAGCTCGAGGCCGTTGAGGCCGCTTCAGAGCGTCTAGGCAATGCAGAGGTAAATCTGGCACTCCTCACAGACGGTCTGCGTGCTGAACGCGAACAGGGTATCACCATCGACGTGGCTTACCGCTACTTCGCCACACCGAAGCGCAAGTTCATCATTGCCGATACTCCGGGACACATCGAGTACACCCGCAACATGGTGACCGGTGCCAGCACCGCCGACGCAGCCATTATCCTTGTTGACGCACGCAACGGCATCATCGAGCAGACAAAGCGTCACTCGTACATCGCTTCGTTGCTCAATATCGACTACGTCATCGTGGCCATCAACAAGATGGACCTCGTGGACTTCTCCGAGGAGGTCTACAACCGCATCAAGGACGAGTACGCACACGTGGCAGAACTGCTCGGACTGAAGCACGTATACTTCATACCCATCTCAGCCCTGAAGGGCGACAACGTGGTTAACCCGTCCGAGAACACTCCTTGGTACAAGGGCGAGACGCTGCTTCACCTCTTGGAGCAGGTGCCTCTGAAGGAAGGCATAGAGCTGCAGCAGTTCCGCTTCCCCGTGCAGTACGTAGTGCGCCCTCAGACTGCCGAGTGGCCCGACTACCGCGCCTATGCTGGACGCATAGCAAGCGGTACCATTAAGGTGGGCGACAAGGTTACCGTATTGCCTTCATACACCGAGTCTACCGTAAGTCGTATCGACGAGGGCACTACAGAGTTGCAGGAGGCACAGGCACCGCAGAGTGTCAGTATCTCGCTGGCCGACGACGTGGACGTAAGCCGCGGTTGCCAGATTGTAAAGAGCGACGAACTGCCTAAGGTAGGACAGCAGGTAGAGCTGCTCGTATGCTGGCTCAACCACCGTCCGCTCCAGCTGCGCCAGAAGTACGTCATCCGCCACGGAGCAGACGAGGTACAAGGCTTCGTCACCGCCGTCGACTACAAGGTGAACATCAACACCCTTGAGAACATCACCGACGACCCGAAGGTAAACATGAACGACATCGCGAAGGTGACTCTCAAGGTGTCCAAGCCGCTGGCATACGACCTCTACAAGGACAACCGCACCACCGGTTCGCTCATCTTCATCGCCGAGGGCACCAACGAGACAGTAGGCGCTGGCATGATTATTGAATAAGGAACGTACCGTACACACCCGTCTTAAGGAACAAAACATGAATGAACTTGCACAACAGCTCAACGAGCAATTCAAGGACAGTACGCCAGAGGAAATACTGGCTTACTTCCTCCCCAAATACGGTCAGCGCATAGCCCTCGCCTCCAGTCTCGGACTGGAGGACCAGGTGCTCACCGCCATGATGGCGAAGACAAAGGCCGACGCACGCATCTTTACCATCGACACGGGTCGCCTCTTCCCCGAGTGCTACCAACTCATAGACCGTACGGAGGACAAATACGACATACGCCTGGAGGTGTTCTCGCCGGAGCACACCGGAGTGGAGAAATACGTTAAGGAGAACGGCGTCAACGCCTTCTACCAGAGCATAGAACTGCGCAAGGCCTGCTGCCGCTGCCGTAAGCTGGAGCCGCTGAAGCGCGCCCTCTCTACGCTGGACGTATGGATTTGCGGACTGCGCGCCTCGCAGGCTGTCACACGCAAGGGCATCCACGTGGTGGAGTGGGACGAGAACAACGGACTGCTCAAAGTAAACCCGCTCGCCAAATGGTCCGAGGAGGACGTATGGAACTACATCAAGGCCAACCGCGTGCCCTACAACAAGCTGCACGACCAGGGATTCCCTTCCATCGGTTGCCAACCATGCACCAGAGCCATAGAGCCGGGCGAGGACATACGCGCCGGACGATGGTGGTGGGAAGACCCCGAGCACAAGGAGTGCGGACTGCACAAAAGATAATAACGTAACCCAACAAAAGACTAACTCTCACACAACATGAAAATTACAGACGACAACTATAAGGAACTCTTCGAGCAGGAGAAGCTCGTGGTCATTGATATCTGGGCTACATGGTGCGGACCATGCAAACGCCTGGCCCCCATCTTCGAGAGCCTCGAAGGAGAGTATGAGGGCAAGGCCATCATAGGCAAGTATAACGCCGAGAACAACGAGGAGCTGCTTGAGCGCTTCACCGTTCGCAACGTACCCACCATCCTTCTCGTAAAGAATGGCGAGGAAGTAGGACGCCTCGCAGGTGCCGTCAATGCGGCTAAGATAAAAGAGGAAATAGACAAGCATTTGTAAATACACAAAGCCAAAGACATTATGTACAAGATTCCAGCAAGCTTAACACAAGACATAGAGAAATTCGGAACACTCGCACGTGGTTACCAGAACGACAAGATAAGCACCACGGAGTTCAAGGCCTTCCGTGTGCCGATGGGCGTCTACGAACAGCGCAAGAACGAAGTGTACATGGCACGTATCCGTGCTACGGGCGGCGTAGTGACACCACGCCAGTTGCTCGACATCATCGACATTGCCACACGCAACGGCTCCAACCTGCTGCACATCACCACACGTGGAGAGATTCAGATTCTCAACCTCAAGCTGGATAATGTGCAGAATGTACTCACCGAGCTGCAGAAGGCAGAACTGGCCACCAAGGGCGGCGGCGGCAACACGATACGCAACATCATCGTGAGCGAGTTCTCCGGCATAGACTACGACGAGGCTTTCGACGCTACGCCATACGCCAATGCCCTGACTTCTGAGATGGTGGCCGAGGCAGACTCGTACCTCATGCCACGCAAGATGAAGATTGCCTTCTCAAGCAATCCTGCGTTTATCGACTACGCCGGCGTGAACGACATCGGCCTCGTCTCGCAGATACGCGACGGCAAGCGCGGCTTCAAGGTGTACATCGGCGGCGGAGCAGGCAGCAAGCCTACCGTGGGGTGGCTCTACAAGGAGTTCATGCCCGTGGAGGACCTCTACGCCCTCGTCAAGTCCATGAAGACGTTCTTTATGGCCCACGGCAACCGCAAGGACAAGTACAAGGCGCGCATCCGCTTCATCTTCTACAAGCTCGGCAAGGAGGAGACCTTCCGCCTCATCGACAAGTACTTTGAAGAGGAGAAGGCAAAAGGCTCAAAGGTGCTCGACGTGGACACCACTCCCGTAGACGACAAGGCAAAGGCCACGACAATACTCCCATTCGTATGGGGAAACGTACATCTCGACGACAAGAACAAGGTGGAGGCTCTGAAGACACTGCTCAACAAGGTAGCTGAGTTCGGCGAGCACACCGTCCGCTTCACGCCAAAGCAGAACATACGTCTGCGCAACATTCCGCAGGAGAGCCTCGCTGAGGTTAAGAAGCTGATAGCCGCATACACCCCGGACGCCACACTGCCCGCCGTGCTCAACAACATCGTTTCCTGCACGGGAGCCGACACCTGCCGACTCGGCATCTGCCTCTCTAAGGGACTGGCCAACGCTGTATACGCCGCGCTGAAGAACAGTGGACTAGACCTGGAGCTCCTCGACGATGCCCGCATCAACATCTCCGGTTGCCCTAACCTCTGTGGACAGCCCCTTTGGACCGACCTCGGTTTCGTGGGCAAGGTGTTGCACACCGACCACGTCTACCCCGCATACCAGATATACGTAGGAGCCAACTACGAGGACCAGCCAAAGTTGGCTGAGAGCATCGGCATGGTAAACGCGCACGACATACCTAAGTTCGTCGTTGACCTCGCAGCACGCTTCGCAGAGTACGCCGAACTGGCTGAGGTATTCGACCGCAAGCTGTCCTTCGGCAAATGGCTGCGCAGCAAGGCTGGCCGTAAGGCAGCCGAAGCCCTCGTGGAGAAGTACTCGCACGTGCCTCTCTTCTCCGAGGACAAGAACTACTACTTCGACTGGGGCAGCGACGACGTGTTCAACGTAGCAAAGCGCGGCAAACCAGAGTGCTCCGCCGGACTCTTCGACATGATTACCGTAGACAAGGACAGCATCGCCGAAGCCCGCGACAAGGACACCTACGCCGTCATCTTCCACGCAGCTCGCATGCTCCTCGTCACCCGTGGTCTGGACCCCCAGGATGCCGCCGGAGTATTCGATGCCTTCACGGAACACTTCATCAAGACCGGCTACGTAGATGCCTCATACGCCCAACTCATCGAAGCTGCAAAGGCAAACAGCGAAGCCGGCACATACGACAACGCCAAGGCCAACGCCCTTGCCGATGCCGTCATAGCCCTCTACGAGAGCATGGACGAGTCTCTGCAATTCAAAAAGGCTGCACCGGTCGAAGAGGCTAAAGCAACAGAGCCAGCTGCTGAGGTTAAGGCAACCGAGGCTACAGCCAAGGCTACAGCCAAGGCTGAGACTGCCCCCAAAGCTGACCTAACCCCAGCAAAAGAACCAGCAGCTGAGTCAGCAGAAGCCCCAGCAGCCGCCAACGAGGAAACAGCCGTAGCCCGTTTCAAGGACCTACGCGGCGTGCTCTGCCCAATGAACTTCGTACGCACAAAGCTGGAGTTGGCCTCCCTACAGTCTGGCGACGTACTGGAGATACTGCTTGACGACGGCAAGCCAATAGAAAACGTCCCCGGCTCAGTACGTCTGGAAGGTCACACTGTCCTCTCCGAGACCCAGCACACCGAAGGCTACTGGCAAGTCCTCATCAAAAAGAAATAAAGAGCAAATACATACGATAGGGCAGCAAAGCTCATCAACGCAAAAAGCCCAAGGCACACGCCTTGGGCTTTTTGCATCCACACCAACTACTTCACCTCATCCATATTCAACAGCTTGTAGCCGTCGAACTGCATGATGATTTTGT